>CAVUJM010000009.1:0-304241 GCA_963741795.1 uncultured Chloroflexia bacterium
CACCGATGAGGAGTCGTTCCCGGCCAGCGATCCGCCGTCGCTCTCCGGGCAGAGCGAGCAGGATCATCCGGATCCGGAGCGGCACCAGCCAGATGTCGAGACCGCCGTCGCCACGATGCCGCGCCTGAAGCGATACGGCGAGGTGGAGGTCGATGTCGATGGCGTTGAGATCGAGATGCACCACGGCTCGGTCGCGATCGCCGCGATCACCTCGTGCACCAACACGTCCAACCCGTCGGTGATGATCGGCGCCGGGCTCGTCGCCAAGAAGGCCGTTGAGCGCGGTCTGGATACGCCGCCGTACGTGAAGACCAGTCTCGCCCCGGGCTCGCAGGTCGTCTCGCGCTACCTCGACGCAGTCGGGCCTGACGCCGTACCTGAGCGCGCTCGGCTTCCAGACGGTCGGCTACGGTCGCACGACGTGCATCGGCAACTCCGGCCCCGCTGCCGGAGCCGGTCGCCAAGGCCGTCGAGGACAACGACCTCGTCGTGGCGTCGGTGCTCTCGGGCAACCGCAACTTCGAGGGCCGCATCCACCCGCGGTTCGCGCGTCGACTCTCGCCTCGCCGCCGCTGGTCGTCGCTTACGCCCTCGCCGGCACGGTGGATATCGACCTCTGCGATGAGCCGCTGGGCTACGACCCGAACGGCGATCCGGTCTAGCTCGCCGACATCTGGCCGACCAAGGATGAGATCGCCGACGATGGGCGCGCGGCTCACGCCGGAGCTGTTCCGTGAGCGAGTACGCCACCGTCTTCGCGGGCGACGAGGCGTGGAAGACCCTGCCGGTGCCGGAAGGCGACCTGTTCGACTGGATCCAGTCGACCTACGTCCAGGAGCCGCCCTTCTTCGAGGACCTTTCGCCGGAGGTGCAGCCGGTCGACGACATCAGGCGCGCGGGTGCTCGCGCTGCTGGGCGACTCGGTCACGACCGACCACATTTCCCCCGCCGGCGCCATCGCGCGACGAGCCCGGCGGCGCAGTACCTGAAGGAGCACGGCGTCAAGCCGCGCGAGTTCAACTCCTTGGCTCCCGACGCGGCAACCACGAGGTGATGATCCGCGGCACGTTCGCGAACATCCGCCTGCGCAACCTGCTGACGCCGGGCAAGGAAGGCAACTGGACCAAGTACTTCCCGACCGGCGACGACATGACCATCTACGAGGCGTCGGAGAAGTACCAGGCCGACGGCACCGACCTCGTCGTGATCGCTGGCAAGGAGTACGGCACCGGCTCGTCGCGCGACTGGGCGGCGAAGGGCACGTTGCTGCTTGGCGTGAAGGCCGTCATCGCCGAGAGCTTCGAGCGGATCCACCGCTCGAACCTGGTCGGCATGGGCGTGCTGCCGCTGCAGTTCAAGCCAGGCGAGAACGCCGGGACGCTGGGCATCACGGGCAAGGAGACCTTCTCCATCCCGAATCTCGACGCGCAGCTGGCGCCGAAGGGCACCCTGACGGTTACGGCGACGCGACCGGACGGCTCGTCGTTCGAGTTCGAGACAATCATGCGCGTCGACAGCAACGTCGACATCAACTACCTGCGCAACGGCGGCATCCTGCCGGCGGTGCTGCGGCGGCTGATGCAGGCATAGCGCCACTGTCGCGCAACCTTTGACGAGGCGGCTCCGATCGGGGCCGCCTCGTCGCGTTCCTGCGCATACCCGCTGTACGGTAAAATGCATCGAAACCGGTGGGGTGGGGCCCATCACAACAGACATCCGGGGGGAAGGGATGGATCACGATCGGATCGAGATCGTTGCGCTGGTCGGCAGCGTGCGCCAGCAGTCGTACAACCGTGGGCTGTTGCGCACGGCGATGCTGCTTGCGCCCGATAACGTGCGAATCATCGAGGCGCCGATCAACACGTTGCCATTCTATAACCCGGACCATGCCGCCGCCGAGCATCTGCCGACCGTGCAGGACTTCCGCACGGCCCTGCGCCGCGCTGACGCCGTGCTGGTCTGCACCCCGGAATACGGGTATTCGGTCCCGGGCGTATTGAAGAACGCGCTGGACTGGGTGACGGTGCCGCGCGGGCGCTCCGTGCTGCGTGGCAAGCCGACGGCATCGCCGGGGCGTCGGTCGATCGCGTCGGCACGATCCGCGCGCAGCTCGACCTGCGCAAGGTCTTCCTCTCGATGGGTGCCGTCGTGCTGCCCGAGCCGGAGGTCTATGTGACCTTCGCCGAGGACAAGTTCAACCAGCTCGGTGAGCTCTCCGACCAGACCTCACGCGACCTGATGCACAACCTCGTCCGTGACCTCCGCGACTGGGCGTACCTCCTCCGCGACCAGCGGTAGTGACAAATCACATGCGTAACTCCATCGCCTCGATGGAGGAGGCGATACGGGCATCGCCCGTACACGAAACGCTGTGCTCCTACTTCACCATCTGCGCGAACGCGCGTAGGATGCGGAGAATCGCATCATCGGCAGAGTGGGGAAAAGCGAATGGCGGAAAGACTCGCAATCGACGGCGGTTCCCCGGCACGTAAGACATCGAGCCCCGTCTGGCCGGTCTTCGGCGAACGCGAGGAAGGCCTTCTCCTCCAGGTCCTGCGAAGCGGGCATTGGGGCGAGCTGACAGGCGGGATGACGCGCGAGTTCGCTCGCCAGTTCGCCGCCTTCCAGGGTGCGGCATACGCCGTTCCGGTGCCGAACGGGACGCTCGCGCTCGAGCTGGCGCTGGAGACGCTCGGTGTCGGACCTGGCGACGACGTCGTCACCTCGGCGTACACCTTTATCGCCACCGCCGGCGCCATCCTCTCGGTCGGTGCGAAACCCGTCTTCGTCGACATCGATCCCGAGACGAACACCATCGACCCAGGCAAAATCGAGGGGGCGCTGACCAGCCGCACCAGGGCCATCGTGCCGGTCCACATCGGCGGGTTGCCGGCCGACATGGACGGTGTGCTCGAGGTCGCGACCAGACACGGTCTCCCAGTGCTGGAGGATGCCTGCCAGGCGTGGGGTGCGTCGTGGAGGGGCACGCCGGTCGGCGCGATCGGGGATATGGGCACGTTCAGCTTCCAGGCGAGCAAGAACCTGAATGCCGGCGAGGGCGGGATGGTCGTGACGAACGACCCCGCGCTGTACGAGCGGGCATGGGCGATCCATGATGTTGGGCGACGGCCGGACGGCGCGTGGTATGAGCCGGCGATTCCGGGCCGGAACCTGCGGATGACCGAGTGGCAGGCGGCGATCCTCATCGCCCAGCTCGAACGGTTGCCGGAGATGATGCAACGGCGGGATCGGAGTGCGCGAATCCTGGAGGAGGGACTGTCGACCGTGCCCGGCCTGGTCCCGTTGAAGATCGACGCACGCGTGACGCGGCATGCCTGGCACCTCTACCAACTTCGGTATGATCCCGCCGCGTTCGGAGGCAGGGATCGAGGCGAGCTCCTGCAGGCGATCAATGCGGAAGGCGTGGAGGCGTTCGGGGGCTACCGTCCCTTGCCCGCGCAACGTGCCGTCCGGAACGCGCTGCGCGATCGCTTCGGGGCAGACGCTGTTCCGGAAGCGGCGGAGTTCCCGAACGCGGTGGAGGCGGGAGAGCATACGATCTGGCTCCCCCAAAACCTGCTGCTCGGTAGTGAGGACGACATGCAGGATGTGGTCGCCGCGTTCCGCAAGGTGCAGCGGGCATGGGACAGGCGTCTGTAGAATGGGGCTTCCTGCACCTCGTTCCGTCACCTGTCAGGAGATGCTCTCATGCAACCGATCACCCGCCGCGATCTCCTCATCCGTACCATGGCCGCGACTTCCGGCGGCTTGGTGCTTCCCATCGCCGCGCGAGCACAGCCGGCGACACCGGCTGCCTCACCGACCGTGGCCGTCGAGGATTTGCTCATCAGTGCCAGTGATGTCCTGGATGCCTCTCTCGAAACGCAATGGCTTGCCGTGCTGGATACGGGAGAGTTCGAGAGCGGGCACATCGACGGTTCGCTGCGCGTGAACTGGGACGATTTGCAGCTGGCGGACACATCGGAGGAGGGGATCAGCGCCTGGGAGGACGACATGCGGGCGCTGCTCTCGGCGCGCGGCGTCTCGCCCGATCGGGACACCATCGTCTACGACGCCGGGTCGCTCTTCGCCGCGCGGGGCTGGTGGCAGCTGGCGTATCTCGGCTTCCCGACCCCGCGCGTGCTCGATGGCGGGTTGGCGGCGTGGCGCGATGCCGGAGGAGAGGTTGCCGAAGGCGCCGATGCGCTGCATCCGCTGGAGGCGCCGGAGATCGACGAGAGCGGCGTCCGGCGCGACCTGCTCGCGACGAAAGACGAGATCCTGGCGGCGCTCGGGAGTGAGGATGTCTTCATCGTCGATGCCCGGAGTGACAACGAGTACGGATCGGGGCATATCCCCGGTGCGGTGAACGTCCCGTACACGGAGAATGCCGTTGCCGACAGCGTCAACGTCTACCTTCCGCCGGAGGAGCTCCGCGCGCGCTACGAGGCGCTTGGCATGGCGGACGGGAAGCGAGCGATCACGTATTGTTCGACCGGCGCGCGTGGCTCGGTCGCGTCGTTCGCGCTGCGGGTCGCCGGATTCACCGACGTCGCGCTTTACGCCGGCTCATGGACGGAGTGGAGCGCCGACCCCGATGCCCCGGTGGAGTAGCGACGTGAAACGAGGGCGATAATGAATATCGCCCCTACACCTGTTCTCGTACGGGCGATATTCATTATCGCCCTCCAAGGTGATCCCCCTACACCGCGTCCGCCTGCAATCGCTGCTGCAACAGGACGAGGACCGCCGCTTCCTCGGGCTCCAGCGTGCCGAGATTCTTGCGGATCTCCTGCTCGGCGCGCTGTTCGAGCGTCTTGACCGTGTCGCCGTCGAGATAGGCGTCGATCACCGCCGGGTGGACATAGCTCTTGCGGCAGATCGTCGGGGTATTGCCGAGTTTCTTCGAAACCGATTCGATCGCCTCGACGACGTTGTGCTTTGCTTTCGTCTCTGTATCAAACTCCTCGAAGCTGGAGAGCGCCTCAGCGGCGAGCTTCGTCCCGGCCCAGGTGCGGAAGTCCTTCGCGGTGAAGTTTTCGCCGGTGATCTCCTTCAGGTAGGCGTTGACGTCCGATGAGCTGATCGCCTGACGATCGCCGTTCTCGTCGAGGTACTGGAAGAGGTGCTGGCCGGGGATATCCTGGCACTTCTTGACGATGCGGGCCAGCTGGCGGTCGCGCAGGTCGATCTCGTGCTCCACGCCGGCCTTGCCGTTGAAGTTGAACGTGATGGTCGAACCGTCGATGTCGACGTGGCGGTCACGCATCGTGGTCAGCCCGTAGGATTTGTTCTCCTTTGCATACTGGTCGTTGCCGACCCGTATGAGCGTCGTTTCGAGCAGATGCACGACCGCCGCGACGACCTTCTCCTTCGGCAATCCACGCTTGTGCAGATCCTCATCGACCCGCTCACGGATTTTCGGCAGCGCCTGCCCGAACTCGATCATGTGCTCGTACTTCGTCTCTTCGCGGACCTCGCGCCATTTCTCGTGATAGCGGTACTGCTTGCGCCCCTTGGCGTCGCGGCCGGTGGCCTGGAGATGGCCGTTGGGCTTCGGGCAGATCCAGACGTCGGTCCACGCCGGTGGGATGACGAGGGCCTTGATTCGCTTCAGCGTGCGTTCGTCGGTGATGCGGTCGCCCCGTGAGTTGCGGTAGAAGAAGCCCTTGCCGGCGCGATGGCGGGAGATGCCGGGGCCGTCCGCGCTCACATAGACGAGGCCGGCTTCCTCGGCGGCCTGTTGCGGATTATCAATCGTTTCCATGCGGGTTCCTCGGTCGAAGGTGTATCGGTCCTTAAGGCGGCGGTTCGCCTCGCTGCGGGACGTCATGGCAGGAGTCGTGCCGGGATGCCGGGCACAAAAAAGCGGGAGGCATTGAGCCTCCCGCCTCGTGTTGTCCGGCGCTGGTGGCCCTTACAGCTCGTGGATGAGGATCACGATCGCGCTCGGGATGGTCAGGATGATCGTTCCCGCCAGTACCCACCAGAACGCCGTCTTCTCGCGCACCGGGCCGCTCGCGGTGAAGTTGATGGCGATCACGCGCAGGCCGTTCAGCGTGTGATAGATCACCGCGCCGACGAGCAGGATCTCCATCGGGATGATGAACGGGTTCGCGTAGAAGCTCACCGTGTGGTCGTAGATGTCGCGGCCCCAGCTGATCAGCATGATGTCGATGATATGGATCAGGAGGAAGAAGGTGACGCCGATGCCGGTCGCGCGGTGGAGGATCCAGGCGTACTGTCCGACGTCGCCGTTGTAGATCGGGACGATGCCGTTCCGCAGGTTCCGGAAGACCCAGACGGCGCCGACGATGACGGCGATGTAAAGGATCGCGGCGAAGGCGAACAGGGAGTAGGCGATCAGGTCCCCGAACCACATTTGCCCGGAGAGCGGGCCAGTATTGTTGCGGGCCGCCTCGACGTCGAACGAGAAGATATTCACCAGCCCGAGGATCGAGAAAACCGCGCCGAACAGGTAGATCAGCCCGAAAAGGACCTGGCGCACGCCCTTGTTCTTCACAAGGTCCGTGGTCGCCAGGCGCAGGCCGATGAGCCCGTGCCAGAGGGCGGCGAACAGGAGGAGGATGTCAAAAGTGATCCAGAACGGGTTCGACCAGCGGTTGGCGACGAACTCGAAGGTCGTCTGGGAGGGAACGTTCAGGTAGTGCGTGATGAAGAGATGGCCGCCCGCCATGATGACCAGCAGCAGGCCGGAGACGCGCAGGAAATACCAGAACGCGCGCTCGCTGCCGGGGATCAGACCTGCGTTCCAGGTCGTACGGCGCCGTTGCGTCGTCACAGAGGCCATGTCTCGTTTCCTCTCCACACTGGATACCGCCCCGGCTGGTCCGGATCCGGCACCCCATCGTCCACCACCGCGTCGGTCGGGATCGCCCCGCGGCCTGCAGCGCATTCGCGTCGGGCGATCTCTCGTTGGATGACGCTCGTCAGAGGCAAGTGTACGCGGAAATCCGCTCGCGCGGGAGACTAATCCGCGTCGCCCGTGCCACTTTCTGACTCATCCTCAACACGCTCCGGTCGCAAGCCGGCGAGCGCCCCGAGGTTGCGCAGCACCAGCGCGTTATGCGCCGGATCGGCCGGGCCGATAGCACAAACACCGTCGAAGCAGACGCCGCCGAACTCCTCGACGACCTCGTTTTCTTTCACGAGCAGGTCACGCCCGAACGCCTCCCGCACCTTGCCGGCGGTCGCGTCATCGACGCCTCGCGTCTCGCCGTCATCGGCGATGAAGCCCTTGTCTTCCTCGGTCATTTCGTCCCTCAGTCGATACCAGTGGCGATCGTCGTGATCAGGCGCGTTTCCACTCACCGGAGCGCCCTCCTTCCTTCGAGTCCAGCCGGATGTCCTCGATCGTCATGCCGCGGTCCACGGCCTTCACCATATCGTAGATGGTGAGGGCCGCCGCGCTCACGGCGTGCAGCGCCTCCATCTCGACGCCGGTCTGGCCCCGGGTGTGGACCTCCGCGCGGATGCCGATGGCGTCGGTCTCTACCTCGAAGCGCACGTCGACCTTCGTCAGCATGAGCGGGTGGCACATCGGGATGATATCGGACGTCTTCTTCGCGGCCATGATCGCCGCCACCTGCGCCACGCCGAGTACGTCGCCCTTGGCGGCGCGGCCCTCGCGGATGATCGCGGCGGTCTCGGGCTGCATGCGGATCCGTCCGGAGGCGACGGCGATGCGCTTCGTCTCGGCCTTGTCGCCCACGTCGACCATGCGCGCGTTGCCGGCGTCGTCGAAGTGGGTCAGCGTCGGGGACTCGGGCGTGTTGTCGGTGCTCATTGGCCGTCCTTTCGGAAGTACATGGGGAATGCGTCGCTGATCAGCGCTTCCGTGGCTGGGCACTGCTCGACCAGCGTTTGCCGCCCCTCATCGAGGACGTTCTTGAACGTCGTCAACTCGTCGTAGAGGCTGCCTGGCTGTGACGGGTCCGCCGGCAGGTCCGCGCGGGCGGCGTAGGTGAACGCCGCGACGGCGCCATTATGCAGGTCGGTCGCCGGCCCCGGCACGGACATGTCCTGCATGTTCTCCGCCCAGGCGTCCGCGTCGTCCAGCGAGGCGGCAGAGGTGTATTCGCTCGCGATGTCGGTCACGTTCTGCAGGTACTCGACCGACTGCTCGCATGCCTGCGCCTCGAGATGCCGATCGTAGCGCCAGGTCAGGCCCCACGCGACGAGCAGCACAAAGGGGATGAGGGCGACGATGATGACATTGTAGGCATCGAGATGGAATCGTTCGCGCATGAATCCCCCATACTGGTGGAGCAGGCATCCGAAGCCGGATACAACGCTTCATGATAGTGGAAATGCGCGAGCGGTCTCCGGCGGACAGCAGAGAGGAGCAGGGGATGGCAGGTCTACCCGGCATCGGGGTGATGTTCCGTCGCGAGCAGGCCCCGGAACGGCTGGTGGCGTTCGCCCGGAGGGTCGAGGCCCTCGGGTTTGACGAACTGTGGGTGGTGGAGGACTGCTTCTACACCGGCGGCATCGCCCAGGCGGCCACGGCGCTGGCGGCGACCGAGCGAATCACCGTTGGGCTCGGAATCGCCCCGGCGGTGGCGCGCAACGCGTCGTTCCTGGCCATGGAGTTCGCGACGCTGGCGCGGATGCACCCGGGACGCTTCCATGGCGGCATCGGGCATGGCGTCGCCGAGTGGATGGACCAGATCGGGGAGACGCCATCCTCGTGGTTGGCCGCGCTGGAAGAGACAACCACCGCCGTGCGCGCGTTGCTGGCGGGGAAGGATGTCACCGTTTCCGGGAAGTCCGTGCGCCTGCGCGATGTCGAGCTGGAGCACGCGCCGGACGTGGTCCCGCCGGTGTCGCTGGGCGTGCGCGGACCGAAGTCGCTCCGGCTCGCCGGGCGCTGCGCCGACGGGACGATCCTCGCCGAGAATTCAGCGGCCGGCCTACGTCGCCTGGGCGCGGGAGCAGATCGCCTCCGGCGCCACCGCCGTGGAGCGGGACGAGCCCCATCGCGTCACGATCTACGCAAACTGCGTGGTCAGCGCAGATGACCCGGAGGAGGCGAGGGCAGCCCTGCGCCAGGTAACGGCGGAGACATTGGGCGGCGAGGCGAACGTGCAACTCTCACCGCTGCCGTACGCGCAGGAGCTCCTCGCCCTGATCGAGCGGGGGACCGATACGTTGCAGTCGGAGATGCCCGACGCGTGGCTGGACGACCTCGCGATCGGCGGCTCGCCGGAACGGGCCGTCGACGCCATCCGGAGGCTGGCTGAAGCCGGTGCGGATGCGGTTGTGCTGGTGCCGCCGGCCTGGGCCGATCAGGACGCCTGGCTGGAGACCATTGGCCGTGATCTCCTGCCGCTGGCCAGGGAATCGAGCGGCGAGTGAGGGACTGGTCCCTTCAGGAGATATCTGCCATCTCTGACCACGCTACAACCGAAAGGCGCGGTCCAGCGACGCCGCATCGGCGACCGGGCGATGGAAGAGCGACTGCATGTAGTGGATCAGTGTCACGAACACGAGTCCGCCGACGAGGTTCCCCGCCAGCGCGGGCAGGAAGTTGGCCCTCAGCCAGTCGATGGCCGTAATGTCGCCGCCGAGGTACATGCCCATGAAAATCTCCGAGGCGGAGATCACGACGTGGTTGAACTGCCCGAGCACGATCGTCGTGGCGATGATCCAGATCAGCGCGAGCTGGGCGCCGAGGCCCTTCGAGGCGATGACCAGCCAGGTCAGCGTCGTCATCAGCCAGCCGGCGAAGATCGCCTTCACGAAGGCCGTCTCAAAGCCGTAGTGCGTCTTCTTCTCCGCCAGCGCGATGCACCTGGTCGGCATACGCCGGTGCGAGCACGCCCTCGCGCGAGATCAGGAAGCCGAACACGACGCCGCCAAGCAGGTTGAACGCGAGCGCGGTTCCCCACAGCTTGGCGAGTTGCGGTAGTGAGCCACGACGTTTAAGCACCGCGACGACCGGGATCAGGAAGTTCTCCGTGAACAGCTCGGTCTTGCCGATGAGCAGGATGACGAAGCCAATCGGGAACATCAGCGACCCGATCAGGTGCCCGAGCGACGGCTGCCCGAGCGTGCCACCGACGGATGCTGCAGCGGCCGCCATCGCGATCGCGCCGAAGCTCACGCTCATCCCGCCCGCGAACGAAGTGATGGCGTGCCCGGCGGTCGGCCGCACGAGGCGCTTCTCGCCCAGCTTCGATGCATCGGAGACGATCTTGGGCGACTCGCTGCCGAGATGCCCCTCGTCACCTTCTTCTTCCGCCGCTGCTTCCGCGGCCCGGTCCAGGGCTTCACGACGCTGTCGAAGTTTCTGCTTAGGGGATTCATGGTCCTTGACGATATCCAAAAGCACACCTTGCCGGTTCCAACGGGCCAAGTTTGCCCGCCGGCGCCACTGCAAGGGTGTTGCCACGCCCTGTAATTGGCGAGAAATGCGGTCAGATCAGGTGCCGACGTCCAGCCGCGCGACCGGGTTGCTGAGCGTACCGATCCCCTCAATGGTGATGTGCACCACGTCGCCGTTCGCAAGCGTGAAGTCGTCCGGCGGGACGATACCGGTGCCGGTCATGAGGAAGGCGCCGTCCGGGTGGGCGCTGCCACGGAAGAGGTAGCGCGCGAGCTCGTCCAGCGAGCGGTGGATCTGCTCCGTCGATGTCTCGCCGCGGAACGCTTCGGCGCCATCGCGCTCGATCACGAGCTCGATGCGCAGGCCCAGCGCGTCGTCGATCTCGCTCGCCAATACGATGACCGGGCCGAGCGAGGCGCTGCCGTCGTAGATCTTCGCCTGCGGCAGGTAGAGCGGGTTCTCGCCTTCGATGGAACGCGACGACATGTCGTTGCCGACCGTGAAGCCGACGATCTCGCCATGACGGTTCAGCACGAGCGTCAACTCTGGCTCGGGGACGTCCCATGTCGAGTCGCTGCGGATGGTAACCGCCTCGCCCGGATGGGAGATGCGGCGCGGCGTCGCCTTCAGGAAGATCTCCGGGCGCTCGGCATCGTAGACGAGATCGTAGACGTCCCGCTGCGTCGATTCCTCCATGCGTGCATCGCGGCTGCGGCGGTAGGTCACCCCCGCCGCCCAGACTTCCTGCTCGTCGACCGGCGCGAGGAGCTGCACGTCATCGAGGGCGAGCAACCTCGCCGGTCACCGACTCGCGGATCTCGCGCTCGAGATCGGACGCGGCCAGCTGGAGCAGGTCGCGCATGGTTCCGACGCGGGATCCGGCCACGAGCGGGGTGACGCGATCCCCATCGAGCAGGCCCAACGCGGGTGCCTCGTTTTCCTTAACGCGATAGCGAACGATCGGCATGGAGATGCCCCTTTCATGTGCGAAGACGTAGGGGAGGACGGTGTGTCCTCCTCTACAGATGGTCGATCCGCTCGGCAAGCAGCTCGGCGATGTGGCGCACCTGCATCGGGCGTCCCTCGGCGTCGATGCCGCCGCGCAGGTGCATGATGCAGCCCTGGTTGTCTGTCACGACGACCTGCGCGCCGGTCGCCTGGGCGTTGTCCAGCTTGCGGTCCATCAGGCGACGAGATATCTCCGGCTGTTCCAGGCTGAACGAGCCACCAAAGCCGCAGCACATCCGGTTCTCGGCCAGCTCGACGACTGTGTCGCCCATGACCTCCTCGATCAGGTAGCGCGGCTCCGGGCCCAGCCCGAGGGCGTTCAATCCCTGACAAGAGTCGTGGTAGGTGAGGGGGCGTTTGTCCCCGTCGCTGAGCGCGCCCGGCTGGAGCTTCGCGACGTTCACGAGGAACGACGTGAAATCCATGATCTTGCCCGCCATTGCCTCGGCGCGCGGAAGGACCTCCGGATCGTCCCGGAAGAGGTGCACGTAGTCTTGCCCCATCATCGCGACGCAGCTGGCGCTTGGTGAGACGATGACGTCCGCCTCGATTGCCTCGAACGACGCCATCGTGCGCAGGGCCAGTGACCGCGCATCGGTCACGTCGCCGGAGTTGTTCGGGATCAGCCCGCAGCAGTGCAGGTCCGGCGGATGGACCACGGTCGCGCCCAGCGCCTCGAGCACGCGGATGGTCGCCTGCCCTTGCTCCGGATACAGCCGGTCCGTCATGCAGCCCGGGAAGAGGGCGACGCGCATGCCGGCCGCCGAGTTGGGGATGCGAGGCGCCGTCGCTGCCGTCGCGCTCGATCTGGTCCCGTAGCGGCGGGTTGGCGAGGGCTGGCAGGCTCCGCCATCTGGTCTGGCGGTTGAGAATCGGAAGCTTGCGGTTCCGGATCAGGCGACTGCCGCGCGTGAGCGGCGTCTGCGCCCGGCGCCCGATCTTGAAGAGCAGGTTCGCCAGGCTCGGGTTCGCGTACGCCTTGAGGATCGCGCCTTTCGGTTGCTTCATGCCCTTGTGGGCAACGACCATCTTCCGCACGTCGAGGATCTGGCGCGGCAGCGGGATGCCGACCGGGCAGACGGTCTCGCAGGCGTTGCAGGAGAGGCAGAGGCTCTGCGGTCCGGCGACGGCGTCGATGCCGTGGAAGAACGGTGTCACGACGAGCCCGATCGCGCCGGTGTAGATATGCCCGAAGACGTGCCCGCCGACCTCGCGATAGGGCGGGCAGACGTTCGCGCACGCCGCGCAGCGGATGCAATGCAACGCCTCGCGGAACTCCGGCATCTCGCGCATCGTGCGGCGACCGTTGTCGAGCAGCACCAGGTGCTGCTGGTGCCCCGGCGTCGGCCCCTGGATGAACGTCGTGTAGACCGTGATGCGCTGGGCGGTCGCGCTCCGCGCCAGCAGGCGGAGCTGGGTCATCGCGTCGTCGTAGGTGGGGACCAGCTTCTCGATCCCGGCCAGCACGACGTGCACGGGAGGGATGGACGACGTCAGCCGCCCGTTTCCCTCGTTGGTGCACATCATCACTGTGCCGCTCTCGGCGATGAGCGCGTTCGCCCCGGTGATCCCCATACCGGCGCGGAAGAAGACATCGCGAATGGCGTCCTTGGCGACGCGTACCTGCTCGCCGACGTCGTCGCGGGAGACGTGATGGCCCAGATGCGTCGTGAACACGTCACCGACCTGCTGGCGTGAGAGGTGGATCGCTGGCATGACCATATGGCTCGGCCGCTCCTCGCGCAGCTGGACGATCCACTCGCCGAGGTCCGTCTCGACGACTTCCACGCCATCATCGATCAGCGCGTGGTTCAGCTCGATCTCCTCGCTGACCATCGACTTCGATTTCGCGACGGCCTCGACGCCGTTTTGTCGCGCGATCTCGCGAATAATGCGCGTCGCCTCGTCGGCGTCCGCGGCAAGGTGGACCGTTGTCCCGGCGGCTTCGGCGGCGGCGATGAACTGGTCGAGATACTCGTCCAGGTGGTCGATCGCGTCGGTCTTCGCCGCCTTCATGCTGGCGCGGAGGTCCGGGAAGTCGACCGTGGCCATCTGGTCGTCACGCGAGACCCGCCACGATTGCTGGAAACGCGTCAGGTTGTCAGAGAGCTGGCTGTCGGCCAGTGCCTGCTCGTAGAGCGCCTCGAACGAGGGCGAATGCGGCTCGCGTGTCGATGTCGTGGATGCCATAGAAGACCCTCTCAGACCGACTAGCTGGACCGTCGACCCCGACCAAGCGAACCGCGAAGGGCTCGCACCGGAGGATTTGTCTAGCCAGCAACCATCCTATGCCCGTCAGGCGCTCGCTGTGCGTGCTGCGGGTCAGGGAGGACAAAGGTTCCACGAATGGGAACCAACGCGCGAGAATCTACAACGTCGCCCCGATGATCCAGGGGTTGAACTCTTCCTCGCCGATCCCGGCCCGCTCGCTCTTCGTCAGTTCGCCTGAGGCGACGGTGATGATCGTTTCGAAAATCTCCATGCCCATGTCGTCCAGCGAGACGCCGTCCAGCATCTTGCCGGCGTTGATGTCCATGTCCGGCTCCTGCTTGCGGTAGAGATCGCTGTTCGTGGCGAGCTTGATCGAGGGTGCCGGCTTGAACCCGAATGCCGAGCCGCGCCCGGTGGTGAAACAGACGACGTTGCAGCCGCCGGCGACTTGCCCGGTCACGGACACCGGGTCGTACCCCGGCGTGTCCATGTGCACGAAGCCGCGCGTTGTGATCCGCTCGGCGTAATCGACAACGTCCGTCATCGGCGTCGTGCCTGCCTTGGCGATCGCGCCGAGCGACTTCTCGTAGATCGTCGTCAGCCCGCCCATCTTGTTGCCAGGCGTCGGGTTGTTGTCGATCTCCGCGCCGAACATCGACGTATAGCGCTCCCACCAATGGATCTTGTCGACCAGCTTCTGGCCGACCTCCGGGGAGATCGCGCGGCGCGTCAGCAGGTGCTCGCCGCCGTAGACCTCGCTTGTTTCGCCGAGCACGACCGTGCCGCCCTGCCGCACCAGCTCATCGGCGGCGCGGCCGAGCGCCGGGTTCGCCGTGACGCCGGACCAGCCGTCCGACCCGCCGCACTGGAGCGCGACAGTGAACTCCGAGACCGGGATCGGCTCGCGTTGTGCCTTGTTCGCCTCCGGCAGGATCCGCTCGACAGCGGCGATCCCGGCGGCGACGGACGCCTCGAACCCGCCGTCCTCCTGGATCGTGATCACGAGCGGGTGGTCGTCCCGCATTGATGTGCCCTCGATCATGTCCTGTGGCTGGTTCACCTCGCAGCCGAGGCTGAGCACGATGTAGGCACCGACGTTCGGGTGATCGACGATGCCGGCCATCGTGCGCTGGAGCATCTGCAGGTAGCCGGAGCCGTAATGCGCGCCGCAGCCGCCCTTGGTCGGGAAGCCGATCACGCCGTCAACGTTCGGATACTGGTCCATGATCGGGTTGTCGCGGAAGTGGTCCGCGATGCGCCGCGTCGCGGTCGATGAGCAGTTCACGCTGGCGAGGATCGCGACGTAGTTGCGGGTGCCGGCCCGGCCGTCGGCACGGCGATAGCCCATGAACGTCCGGCGCTCGGCTTCCGGCACCATCTCGACCGGCGTCACGGCCGAGGAGAAGGCGTAGTCCAGCTCCAGCTCGCCCTGATGCACCTCAACGTTGTGCGTGTGCACGTGCTCGCCCGGCGCGATGTCCGTCGATGCGAAGCCGATCACCTGGCCGTACTTCCGGATCGGCGCGCCCTGCGGGATGGCATGGACGGCGAGCTTGTGCCCGGGCGGAACCATCACCCGGACGGTGATCTCTTCGCCGCCATCTTCCAGGACCGTGCGCGGCAGCAAGGGCGAGCGGGCGATGACGACATCGTCGTCCGCGTGCAGCCGGACCGCGACCTCTTTCAGCGGAACATGGCCCCGGTTGGCGGTAGAAAGGATCGGGTTACGGGTTGCCGGGCGCATGGGGCAGGTCTCCGGAAGAATGTAGGGTGTCGGGCAGGAAGATCACATGCAGCTCGCCCGGGCCTTGCACGCCGACGGCGAGCTCGCGCTCGATATCGGCGGTGCGGCTTGGGCCCGTGACGAAGGTGGCGTAGGAGGGACCGGTCTGCGATATCTCCCGCAGCACCGGCGCGGCCTCGTCCAGCGAAGGCACGAGCGCTTTCGCCGGGCAGAGCACGATCAGGTGCTGCGTCATCAGGCTGACGGATCGCCCGGCCAGCTCGTTCTCTTGGAGGAGCACGGAGCCGGTCTCGGCGATGGCGAGGCGTGCCGCGGTGATGCCAAGCGGAGCGTCGCGGACCGTGGCGACGTCCTGAGGCGCGCGAAGAGTGATACCGCCGCTGGACAACGCATCGGCCAGATCCGGGAACAGCGTCGTTGCCTGCTGCGCAATCCAGCCTTCGATGGCGACCCCGGAGATTGCCGCGACGACGTCGTCCAGCGAGGCCGCCGTCGAAACTCGGCCGCCGGCGGCCGAGAGGCGGTCAGTGAAGGTCATCAACACATCAGTGAATGTGGCGGAGGGAAGATCCATGGCGAAGGGTCCCGGTGTGGTGAACGACGGGGCCGCGGTCGATTTCGCCCCGCGGCCCGGCGGATGTGTGGGTTCAGGTCGTCGGGGTGGCTAGGCCTCTTCCATCTGGGCGGTCTTCTCGGCGAGCACCTCGCGCTGCATGTTGTGCAGGTGCTCTTCCATTGTTTCCGCCGCGCCTTCGACGTCGTCGGCCAGCAGCTGGTCGATCACCTCGCGATGCTCCGCGACCGCGCCGAGGATCCATTCGGGGATCGTGTGGTCGATCTGCTGGAAGATGGCGATCTGGGTCCAGATGCTGTTGATGATGGCGTTGAGGCGCTTGTTGTCCGCGGTCGAGACCAGCCAACTGTGGAATCCACGGTCGGTCTTGAGGAAGGCGTCCCCTGCCTCGCGGACGGCCGCCGGCGTCTTCGCGTTGCGCAGGAGGCGCTCGACATGCTCCAGCTCGAACCGGGCGCGCTCCAGTTCGTCGCGCCGGCCCTTGAGGTCGATCCGGCGCATCGCAAACAGCTCGAGTGCGAGCCGCAGCTCAAAGATCTCCTCGAGATCGCGTTGCGAGAAGGTCGCGACGAAGAAGCCGCGGTTCGGTTCGGCGACGACGACGCCGTCCTGCACGAGCTGGTGGAGGGCCTCACGGATCGGTGTCCGGCTGACTCCGAGCTCGTTGCTGAGCCGCAAATCGGAGAGCTTCTCGCCGGCTTTTAGTTCCTGGCGGAGAATGCGGTCACGCAAGATCCGATACACGTCGGAGCCGAGGTTCCGACGCTCGATTGGCCCAAGTTGGCCAAGAGGTCTTTCTGTTGTGTCAGCCATTAGACAACTTCCCATATTACGGCCGTCCGGGCATCCTTGCCCCGGCGACATGACATACCGAACGCGAGCTGGATAGCCCACGACGCATCTTCGTCTAGTGTATACAATCACAGGGTAATGCGCACGACTTTGGCGGCAATTGCCGCGTACCTGATGGTCGAAAGGATGGAGCGGAGATGGCTGATATCAGCTTGGCGGAGCGAATGGGCCGGATCGGGACGGAGACGGCGTTTGCCGTTGGCGTCCGGGCTCGCGCGCTGGAAGCTCAGGGACGGGACGTCGTCCATCTCCAGATCGGCGAGCCGGATTTCGATACCCCGGCTCACGTCATCGACGCGGCGGTCGACGCCCTTCGCTCGGGATGGACGCATTACGGCCCGGCGGCCGGCGATCCGGAGCTGCGGGAGGCGATCGCCGCCTACATCGCCCGGTCCCGCGACGCCCACTACCGCGCCGACCAGGTGATCGTCACGCCGGGCGGCAAGCCGATCATGTTCTACCTCATGCTCGCGACGCTCCAGAAGGGTGACGAGGCGATCTACCCGGATCCCGGTTTTCCGATCTACCGGTCCATGATCGAGTTCTCCGGTGCCAACGCCGTGCCGATCCCGCTGCGGGAGGAGAACGACTTCGGGCTCGACGTCGACGAGCTGGCAGGGCTGATTACCGACCGGACGAAGCTCCTGATCGTCAACAGCCCGGCAAATCCGACCGGCGGGGTGCTGGCCCGGGAGGAGCTGGAGCGGATTGCCGAGCTTGCGATCGCGAACGACCTGATCGTGCTGGCCGACGAGATCTACAGCGAGCTGATCTACGAGGGTGAGCATGTCTCGCTCGCGTCGTTCCCGGGGATGGCCGAGCGCACCGTCATTCTCGATGGCTTCTCGAAGACGTATGCGATGACCGGCTGGCGCCTCGGCTACGGCCTCTTCCCGGAGCCGCTGGTCGAGCCGGTCGCGACGCTGATGGTGAACAGCAACTCCTGCACGAACGTCGCGACGCAGCGCGCTGGCTTGGCCGCGCTGACCGGTCCGCAGGACGACGTCGACCGCTTCCGGGAGGCGTTCAGGAGCCGCCGGAAGCTGATCGTGGACGGCCTGAACGCCATACCGGGCGTGACCTGCGTCATGCCGAGCGGGGCGTTCTACGCGTTTCCGAACATCTCCTCGTTCGGCATGGCGAGCGACGAGTTCGAGCTACGGCTGTTGAACGAGTTCGGCGTCGCCGGCGTCTCAGGCACGAGCTTTGGCGCGGCGGGCGAGGGCTACCTGCGCATCTCGTACGCGAACTCCGAGGCGAATCTCCAGAAGGCGCTGGACCGCATCGGGCAGGCCGCCGAGGCCTGGGGCAAGCAGTAGCGTCGGACTGAAATGTCCGACGCATCGACCGCAGGTCGATATCGGCAGCAAGAACGCCTCGCCAAGGCGCCGTGCCCTGATATCGACGCTTGCGGCACCTGAAGGTACCGCTGCGCGCCGATTCCTCGGCCACCATGGGGCCGAGGCTACCGGGGCGAACCCGGCCATTTGTAGCCCCGGGCCGGAGAAGCGCCGCAGCGCTTCGGAGTGCCCGGGGAGTGCGGGCACGCGCCAAGGGGAGACGCCGTCGTTGCCGTCAGGCGCCGAGGGCCACGCGGACGTGGAGCGCGAGGTGCAGCCGAAGCCGAACCTCGGGATCGTCCAGATCCTGGCCGGTGATGGTGCCGATGCGGTCGAGGCGATAGAGCACCGTGTTGCGGTGGACATTGAGCAGCGACGCGGCCTCCTTGGGGCTGCAGTTTGCGGCGAAGAAGGCCTCCAGCGTCTCGATCAGGTTCGAGGTATGGATGCGGTCGTACTCGACCAGCTCGTGCAGACTCTCATCCTGGAACGTCCGCAGCTCCGGCAGCCCCTCGGCGGCAAGGATCAATCGGTAGATGCCGAGGTCGTCATAGTCGGTAACGTGCCCGCTGCCATGCAGGCGACGGCCGAGCGTGAGGGCCTGGCGAGCCTCCTGGTGCGACCGACGGATGCCCGGGATTCCGTGGTCTGGCCGGCCTACCCCGATCGAGACGACGTCGGAGAGCTGTCCTGCTTGTAGGGCGCTTTCCAGCGCCTCTCGCAGTCGAGTGGCGATCTCGTCAACGGACGCACCATCACGCGACGGCCAGACGATCTCCGCGGCGGAGTTGCGGACCCGCCACATCAAACTCGACTCGTCAATGTCCTTGGCGAGCTGGCGTACGCCGGCCTCCAACGCGGCCCAGCGTCCCTCGCGGGAGCGCGCCGGGCTGCCCTGCGCCGGGTCGAGCCGGGCGATGATCGCGCAGAACGACTGGTCGAGATCGTAGCCGAGCCGTTGCGCCTGCTGGACGAGCGCGACCTCGCTCCGGAGCGCTCCGTCGAGCATCTCGTCGAGGACATTGAGCTCCACCTCACGCCGGACGTGCGCGGTGGCTTGCTCCTGGGCGAGGGTCACGGCGGCCGCTGCTGCGGCGCGTGAGGCGAGGATCGTGTCTTCCGGGCGCTCATCGTCGGTGCGCGTAAGGAGCGAGACGCTGCCAAGCAGGCCGTTGCGGCCGGTCACCGGCGCGACGAGGCGCGTCCAGCCGTCTGGCGCGTTCCAGCCGTGGACCGGTGGCTCGGCGGAGCTGGACGATCCGACCGTGCGCAGCCAGGCCTGGACAGCGTCTTCCGAAGCGCCGAGGATCCCGCGGGCCTCACGCTCGCTGACGCGGTCGTCGAGGTCCGGCTGGAAGACGAGCGGATGCCCGTCCTGCGCGGCGATGGAGACGGCGCGGCCCGAGGACTGGCTGACCTCGTCGGCGAGGATATCGAGCGGCTCGCCGCCGATTGCCAGTTCCATGAACTTCCGGCCCTCTTCCTGGCCGTGCTGCTGGATTTCGCGACGCCGTTCGGCGATCGTGCGGGCGGCGGTGCGTTCCAGCAAACCGAGATCGGTGTCCGGCGGCAAGACGAGCAGGGGGAGTGTGGCGGCGTCCGCGGCCGAGCGCGCCGGGGCGTCCGCCTGCTCGGTGGTGGCGATGACGGAGACGCCGAACTGCGCCAGTTGGCGGATCGCCCCGGCAAGCGTCAGGTTCTCGTCGATCATCTCGAGGATGTCGGCAGCGAGGATGACGATCTCCCCGCCGGAAATGTGGCCGAAGGCCGGGGGCGCGGCGCGCAGGCGCGTGGCCCAGGTAACCTCGCGGCCCAGCCCGCTATGGCCCGCCGCCACGATGGTGCCGGCCGGGAGCGCGAAGCCGAGGATATCGCGGACGGTGATCACGCCATATTCGCGTGCGGTGCCTGCATCCACCTAGAGATCTCCGTACCGTTCGTGCTCCCAGGGGCTCACGTGGCGGCGATAGTCGGACCATTCGGCGCGCTTGACCGAGAGCAATTGGTCGAAGATGTAGGTCCCGAGCATGGAACGCATCACATCGTTGGTGGCGAGCTCGTCGAGCGCCTCGCCCATCGTCTGCGGCAGGCGGACGGCGCCGAGGCGGTGGAACTCGTCCTCGTCGTAGGAGACCAGGTTCTCGTCGAAGGGTGGGGGCGGCTCCATCTCATTGCGGATACCATCGACGGCGGCACCGAGGGCGGCGGCGATGGCGAGGTAGGGGTTCGCGAGCGCATCCGGGCTGCGCAGCTCGATGTCGGTTGGCTGGTCGCTGGAGGCGGTCGGCACGCGCAGGAGCGATCCGCGGGAAACACGCGCCCAGGTCGCCCAGGCGGGTGCGCGGTGGCCGTCGGCGAGGCGCTTGTACGAGTTGACGGTGGTGTTGAGGATCGCGCTCATGGCCCGGGCGTGGGCGAGCTGGCCGGCAATGACATGCCGGGCAAGGACGGACGTGCCATGCGCCTCGCCGTCGTCGCGCAGGAGGTCGTGGCCGTCGTCCAGCGAGAGCAGGCGCTGGAAGATGTGCATGCCGGAGCCGGGGAGATCCGGAAACGGCTTCGGCATGAACGACGCACGCATGCCGTGGCGGCGGGCGACGCGGCGGATCACCTGGCGGGTGGTCATGAGCTGGTCGGCGATGCGGATGCCGCCGCTGTGCCGCAAGTCCATCTCCTGCTGGCCGGGACCGGTCTCGTGATGAGCGCCGTGGACGCCGACGCCAAGCTCGTGCAGCGTCGCCACGACTTCGTCCCGCAGCGAAGAGGTGTCGTCGCCACCTTCCCCGAAATAGCCGTTCTCGATCAGGTGGGCACCGCGCGCGGCGTCGGAGAGCGAGTCGCCCTCGTAGAGGTAGAACTCCAGCTCGATACCGGCCCGATAGTCGAGCCCCATCGCCGCCGCACGCTGGAGCTGGCGCTGGAGGATGGTGCGTGGGTCGCCGGGGAAGGGCTGGTTCTCGCGGCGGGTAACCCAGCAGTAGAGCTGCGCCACACGCGGTTTGCCGGGCTCCTCCATAAACACCGTGAGCGTCGACGGGTCAGGCATCAGGAAGAGGTCGACCTCGACCTGCCGTTCGCCGCCGGCCATCGCCGCGCCGTCGAAGCGGTAGCCGCGCTGGAAGACGCGGGGAAGCAGCGAGACGGGCACGGTGACGGTGCGCGAGCCGCCGGAGATATCGCTGAACTGCAGTGAGACGAGCTGGACGTCATGCTCGCCGAGGGTATGGATGGTGTGCTGGATGTCGTCCCGGTTGGGAGCGATGGAGGTGAGTTCCTTGTCGACGTGCGATGACATCGGGCTGCTCCGGGCTTCGGCAGGGGCGCCGGCGTGTTCGTTGTGCATATCTTGCACGAGTTTGGGCAATACGTCCAAATCGGCTGGCGATCTTCTTGGCGCTCTGTGAGTTTCCGCCAGCACAGGGCGCGAATTAGAATGAAAGTCCCACGAAGATGTGGTCCCGGAACACGAGCGATGCGCTGGCGATGTGGACATGGGGGTCCGCCGACGCCGCTGTGCGCGCGAAATCACGCGGGCTGCCACCTGCCTCGATAGCCAAGGTATGCACTTGTACTGGCTGCACGAGCGGAGGGTGCCGGCGCCCAAACTGGAGCCGACCATGACCACATCTGCACATGCGACGAGCCGATCCCGATCCGCCTTTCCGCTGTATGACCCGTCGTACGAGCACGACGCCTGCGGCGTTGGTCTGGTCGTGGACATTGCCGGGCGGCCGTCTCGCGCGATCCTCGACAAGGCGCTCGATGGGCTGGTGAACCTGACGCATCGTGGCGCGGTCGGTGCCGATGCGCGCTCCGGCGACGGCTCCGGCATCCTGATCCAGGTCCCGCACGTCCTCTTCGCCGAGACGCTGGCCGCCAACGGCGCGGGCGACCTGCAGCCGGGCGACTACGGCGTGGCGATGCTTTTCCTGCCGCTGGTGAACGAGGCGCGCGAGCGATCCCGAGAGATCGTGTCCGATGCGATCGCCTCGCGTGGGCTGGAGATCATCGCCTGGCGAGATGTGCCGCACGATACCTCGTTGCTCGGCACGACAGCCGCCCAGACGCTCCCCTCGATCGCGCAGGTGCTGATCCGGCGTCCGGAGGGCGTCGAGGGCGCCGATTTCGAGCGCGAGCTGATGATCGCCCGGCGCATGGTCGAGCAGGCGATGCGCGCGGCGGGGTTCACGGACGACGACTTCTTCGCCGTCTCGTGCTCGGCGCGCACGGTGATCTACAAGGCGTTCTGCCTGCCGGAAGACCTGATGCGCTTCTACCCGGATCTCGCCGATCCGCGTGTGGAGACGGCGATCGCCCTCTTCCACCAACGCTTCTCCACCAACACGCAGCCGACCTGGGGCCTTGCCCAGCCGTTCCGCCTCATCGCCCACAATGGCGAGATCAACACGGTGCAGGGCAACCGCAACTGGATGCGGGCGCGGAAGGACGACCTGAAGCTGCGGGATGGGGATGGGGATGGCACGCTGGTGCTCGACCCGCCGGTCGCGATGGAGGGCAGCGACTCGCTCAGCCTCGACACGGCGATCGAGCTCCTGCGCCACAACGGCCGGTCGCTGCCGCACGCGTTGATGATGGCGATCCCGCAGGCGTGGGAGCAGCGTCCGGACATGGACCCGGACCTGCGCGCGTTCTACGACTTCCACGCCGGGATGATGGAGCAGTGGGACGGCCCGGCCGCGCTCGGCTTCAGTGACGGCGTCCTTGCCGGCGCGGCGCTCGACCGGAACGGGCTGCGTCCGCTGCGCTACGCAATTACCGCCGACGGTCTCTTCGTCTGCGGCTCCGAGGCGGGGACGGTCGAGCTGGACCCGGCCTCCATCGTCGAGAAGGGGCGGCTTGGTCCGGGGCAGATGATCCTGGTCGATACCGATGCCGGAAAGGTGCTGCGCGATCACGAGCTGAAGCATGCCGTGGCCACCAACGCGCCCTATGCGCGCTGGCTTGAGGAGCACCGCATCCCGCTGCAGATCGAGGCGGAGCCGAACGAGCCCCTGCCGGTGCCGGTCGATGCCGACGCCAAGGCGCGCCTCGCGGCGACGAAGACGCCGGTCGATGTTGTGCAGAAGCAGCAGGCGTTCGGCTACTCCGCCGAGGATCTGCGCCTGATCATCACCCCGATGGCCGGCGAGCGGAAGGAGCCCACCTGGTCGATGGGCGACGACGCGCCGCTTGCGGTGCTGTCCGAGACGCCGCGCCCGGTGAGCACCTACTTCCGCCAGCGTTTTGCCCAGGTCACGAACCCGGCTATTGATTCCCTGCGCGAGCGCAAGGTGATGGCGCTCGATACCTGGCTGGGGCGGCGCGGCAACATCCTCCGCCGGTCGGCGCGGCACGCACGGCGCGCGCACCTGCACTCATTTGTGCTGACCGCAAACGAGCTGGCAGCAATCGCAGGGTCGAATGAGCTCGAGGTGCAGCGGATCGAGACCGTGTTCTCGCTTGGCCAACCGGAAGGCGCGATGCTGTCGCGGCTCGAGGCGATCGTTGCCGAGGCCGAAGCTGCCGTGCGAGACGGCGCGGAGGTCTTGATCCTGTCCGACGCCGGACTCGACGCCGACCACGCCTTCGTGCCAATGCCGCTGGTGGTCGGAGCCGTTCACAACGCCTTGATCGCCGCCGGCATCCGGATGAAGGCCGACCTCGTCTGCGACACCGGCGAGGTGTGGGACGTCCACCAGATGGCCGTGCTCGTCGGGTACGGCGCGGCGGCGGTGCATCCGCGCATGGCCCTCGACGCCGCTGCACACCTCTCCGCCACGCGGGGGCTTGAAACGTTGACGCCTGGCGACCTCCGCCGGAACTACATCGACATGATGGAGTACGGCTTCCTGAAGGTCATGGCGAAGATGGGTATCTCTACCGCCAGCGGCTATCGGGGTGCGCAGATCTTCGAGACGCTCGGGCTGGCCGATGAGGTCATCGGGCGCTGCTTCGCCGGTACGCCGGCACGGCTCGGCGCGATCGGGTTCGCCGACATCGAGGCGGATGTCCGCAGGCGGCACCTTGAAGCATTTGAGAAGCCGGCGGCGCGCCTGCCAGACCATGGCATGGTCAAATTCAAGAAGGACGGCGAGACGCACGCCTTCGCGCCGTCGATCGTGACCGCGATCCAGGCCGCGTCGCAGCACAACGACAAGGACGCCTATCGGCAGTATCTCGACATGGTGCGGGAACAGCCGGTGACGGCGATCCGTGACCTGCTCGAGCCGATGCCGTACGGCGAGCCAATCTGGCTCGACGAGGTTGAGCCGGCCGAGGAGATTATCAAGCGCTACGTCGTCACGGCGATGTCGCTCGGGTCGCTGAGCCCGGAGGCGCATTCGACGCTGGCGATCGCGATGAACCGCCTTGGTGGGCGGTCGAACTCCGGCGAGGGCGGTGAGGACCCGGATTGGTACAACACTGCCGGGCCGGATATCCCGCACAATAAAGTGAAGCAGGTCGCCTCCGGGCGTTTCGGGGTGACGACCGAGTACCTCAGCATGGCCGAGGAGCTGGAGATCAAGATCGCCCAGGGCGCGAAGCCGGGCGAGGGCGGCCAGCTGCCGGGATTCAAGGTGACGGAGTTCGTCGCCCGGATGCGCCACGCCGTGACCGGCCTGCCGCTGATCTCGCCGCCGCCGCATCACGATATCTACAGCATCGAGGACCTGGCGCAGCTCATCTTCGACCTGCGCCAGGTGAACCCGCGCGCGAAGATCGGCGTGAAGCTGGTTGCCGAAGCCGGTGTCGGCACCGTCGCGGCCGGTGTCGCCAAGGCGCAGGCCGACTACGTGCTGATCAGCGGCCACTCCGGCGGGACGGGCGCGGCGCCGCTCGCGTCGATCAAGCACGCGGGAGTGCCGTGGGAGCTCGGCCTTGCCGAGGCGCAGCAGACGCTGGTCCGCAGCGGCTTGCGGCCGCGCGTGCGGGTCCGCACCGACGGCGGCCTGAAGACGCCGAAGGACATCCTCGTCGCGACGATGATGGGCGCCGACGAGTATGGGTTCGGGACGTCCGTGCTAGTGGCGATGGGCTGTGACATGGCGCGGCAGTGCCACCTCAACACCTGCCCGACCGGCATCGCGACCCAACGCGCCGACCTGCGGGCGAAGTTCGCCGGCACGCCGGACATGATCGTCAATTACTTCCTGCAGATGACGGACGGCATCCGGGAGCTCATGGCCGACCTCGGCGTGCGCCGGCTGGATGAGCTGATCGGCCGGACCGACCTCTTGCGGGTGCGAAGCGTTGGCGGCCGCGCGAGCCAGATGGACCTCAGCGCGCTGCTGCCGAAGCCCGCGGCCGAAAACGAGCGTCGTCACCTGGTGACGATGGACCGCTCGACGCCGGACGACCTCAGCGAACGCCTCTGGGCGCAGATCGCGCCGCTGCTCGGGCAGGGGGCGCCAGTGTCGCTGTCGTCGCCGATCGCTACGGCGGACCGTACCGTGGGCGCTCGCATCGCCGGGAACCTGACGATGCAACGGCGAGCCGGCAATGCCACCGCGCCAGTCGAGCTGGTCTTCCGCGGCAGCGCCGGGCAGAGCTTTGGCGCCTTCGCGGTCGATGGCATGACGTTGATGCTGGAGGGCGAGGCGAACGACTACGTCGGCAAGGGCCTCAACGGCGGCACGCTGGTGCTCCGACCGGATCGCGACGCGTTCTACGCCGACCCGCAGGCGATCGCCGGCAACACGCTGCTCTACGGGGCGACGGCGGGCGAGGCGTTCTTCGCCGGGCTGGCCGGCGAGCGCTTCGCGGTCCGCAACAGCGGCGCGACGGCCGTCGTCGAGGGGCTCGGCGATCACGGCTGCGAGTACATGACCGGCGGCCGGGTGGTGGTGCTCGGCCCGGTCGGGTTCAACTTCGGCGCCGGCATGACGAACGGCGGCGCGTGGGTGCTGGACACCGACGGGACGCTGGAAGGGCGGATCAACGCCGAGTCGGTGCACCTGGATGTGCCGCAGGCAGAGGACCTCACCGCGGTCCGCGCGCTGGTCGAGCGGCACGTCGCCCTGACCGGGAGCTCCTACGCCAGGGACCTGCTCCACCGGTGGAATGAAGTTGCCGGCCAGTTCCGGGCGGTGGTGCCGAAGGCGCTGCTGGAGCTCCGGGCGCTGCAGGCCGAGGAGGAGCTGCAGGAGGGCGCGGCGGATTAGCGCCGAGATCTCGACCCGATCAGGGAGGGCGGCCGGATGGCCTGGCCGCCCTCCCGTTCATTAGTCGCTCCACCAGGTCGTGCATGAGGCCGAGGTGCGGCGCAAGAGCAAGTTGTAGGGCCGCTTGTCCGCCGTCCATGGCAACTGCAGCCAGGTGCGCTCGGCGCTGGGGACAAGGACGAATGGCGCGATGTACGGCTGCATCGGATCGATATCGGCTGACGCTGCCGAACGAGCGTCTTCGTGACAGCGGCCTCATCGACGGCTCTCTATGGCCAGCAAGTGACGGGTCAGGGTCCTCAGCGATGCAGCGAGCGGCGGGACGGGCAGCACCTCGACGGCTCGGCTCGAGGCCTCAGTTGGCTGGTACAGGTCCGCATCTTCGTGACCTCGAAGCGCATGAGGGGTGGAGCGCATGAGACGGCTTCCATCCTCAGGCGCGTGTATTCAATCCTTCAGGGCGTCCTTCTCGATGTCGAAGTAATCCTCGACCGCGATGCCGCAGCACGAGATGGATAGCTGGCCCCCAAGCACTGATGGCGAGGCCGGCGGCTGCCGGGGAGCCTCGCCGCCAGGTCGCACCCGTCGATCGGCACGACGAGGCGTTCCAGCATCGACCAACGGATGTCCACGGGGAGTGGGACGTCACGGATCGACGGTCGGCTCACCGGCATGATCGTTGACCTGGTCCGGTCGAGCCAGCTACCGAGCACCATGCGTGTCCCGTGACCAGCATCGTCTCGGATGAGCATCGACGCTCGCTGTTCGCTGCCAATTGCCTCCCTGGTGCCCGTCGCAGGAGCGTCTCGTTCGCTGTGTCAGTGAGTCTTCACATCCAGCGAAGGTCACCGTTTGCACGCTGGCATCGACCGTCGAGCGCCTCGCGACGGACATGATGATCGCCTTCGGTTGACCGCTTCGCTCGACGACGCACCGTTTCTCCGTCTTCTGCCCGTCGCATGACCTCGCCGAAGTGGATTCTTGCCTCGGTTGCGGTCGACGGCGGGGAACGTTTCTGTGACGCCATGCTGGCACCTCGGTCGATTGCAATCGATCAATCTGTGTTGTTGAAGCAATGATACCCGGGCAATGTCTGCGACAGGCGGGCATCTACTGTGGCACTGAGACCCGGCTTCACATCGCGACAGGAACCAGCCGATCAGGCCGCCGGCGAGGACGGCCCAGGTGTGGGCGATCGCGGGGGCGAGCGATTCCGTGAAGAACTGCGCCAGCGTAAAGATGACGAGTGCGGATGCCGCGATCCACCGCCACCGTCTCGGCAGCAGCATGGTCGCGGCGGCGAGGCCGGTGTGGGCCAGCGCCGAGGTCCCGGCGTCGGCGCGCGACAGCAATCCCGCCGCTTCGGCCGACCCGAGGCCGGCGAGCAGGCGGAGGGTGATCGGCGTTAGGACCGTGGAGATCCAATCGCCGACCACGACCGTGGCGATCATGCGCAGGGTGCCGGCCTGGTGCTCCAGGACGATCGTCCCGCAGAGCACGAGCGCCACCATGGACACCTCAATGCCGGGGGTGGACTGGATCCAGGCCCCGGTGAGAAGTTGCCAGATCTTGCCGTCGCGCAGGATGGCGTAGCTGAACCCGAACCGCTCCAGGAGCCGCTCGTGGTCGATGGCGGACTGGTTCCGGGTCAGGAACCCGACCGTGATGATCACTGCCTGGACCAGCAACGTTCCCTTGGAGCGCCAGAGAAACCGCGTCATGCGAGCCCGGGCAATTACGTTGCATGGCCGTGGTGAGGAACGGCGGCGGCGTGCGGCTGTCGATGCGATCGCCGCTTCTCGTCGATCTCCGATAGCCGTGTCAGAGCCAGGGTCACGCGGGGGAGGTGCGTCACGGAGCGCACGACGAGGTAGCGCGGTTCCCAGTCGGGATGGAACTTGTCCTTGTAGGCAAAGAGGCTCTGGCTGGCGAAGAATCGGCCCATCGGCTTCGCGAGGCGCGCGATGGCCTGCTCGACCAGGGCCGTTTGCTCCGAGGGCTTTGCTGTCACGAACGGCACCATCCCCAGCGAGACGGCGTCGTAGCCGCGTTCCCGGGCGAGGTCGACCAGCGCGAGGATGAGCATGTCCATCGCTCCGTTCGGCGCGTCGACGCGGTGGCGCATCAGGTCGAACGTGATCTCGCCAGGAGCGCCGTCAGGGATCAGGTTGATGAACGCCTCGCCCCGGCCGGAAGGGGACCGCAGCACGAGGACCGGTGAGGACCGGACGTAGCCGGACTCGAACTGCCCCAACGTGAAAGTCCGCTCGCGGCGACCTTCCAGCGTCAGCCAGTCATCGGAGATTTCTTGCAGCTCCAGGACGAGGTCGTCCGAAAGAGGCGGGTCGATGACCTGGACCTCGATACCATCCCGTTCCGCCCGGTTGCGAAGCGACCTCAGGTTCTTCATGGAATGCCCGGACATCGTGAAGCTGGCGAGATGAACGATCGCGTCCTGGCCGATCATGACCGGTGTGAATCCCCGCTGGCGATAGGCGGGAAGGTGGTTCGATGGCACCTGATGGAACGCGGGCTCCCAGCCGTTGACCTCGCAGAGGTCCAGGAACTCGTCCAGCGTCCGCGCGAACGCGGTGTCGTCTCGCGCGGAAGGATCGCCGAGCGCGAGAGCCACGCGACTGCTCACGCCGTAGCTCACGACGCCCACGTCGCCTGACGCGAAGAACTGGTACTTGTCGGGCCAGTATTTGAACCGGTCGAGCGCGGAATCACCATAGCCCATGATCAGGCGACGGGCGCGGTCGGTGTCCGGTTGGCGCACGCGGCCACGCCAGATGATCGGCTGGAGGATTGCGAGGGCCGAGATGGCGAGCGACAGGATCGCGAGGACATGCATCGATTCCAGGATCCACGCTCCACGCCCGGTCTGGGGATGGAGCCCGCCGCTGTCGAGGCCGAGATATACATCCCAGGCGGCTCGGAGCGAGGACGCAATCGAGAACTCCCGCGCGAACTGGTGACGGTCCGCGAGCCACAGGCTCAGCACCCCATAGGCATACGTCACCGACACGGAGAGCAGAAGGATGCCGAGTCCCCGGCGCAGCGACGGGATATCGCTACGGACGCGGAACCGCTTGCGGTACAGCAGCAGGAGCAGGAGGTTCGTGGCGGCCAGGAGGGCGTTGAGTCCGTCGATGTCTCGTGTCAGGTAGACCGCCGTGATGATGCTCGTCAGGATGACGACTACGATCCAGGCCGAATGCTGGCGGCGAAGCAGGCGCACGGCGAGCACCAGCATCAGGAAACCCGCCACGAGCGAGACCGTGCGACCGACGTGGTCCGGGTGGAACATGGCCAGCCCTTCCACGCGCGGGGTATCCCGGATCGAGTGGCGCACCCGCTCGGGCAGCACGGAGGCGATCGCCAGCAGGCCGGTCAGCCCGGTCCAGAGCGCCGGGAGGGCCGCCGGGAAACCGCGTAGCGATCGCTGGGACCCGGCGTGGACCCCGACGCCGAGCACGACCGGCAGCCAGACCTCGACGAGGCGGTACAGGATCGTCGCCCCGAGTGCCTGGGGCAGGGGGACACCCAACTGCTGCAGCACGAGGGTGACGGACACCTCGACAATGCCAAGCCCCTGGAAGATCGGGGCGGCGAGCATCAGCAGGGTGCCGACGACGTACGCGGCGGCAGCGGCGGGCACGGAGATGTCTACATGCAGCGCGCGGAGCGCCATCCACATGCTGGCCGCGCCGCAGAGGTCGCCCCCGAGCGAGAAGACGATGGGGATGGCGAGGGAACGCGGCGGCAGTGACAGGGACTGCGCCTGCGTGCGAAACTCCTGCACCGCGCCCGGGAGGCGCTCCTCGATCACGCGAGGGAACCGCCTGCCGTTCACCAGCGCCGAGACGAGGAGCGAGACGCCGGTGACGGAGGCGATCACGACCGCGCCGCCGATCCAGACGATGCCGGTCGCGCTGTGCTGCAGGGCCAGCCACAGCATGGCCGGGATCGCCACCAGCAGGAACGAGAGGTGGCCGACGACGCTGTAGAGCATCACGGCGAGCACGGCGTCGCTACGGGTGACGCCGTAGGGGCCGAAGCGCGTGACCAGCGAGATGAACGAGGCCACACCACCGAACGGCATCACCGCCGCGATCATCTCTCGCTCGATGTGGGTCATGAAGGCGGGCGGGAAGGGGATACGGCGGCCGAGACGCGAGATGATCGACGAGAGCGCCTGCGTCATGAACGCGTGCATCGCCAGCGCCGTCGCAAGCAGCGCCGCCAGCCACCACCGGCCGGCGAAGCGCAGCTCGTGGAGCGCCTGGGCCAGGTCGGCACGCTGCGTCCAGACGAAGACGAGGACCACCACGGCGATGAGGAGGCTCCACACCGAATCCCGGAGCTGGATGCGTCTCGTGTGCCGAGCCTCGCCGTCGGGGCTGGTAGATTCGGTCGTTGGTTGGTACTCGGTCGTCATCCGATATGGCCGTTCCGGACGGGTCTCGTGGGCGTCGTCACGCATCGGCGCTCCGCTGGAACAATGGACCCGCATGAGTTGCCTGTCCACCCCTGGCACTCCGGATCGTGCTCTTCATGCCCAGGAGGATGACCGACGCCGGGAAAGCCAGAAGCGGGAGGGCCTGGAGCCACTCCCGCTTCTGTGGCCAGCGATCGGAGAGATTCGCCTGGCCGGCTGGTCCCCCAGCCTGGGACGAGGTGTGCCGCACCTGCCGCCTGTGGTGCATACCTGGCGAGGTCCTGACGGCGGAGCGACACCCTACCGTAGGCTATCGGCCAGGCGCCCCCGTTCGCGTCATCCAAACGATCGAATTCCGTGGCGACCTTGCTATTTACCCCTGGACAGGCATCTGGGCATCGCGGACTTGCGCGAGAATCTCGTCCGTCGACATGACGGTCGCGAACTCGCCATGGAGGTTCGTGAGGGAGATCTGGTGGATTGTCTCCGCGTCCCAGGTCGTGCCGTCCGGGGCGACGCGGTCGTTGGTCGCGCAGGCGTCGCCGACGAGGATCGTCTCAAAACCGAGGTTCCCGGCCATGCGCGTGCTGGTGTCGACGCAGTGGTTCGTGGTCAGGCCCGCGATGACGACGCGCTCGATGCCGCGCTCGCGCAGCCAACCCTCCAGCGGGGTGCCGATGAAGGCGCTGTTGACCGTCTTCGTGAAGACCGGCTCGCCCTCGATCGGGGCGACCTCCGGCTTGACCGCGACGCCCGGTTTGCCGGGGTAGAGCGGGGACTGCGGCCGGACGGAGCGGTGATGGATGTGCACAAGCGGCAGCCCGGCCTCGCGCCAGGCGGCGAGGAGGCGGGCGGCGTTCTGCTCCGCGTCCGGGTTGTTGCGCGGCCCCCAGTATGGATCGTCCATGCCTTGCTGGATGTCGATCAGGATCAGGGCGGCGGAAGCAGGATCTGCAATCTCAGTCATGGGGTGTCTTTCGAAGCAGGGCGGAAACGATCGGGACCCGATGAGGACAGAAGGGATGCCGGCGGGCTACATGTCACGCCCACCGGCATGCACATCTAGCGGATCTTGCCGCGGGCGGCGACCTTCCAGCTGTCGACGATCTGCCCGTCGCGGACGATGTTCATCTCGTCCATCAGGTTGACGGTCGGGCAGACGTGGTTCGGGATGATCTCGACCCGGTCGCCGACATTGAAGCCCTCGACGCCAGGCGGCAGCGCGCAGACGCCGTGCTCCTCGCTGAGCTTGGTGATCACGACGTCCGGGTGGCCGACGATGTAGCCGTGGCCCTCGCGGGACTTGCTCGCGTCCATCGCCAGGGTCTTTGAGCCGGCATCGAGCACGCAGCGGTCCTCGGCGGTGCGGCTGACAACCGTCGCAACGTAGCGCGCGGCGCAGTCATCGACACCCCACTGGTCGCCATAGCGGAAGAGCGAGTTGTCGTTGAAAACATACGTACCGGGGCGAGCCTCGGTGATGCCCTTCACCGTCGGGGTGTAGCGGGCGGCAGGAGTCGAGCCGACGCTGACGACGGGCAGCTCGATGCCGCGCGCCCGAATCGCCTCGGCCGTTTCGACCATCAACTGTCCGGCCTTCTTCGCCTCGCGCTCGATGTCGGCCGGTTCGACGAACCCGACATGACCCTCATGGGTCATGATCCCGACGAGCTTGAGGTTCGGGTGGCGGGCGACCTCCGTCGCGAAGGCCACCGCTTCCTCGCCGGCCGCGATGCCGGAGCGGTTCTGGCCGGTGTTGATCTCGACGTAGACCTCGATCCGGCGGTCATGACGCGCCATGGCCTCGGACAGCGCGTTGGCGGCGTCAACCGAGTCGAGCGCGACGACGATCCGCGCCCTCTCCATGAGAGCCACGATGCGGCGGTACTTCGGCTCGCCGAAGACGGGGTAGGCGAGGAGGATGTCCTCGACGCCCGCCTGCTCGACCATGACCTCGGCCTCGCCGACCTTCGCGCAGGTGATGCCGACCGCGCCGGCGGCGATCTGGAGCCGGGCGATCTGTGGCGTCTTGTGCGTCTTGATGTGCGGGCGGAGGCTGACGCCAACGCTGTTCGCGAACGACTGCATCTCGGCGATGTTCCGGTGCAGGATCTCCTCGGACACAATCAGCGCCGGGGTATCGACCTCGACGTCGGGCGAGAGGATGGTTTGCGGCTTCGTGTTCCTGGCTGTAGCGACCACCGTATCTCCTTCTATCGTGCGCAACAGGGCCGTCGGTCCATCGACGGGCACCGGGCTGGTCCCCGCCTGTTCGACGGTGCTGGGGATCATTCAGGAATAGACAGTATACGGGAAATCCGGCACCGTTCAGCCGTTTTTGGCAGGACGTTGCGGGTCTGACGCCGTGATGTGCTGCTCGAGGCGGGCGGAGAGCTCCGCAATCTGCCGCAAGAGGGCTAACTGCTCTTCCTGGAGGGTGACCAGCGCGTCCCATTGGCGACCGCCGAGATCGTCGAGCCGCCCCTGGATCATCGCGACCTCGGTTTCCGCGCGGCGGTTCACCTCGTAGTCCAGCTCGCTCTCGATCCGGTCGCGGCTGGCCTGTCGGTTCTGGCTCATCATGATGATCGGGGCCGTAAACGCGGCCTGGAACGACAGCACCAGGTTCAGCAGGATGAACGGGTAGGGATCCCAGGAGAAAGCCCAGCCGATCGCGTTGACCGCCAGCCATCCGCCGAGCAGGAAGGATTGCCCGATGATGAAGCGCCACGAGCCGACGAGCTTCGTGATGCGATCCGCCATCAGCTGTCCGCGACTGAGACGCTCCTGCTCGACCTCGTTGGCATTCCGCGTCACGGGATGCGCGTGTGCATGCAGCGCGGCACGCAGGATCGCGTGCTCCCGGTCGGTAAGGTGCGGTCGCAGGTGCTCGAGCAGTTCCCTGGTTGTGCGGTGTGTCTGGCCCACGCGTGTCGCTCCGATGGTCGCCCCATTCGGTTTCCATGATGGGGCATGCGGCCGGACATGAAAACGCCGGCACCGCCCGGTAAGGCGATGCCGGCAAGGGAGCGGCGGCTAGCGAGTCGAGAACGACTCCTCGGGGAGGGTGTCGCTGCGGTCGGTGAGGCCGCGGATGGCGACGACGAGGAAGGCGATCTCGATCACCAGGCTGATAATGCCGGAGGGCTCGAAGAACTCGCTCTCCTTGAACCCGGGCAGCCCGACCGTGCGGCTGGCGATGTAGGCAACCACGGAGCCGCCGGCGACGAGGATGCCGAGGAGCCAGCCCCAGGACTGCGCTTTCCAGATGCCGTACATCGAGACGACCGCGCCGATGGCGGCGACGATGAACAGCGCGCCGACGTACGTCTTCTCCTCGAAGTACTCGGGCGCCTCGACGAGGTGGATCAGCCCGGTGAGGGCGATCAGGATCAGGCCGCTCCAGGTGAGCTTGGAAACGTTGGTATCGGACAGGTTCATAGAGACTCCTTGCTCCATACAAGACGATGAGGACCCGGATGTCCTCACGCCTTGGACAGTGTCACGGAGGAGGATTAGAGAACTATTAGGAAGCGGCTATGTCAGGGTCACGCGCGGTGCCAGCGGGAGCGTCCGGTCTCAGGCCTGGGCAGCAGTTCCGTGGCCATCGGACGATGTTGGGAGGGTGACGCGCGCGGTGGAGCCTTCGTTGGGAGTGCTGTAGATCGCGATCGTGCCGCCGAGCAGCGTGAGGATCCCTCGCGCGATCGGCAGGCCGAGCCCGCTGCCGGTCGATCGCGTCCGGGCCCGGTCCGCACGATAGAAGCGGTCGAAGACGTACGGCAGGTCTTCTGGCCGGATGCCGATCCCGCTGTCCTGCACCTCGATGATCGCCTCGTCTCCATGGTGCCGGGTCGAGACCCGGACCTCTCCGCCTTCGGGCGTGTACTTGATGGCGTTGTCGACGACGATGCGCAGCACCTGCCCGACCAGCCCGGCGTTGCTGTGGACCAGGAGATCCTCGCCGGACGAGGACAGCGCGATCTTTGACCGGGCGGCTTGCGGCGCGAACATCTGGAGCACCCGCTCGATCTCCGGTTGCAGGCGGACGTCGTCCAGCGAGACGGTGTAGTCCGGGTCGTCGATGCGGCTGAGCTGGAGGAGCTCCTCGACCAGCCGCGACATGTCGTCGATATCGCCGATCATCGACGCCAACTCGCCCTGCAGCTCGTCCGGTGAGAGGTCCGGCGTGCGCGTGAGGACCTCGGCGTTGGCGCGGAGGACGGTAAGCGGGGCGCGAAGCTCATGGGAGGCGTCTGCGACAAACGCGCGTTGGCGATGGAGCACATCGGTGATCGGGGCCATGGCGCGGCGGGTGAGATACATGCCGGCCGGCACCGCGACAAGGAGCCCGGCGCCGGTGCCGATGAGCGTCATGGTGCGCACGAGCTCCAGCTCGGCGTCATGCTCTGCTTCGGAGCGGACAGCCTGTATCGCCCCGACGACATCGCCCTGATAGACCACCGGCTCGGTTCGCACCCGGATGCGCTCGTCATCCACGGAAACGAAGCGGACGTCGGTCTCTCCCGCGAGCGCGGCGTCGAGGCTCTCGCTATTGGGGACCCGGTTGAGCACGACATTGCGTCGATTCGTGGTTAGGGTGCCATTGGCGTCGAAGATGAACAGGAGGGTATCGCCGCTGACGAGGATCTCGCGGCTTTCCTCGTCCTGCTCGTCCGGTTCATCCTCGTCATGCTCCCCCTCGCTGCTGTCGTCTTCCTCGGTCGGGACGGGCGTGACCGTCGTCCGGCGTTGGGCGCCCTGGCCAGCGTTGTTCCCCGGCCCCATGCCCTGGTTGCCGGGCGACATCGAGGGCAGGCTATCGAGCGTCTCTCGCGCGGCGTCGATGCGATGCTCCAGCGATGCGTTGGCTTCGCGGTTGAGCGACTGGCCGAGCATGATCCAGGTCCCGACGCCGATCAGGGCGACGATGGCCACGACGACCGAGACATTCAATATGGCCAGCTTGCGCGCGATCGAGGGGACCATCGGCGTCAGCCTCGCTCGACGCGGTAGCCGATGCCGCGAACGGTGGTGATGAGGTTCTCGCCGGTCTCGCCAAGGCCGGCGAGCTTCTTCCGGACGTAGTGAACGTAGAGCTCGACGACGTTCCCGGCCGGGTCCGTGTCGTAACCCCACACCTTCTCCAGCAGGGTGTCTCGCGGGACGGTCTGCCCGGCGTGGCGAACCAGCGTTTCCAGCAGCACGTATTCGCGATGGGTCAGCCCGACCGTGCGCTCCCCGAGTGTTGCCGTCTCGTCACGCTGGTTCAGGTGGATGCCCGATGCGGCGATGGTGTTCTCCACGAGCGGGCGCTCGCGGCGACGCAGGATCGCGTCGAGCCGGGCGAGCAGCTCGTCGAAGGCGAACGGTTTTCCGAGGTAGTCGTCCGCGCCGGCACGCAGGCCCTCAACGCGCTCGTGCATCTCTCCCCGCGCGGTCAGCATCAGCGCCGGGGAGTCGACGCGGGCATCGCGCATTTCCTTGATCAGGGTGACCCCGTCCATGCCCGGCAGCATCCGGTCGACGATGAGGGCGTCGAAGGTTCCGGTCAGGGCAAGGTCGAGGCCGGTCGTCCCGTCGTGGGCGATCTCGGCGTCGAAGTGCTCCTGCCGCAGGACCTTGGCGATCAGGTCGGCCAGGCGGGCGTCGTCTTCGATGATCAGGATGCGCATCGGGCTATCCTCTCCGGTCGCGGGGTGCCGTCATGGCCAGTGTGGAGCACGGCGTGGGAATCGTACAGGGCCGGACAGGCACATGCCCGGGGGAGAGACCCGGGCACGTACCTGTGGGGAGGAGAGATGTCGTGGTGTGGTGCAATGACGCCTGGATGTGCGGCTCCACCCGCGCAAGACGCCTATTGGTCAGGGCCCGTGCCGTCGCAGACGCCGGTGCCTGTTCCTGTGCCAGGGCCGGTTCCCGCACCGGCGCCCTGGCCCCGCATACCGCTCATGCGCGGGCCGCCGTTGCCGCCACGGCGCTGGGCGCCAACCGTTGTTCCGGCTCCGCCAAGGACTGGCGCACCTTCGGTGCGGAGGCTGATCTCGCCATGGTTCTGCGGATGGCCGTCAGCTGTGCCGTCACAGCTTCCGTCCCGGGCCCGGTCCATCGTGCGGGATAGCGGCGTCCCGTCATTCTTGTGATCCGCGAACGCCGGGAGGGCGGTGGCGGAGCCAAGCGCGACCGCTCCGGCAACTGCTGTGAGGAATTCACGTCGGGTGATCATGGCCTTCCCCTTCCATCGGGTGGTGATGAACCTCGGTGTTCATCTCATGTCCCTATCGTGCCCGACGATGATTAGCTCTTCATTAGAAACCGCTGGTGCGATCGTGGTAGACGGGGATCCTCGCCAGCCTGGCCTGGTGACGTCGCTCGTCGCGGAGTTCGGCGCGGACGTTTCGACGAAGCACGCGGTACATCACCAGGAAGACGACCCAGCCGCCGGTCACGATGTAGAGCACAAAGGCGGGGAGAGTTGACCCGTCGGTGCCGGCCAGCAGGCCGTGGAAGAGGCCGAGCGCGAAGACTGGCAGGCTCAGCCAGTGCAGCGCCTTCCATGCGCGGTACCCGATCACGCGGCGAAGGGTGACGCTGGCGCCGGTCAGGATCCCAAGCTGGGCGGCGAGGATGCCGAGGCCGGTCCAGGGTTCGCGCCAGCCGGAGGTGAAGGGGACGAGGAGCTGGACCAGCCCGAAATTCGTCGTCGGGTCGACGGCGATGCTGAGCAGGTGCATCGCGAGCAGGCCGTACCAGAGGTGGAAGGCATACCCGTGCACGCTCATCATCAGCGATCGGTTGCCGGTCGTCGCCAGCAGCTTGGTCGACGTGCCAAGGCCGCTCACGACGAGAAACCAGCTCAGCAGGTAGAGCGCGAAGCCGGACCCGCGTGCGATGTACCACGAAAGCGGGCTGAGCGAGGCACCGGTGAGCGCGGACCAGAACAGCGCGAGCACCGTCAGCAGCGCCACGGCGACGAGAAGCGCCATCGCGGTCTCCAACGCAGGCTCCGGTCGATGCACATGGGGGCGGGGAAGGGTGAATGAGCGACGGTTCATGCCGCCTCCTTCGTGATGCGAGCGACGTCGAGGGTGTCCGTGATGGTCAGGGCCCAGGCGGCGTCGAGGAGCAGGTCGGGCGCCAGCGCGCCATGCGCCGAGGCGACCATCAGGTTCTTGGTGACGATCTCCGCCGTCGTGGCGTCTTCGGCGCCAACGGTCACGGCCAGCAATGACGACTCGGCCGGCGCGCCGGTTGCCGGGTCGATCAGATGATGCGCGCGGCCGCGGTCGGTCGCCCATGCGCGTTTGGTGCGCGAGGACGTCGCGATCGCCATCGCCGCTCCGACGGGGACGGTCACCACGGCGATGTCCTCATCGGGATCCAGCGGATGCTCGACGCCAACGCGCCAGGCGTCACCATCAGGCGGCTGGCCCCAGAGGAAGGTGTCCCCGCCGATCCCGATCGCGCCGCCGGGCCAATGGCCGAAGCGGCTCGCGAGACGGTCCGCCAGCGCACCCTTGGCGATCCCGCCAAAGTCAACCTGCATGCCGTCCGGAAGGCGAATGCGATTTCTTGTGCGGTCGATCGCGACGTCCTGCCAGGCGTCCAGCGGCGCGGCCACTGCGGATAGCGAGCGAGTCACCACGCCGTGCCGGACATCGTCGATCGTGCGGTCGTACCCGCTCGCAACGAGGGCCGGCAGGATGGCCGGGTTGAAGCGGCCCTCAGTGACGTTGACTGCCGCCATTGCGGTCTCGAGCAGGTCGAGGAACGGCTCGTCGACCGCGATCCATTCGCCGGCTGCCGCGTTGACGCGGGAGAGGAGGCTCGTCGCGCGGAAGCGGCTGAAGCGCTCCTCCCACTCGCGGACCTCTGCCTGGATCGCCTCCATGGCCCGGTCATGCTCGTCCCTGGCGATCCCGACGCTGATGACATTCACGGTCGTCGACATCGCCGGGAACTCTCCCGCGTGCGAGAGATGGCTCATGACGATTTTGTGCGGACGTGGACCGTCTCGACCTGCCGGCCGGGGAACGGCTGCGAGGCGACCGTGGAGTCGTTGGCGGACGGCTGGTCCGCGACCGTGGCGATGGCCCCGGTGATGGCGAGCGTGGCGCTCAGCGTGATGATCAGCAGGGCCATGCGCGCGTTGCGCTCGCGCTGGACCCTTTGCCCGGCCGTGCGTTGGCCCATGGCCGCGAGCGGGTCGCTCAGGCGGTGAACCCGCGCGGCCATCGCGGCCCGGCGCTCGGCCGGATCCTGGCTAGTCATCATCGTTGTCTTCTTCATGCCATGCCTCGCTCTTGCTGCTGCTGCTGTCGTCATCGCTCCGGGAATTCGCGTAGGACTCATCTTCGTGGTCCTCGTCGTCTCCCTCGTGCTCGTTCGAGTCGTCGTCGTAGGAGGTGTCGTCGGATGAGGTGTCGTCCCCCTGAGTGGTGCCATTGCCGGTCACGAGGACTGGGAGCGAGCTTTTCGCGGCCGCGTCCTCGGCGGGCGTGTCCGTCATCGCGGCGCGGATGCCGATCGCCGAGAGGGCGAGCACGAGCGTGATGATGATCGAGGCAAAAAGTGCCCGTCGTTGAGACATGCCGGTAATCCTTTCCGCTGTTGGCGGCGTGTATAAAAAAACGTCCATCCCCGTAAGGGAGATGGACGCAGAATAGGGAGGCGGGATTAGGAACGGATTAGAGCACTCTAGATGCGGCCGGTGCGCGGCCAGCGTGCGCCGCTGGTGTCAACCCAGCGGCCCTGGACGCGGGAGCGCGTCACGCCATCGACGATCTCCTGGACCTTCGCGCCATCCTCGAACGACGGCGCGTTCTTCGTCAGGTCGCCCTCGCGGATGGCCTTGATCCAGTCACGCATGAGGAGGATCGTGGGGCGGGTGAGGTAGTGGCTGAACTCGGGCAGCTTCGGCATGAGCCGATCCGGGATGGCCAGCTCGCGCAGGTGCATATCGCGCTTGCGGGCGCCGAACAGCTCGCTATCGCCCTCGATGATGAGCATGCCTTCGGAGCCGCTGATCGTGATCGACTCGCCGGCGTCGATGGGAGCGGTCGACGAGTAGTGGACGGAGCCGATGGCGCCGTTGCGGAACTGGAGGAGGAAGGCGAAGTTATCGTCGGCGTCAACGGAGGCGGTCGAGGTCGATTCCGGAAGGCGTCGCCGCTTGGTCATCGTGCCGGTCGTGCCAGCGACGGCGTCGATCTCGCCCAGCCACCAACGCAGGCTGTCGACGTAGTGTGAGCCAAACGCGCGCAGCATCCCGCCGGCCTTTTCGGCTTCCATAAGCCACGTGAAGCGGGGATCGTCCGGGCTTGCCAGCGACGAGTTGAAGACGATCATCGAGACGGATTGGGGGTCTCCGATGTACCCCTCTTCGATGAGCTCTTTCACGCGTCGGCGGATCGGCAGGTAGCGATACTGGTGGTTCACCATCGCGACGACCTTCGCGCGCTCGGCCAGCCGGGCCATGTCGCGCGTCTCGGCGAGGTTGCGGGCCAGGGGCTTCTCGCAGAGCACATGCTTGCCCGCCTCGATCGCGGCGATGACCATCTGGTGGTGCAGGTAAGGCGGGGTGGCGACGATCACGGCGTCGACGCCCGGGTCGTTAACGACGTCACGCCAGTCCGTCGTCGCGGTATGGACGCCGTGCCGCGCGGCGATCGCCGTGGCGCGGTCTTGCCGGCGAGAGCAAATCGCGACCAGCTGGGTGTGGTCGACGTGGGCCAGCGCCGGGAGGTGCACTGCCGAGCCGAAACCGGTTCCGATCAGGGCAAGGCGGATCGGGGCATCCGAGAAATCCTTGCGCTGTGGTTCGGGACGGGGTTTCAGCGGCGTGACCATGGGTGGCGATGTCCTTCGTGTCGGTGCAGGGCGCGGCTGGAGGCGTGTCGGGTTACGCGCCTGCGGGCTCGGTCGGTGTGGGCTGGTCCGGCATGGTGGGGATGTCGGCGGGAGTGAGATGCCGGTTGCGGGTAGTATGACGTTGGACGGTCATACGTACGACCCCGTCAGGATTCATGATCGTACCAAATCCTGAACGGTTCCTGAAGCGGTGGGCGCGACCCGGCCGCATATGTCGGAGACACTTTCAGATGAAGATCTATACCGCCCGGGGTGATGCCGGGGCGACCGACCTGCTCGGCGAGCGCGTCGGGAAGGACGATCCGCGTATCGATTTGCTGGGCGACCTCGACGAGGCGACATCGTCGATCGGGTTGGGCCGGGCGCTGGCGACCTGGGATGCGGCGAACGGGATGCTTGTGACGGTGCAGCGCGACCTTTACGCGATCATGGCGGAGCTGGCGTTCGTTGACACGACCCGGCCGGATTCGCTCCGCTTCGCCGCCGAGCGCACCGACTGGCTGGAAGAGGCGATCGCGCGGGTCCAGGAGACGGTCGAGCTGCCGCGCGAGTTTGTCCTGCCGGGTGAATCACACCCCGGGGCGGCGCTGGACATGGCGCGAACGGTCGCGCGGCGGGCGGAGCGGCAGGCCGTGACGCTGGAGCATGCCGGCGGTATCGGCAATCCGGAGATCATTCGCTACCTGAACCGGCTCTCGTCGTTGCTGTTCATCCTCGCCCGGGCGGAAGATATCGCGGCGCGCGGCGACGTCCGGCTGGCCAAGGGTGATGCGAGGCGTAACGATGCCCACGGACCTCATCAGACGGCGGTCCGCTTGGGCTGGCTGATCAACACGGTGCACAGGCTCGTCATCCGACCGTAGGGAGGAATCGCCGGCGAAGCCGATGCACCAACGGTGCATGTCAGGAGCGAAGCAAGCCCGCACGGCTTCGGGCTCATGCCGCCCCGGACATCGACTTGAGTCGATCGGCTTCGCCGGGGGATCCTTCGCATTCGCTCAGGATGACGAGGTGTCTTGGGCCGATGGCCTGTCCCACGCCGCTTCCGGGTGCGCCGGGTCGACGACCGGGAGCGCTGACGTGTCGATGAGGTCCATGTGCATCAGCCCGGAGCCGGTAGAGAAGACCACGACTTCGTCGCTCGCCCGCAGGAAGCCGCGCTCGCGCAGCATGCGTGCGGCGATGACCGCCGCGCCGGACTCCGGCGAGACAAGCATCCCCTCGTGGGTCGCGGCAAGGCGCATACCCTCCAGCAACTCGGCGTCGGTGACCGTCAACGCGGTCCCGCCGCTTTCGCGCACGGCGTCGAGGATCAGGTAGTCGCCGATCGCGACCGGGACGCGCATGCCGGCGGCGATGGTGGAGGCGTTTTGCCACAGCTCGGCATGCCGCTCGCCCGATTCGAACGCCTTCACGATCGGCGCGCAGTGCTCCGCCTGGACGACGATCATCTTCGGCCGCTCCGGCCCGATCAGCCCCATCGCCTCCAGCTCGGCGAACGCTTTCCACATCCCGACGATGCCGGTACCGCCGCCGGTGGGGTAGATGATCGCGTCCGGCAGCCGCCAACCGAGCTGCTCGGCGATCTCCAGCCCCATCGTCTTCTTGCCCTCGGCGCGGTAGGGCTCCTTCAGCGTCGAGACGTCGAACCAGCCGAACCGGGCCGCGCCCTCGCGGATGACCGTCCCTGCGTCGTTGATCAACCCGTCGACGAGGATCACGTCCGCGCCGTAGAGCACGCCCTCGGACTTCATCACCTCCGGCGCGTCCTGCGGCATGGCGAGGACCGCCTTCAGCCCGCCCCGCGCGGCGTAGGCGGCCATTGCGGCGGCGGCGTTGCCGGCTGACGGGATGGCGACGGCCTCCGCGCCGAGCTCCTTCGCGCGGGAGACGGCCATGCCGAGGCCGCGCGCCTTGAAGCTGCCGGTCGGGTTGGCGCCCTCGTCCTTGACCATCAGCCGCTCGAACCCGAACGCATCCCCGAGGCGCGGCGCGTGGAGGAGGGGCGTGCCGCCCTCACCGAGCGTCAGCCGGTTCGCGGCCTCCCGCACGGGCAGGATCTCCGCGTAGCGCCAGAGATCCCACGGCCGGTCGCGCAGGGCCTCCTTCGTCATCGTCTTCGAGGCGGCGGCGAGGTCGTACCGCGCGAAGAGCACCTTGCCGCAGGCCGGGCAGGTCTTCATCAGCTGGTCGGCGGGGTATGTTTCGCCGCAGAAGGAGCATTCGAGGTGCGTCAGCTGGCTCTGCGTCATTTCGCCATCTCGACCTTGCGTGGCATCACGTCCGCCGGAATCGGGCTCTTGTAGCGGACGGTCCTTCGTGGCCTCTTCGAACTCGTCCCGCGCTTCCTTGATCAGCGCCGGGTCGAGGACGTACTTCGCGGCGGTCAGGGCCATGCCCTTCGCGGCGTGCATCATGCCCTTGTGGCCGATGCTGACGCCGCCAGTCGCCGTATTGGCCCAGCTGTGGCCCGGCACGCCGAGCGCCCAGCAGGTTGTGCCGATCTGGCCGGTCGGGGTAATCCACGAGACGTCGGCGACATCGGTCGAGCCGGACATCACCTCGCCCACGTTCTGCGCCGGGCGGTAGGTCGGCCAGAGACCGGCATCGACAGCGTCGAGCGGGAGCTTGTGGTGCTCCAGCGACTTCTTCCGCAGCTCTTCCGGGTACTGGCTCGCCACGCGCTTGCCGAACGCGACCTCCTCATCATCGAAGGCCATGTCGCCGAGCTCGGCCATCACGCCCTCCATGACCCGCACCATGGCCATGTTCGGGAGGACGTTGTAGGCGCCGGCGATGAAGTTCTCGGTCATTGCGGTCTCGGTCATCAGCGCCGCGCCCTCGGCGATCTTGCGGACGCGGGCGGTGATCTCCTCGACCTGGTGCCGCTCCGGTGCGCGCAGGAAGTACCAGACCTCCGCCTCGTCCGGGACGACGTTCGGGGCACCGCCACCGTTGGTGATCACGTAGTGGATGCGCGCCTTCTCGATGACATGCTCGCGCAGGTAGTTCACGCCGATGTTCATCAGCTCGACGGCGTCCAGCGCGGAGCGGCCGGACTCCGGGTTCGCCGCGGCGTGCGCCGTCCGTCCCTTGAATTGGTATTTGATGTTGTTTACCGCGAGGCTGCTGGAGGCGGAGACGGTGGTCAGCGCCGACGGGTGCCAGGTGATGCAGATATCGAGGTCGTCGAAGGCGCCGGAGCGGGCCATGAAGACCTTGCCCTCGCACGTCTCCTCGGCCGGGCAGCCGTAGTAGCGGACGGTGCCGGGCGTATCGGTCGCCTGCAGCCACGCCTTGGTGACGCTGGCGGCGGCGAGGGCGGCGGTGCCGAGCAGGTTGTGGCCGCAGCCATGGCCCGGGCCGTCCGGCACGATCGGCTGCTGGTCTGGCCCGCGCTCCTGCGAGAGGCTGGGCAGGGCGTCGTACTCGCCGAGGAAGCCGATGATCGGTCCGCCCTCGCCGTGGGTGTACTCGGCCATGAACGCGGTCGGCAGGTCGCCGACGTTGCGGGTGATCGTGAAGCCGTCGGCGGCCAAGTCGTCGCTCTGGACCTTGCAGGCGTGGAACTCGGCGAGGGCCAGCTCCGGGTGCTCCCAGATGTCGTCGGCCATCTGGATGAAGCGGCCCTGGCGCTCCTCCAGCCACTCGATCATCTGCTCCTCGTCGTGGGTGAACGTGGTGTCTGTCATACCGGCCCTTTCGATTGTGGATGCTCGTGCGGATCCGCGCGTTGGGGCGATGCTACGAACGGCCCGACGGGCTGTCAATACGCGCCGTGGTCGCCAGCGGCGCGGCATGATCGCGTATTCTTCCAATATCGGAGGCCACGGGCCGACAATGGGTGGCACCGACGGCGTGTTTGCATTCAGGAGGACACCACAGCCATGCGTATGGCGAAGCTCTTTGGACGGACGATTCGCGAGGCACCGGCGGACGCCGAGTTCCCCAGCCACCAGCTGATGGTGCGCGCCGCGATGATCCGCCCCCTGGGTGCAGGCATCTACAGCCTCCTGCCGCTCGGGTACCGCGTCGTCAAGAAGGTCGAGGCGATCATCCGCGAGGAGATGGACGCGATCGGCGGGCAGGAAATGCTCATGCCGTTCGTCCATACCGCGGACATCTGGAAGGAATCGGGCCGGTACGACCAGATCGGGCCGGAGATGGCACGCTTCACGGACCGCGGCGACCGGGACATGGTGCTCGCGATGACCCACGAGGAGGTCGTCGCCGACCTGCTGCGCACCGAGGTGAACTCGTACAAGCAGCTGCCGCAGATCATCTATCACCTGCAGTCGAAGTGGCGCGACGAGCCGCGCGCCCGTGGTGGCCTGATCCGCGTGCGCGAGTTCACCATGAAGGACTCGTACTCGCTGGACGCCGACGAGGCCGGGCTCGAGCAGTCGTATGAGGCCCATGCCCGCGCCTACGACCGGATGTTCACGCGGATGGGGCTCGACTTCCTCAAGGTCGGCGCCGATGTCGGCATGATGGGCGGATCGAAGTCCGAAGAGTTCATGGCCTTCTCGCCGCACGGTGAGGATGTGATCCTGATCTGCCCGAACGGCGATTATGCGGCGAACCGCGAGGTGGCCGAGTTCCGCATTGGGTCCGGAATCGGACGATGAGATGCTGCCGATGGAGGAGGTCGAGACGCCGAACGCCTCGACGATCCAGGGCGTGGCGGACTTCCTCGACGTGCCCCTGAACCAGACCGCCAAGGCCGTCTTCTTCATGGCCGGCGAGAAGTTCATCTTCGTCGTGATCCGTGGCGACCTGGAGGTCAACGAGACCAAGCTGCGCCAGCTGCTGCAGGAGCCGGAGATCGTCCCGGCGGCGACCGAGCAGATCGCCGCGGTCGGCGCGGTTGCGGGGTATGCCTCCCCGATCGGCGTGCACGACGCGATGATCGTCGTCGACGAGAGCGTCCGCCGCGCGCGGAACCTCGTCGCCGGCGCGAACAAGGCCGGCTTCCACCTGAAGAACACCAATCTCGGCCGGGACTATGAGGCGGATCTCGTTGCCGACATCGCCGCGGCGGGCCAGGGCGCGCTTTGCCCGGTCTGTGGCGAGGAGATGGACGCCCGTCGCGCGATCGAGATCGGCAACATCTTCAAGCTCGGCACGCGCTACACAACGGCGATGGGCGCAACCTACCTCGACCAGAACGGCAAGGCCCAGCCGGTTGTGATGGGGTCGTACGGCATCGGCTCTGGCCGGTCAGCGGCGACCGTTGTCGAGCAGAACTACGACGAGAAGGGGATCCGCTGGCCCATCACCGTCGCTCCGTTCCATGTCTCCCTGCTCAGCATCGGCAAGGATGAGGATGTGCGCCAGGCGACCGATACGCTCTACGCCGACCTGCAGGCGGCCGGGATCGAGGTGCTCTACGACGACCGCGGCGAGCGTCCGGGCGTGAAGTTCAACGACGCCGACCTGATCGGCAACCCGATCCGGCTCGCGGTCAGCCGCAAGACGCTGGACAAGGGCGAGGTCGAGCTGAAGCTCCGCTCCTCGGACGAGCTGCTGACCGCTCCGCTGGACGGCATCGTCCAGCAGGTCCGCGAGCTCGTCGACGGCATGCTGGCGGAGTACGCGCCGGTCGACTAGGGCATCGGTAGTCTCGCCCCCTGTGGGCGAGACATCGACCGCAGGTCGATATGCGCGCGCTGTGGGCCGCCGCGTGTCTGCGGCTCCGCCGCAGGTCTCGGGCACAGGGCCCGAGACTACAGGGTGTAGCGATGAGGAGGCCCGGAATGGAGCGGTTCGGGTCGCGGAATCGGCGTGACGCGATCACCTCGCGTTTTCGCCTCCGCGACTACGACTATTCCACACCGGGTCTCTACTTCATCACGATCTGCACACAGGACCGCGTGTGCAGATTCGGTCGCGTCGCGAACGATGTCATGATCTTGAACGAGCCCGGGCAAATGGCAACCGACTGTTGGTTGGACGTCTCATCGGCGTTTCGTGACGTGTCCATCGAGCATCACCTCGTCATGCCGAACCACGTTCACGCGATCATCGGCATCGGCATCGAATCGACCGGAACATGGCGTGACATACGTCGCTGCCCTGACGTCCTTCATTGGTACAAATCCACCGACAACCAGGCTTGTACATCAAGGGTGTCAATGGCCACGGGTGGCCTCGTTTCGATGGACGGTTGTGGCAGAAGGGCTATCACGACCACATCGTCCGTACCGAGCGTGAGCTGGACCGGCTGTGGCACTACATCGATTCGAATCCCGCCCAATGGGAACGGGACACCTTCTTCGTGTAGTCTCGCCCCCTGTGGGCGAGACCGGCACCGCAGGTGCCGCCAGGGGTCGGATCTGCGCCAACGTTGGTTGCCGCACGTATCGACCTGCGGTCGATGTCTCGGGCACAGGGCCCGAGACTACAAGGGAGGATGAAATGACGCAGAAAATGAACTTCCGTATCGATTCGCGCGACGAGATGTGGGTGACCGGGGTCGTGAACTCCGGGCCTCACGACACGGGCCAGCAGTGGGTGCGGGAGATGTGGCAGGCGTTCCTGAAACGGGAAGGCGATCTGCCGGACGGCCTCGATCGCTCGGTCTTCGTCAGTCCATGCCACGGCCGGGAGACGGAGTTCACCTGCTATCTCGGCTATGCGTCGGAGTCCCGGCCGGCGCAACGTCCCGGATGGCATGGTGAGCATCCGCATTCCCGCGCATGAGTACGCCGTCGCGACGATCAGCGGGTCGCAGGACGATGTGCGGCAGGTCTATGCCGATCTGCCGGCGTGGGCAGAGGAGCAGGGGAGGGCGTGGAACACGTCGATCCTCTGGCTCGAGCTGTACACGGAACCGCCGCGCCCGATCGGCGAACGGATCGACCTCGAGATATGGCTCCCGCTTACATAGAGCCGCCCTCCATACAGCTGCCCATCAAGGGCGAGTTGCGCGGCCGTGCTATCCTTAATGACGTCAATGTGAATCTCTTCACATGAAATGACCCGGGCTTAACAGCACGGGTCATCTTCTGCGGCCCGGTTGACACCGTTGTTCCCGGGCATCACACCCCGAGAGCAACACCCTCTATGAGCCCAACCGACAACATCTCCCGGCGCGCCGACCTGCGCAACGTCGCCATCATCGCCCATGTCGACCACGGCAAGACCACCCTCGTCGACGGCATGCTCAAGCAGTCCCACATCTTCCGCGACCCGGACGCCGCCGGCGAGCTGATCATGGACAGCAACGACCTCGAGCGCGAGCGCGGCATCACGATCCTCTCGAAGAACACCGCCGTCCGCTACGGCGACGTGAAGATCAACGTCATCGACACTCCGGGCCACGCCGACTTCGGCGGTGAGGTCGAGCGTGTGCTGAACATGGCCGACGGCTGCATCCTGCTCGTCGACGCCGCCGAGGGCCCGATGCCGCAGACGCGCACGGTGCTTGGCCGCGCGTTGGAGATCGGCCTGCGTCCCATCGTCGTCATCAACAAGGTGGACAAGCGGGACGCGCGGATTGAGGAGGTCGAGGGCCTGGTCATGGACCTCTTCCTCGAGCTCGCAACCGACGACTCCCAGCTCGACTTCCCCATTCTCTATGCGATTGGCCGCGCCGGCCGCGCTGGCCTGAAGGCGGACGATCTCGCCGACGATCTTCGCCCGCTGATGGACACCGTTCTCAGCGAGGTCCCGGCCCCCGTCGCGGATATCGGCGCACCGTTCCAGATGCTGGTCACGTCACTTGACTATGACGCCCATCGCGGTCGTATCGCGATCGGACGCATCCATCACGGTACGATCCACGCCGGGGAGCAGCTCGTGAATATCGGCGGCGGCGTCGATGAGAACCGTCAGCGCGTGACGTCCCTGATGACCTTCGAGGGCCTCGGCAAGGTCGAAGTTGAGCAGGCCCAGGGTGGCGACCTGGTCGCGATCACCGGCTTCAGCGGCGCAAAGATCGGCAGTACGCTGGCCCACCCGGACGAGCCGGAGGCCCTGCCGACGGTGGCGATCGAGGAGCCGACGCTGAAGCTCACCTTCGGTGTGAACACGTCGCCGTTCTCCGGCCGCGACGGCGACTACTCCACGTCGCGCCAGCTTGGCGACCGCCTGAACCGCGAGCTGGAGACGAACCTCTCGCTCCGCGTCGAGCCGACCGATCAGCCGGACGTCTTCGCGGTTTCCGGCCGTGGCGAGCTGCACCTCTCGGTCCTGATCGAAACGATGCGCCGCGAGGGCTACGAGTTCCAGGTTTCGCGCCCGGAGGTCGTGACCCGCCGCGACGAGCACGGCGAGCTGCTCGAGCCAATCGAGCACCTCGTGGTGACAGTTCCGGAGGAGTTCACCGGCGTTGTTACGGAGTTGACCGGTAGCCGCAAGGCACGCATGCTCGACCTCGTCAACGACGGCAACGGCCACACCCGCCTGGAGTTCGCGATCCCCACCCGCGGCCTCATCGGCCTCCGCAACGCGATGCTGACGGCCACCAAGGGGACCGTGGTGATGGGTTCGCGCCTGATCGACTTCGAGCCGTGGATGGGCGGTATTCAGCAGACGCGTTCCGGCGCGCTCGTTGCCTCCGAGACCGGAACCGCCCTGGCGCATGGTATCGCGAACGCCCAGGAGCGCGGCGTCACGTTCATCGAGCCGGGCACCGAAGTCTATGAGGGCATGATCGTCGGCCAGAATCCGCGCCAGGACGACCTTGCGGTCAATATCTGCCGCGCCAAGAAGCTGACCAACATGCGCGCCAGCACGGCCGACATCTCGGTGAAGCTGACCCCGCCGACGACCCTGAGCCTGGAGCAGTCGCTCGACTTCCTGGAGGATGACGAGCTGCTGGAGGTGACCCCGAAGGCGCTGCGCCTGCGCAAGCGCTACCTCTCGGCGGACGAGCGCGCGAAGGTGAAGAAGCGCGCGAAGATGGCCGAGGCGGCAAGCTAACGCCTGCAGTTCCAGGCAAGCGCAAGCAGAGAGGCGAGGGAGTGTCACGCTCCCTCGCCTTTTTCGTATAGGACGTCGATGTTGCCCTGCCCGATGATCGACGCTCGCGGCACCTGCGGTACCGCTGCGCGCCGATGCATCGGACATTTCAGTCCGATGCTACTGAATGGACCAGCGCGCCGCGTTGGCTCCAGTAGCGTCGCACTGCAATGTGCGACGCGTCGACTGGAGGTCGATCCTCCGGAGTGGTCCGGCGCGGACGTCACGCGTCCGCCGATTCCGAGGCGGTGTCTGCCACCACATCGGCGATGCTCTCGACCTGCTTCCGTACTCGCGCCGGAGAGGCCCCCGAGGATGGTGAGCAGCGACGGCACCTGCTCTGGAACGATCGAGAACACGCCGCGCTGGGCCTGCTCGACGAGCCCCGTCCCCTGCAGCACGTTGAGATGGTGATAGGCGGCCCCGGTCGTGCCGAGGGACAGCGCCTGCACCATCTCGTTCGCCGTCGCCGGGCACCGCAGCAGCATCAGGATGATTCCGAGCCGCTGTTTGTGCCCGACCGCCGCAAGGACCTTGGCGGCGTCCTCCACCGGAAGGGTAAGTGTCTGCTCGACCGGATAATCCTCCAGCGACCATTGGTGCGCAGCGCGACCGCCGGTGCCGTCCGGCATTTCGTAATACCCGAGGATGCGCAGCGCCCCTGCACTGCCCTCGACCGCCACGTCGTTCTTGTCGCCGTTCCCCCCGCGCGGGGAGGCGGACTGCTGCTCGGCTGCACTGACCGCTTGATGGGTCATGACCTCCTCGCGGAACGCCCAGAACGCCTCGACCAGCTCGCGAACGTCGCCCTTGACCGCATCGATGGACTTCTGGAGCTTCTTGTTCGCCATGGCGGCGTCCTTTCCGGGTGCGGATCACGGGATTACGTCATTGCTGACCTCCAGCATACAGGAGGGCGATTGCCGTGAGGCATGTTGCCGCCCGATTGTTCGCTCCCGGCGCTCGGCTGCCCGGCGGAGGCGGTTGCGAACGCCGGTGAAGCCCATCGCGTGCTGCATCTCGCGCAGCGTCGCGACCGCTTCTTCGCGCACGCGCTCGGAGCCTTCGAGGATCAGCGTGTCCACATAGCCGGGCTCCGAGAAGCGCGCCCGACGCTCCCGCATAGGCTGAGAGGACATCCTCCAGGACCTCGACGAGGTAGCTCTTGACCTCGACGTCCGAGATGGTGCCCGAGCGGTACCGCTCCTTCATCTCCTCGATCATCGTTGTGTCACTACCGAAGGCGTCCAGGTAGGCGAACACCGGGTTGCCCGCGACGCGTCCAGGGATGTCGGCGCGAATGCGGTTCGGGTCCGTATACATCCGCATCACCTTGCGGCGCACGTCGTCCGGCGATCGGAGAGGTTGATGGTGTTGCCGAGGCTCTTGCTCATCTTGGCCGCGCCGTCCGTCCCGACGAGCGTCGGCGTCTCGCTGGCGACGATCTCCGGCACCGGGAACACCTCGCCATAGCGGCTGTTGAATCGCCGCGCGATCTCGCGAGAGACCTCCACGAAGGCGAAGTTGTCCTTGCCGACCGGCACGGCGTGCGAGCGGACGCAGAGGATGTCGGCGGTCTGCAGCACCGGGTAGCCGAGGAGGGCGAAGGACATGTCGACGTTCGCGTCCCGCGCCATGTCCTTCAGGGCGGGAAGGCGTTCGAGCCGCGAGACGGTGACGAGGCTCTGGAGCAGGCCGGCGATCTGATGGATCTCCGGCACGAGCGACTGAAGGTAGAACGTCACTGATTCCGGCTCGATGCCGGCCGAGAGGGCGTCGAGCACGAGCGACCGGGCATTCGCGTCGACGCGGGCAATGTCCGCCGGCGCGCTTTTCGTCGTGAGCATATGGAGGTCGGCGATGATGAAGAAGCAGTCGTACTGGTGTTGCAGGCGCACGCGGTTGCGAAGCGAGCCGACGAGGTGGCCGAGATGCAAGGGCCCGGTCGGGCGATCGCCGGTGAGCAGGCGCGGGCGCGGTGAGGCAGGGGATGACACGGGAGATTCCTTCCTGATGGATATCGGCACGAGAGGGTGCACAGCCGCCGGGCTTGCACAGGTGCTCGATGGCCCGGCCGGGATTAGCTGTTGGCGCGCGGGGCGCGCCACGGCATCCAGGTGAGGGTCAGGAAGGAGGAGGTCACAAACAGCGGGCAGGGGAACGCGGCGGGACGGAAGGCCCGCGCGATCATCGGACGATGGGTTGTACGTATGTTGCGCGTATCCATAGCGTTCCCGTGGTCCACTGTGGCGGAGCCTGCACTGATTGTGCCGGATATCGACGCGAAAAGGCAATTCTGGTCCCGAACTGGCGGGGTTCCTGCGGTATGAGATGCATGGAAAGTGAGGATGTCATGACGACACCAACACAGATCGACGTACTGATTATCGGGTCCGGGCAGGCGGGTGGACCGCTTGCGACCGCATTCGCCGGGGCCGGCAAGCAGGTCGTGCTGGTCGAGCGTGAGCATCTCGGCGGCACATGCGTGAATGTCGGTTGCACGCCGACCAAGACGATGATCGCCAGCGGACGTGCCGCCTACATGGCGCGGCGTGCCGGGGACTACGGTGTCCACACCGGCGATGTCATCGTCGACATGAAGGCCGTCCGCCAGCGCAAGCGGGACATCGTCGACCAGTGGCGATCCGGCAGCGAGAAGCGGCTGCTTGGCAAGGACGACCCGCGAACGATCTTCGGTGAGGCGCGTTTCATCGGCCCGAAAGAGGTCCACGTCGCGCTGAACGACGGTGGCGAGGAGCGCTTCGCGGCGGAGACGATCGTGATCGACGCCGGGGAGCGGCCCGCGACGCTCGATCTTCCCGGCTCGGACGAGGTGGAGCTGCTGAACTCGACAACCGTGATGGAGCTCGGCGAGGTTCCGGATCACCTCGTGCTGATCGGTGGCGGGTATATCGGCGTCGAGTTCGGCCAGCTCTTCCGGCGGCTGGGGGCCGAGGTAACGATCGTCCAGCATGGCGGCCAGCTGCTCTCTCGCGAGGACGAGGACATCGCCCAGGCCGTGCAGGATATCCTCGAGGAGGATGGCATTACGGTGCTGCTGAACGCGAACGCCTCGGCGGTCCGTAAGGCAGGGCATGGTGTCGAGCTTGACGTCGAGGTCGATGGCCAGACGCGCACGGTCCAGGCGTCGCATGTCGCCGTGGTGGCCGGACGCGCGCCGAACACGGATACGCTGGCGCTCGACGCGGCCGGCATCGAGACCGACGACTCGGGGCATATCCCGACCGACGACCGGCTGCAGACGAACGTGCCGGGCGTCTACGCGGTCGGCGATATCCGTCCGGGCCCGAAGTTCACGCACATCTCTTTCGACGACTACCGCGTGCTAAAGGCGAACCTGATCGATGGCGATGACCGCACGATCGAGGGGCGCCCCGTGCCCTACACCGTCTTCATGGACCCGCAGCTCGGACGTATCGGTATGACCGAATCGCAAGCGCGGAAGGCCGGCAAAGAGATCCGCGTCGCGCAGATGCCGATGAGCTCGGTGGCGCGGGCTGTGGAGACCGGTGAGACGCGCGGGATGATGAAGGCGGTCGTCGACGCGGAGACGGACCAGATCCTTGGCGCGGCGATCCTCGGGATCGAGGGCGGCGAGATCGCGTCAATGCTCCAGATTGCGATGATGGGCAAGGTGCCCTGTACCGCGCTGCGTGACGGCATCTTCCCGCATCCCGGCCTCGCGGAGTCGTTGAACAATCTCTTCGCATCCTTCCAGCGACCAGTAGGGCAGGTGGGCGAGGGGCGGCCGTGTCTCCTACCATGGGAGCGTTTGAGTCGCCTCTTCCCAAGGACACCGCATTCGTGCCCCACACATCCGAGTTCTATAGCGATCGCATTGCGGCCTTCACCGCGGAGCATGACGCGCTGCAGCGGCGTTGGAGCCTGCTCGGCAACCTGCGGTTGGCGCTGATCATCGTCGCTGCCCTCGCGGCCTGGCAGTGGTGGGGTGAACGCGCGACGGCCTGGGGCTGGGCGATCGTCATTGCGATCGGCGCCTACGTGGTCCTCGTCCCGGTCCAGCGCGGCGTCCGTGGGCGTCGGGACCTCGCCTCGCGAATGGTGCGCGTCAACGAGCGCGCCCTCGGTCGACTGGAGCAGCGCTGGGACGACGTGCCACTGCCGCCCGATGCCAACGTTGGGCGCGAGCATCCGTATGCGTGGGACCTGAACATCCTCGGGCGCGCGTCCGTAGTGCAACGGATCGGCACGCCGGTCACGCGCCACGGTTGGGACGCGTTGCATGCCAGCCTGCTCGAGGACCGCGACCTTGCCGATCTGGCTGCGCGTCAGGCGGCGGTTGAGGAGCTGGCCGGCAATGTCGAGCTGCGGCAGCAGGTCGAGGCGGCGGGGCTGCGGACGGACGAGGAGTTGCCCGAGCCGGAGGTGCTCGTGCGGTGGGCCGGGGACGAGCCGTGGCTTCGGCGGCGTCCGTGGCTGCGCGCGCTTGCGTGGATCGGGCCGCTCGCCTTGCTGACGTTGGCCGTGCTGTGGGCGCTCGGTGTCCTCCCGGCGATCTGGATGGTCGCCCCGATCGTGCTCAACACGGTGGTCTTCACGCTATTCGGCGGGCCGGCCGCGTCGCGCGTACAGGGCATCGTGCCGCTGCGCGACGCTATCGCCGGGTATCGGGACATCTTTGGGACGATTGCCTCGGCGAGGCCGGTATCGCCGCTGCTCGTGCAGATCGACCGGACGCTGGAAGGCGAGGCAGAGGGCGCGATGGCCCGTACCGCCGTGCTGAACCGGCTGGTTTCCCTGGCGCTGCCGCCCGGCGCGATGCTGTATTTCCCGCTCCAGATGACGCTGATGTGGGACGTCCATGTCCTCGAGCTGCTGGAGGCGTGGCAGGCGCGCTCCGGCGCCAAGGTGCGCGGCTGGCTGGAAGCCGCCGGGGCGTGGGAGGCCCTCGCCGCGCTCGCGGTGCTGCGACACGACCATCCGGCGTGGGCGTTTCCAACCGTCGACGAGGCAAAGGCATCGTTCACCGCGACGGCGCTGTCCCATCCGCTCCTGCCGGAGGGTGAGGCGGTGCCGAACGATGTCACGATCGGTCCTGTTGGGCACTTCCTGTTCGTGACCGGCTCGAACATGTCCGGCAAGAGCACGCTGCTGCGGGCCATCGGCGTGAACGCGGTCCTCGCCCAGGCCGGGGCGCCGGTCGCGGCGAGCGCGCTGGCGATGCCGCCGCTACGGATCAGCAGCCTGATGCGCGTCGAGGACTCGCTGGAGCGCGGCGTCTCGTTCTTCATGGCGGAGCTGGAGCGGCTGAAGGCGGTCGTCGATCGGGTGCGGGAGGATGCTCCACGCACGTCGCTCTACCTGCTCGACGAGATCCTGCAGGGGACGAACACCGCCGAGCGCCAGATCGCCTCGCGCCAGGTGCTGCGCTCGTTGACGCGCGCGAACGCGATCGGGGCGATCTCCAGCCACGACCTGGAGCTGATCGAGGGCACCGAGCTGGACGAGGCCGCGGTGCCGGTCCACTTCGCGGAGGTGTTCACGCGAGATGGCGACACGCCGCGCATGACGTTCGACTATCGGCTGCGCGAAGGGATCGCGACGTCCTCGAACGCGCTTGCCCTGATGGAGATGCTCGGGTTCAACCTGGAAGAGATCGACCAAGGTGCGCCGGCAGCACGGGACCGGTAACGCGATAGCGACAACAGGAAACGGCCGGGGCAAGGCGCCCCGGCCGTTCTCTCTTGCTCTGTGATCTTCGCCAGGTGGTCCTAGATGACCGGGTCGAAGTTCGGCATGTCGAAGCTGCCCGTGAGCGCCATCACCGCCAGGACGACGAGCACGCCGACAGTCACCAGACCGAGGGCGGCGACCAGCAGCACGATGCGTGCGAACCCTTGCCCGCCGAGGCGCTGATCCTCTTCTTCGCGGTAGTCCGGACCGGTGGCGTAGCCCAGAAACGTCAACAGAAAGAGCAGCCGCAACAACATACCTGGCTCCTGGTCAGTAAACGATGGCGACGGGTTCACGCCGTTCGTGCACGGTCAGCGAATCGATGCACGAACGAGCGATGCATCGGAGTGATACCTGACACTGTACGCAATTTCCACGCGAGGGTCTAGCGAGATGCCGGAGGCGATGCCGGGGTTGACCCTACAGCGCCGAGGCAATCAGCCGCTCGAGGATGATGACGAGGAAGATGGTGACCATGATCGAGAGGTCGAGCCCCGCAATGGGCGGGATGACCTGGCGGATCGGCGCGATGACGGGCTCGGTGACATCGTAGATGATGCGCCCGATGGACGATGAAAAGGTTGGGTCGAACCATGACATGATGGCGCGCCCGAAGAGCACGAACGAGTAGATGTTCAGGATGGTCAGCAGGAGTGATTCGATGCCCACGCGATGTCCTTCGGTCGGGTGCGAAATGGCCGGGGATCCGCTACGGCGGATGAGCGGTCAGGAGCAAGTATAGAGGGGCACCGCGTTTGGTGCCCCTCGACATGGCCCGACCTGACGGAGGTTACAGCGCCATCCACCCGCCGTCGGCGGTGATTACCGCGCCGTTGATGTAGCGGGACTCATCCGCGGCGAGGTACAGCGCGGCGTAGGCGATGTCGATCGACTCCAGGAACTGCGGGATCATCTGGGCGAACTCGCCGGCCCGTGCGGCGCCGGTCATCTCCAGCCTGTCCTCTGGCATGGTCTCCTGGATGTTGGTTGCCGTGTGCCGCCCGGCATGATCGCGTTGCAGCGGACGCCGCGCTTGGCGTACATCCACGCGGTGTTGCGGGTGAGACCCAGCAGGGCGTGCTTGGAGGTGGTGTAGGCCGCCCCAGCCGCGCCCCCGCTGAGGCTGGCGGTAGAGCCGATGTTGATGATCGAGCCGTGACCGGCTCGGAGCATGATCTGGACAGCTCGGCGGCTGGTGTACATCGGTCCGTAGAGGTTGACCTTCAGGACCTTCTCCCAGATTTCGTCGGTCACCTCGCCAACGCCGGCCATGTAGTCCATGATGCCGGCGTTGTTGACTAGCACGTCGATCTTGCCGTAGGTGTCGACCGCGAGGTTCACGAGCGCCTCGGCGGAGGCCTTGTCGGAGATGTCACCCTGCTGGCCGGTGATCTTCGCGCCTGTCGCCGCGATCTCCTTCACCGCGGCATCGAGGCGGTCGGCGTTCCAGTCGCCGGCAATCACCGATGCTCCTTCGGCGGTGAAGAGCTTCGCCATTGCCAGGCCCATGCCCGACGCGGCGCCGGTCACAACAACGACCTTGTCCTGAAGTCTCATCATCGAGCTCCTTTCGCGAACGCTTCGCGATATGTGCGTTCCTCGCCGATGAGGAACATTTCTGTATGCAGTATACCGCGTCAGGCCTCGCCTCGCAGGCAGGGAATGACCTCGGCCGCGATGCGCTCGACAAGGGGAAACGCTTCGGGGTCGGGCGGCTGGAAGATGAATTCCTCGATGCCGGCCTCGCGGTAGCGCCCGACGAAGTCGGTGAAGGCGTCGACGGAGTCCCACGGGTGCTCGTCGACCATGTGGGCGATGACGTAGAGCAGCGAGCGCTCGATCTCCGCCGGGTTGCGGTCAATGCGCGCGCAAGCGTCGTCCAGCATCGCGTTGCGCTCGCGTACCTCGTCGACCGTGCCGCGGGTGTTCCAGGTGTCGGCGTAGTGGGCGGCGAGACCGATCGTCCGCTTCTTGTGCGCGCCAAGCACGAACGGGATACGCGGCTGCTGCACCGGCGCGGGACGGTTCGGCGCATCGTGCATCGCGTAGTAGGCGCCCTCGACGGTCGTGCGGTCGTTGCGGAGGTAGCGGTCGAGCATGTCGAGCGCCTCTTCGTAGCGGTCGACGAGCTCGTGCGTCTCCGGGAACTCCAGGCCGAACATGTCGTGCTCCGGCACATACCATCCGGCGCCGAGCCCGAGCTCCAGGCGGCCGTTGGAGATGTGGTCCAGCGTCACGGCTTCCTTGGCAAGCAGGGAGGGGTGGCGGAACGTGTTGCTGCTGACCAGCACGCCGATGCGGGGCCGCTCGACGACCACGGCGAGGGCGCTGAGTAGCGTCCAGGCCTCGAAGTAGGGACTTTCCGGGTGCGCCGTGCGGACGAAGTGGTCGGTGAGCCAGAGGCTGTCGAAGCCGAGGTCCTCGAACCAGCGCCAGCGGGTGCGCGTCTCCTCCCAGGTCCAGTACTGGATCGTTTGGATACCGAACGACAACGGGCGTGATGCGGCCATACGGCGAGCCTCTCCCAACCATTTCTCTCCAGCCAAAATCGTATGGGGCATTGTCGCCGCACTCGCTGAGAAGGGCAATCATCGGCACGCAAGAAAAGGGGATGCGCATCATTGCGCATCCCCGCGGGCGTCGTAAAGGGGCTGGAATTTGTTACCAGTTCGGCGTGCCATCGCGTGAGTCGACGCCATGGGTGTGTGCCAGGATGCCGACGATGCCGAGGATGAGGATGAAGAGCAGGAGTTCCATGGTGTGATCTGGTCCTGTGCCGCGCTGGGCAGGGTGCTCTACGAGTTGTCGATCATGTCGTCGTCATCCAGGCATCTCCTTGTCGTTCGCGGCCGGGCGGATCCCGCCGTGGTGGCCTTGCGCCTGTCTCCACAGTACGGATGAACGCGGCCAACGCGGGTCCGCATTCTGGCCCTGCGCTACTTGCCCGACGGGCCAAAACACTGGACACTTGAGGCAACAGATGCCGACAACGCCGTCGACGCGAAGCGGAGACCCGCGCCCGATCCCGGGAGCGGGATGCCCCGACGCGTGGTGGCGTTTTTCGTGTTCTCAGGAATTTCCAGTCGACCGAGGAGACAACGATGGCGACAGAGGTGAAGGGCGAGCAGGCGGCCGGCGGGAACGTCGACCTCCGCTCGAACAGCAAGACGCTCTACGACGGCAAGGATCGCGCCGGTGCCCGCGCGATGATGAAGGCGATCGGCTTCGGCGACGACGACCTGCGCAAGCCGATCATCGGCATCGCCAACACCTGGATCGAGACGATGCCCTGCAACTTCGGCCTGCGCAAGCTCGCCGAGGAGGTCAAGAAGGGCGTTCGCGAGGCCGGCGGCACGCCGATGGAGTTCAACACGGTCGCGATCTCCGACGGCGTGACGATGGGCACCGAGGGCATGAAGACCTCGCTGACCTCGCGCGAGGTGATCGCCGACTCGGTCGAGCTCGTCGGCCGCGGTCACATGTTCGACGGTATCATCGCCCTCGGCGCCTGCGACAAGACCCTGCCCGGGCTCTCAATGGCGCTCGCGCGGCTGAACGTGCCGGGCTTCGTGCTCTACGGCGGGACGATCATGCCGGGCTACTGGCGCGGCCAGGAAGTCACCGTGCAGACCGTCTACGAGGCGATCGGGGCGAACGCGGCCGGCAAGATGAGCGACGAGGACCTGCTGGACCTCGAGAACCATGCCTGCCCGGGCGCTGGCGCCTGCGGCGGCCAGTTTACGGCGAACACGATGGCGATGGCGATGGAGTTCATCGGCATGTCGCCGCTCGGTTCGGCGTCGCCGCCGGCAATTGACCCGCGCAAGGACGAGGTCGGGCGCAAGGCCGGCCAGATCATCATGGATATGCTGCGCCGGGACCAGCGGCCAAGGGACATCCTGACCCGCAAGGCGTTCGAGAACGCGATCGCCGGCGTGGCGGCCAGCGGCGGCTCGACCAACGCCGTGCTGCACCTGCTGGCGCTCGCGCGCGAGGCCGGCGTCGAGCTCTCGATCGACGACTTCGACGCGATCTCCCGCAAGACGCCGCTGATCGGCAACCTGATGCCCAGCGGTAAGTACGCGGCGGCCGATCTCGATGCGGCGGGAGGCATCCAGCTCGTCTGCCAGCGCCTGATCGAGGGGGGCTACATCGACGGCTCGCAGATGACCCCGAGCGGCAAGTCGCTCGCCGAGGAATCCGGCAGTGCCCACGAGACGCCCGGCCAGGACGTCGTGCGTCCGCTGGACAACCCGATCAAGAGCTCGGGCGGCATCCACATCCTGAAGGGCAATCTCGCCCCGGACGGCGCGGTGGTGAAGCTCTTCGGGTACGAGCCGCAGAAGCTCTCCGGTCCGGCCCGCGTCTTCGACTCGGCGGAGGACGCGCGCGAGGCGGTTCTGCACAACCAGATCGTCGAGGGCGATATCGTCGTCATTCGCTACGAGGGGCCAAAGGGCGGACCCGGCATGCAGGAGATGCTCGGCATCACCGCGGCCCTCGTCGGGCAGGGGCTCGGTGGCTCGGTGGCGTTGATGACGGACGGACGCTTCAGCGGCGCGACGCGCGGCCTGATGATCGGCCATGTTGCGCCGGAGGCGTTTGTCGGCGGCCCGATCGCGGCAGTCCGTGAGGGCGACACGATTTCGATCGACGTCGAGAAGCGCCAGCTGAACCTGATGATCCCCGAGGAGGAGTTGCGGTCGCGCCTGGAGGCGTGGACCCAGCCGGAGCCGCGCTACAAGCAGGGCGTGCTGGCAAAGTACGCGCATCTCGTGCAGCAGGCGTCTGAAGGCGCGGTGACGCTGCTGAAGTAGGCGCAAGAACCGAAGAGGCAGAGGACGGACGGCGGGTCATGAGGCCCGCCGTCCGTTGTCCGTTACGCATGTGCCTGGGATGAACACCTGCCTATCGCGCCCCGTTATCGACGCTTGCGGCACCTGAAGGTACCGCTGCGCGCCGATTCCTCGGCCACCACGGGGCCGAGGCTACCGATCCATTCCCCACGGTTGCCGACCACTGCGGGCGGCCACCAGTGGTAGCCCCGGGCCGGAGAAGCGCCATAGCGCTTCGGAGTGCCCGGGGAATGTCAGCCGATGCGCATGTCGCCTTGCGCCTGTTCACTGGATCGACTCTCGCCGATGCCAGCGATCGCCTACTCCATCGCCATCACGATCGACAGGATGAGCAGTAGCAGGAGCGCGATCGCGAGGCCCATCAGGAACAGGGAGATGTGGCCGTCCTGGTCGTTTACGTGGTCCGGTATGTCGTCGATATGGGTCTCGGGATAGTCGTTCATCGGTGTCCTCTCAGGTTGGCATGCCGCCGAGTGCGGGGTAGACGAGCGACTCCCAGTCCTCGTGGAAGGCCGCCCGGTACCGCTCGTCGGTCACGATGCGGATCATGCGCCGGTGCTCTTCATATCGCTTGAAATCGGCGTCGCCGAGACCGACGACGTCTTGCCAGTGCATCAGCGGCTCCAACCCGACCGGTGGCTGGTCGAAGGAGACCCAAACGTCGGTCTTCCACTTCTCCGGCTTCGGGATGTCGATGAGCACCGCCGTACTGTCGACCGGCTCGCCGAGTCGTTCGGAGAGGGCCTTTGCGAGGCGGATCTCGACGTCACGGCGGGCGAGCGCGTCGTACCAGAGCTCGCCGAGACGCTGGTACAGGATCTCCGCCCGGGCGCTGATCTCCAGGGCGCGCTTGTGGATATGGCGGGCGGCGAGAGCATCTGCCAGGCGCCGTGTGCCGGTCGGCATGTCGCCTCCCCGCATGAACGCCAGTAGCGAGGCGTCGTCATGGCCGGTGAGATCCTCCGGCGAGATAACCCCGGCGACGAGGGCCTCCTGCACCGCGCGTAGCAGCATCACCATGCAGGCGCGGTTCGTGTGGTGCCAATACACGTTGTCGAACATCTCCTGCCGCGCGTTGATCAGCGAGTGGAGCGGGCTGATGCCCTTCCCGCGAATGCCGATCCGCCGCTCGCCGGTGCCGTCAACCGTGATGATCGTCAGCGCTCCGATCAGGCGTGCCGTGTCGACGCCACCGTACGGCACGTTGCAGGCACGGGCGTCGCGCGGGAGGTAGTCCAGCTTGTCCATGTCGAGCGTGCCGGAGAGCAGGCCGCGCAGCACGCGCTGGCCTTCCGTCAGCCGCTCGACGTCGCCGTGGATCATCGCGGCGACGTGGTCCGGGTCGACGTCCCAGTCTCGCCGCAGGATCGAGGCGATCTCGCCGGACGCGATCAGCTCCCGGCCGACCTCCTCGTGGGAGAGGATCGGCGGGCCGATCTCCTCGATGGCGTGGGAGTAGGGGTAATGCCCGATGTCGTGCAGGAGCGCGGCCGCGATGACGGTGCGCGCGTCGGTATCGGTAATGAACGCGCCCTCCGGGATGCGCCGCAGGTGATTCACCGCCAGCCGCGTGACGTGCATGACGCCCAGGGAGTGCTCGTAGCGCGTGTGCTTGGCCCCGGGCCAGACCCGCGAGACGAAGCCGAGCTGCTGGATGTGGTCGAGCCGCAGGAAGGGGCCGCTGCTGATCAGGGCGAGGGCCGCGCGGGTCATCGGGATCCGGTCGTACAGCGAATCCCGGATCACCGTTGGGGCGTCGCTCCAGTCGGTGGGGAGGGCCTGGTGAGGCATGCGTCGTCTCTCGTCTCCATGGCGATCGAGGTTTCCCTGGCGCTTATCGTTCGCGCCGAACATGGGGCCGTCCCCGGGGTTTCGCGGTATTCTGTCATCATATAGACCACGCGGAAACCGCAACGCCGCATTCGTCGCCAGGAGCCTCATGCCCATGCCGATCGATACCAGCAACCCGCTTGCGAGCCGGGCTGCTGAGATCCTCCGGACGAACGATACCGGGACATCCACGAAGCCCGCGCCCTCCCTCTACCCGCACCTGTGGAGCTGGGATTCGGCGTTCATCGCGATCGGGATCGCCCAGTTTTCGGTCGAGCGGGCGGTCGATGAGATGCGCGCGGTGCTGCGCGGGCAATGGCGCAACGGGATGATCCCGCAGATCCAGTTTAACCCGGACGTCGCGGCCGACGCGTATTTTCCGGACGCCGCGCGGTGGGATGTCCATGGCGTCTCGGCAGATGCCCCGGCCGGGGTGGCGACGAGCGGCATCATCCAGCCGCCGGTGCACGCGATCGCCGTGCGCGCGATCTGCGACCTGGCGGATCGCCCCCGCGCGGCGGAGATCGCCCGCGAATTCTACGCCCCGCTGCGAGAGTGGCATCGTTACCTGATGTCCGCGCGGGATCCCGAGGTCTCCGGCCTCGTGACCGTCGTCCATCCGTGGGAGAGCGGGATGGACAACTCGCCGCGCTGGGATGCCGCCCTCGCACGCATCAACGTGCCGGAAGGGGAGCTGCCGCCATTTACCCGGCGCGATCTGGACCACGTTGCCGATCCGGCCCAACGGCCGACGGATGAGGACTACACGCGCTTCATGTGGATCGTCGAGGTCCTCAAGCGCGGCGGATATCGCGTCGACCGCATTTACGACGACCTGCCGTTCCGCGTGAAGGACGTCTTCATGTCGGCGATCCTGGTTGCGGCGAACGAGTCGCTGATCGAGATCGCGAATCTCGCCGAGGCCGACCTCGACGAGCTGGACCTCGTCGAGTCGTGGATCAATCGCGGCCGGATCGGACTCGCCGACCAGTGGAGCGCCGAGCGCGATATGTGCTGCGACCTGGACCTCGTCGACAATACGAGCATCACGGTCAAGACCATCGCAGCGTTTGCTCCGGTTATCGCCGGCCAGGTGACGCAGGCCCGTCGCGAGGCGTTGACGTCGTTGTGGCGATCCGATGCCTTCGTCGGGCATCCGGAGCTGCGATGGCCGGTGCCGCCGAGCACGAGCCCGCTCGAACCGACGTTCCATCCGACGCGATACTGGCGTGGGCCGGTCTGGCCCGTGATGAACTGGTTGCTGTGGTGGGCGTGGCGGCGGATCGGCGAGTTCGAGATCGCGGACGGACTTCGCGACGCCGGGCTGGCCCAGGTGCGCGAGGCCGGATTCGCCGAATATGTCCATCCATTCACCGGCGAGGGGCTCGGCTCCGATGCGCAGTCATGGACGGCAGCGGCAGTCCTGGACTGGCTCGCCGAGGATTGATTCGGCACCTCTATTGCGTAGGTCATCTCCAAACGGGAGCGGTGCCGGGCGGAACCGGCGAGTCGATCACCTGCACCCGCGGATGCACGCGGGGACACATGGAGCACCATAGATGAACATCACCCGACGCGCCGTCCTGACCGTGGCTGACCAGCCCAAGGTCAAGGATCTGTTCCAGACAAATCCGCAAGCGCGCAAGCTTGTCGAGCGCTTCATCGCCGGCGAGACGCTCGAGGACGCCATGGCGGTCGGGAAGCGACTCGCGCAGGACGGCATCACCACCACGATGGACCAGCTCGGCGAGAACGTGAACTCCGTTGAGGCCGCGTCGGCCGCGGTCGTCGGGTACGTCGACACGTTGAAGCAGCTCCGCGCGAACGACCTCGCGCCAAACATCTCCGTCAAGCTCACCATGCTCGGCATGGACCTCGGCGATGAGGTGGCGAAAGAGAACATGGTCCGCATTCTCGACGCCGCGCGGGAGGTCGATGGCTTCGTTCGCATCGATATGGAGGGCTCCGACTACACCGAGCGCACCATGCGGATGTTTACGGAGCTGCACGATACCTACGGCGACCACGTCGGCATCGTGCTCCAGACCTACCTGCACCGTACCGCGCAGGATGTGATCGACATGATCGAGCGCGGGGCGCGGGTGCGGCTGGTGAAGGGCGCCTACGCTGAGCCTGAGACGGTCGCGATCCAGTCGAAGAAGGAAGCGGACGAGAACTTCCGCATGCTGATGCGGCACTTGCTGGACAAGGGGAACTACCCGGCGATTGCGACGCACGACCCGAAGATGATCGAGGACGCGATCGACTACGCGCGCCGAAATACCATTCCTCCCGATCGCTACGAGTTCCAGATGCTCTACGGCGTCCGCACGCAGGAGCAGCACCGCCTGAAGAAGGCCGGCTACAACATGCGCGTCTACATCCCGTTCGGGACCGAGTGGTACGCCTACTACACGCGGCGGATCGCCGAGAAGCCGACGAACGCGCTGTTCGTGCTGCGCCAGCTGATCGACCGCTAAAGCGGTTCTCGTTAAAACTGCGCGTCTGGTTATCGACCTTCGGTCGATCGGGTCGACACGCGGTCGATCCCTACGCGATTGATTGCTAGGCTCGCAACACGGCGAAAGACGGGGAACGGGGCGGCCGCGAGGCTGCCCCGTTCTGCACTGCCCGCCCGGCTGCGCGCGGCATCGTGGCACAATACAGGGACGGCATGTCGATGCCGTGTCCCGCATGCGATGACGAGGAGGCGATGGGGCGATGACCGAGCGGCATGAACCGGAGACGTCTGATCAGGTGGAACTGGCCGCGGAGGACAACCATCCGGCTGTGCAGGACACCGATGCCTTTCGCACCGGGTTCTCGCTCGAGGCTGGGGATGACAAGGAGCCGCCGTCGCCGGAGCTGAAGCGCTTCTGGGAAGCGGTGAAGCACCTCCCGGCGGACGCGAAGCTGGCGACCGCTATTGTGCGCGACCCGGAAGTTCCGGGCTCCGCCAAGGCCATACTCGGGCTTGGTGGTGGATATGCGATCTCGCCGATCGACCTCATTCCCGGCATCATCCCGGTCGTGGGCCAGATGGACGACGTCTATGCGGTTCTCACGGCCCTGCAGCAAAGCCTGAAGCGCATGCCGGATACCGTTGCCCAGAAACATCTCGACGCCACCGGTGTCACCCGCGAGCAGATCGACGACGATCTCGCCGCGGTGCGTGACCTTGCCCGGATGGCCGTCGTCAAAACCATGAAGTTCGGAGGAAAAGCGCTTGGACGATTCAGCCGGGCAGCGCTCAACGTTGCCAATAACCAACTCGAACGCCGAAACGCCCGGCGGGGAACGCCGGCGGGCGAATAGGCCAAGGCGACGCGGCAAGCGGCGTCGTGGCGGTGGTGGCGGTCAGGAAAACGCGCCTCGACAGGAGGCTCCCCAGGAGACCCGCGAGCAACCGGAGCAGCATGCGGTGGCGGAACCCGCGCCGCAGGAACGCACCCGCCCGCGTGACAACGGTCCGCGTCAGCGTGACAACAACTACGACCGCGATCGCGGCGGACGGCCGCGACGGCGCTCAACGCGCCGGCCACGACCGCTGGATATGGGGTCGGGCGAGGTGCTGCGTGATGCGGCGCCGAAAGCCGCACAGGTCCAGCCGATGCGCAAGCGCACAATCGACCCGAATGACACCTCGGAGCCCGAGTTCGGGTGCCCGATGCTGACCCGCACGCGGCTCTCGTTGCCGTTCCGCGGGAACCAGCAGGTGCCGCGGTGTTCGGTGGGGTGGGCGGTCCACGATGAGGACGAGGTGCTGTTCTGCATGAACACGCCCTCGCGGAACCTCTGCTGGAAGGAGAACCCGGAGCAGCTGGAGGCGCTGATCGAGAAGCTGCGCCCGCAAATCGAGGCCGAGCTGCAATCGGGCGGCTCCGCGGCGGATTAGGTCGGGCAATTGTGGAGTGCCTGCCGTAGAGGGTCGACCGCGTGTCGACCCGATCGACCGGAGGTCGATAATCGGGCGGGCAAGTTCAACGCCCCGCACATTCGGGATGTAAAAAGCCGGGTGACGGAACATTCCGTCACCCGGCTTCCTGTTTCTGGTGATGTTGCGGACGCGTTACCCGAGGATGTAGGCGCCCTTCTTCGGGGCCTGGGTCGTCTTGCCGCTGTACGGATTGTCGTCTCGCTGGGGCGCGTTCTCGCGGATGAACTGCTCCACGTCGGCCGGGGTGTGGGCGCGAAGGTCCAGCACGGGATACTTCAGCTCGTCGGGCAGGTAGAGGAACATGGTGAAGGCGATCGGCTCGGTGCGCTCCATCTCGACCCACCAGTCGTAGAGGTCCTGCAGCCAGCCGAACCCCTGCGCGCGGACACGCCACAGGGCGATGCCGGCGCCGCGCTCGTAGGCCAGCGCCTCGCCAAAGTAGACCTGCGCGTCACCGTACTTCTCGATGATCGCCTTGACGTCGTCGAAGTGCCGTGGCGAGCCCTTCAGCGTGAACTGGTAGCCGGAGATGAAATGCTTCGGCTTGACTTCGAGGTCCTTCTTGTTGTGCTTGGCCTTGTGGTTCCACGGCAGCAGCGGCATCTCGGGTGTTCCTCCAGCATCCCTGCGTGACGGTTTCTTCTGCCCAGCGTGTCGCCGGACGCCTCTCGCCCCATTGTACCCCGCGTCATGCCCTCGTATCGCCGCAGATGGCCTGCGGCGTGCTGGCAGTATCGCGAGCGCCGCCCACAAGGGGCGGCGGAACGATGATCGCTAGACCGCCTTGAAGACGCAGACGGCGTTCTGGCCCCCGAAGCCGAAGCCGTTGGCGAGCGCGACGTTGATCTCTGTCTTCTTCGCGACGTTCGGCGTGTAGTCGAGGTCGCACTGCGGATCCGGCGTTTCGAGGTTGATCGTCGGCGGAACCATGTTGTCGCGGATGGCCATGATGCACATCAGCGACGAGATCGCGCCGGCCGCGCCAAGCAGGTGCCCGATCATCGACTTGTTCGCCGAGATCGAGAGGTTGTAGGCGTGGTCGCCGAAGACCTTCTTGATCGAGTTCGTCTCGGCGATGTCGCCGATCGTGGTCGCGGTGGCGTGGGCGGCGATCATGTCGACGTCCGTCGGCTGAATCTCCGCGCGCTCGAGCGCCCGGGCCATCGCCTTCGATCGCGCCACGCCCTTCGGGATCCGGCGCGGTGATGTGGAAGGCGTCGGAGGTGTACGCCCCACCGGAGACTTCGCAGATGACATGCGCGCCACGGCGGGCGGCATGCTCCTCCGATTCGAGGATGGCGATGCCGGCCCCTTCGGAGAAGACGAAGCCGCTGCGCTCAAGGTCGAACGGCCGGCTGGCCTTCCACGGCTCCTCGTTGTTGCGGGAGAGCGCGCCCATGTTGGTGAGGCTGGCGATCGCGGAGGGCGTCAGGCCGCCCTCGGTGCCGCCGGTGATCACGACATCGACTTCGCCGCGCTCGATCATGTGGACGGCGTCGACAAAGGCCTGGACGCCGGCCGCGCAGGCTGCGACGGAGGTCACTGTCGGGCCATGGATCCCGAACTGCATCGCCACCTGGCAACTCGCCATGTTCGGCGCGAAGAGGGGGATCAGGAACGGGCTGACCCGCTTGGCGCCCTTCTCCGCGAGGGTGTGGACCTCGTTCTCGATCGTCGGGATGCCACCGCCGCCGGTGTTGACCATGATGCCAACGCGGTCGGTGTTCTCATCAGTGATCTGGAAATTCGCCTGCTCCAGCGCCTCGCGCGCGGCGGCCACGGCGAACTGCGAGAAGCGGTCCATGCGGCGGGCGGCCTTGAAGTCCATGAACTCCTTGGCCACGAAGTCCGGGACCTCGCCGGCGATGGTGACGTCGAGTCCGGCCGGGTCGAATCCCTGAATCGTGCGGATGCCGGAACGACCCTCGGTCAGACCCGACCAGAGCGCGTCGCGGCCGATCCCCAGAGGGCTGACCGCGCCCACACCGGTCACTACAACTCGTGTCACCAAACGCTTCCTTTCAAGAACGACGATGGCCCCGCGGCCCATTCCGTGTGCTGCACGCGTTCCGGGCGTGCCCTTGCGGGCGCCACGTGACCCCGAACGTTCGCGTCTAGCCTGTCATTCTAGCCGCATGGCCGGCAAATGCCTATGCGCCCGTCAGGCCGAGGTCCTTCAGCGACAGGGTCGTGACGCCCCGATCGATGCGCTTGTTCAGTCCGGCAAGGACATTGCCCGGGCCAATCTCGACGAACGTCGTGATGCCGGCGTCGATCATCGTGCGGACCGACTGCGTCCAGTTCACGCCGCGCACAACGTGGTTGCGGAGTTCCTCGCGGATCTCTTCGGCAGTGTTGAGGCGCTGGCCGTCCGCATTGCCGATGACCGGCATGACCGGCTGATTGAAGACGATGTCGTCGAAAAGCCCGTTCAGTGTCTCGGCCGCCGGCTGCATCAGGGCCGAGTGCGAGGCGATGGTGATCGGGAGCTGGGCCACGCGCCGGGCGCCGGCTTCCTTCGCGAGCGGGATGAAGCGCTCCATCGGCTCGACCGCGCCGGAGACGACGATCTGCCCTGGGCAGTTGAGGTTCGCGACCGTCAGCACGTCGCCCTGCGACGCCTCGTCGACCAATTGCGCCACGCGGTCGTCGTCCAGGCCGAGAACCGCCGCCATCGCGCCGGGCGTGGCATGCCCGGCCTCCATCATCGACCGGCCGCGGGCGCGAACGAGATCCAGCCCGGTCTCGAAGTCGATGACCTCGGCGGCGACCAGCGCGGTGAACTCCCCGAGCGAGTGTCCGGCCACCATCATTGGTGCCAGCACATAGTCCTCGTCGTCGGCTTGCGCCTGCAGGGCCCGCAGCGCCGCCGCGCTGGCGGTGAAGATGGCGGGCTGGGAGTTGTAAGTGTCGTTGAGCTCGTCCTCGGGGCCCTCGAACATCATCGTCGAGAGGTCAAACCCGAGGCGCGCGTCAGCGTGCTCGATCGTCTCGCGGGCGATCTCCGAGGCACCGGAAAGATCCTTCGCCATGCCGACGTACTGGCTTCCCTGGCCAGGGAAGATGAAGGCGTAGCTCGTCCCAAGGGTTTCGTTCAGGCTCATGGCATCCTCATCAGATGATCGGCGATGTGTCGCGGCAGACATCGCGGCTACTGTAGCACCCGGACCGGGCGTCCTTTTCCGGGGTCAGATATGGAGCGGGCGGTTGGCTATCAGGCCGGCAACGCGGTCGCGCAGGGCGATGCTGACGACCAGCACGCCGGCAACGAACACCGCCGCGGCAACTTCCCAGCCGGAGATCCAGAATCCGAGTGCGCCAAGCGCATAGAAGCCGTACTCGATGACGAGACGGACCGGCCCCGGCACGGCCACGACCGGATCACCGCCCGAAGGGACGAATCCGCGCGTGCGGAACATCGTCCACAGCGCGGTGGCGGCGAGGACAAACACAACGGACAGGACGACCTTCAGCAGCGTGCCGGAGCCGAGGTGCCACCCCAGCCGGCCGAGGCCGACGAGGCCCACGATCTCCAGCAGGAACATCCCGGCTTCGCCCGTCGAGACGGCCGGACGCTCCGGATCAGCCATTCGTCTCGTCCCACCGCTTCAGGACTAGCACGGCGTTCTGCCCACCGAGCCCGAAGGAATGCTTCGTCATCACGTTGATCTCCGCCGGCTGGGCCTTCGTCACGACATTCAATCCGACTTCGGGGTCTGGCGAGGTGTGGTTGCGGGTCGGCGGCAGCATGCCCTCGTGCATGGTGAGCACGGCCATGACCGTCTCCATCGCGCCGGCGGCGGCCATGGCGTGGCCAAACGCGCCCTTGATCGATGTCACCGGAATCCGCGAGCCGCGCTCGTCGCCGAGCACCGCCTTGATCGCTTTCGACTCCGCGAGGTCACCGGCCGGCGTCGACGCAGCGTGGGCGTTGACATGGTCGACGTCTTCCGGCGAGAGGCCCGCGTCATTCAACGCATCGCGAATCGCCTTGGCCGCGCCCTTGCCTTCCGGCTGTGGCGCGATCGGGTGGTAGGCGTCGTTGGAGGTCGCGTAGCCGACGATCTCGCAGTAGATCTTCGCGCCGCGCGCCTTCGCGTGCTCCAGGTCCTCCAGCACGAGCATGCCGGCGCCCTCGCCGAGGATGAACCCGGCGCGGTCATTGTTGAACGGGCGGCTGGCGTGGTCCGGGTTGTCGTTGGAGTCGGTGCAGAGCGCGCGCATCGCCTCGAAACCGAGCTCGAAGAGCGGGTGCTGCGTCGACTCCATCGCGCCGGCAATCATCATCGGCGCCTGCCCGAACTTGACGGCGTGGAAGCCGTCGCCGATCGCCTGGGAGCCGGTCGCGCAGGCGGTGACGACGGTTTCGCTGGGGCCCATCATGCCGAAATGGTGCTGGATCGTGTATGAGCCCATGTTGTGCGGGAAGGTGACATGCAAGTGCGGCGGGACGCGCGGGCGCGCCGTCGCGCTCGACATATTGCTGGTGGACCGGGAGCACGTCGTCATAGGTGCCGCCGACGCAGTTCCCGATCGCCGTGCCCGCGTCCGACAGGTCGGTTGTCGGGGCAAGGTTCTCGTCCAGCAACCCGGCGTCCAGCATCGCTTCGCCGGCCGCCTCCATCGCCAAACGGGCGTAGCGGGAGGTGTTGCGCAGCTCCTTGCCCTTGAGGAAGCGCTGCGGGATCGTCTCGTCGTCCACATCCGCGCGCAGCAGGCACTTGTGCTTCACCGGGTCGAGGTTCGACGCCCGGCGGATACCGGTTTCGCCGGCAAGCACCTTCTGCCAACTCTCCGGCGCACTCGGGGCAAGCGGGGTAACAGCTCCGATACCGGTAACGACCACGCGGCGCGGAGTGAATGACGTGGGCACGACTGCGTCCTTTCCTTTTAGGAACATCCGGCCGGGTCGATGGCGTTGGGGCGCGGAAGAACGCGGTGGTTCAGATGGCGATCAACCCGGATTTCGCCCAATCATAAGCCAGATGCATACCGTCATGACGCGGCGCGGCCTTGCTGGCGAGGCAGGCCCTCCGCGCGGACCGAGCGCACCGCGCCGGTGAGCCAGAGCAGGGCCGGCGCGCCGATGCCGACCACCATCCCGGCGGCGGCCAGCGTGTGCGGCGCGCCAAGTAGTGGCGTGACGAGTCCCATGACGTAGTAGGCAACGGCGCTGGCGAGGGCCACGATCGCGCCCCAGGCGGCATAGACGCGCCCGCGCAGCCGCTCGGGGACAGCCTCGGCGAGGTAGGCCTGGAAGGAGATTACGGCCATGGCGTCGAGGAACCCGAAGCAGAACCAGGCGGCGTAGATGACGGGCATCGGTGGGCTGGTGAACGCGGCGATGAGGAAGAACGGGCCCAGGTAGCCCATCGCCATCATCAGCGGGCGGCCAAGTCGTCGTTCGATGCGATGCGCGACGAACGCGCCGAGCACCGCGCCGGCGGCGAGGCTGGTCGTCATCAGCGCGAAGGCTGCGTCCGCCCGGTCGCCGAGATCCAGCGTCTCTTGCGTGTAGACGATGCCAGCGACGGTCATCGCGCCCATCACGAGCTGGAAGAGCGACTCGGATGCCGTCACGCCGCGCACGACGGCGATCTCGCGGATCGCGCGCAGGCCGCCCCACATCTCGCGCTTCGCCGCGGCGAAAACGCTCTCGCCCTCAGGGGCATCTTCCTGCTCCAAACGAGGGATGACGAGGTTTTGCAGCGCCACGATGGAGGCCAGGAAGAACAGCGCCTGGACCCAGAAGACTGGCGCCGGGCCGAGCAGCGAGATGACCGCGGCGCCGGCGGCCGGCACGGCGATGCGGATGATGCCGTTGGAGACCTGGATCAGCGAGAGCGCGGCGACGAGCCGATGCGGCCCGGCGACGGACGGCACGGCGGCCAGCTCGGCCGGGCGGCCGGTCGCGTTTCCCGCGGCGATCAGCACCGCGAGGATCGCGAGCTGCCAGATCGAGATCGCGAACGGGACCAGCGCGACGACCACCATGCGCGCGACGTTCGCCCAGATGATCAAGCGGCGCCGATCCAGCCGGTCGGCGAGCAGGCCGGTGACCGGGGCCAGGAGCACGCGCGGCAGGATCAAAACGAGCGACATGAAGCCGACCATTTGCGCAGACGCGGTCAGCTCGTAGACGAGCAGGGGCATGGCGATTTGGGCAAGGGCCTCGCCGGCGCTGGTGAAGAGCTGGGTGACCCAGAGGCGGCGGAGATTCGGCTCGGCGAGGAGGCGCTGGAAGCGGGCCTCGCGCTCCGGGGCCGTGGTGGTCTTGGTGGTGTGCACGGAAGCGACTGCTTTCGCGCCCGCTCGAACCGGGAAGGGCGCGTTGTCCGGATGGGTGGTCGGTGATCGGGGTGGCGTCGTGGTCCCGACGCACGATCATACCCGGAGATGCGGCTGTTCGCATCATCATGCCCTTGGTCATGCTGCGTAGAGCGTCTGGTCGAGATGCTGTACCACCACCAAGAGAGTGACGTCATCCCGCGCCGCGACCCGAGCGGAGCGAGGGGCCGCGTGTCGAAGGGTCGCTCTGATTCAACTCCTTCAGAGTTGCCCGGGGGATCTTTGCCGAGGCATGACATGGATGTAGGCCGGGACAAAGATCCCTCCGCGCGCGTCCCGCTACGCGGTCCGCTTGGTCGGGATGACGGACCTTTATGTCGGGCTTCAGGATGGCGACCAATGTCGGTGTCGCGAATACCGATCCAGGATGCAACGGAAGGCGAGCATGCTCGCCCCCGTTCCTGAGCGAGCCGGCCGGGGATGCTAGACTGTGCGGAAGATTCCCTGCCGCGCGATGGCCGCCGCGGGAGACGGGCTTCCCCACCGAGTGCAATGGAGCAGTGCTGGCAAATCCATGACCCGACTCCTGTTTGCGCTCGTGCTGTTCCCGGTCGTGTTCGCCCAGGCGACCTTCCTCCCACGCTTGAACCCGTACCCCGTCACGCCCGACCTGGCCCTTGTCATCCTCTTCTTCTGGATGACCCGACGCAGCCTGCGGGAGTCGCTGGCGTGGGTCTTCGTGGTCGGGGTGGTGATCGACGTCCTGGCGATGGACCCGCTCGGCCTCCACGCGCTGGCGATGTTGCCGCTGGCGGCGTTGGCGCTTCCGATGAAGACGCGTCCGTGGCAATTCCACATCTTCAGCGCGATGGCCCTCGTGTTGCTGGGATCGATCGTGCACGGCACGGTGCTGTCCGTCCTGCGCGGGCATGGCATTACACTGGACATTGGCATCCAGGCCGTCCTGCAGACGCTGCTGGTGCCGTTCGTCTACGTCTTCTTCCGGATCGTCGCCCGACGCTGACGTCGCACCAACGCTCCCTGCGCGGGCTGACGACGATACCGACCGATCTGCCACTCGCTGCTCTGGCGAACCGCACGCGCGCCGACCAGATACCATCCCGGACGGTCGCATAGAGGCATTCTGATGGCAAAAAAACGCAAGCGCATGCAATATGATCCGCCCGGCCAGCGGAAGCAAAAGCGGCGCGCTAACCGGCATCTCCGCGCGGACCAGATCGCGCTCACCCGGCGCACCTTGCTGATGAAGACCGGGGTGATCGGCGTGTTCTCGGCGATGGCCGCCAAGCTCGGCATCATGCAGCTGCAGAACGGCGATCGCTACAAGAAGCAGGCGCAGGAGAATGTCATCCGGCAGGTGAACCTGCCCGCCGCCCGGGGTCTGATCCTTGACCGCGCCGGCCGTCGACTGGCCCAGAACCGCCGCTCGTGGGAGCTGCGGGTGATTCCCGCCGAGCTGCCGGACGAGGACATCCAGCCGGCCGAGCGCCAGCGCGTGATCGACACGCTCGTCTCCGCGCTCCAGATCGGCGACACGCTGGTCATTCGCCGCTCCGCGCTACGGCAGGGGTCGGAGGACACGATCTTCAGCCGCGTGGCGTACATGCTGGGCTACGAAGGCGAGGATGCGGCGGTCTTGATCGATCGCTGGAAGAAGCAGATCAGGAACGAGATCTATCTCAACGTTACGCCGCAAGCCGGTCTGTCTATCGACGACGCGGCGCGCTTCCGCGCGGCCTGGGCCGAGCTGCCGGGCGTGATGGTGATGAACCGGCTGGAGTGGCTGATCCGCAACACGTGGGAGCCGCGCCTGCCAGTGATCGTGGCGCAGGACGTCCCGCGCGACGTCGCCCTGAAGCTCGAAGCGAACCGGATGTACCTTCCGGGCGTCGAGCTCGACGATTCGGCGCTGGTGCGGGAGTACGTCGGTGGCGAGATCATGTCGCACGTGATCGGGTACGTGCGCCCGATCGACGCCGCGATGATCGACGACCCGCGGTGGAAGGGCCCGAACGGCGAGCAGATCTACGAGCAAACAGACGTCATTGGCCAGGAAGGTATCGAGCTCGCCATGGAGCGGGAGCTGCGCGGAAAGCGCGGGCGGCGGAGCGTCGAGCGCGACGCGTCCGGCGTGCAGATGCGCGTGATCCCGGGCAGCACGCAAGAGCCGAAAGCCGGCGACAACGTGCAGCTGACGATCGATCTCGAGTTCCAGGAAGCGGTCGGTAAGGCCCTGAAGGAGCAGATCGATCGGGCGGCCGACGCCAAGCGGAAGGTCAACGAGCAGCGCCAGAAGGATGGCACGGAGCCGTGGGACGTCCCGCGCGCCGGCTCGGTGGTGGCCTACGACCCGCGCACCGGCGATGTGCTGGCGATGGTCAGCTACCCGTACTACGACAACCAGCTTCTCGCGTCAGGCATCTCCCAGCTCAAGTGGGAGGAATACACCGCGCGTGACGCCGGTGCGGCGTTCCTGAACCGGGCGACAAGCGAGGCCTATCCGCCGGGCTCGACGTTCAAGATGTACCTCGCTGCTTCCGCGTTGGAACGTGGGACCCTGACACCAGACCAGATGCACACCTGTCGCGGTGCCATCTTCGTCCCGAACACCTACAACTATGCGGACGGCGTGACGTTCGCCTGCTGGGTCGGCTGGAGCGGGAACCAGCACGGCGAGCTGGACCTGTATGGCGCGATCGAACAGTCGTGCGACGTCTACTTCTACAACACGGCCGAAGAGTTCTATCAGCCGCCGGACGCGTTCGACCCCATCTTCTATTGGGACTACGACCTGCAGGGTGGTGGCATTTACAACGCGGACGACAAGAAAGTCTTCAACGGTCTTGGCATTGGTCCAATCCATGAGGACATGACGAAGAAGTTCTGGTTCGGCCGTTCCACCGGGATCGAGATCAGCGAGGTCGCCGGTCTCGTGCCCAGCGCGGAGTGGAAGCAGGAGGTCATCGGCGAGGGATGGAGCACGGCGGACACGCTGAACATCTCCATTGGCCAGGGCGACTTCCGGGCTACGCCGCTGCAGATGGCGCTGAACACCGGCATCCTCGCGGCGAAGGGCGCTGTCCGGCAACCGAGCCTCGTGAAGCAGCTCGGCGTGCCGGACATGACGCCGGTCGCCTCTCCGGTCGCCGCCGCGACGCCGAATGCCGCGTCCACCGACGCCGTAAAAGAAACGAAGGCGGACGCCGACCTCGGCATTGGCCAGGAGTATCTCGACATCATCAAGGAGGCCATGCGCCGGGTGGTGCATGGCGAGAACGGCACCGCGCGCCGCAACGGCGACGGCTCATCGAAGTGGGCCAAGACGAATCCGGAGGGCGAGGAGGAAATCCTCATCGCCGGGAAGACCGGGACGGCAGAATTCGGCGCGCCGGACGAGGATACCGGCATCCGCGACTCCCACGCCTGGTTTACCTGCTGGGCGCCGCTGGACGATCCGGAGATCGCCGTGGCGGTCGTGATCGAGGCCGGTGGTGAGGGCTCGACCTTCGCCGTCCCGGTCGCGGATGGCGTCCTCCGCGCGTGGTTCGAGCTGACCGGCCGGCGTCCGCGCGGCGTGATGCTTAACAAGGAACCGAAGCCGATTTAGCGCTGATCCGTACAGTCGGCCCTTGTGGCCGACTCCTCGCTCTCAAGAGTCGGCACAGGTCCGCGTACGCAATGACATGAGGGGAACATGCCCGACCAGGTTTCACGCTTGCGTTTGCACCACGTCGGATATGTGGTGAGCGATCTTGACACCGCTGCGGCGAACTACGCGCGGCTCGGGTTCACCGATGGCGAACGCCACGAGATCCCCGAGCAGAAAATCGTCGCGATGACGTTCCACGCCGGCGACGGATGGCTGGAGCTGATCCAGCCGACCGACCCGGAGGGGCCGATCGCCAAGTACATGGCCAAGCGCGGCGAGGGCACGCATCACGTCGCCTTCGCGGTGGACGACATTGCCGCCGAGCTTGCCCGGCTCAAGGCCGACGGCGTCCGCCTGATCGACGAGGTGCCACGGCGCGGCGCGCATGGCTGGCGCATCGCCTTTATCCATCCCGAAGCCTGCAATGGCATCCTCACCGAGCTGGTGCAGGTCAACTGAACCCCTTATCCCGTACACGCGGCCCTTGTGGCCGGGTCGTTCGCGATCATAACCCGGCCACAAGGGCCGCGTGTACGACATCCTCGACTCGCGGGAACGTTATGACCCCTCTTCACGAACGACTCGGATTTTTCGTCACCACTGATCGCCTCAAACACACCCTCCGCGCGAACTGGACCTATGGCGCGGCGCGGCAGGAGACGGTTGCCGAGCACACGTGGCACACGACGCTGCTCGCGATGCTTCTGCAGGACACTGCCCCGGATGGGACCGACCACTCGCATGTCCGCGACCTGCTCGTCGTCCATGATCTTGTCGAGGTGTTCGCCGGCGACACGGTGCTCTGGGACGACGTCCCGGACGATGACGTCAGCGTACGCGAGCACGCGGCCGGTGAGCGGCTGATGGCGATGCTGCCGGAGGAGCAGCGCGTGAGGCTGGACCCGCTCTGGCGCGAGTTCCAGGCGCAGGAGACGGCGGAGGCGCGGTTCGCCCGGGCGATCGACGCGATCCATCCGATGGTGATCAGCTGGTTCCCCGGTGCGCCGGGGCACGCGAACAAGACGCTGACACCGACAAAGATCCTCACCCGCAAGCGGCCCTTCCTGGAGCCGTTCCCGCCGCTGTGGGACCTGGCGCACTGGCTTGTCGGCCAGGCCGTCGCCCAGGAGCTGATCCCCGGCGACGAGTGGGCGCCCGGGAACGATCCCCGCTCATAATCTCGCGCCCTGTGCCCGAGACATCGGCCGCAGGCCGATTCTCGTAATGCCCGAGTGCCGCCTCGCTTCTGCCGCTGCGCGCCAGGTCTCGCCCACAAGGGGCGGCTGAACACACGGCATTGCCAAATCGCACGCTCGAAATCCTCGCATGCCACAATAGGCGCATCGTGGAAGGTCGAACGCGTTTGCGTTGTGCTAGAGGTTGCCCCGTCATGGCAGAGAAACCGCCGATCGTCACCGATTCCGGCATCGAGATCGCGCCCATCTACGACGCGCCGGAGACGCCGGTGTCGCACCCCGCGCCGGGCGAGTACCCGTTCACGCGCGGAATCCATCCGGAGATGTACCGCTCGCGGCGGTGGACGATGCGCCAGTATGCCGGGTTTTCGTCGGCCGAGGATAGTAATCACCGGTACCGGCTGCTGCTCCAGCGCGGCACGACCGGCCTGAGCGTCGCCTTCGACCTGCCGACCCAGCTGGGAATGGACTCGGACGACCCGCGCGCGTTTGGCGAGGTCGGACGCGTCGGCGTGGCCGTCAGCACGCTCGACGACATGCGTATCCTCTTCGACGGCATCGACCAGGAGGCCGTCACGACGTCGATGACGATCAACGCCCCGGCGTCGATCCTCCTGCTCATGTACCAGATCGTCGCGGAAGAGCGGGGCGCGAACGCCGCGAAGCTGGGCGGCACCATCCAGAACGACATCCTGAAGGAATACGCCGCGCGCGGGACCTATATCTTCCCGCCGAAGCCATCGATGCGGCTGGTGACCGATACATTCGCGTACTGCTCGGCGCACCTGCCGAAGTGGAACACGATCTCCGTCTCCGGCTACCACATCCGCGAGGCCGGCTCGTCGGCCGCGCAGGAGATCGCCTTCACGCTGGCGGACGGCATCGCGTACGTGCAGGCCGCGATCGACGCCGGGATGGACGTCGACAGCTTCGCCAAGCGGATCAGCTTCTTCTTCGCCTCGCACTCGAACCTCTTCGAGGAGGCGGCGAAGTTCCGCGCCGCGCGCCGGATGTGGGCGCGGATCATGAAGGAGCGCTTCGGGGCGACCGATCCGAAGGCGATGATGATGCGCTTCCACACGCAGACCGGTGGCGTGACCCTGACGGCGCAGCAGCCGCTCAACAATGTCGTGCGCGTGGCCTACCAGGCGCTCTCGGCGGTGCTGGGCGGCACGCAGAGCCTGCACACGAACGGGTACGACGAGGCGCTGGCGATCCCGACAGAGGAAGCCGCCACGCTCGCCCTGCGCACGCAGCAGATCCTCGCCGAGGAGACAGGCGTGCCGGAGACGGTCGACCCGCTGGCCGGGTCGTACTTCGTCGAGTCGCTGACCGACCAGTTGGAATCGAAGGCGCAGGAGTGGATCGACGCGATCGACGAGCGCGGCGGGGCGGTCGAGGCGATCGACAGCGGGTTCGTGCAGAACGCGATCGCCGAGAACGCCTACCGGCGCGAGGTTGCGCGGTCGTCCGGCGACGAGGTCGTTGTTGGCATGAACCGCTACGTCGACGCAGCTGGCGACGAGGCGCCGATGGCGTTGCACAAGATCGACCAGGAGATGTTGCAGCGGCAGATGGCGCGCGTGACGGCGTACAAGGCCGCGCAGGACCGCGAGCAGGTCGACGCCGCGCTGGCGTCCGTCCGCGCCATCGCCGAGGGCACGGACAACCTCCTGCCGGTTATGAAGGATGCGCTCCTCGCCGGGGCCACGCTGGGGCAGGTCGCCAATGCGCTGCGCGACATCTTCGGGGAGCACCGCCCGGAGGTCTGATCACCACACGTCCTAATGATTCATGTCCTTCCGCACTTTCCGAAGGGGTAACAGCGCCATCAGGGTGAGGATGCTGGCCAGGCCATAGACCACCTGGTAAGTGCCCTCGGGGTACCAGGCATTCAGGGCGTCGACCATTGGCCCGTAGATGCCGGCGATGGCCCCGGCCCCTGCCGTGGCGATGTTCGCGATGCCGAGTGCGGTCGCGGCCTTTCCCTGGGGGAGGTCGTCGTTGAGAAGCGCCCAATTGACGGCCTGGAACGCGCCAAAGCCGGCCGCGACGAGCATCCCTGCGACGCCGAGGAACCCAAGCGTTGGGGAGACGCCGATGAGCGCGAGGCCAAGTGAACCCATCAGCACCGTCCCGATGAGCACAGGGAGGCGACCGACGGCGTCCGACAGCTTGCCGGCGATGACCGCGGCGACAATCGCGACGCCGATGCCTGCGGCCGCCCCGAGCGCCGCGCGAGACTCGGCGTTAGGGCCGAATCGATCCTGCAGGAACATCAGCAGGTACTTCTGCGCCGGGTTCGCGCCGAGCATGTAGAGGAACTGCGCCATGACCGCGAACCGGAAGATCGGGTGACGCGAGAGGATGTTCGCGCCGTCCTGCCAGACGCGGAGCGGGTTGACGGCATCTCCCATCGAGCGGTCCGACGTGCCGCTGTCATCCTTCTCGATACGCGGGACCCAAAACAGGGTGAGGAGGCCGGTCGCCCACGATCGTCACGCCGAGGAAGACCAGCACCAATCTGGTTGACCCACCTTGCTGGAGGATGAGCTGGGTGCCGATGAGACCGACCGCGGCGCCGACCACGCTGAGCATGTTCTTGGCGCCGGATGCGATCCCGCGGTCGTCCTCTTCGATATGGTCGGGAATGAAAGCCTGGAAGGCGGCCTGGGACACGTTGGTCGCAAGCTGCATGAGGACGAACCCCAGCGTCAGCGCGAGAAACGTCGTCGCGCCGCCGAACAGCGTCAGTCCGGGCACGATGAGCACGATTCCGGCGATGATGAAGGGGCGTCTCGGGTCGCTACGGGTCCAGGCGTCGCTGGCGCGGCCGGCCAGCGGCTGGACCAGGACGGCGAACCCCACGCCGATGAAGCTGATGAGGCCAAGGCCACTGCCCTCGACGCCGCTCGTCGTCGTGTCCGCCACGCGGGTCGGGAGCACCAGCGTGTTGATTGCCGTCCAGAGCACCATGAGGCCGAAGCCGAAGACGTTGATCTTCGTCGCGAACAGGAAGGTTCTCGGGTCGACCGCTTTGCGGATGTGCCGCAGGCGCTCACGCACGTCAAGCGTCATGCCGGCCCCCGGGGAGTGGGTCTGGCCGTTCGACGTGATGAGGGCAAAGGAAGCCGGGCGCCGTTGTATGCGGTGGTCCGATGTCGTGTCGCGCCATGATAAGAACGAAGCGTGCGTCGGATCAGCCGACCGCCCCCATCGCCAGGCTGGCGTTGATGCCGCCAAAGCCGAACGCGTTGGTCATCAGGTGGCGAACCTGCGTGTCCCGACCCCCTGGCGGGATGATATCGAGATCACAGGCGGGATCCAGGTTGAGGAGGTTCACCGTGCCGGGCAGGTGCCCTCGCTCCAGCGCCATCGCGCAGATGGCGGTCTCCATGGCGCCGGTCGCGCCGAGCGCGTGGCCGTGCTGCCCCTTGGTGCCGCTTACGGCGATCTTGTCGGCATGGTCGCCCAGCGCCAGGCGGATCGCCTTGCACTCGGTCGAATCGTTGAGGGTTGTCGATGAGCCGTGGGCGTTGACGTACTGGATGTCCGCCGGCTTGAGATCGGCGCTCAGCAGGGCCTCGGTCATGGCGCGGGCGGACCGGGTCCCCTCCGGGTGAGGCGCCGTCATGTGATGAGCGTCGCTCGAGGTCCCGAAGCCCATCAGCTCCGCGTAGATGTGCGCTCCACGGGCAGTGGCATGCTCCAGCGACTCCAGGACGAGGATCGCGCTGCCCTCCGCGATGACGAAGCCGTCGCGGTCCTTGTCGAAGGGCCGGCTCGATGTCGTCGGGTCGTCGTTCCGGGTGCTTAGCACGCGGATCATCGTGAAGGCGCCGAAGGTAAGCGGCGACAACGGCGCCTCTGCCCCGCCGGCGAGCATGAGCGGCGTGCGCCCCTCGCGGACCAGCTTGGCCGCCTCGCCGATGGCGATCATGCCCGCCGCGCAGGAGTTCCCGTTGGCGAGCGACGGACCGGTCAGGCCCAGCTCGATGGTGATGTTCGAGGAGGCCGCGCCCCCGAACACCGACAGGGCCAGCATCGGGTTCACGGAGCCGGGTCCATTGGTGATGTAGGCGGTGTGTTGCTCCTCGGCGAAGGCAACGCCCGCGAGGGCGGACCCGGTATAGACGCCTGCCCCGCTCCTGGCGGCTTGCTCGGCCGTGAGGTCGGCATCCTCCAGCGCCATCTTCGCGGCGACGAGCGCGAACTGGGAGTACCGGTCCATCCGGCGAGCCTGCTTGGAGGTCAGGTGATCAGCGGGAGTGAAGTCGATCTCGGCCGCGACCTGGCTCGAGAACTGGGAAGCATCGAACCGGGTAATCGTGCGCACGGCGGTCGTCTCGCTGCGCACGCCCTCCCAAAGATCCTTGGCCCCGGTCCCGATCGGGGTGATGGCCCCGATGCCGGTGATAACAACGCGATGGTTCACGAGCGTGGCTCCCCGTTTGGATGGAATCTGGTGTCGCGGTCCTCGACGATGCCCTTGATGGTCGCGAGCGTCTTGCCGGCGATGGCCTCGATGAACTGGGGACCGATGATGTAGTTGGCGATGGGCTTGCCGACGATCGGCCAGGGCGGGGTGAAGTCGTGGTCGATCGTGACGTCGACCGCGTCATCCCGGACATTGAAGATCCAGGCCACGTCCATGCCCTTGGTCACGCCGCCGATGTGGCGGAAGCGGATGACCGGGGTGGGGCCGTCGCGCTCGACCGTTTGGGTGGCTCGCCACTTGACCGGGATGAAGTCCCGCTTCGCGGCCATCTCCACCACCTTGTGGTCGCCCCCACCGTCGAGGAGGGTGACCCATCGATAATGTGGGAGGATCTCCGGCCACCGCTCCGTGTCAGCGGCGAGCGTCACGATATGGTCGAGCTTCCCCCGCATCTCGACGGTGTTCTCCGTACGCATGTCTGCCCCTTCCGTTATGTGCGGTAGTGCGCTGGAGCTACGGACGCAACATCCGCGCCAGGAAGATGGGGGAGAGCGCTCGCGTCGCCGGCTGGAAGCTTCCAAGTACGCCGCTCATCGTCAAGCCCAGCTCCTCGCGCTGCGCGAGCCGGGGGGTGACGTAGTTCATGGCGGGCGGCGTGTTGATGAACCCCTGGACGATCCAGCTCACCGCGCGTTTTGCCGCGAAGGTGCGACGCCGCGCGATGCGGTAGGGATCCAACGCCGGCTCGGAGGTGTCGCCGGTCTCCAGCGCGGCGCTGATGATCGGGACGGCGAGGGCCGCGCCCCGCAGCGCCTCGTAGACGCCTTCCCCGGCGAACGGATCCAGGAACGAGGCGGCATCCCCGACCAGCAGGAACCCGGCGCCGACCACCCGACGGCTGCGCGCTCCCATCGATCCGACGCCGCGGATGCCGCCGACACGCTGGGCGTTCTCCAGCTTGCTGGCCATCTCCGGCATGCGCTGGAGCGCCTCGGCGAAGAAGGTGTCGACCGAGCCAGGTCGGGCCGCCACATCGTCCGTCTTCGCGACGATGGTGACGTTGGTCAACCCGTCCTCGATGATCGCGAGCCCGGCGTAGACATCGTTCGCGATGTGCATCTCGCCGAACCGCTCCAGGCCCGTGACGCCGCGGTACTTGGTCGCGAGGCCGGTCTTGCGCGGCCAGTGCAGCGGGTTGAGCAGCCCGAGCTGGCGGGCGACGATCGAGTTCCGCCCGTCCGCGCCCACCACGAGCCGGGTGGTCAGCGTCTCGCGGCTGCCGTTGATGGAAGCCTCGACGCCCGTGACGGTGCCATCCTGCTGGATGACGTCCCTGACATGCGCTCGCTCATGGATCTCGACGCCTGCTGCCCGCGCCCGTTCCAGCAGGAGGTTGTCGAGGTGGATGCGCGACAATCCGAGGGCCGCCTGGCCCGGCTCCGCCTTCGCGTAGTTCGCGGTAAAGCGGCTGCCGCCCGGCGCGTGGACGATCATGCCGTCCATTCGCTGTGCGCCGAGGGCGAGAGCCTCGTTCATCAGGCCCATTTCGTCCAACATCCGCGCCCCGGCCGGGTTGATGTAGTCGGAGCAGGCCTTGTGGCGAGGGAACGAGGCCTTGTCAAGGAGGATCACGGCGTGCCCCGCGTCGGCGAGCCCCGCCGCGAGGGTGCTCCCGGCCGGGCCACCCCCGACCACGATCACGTCTGCGTCGGTCATCGGTCGCCTCGCTTCAGGGCCGACATCCGGAACCACAGGTGTTGGGAGACCTCCGCGTCGTCGATTCCCGCCTGCTGGAGCAGGGCGCGGAGCTCCTCGGGGGTGAACGCCCGCTTGACGGAGAGCGGCGCGTCGTTCCGGGTCAGGCGATTGCGGGTCGTGAGCCGGGAGGCGACCCAGGCGGCGGCGAAACCGAGCCCGCTGCGGCGCAGGTCGTTGAGGATGAAACCATGCCGGGAGAGGCGGTCCATCTCCCGGAGGATCATGACTGCTTCCTCGGCCGGGAAGTGATGCAGGGAGAGCGAGCACAGTACGATGTCGAACGAGTTGTCCGGGAGGGGAACGGAGCGGGCGTCGTGGCGGGTGACAGAGATCGAGGGGTGGTTCCCGACCGCGTGTCGTGCCAGCGCGAGGACATCCTCCATGTAGTCGCTGGCCGTGATCCTCACGGGGATGCCGCGGCGGTCCGCCCAGGCGGCGACCGCCAACGGGATGTCGGCCGACCCGGTGGCCAGATCCAGGATGGATACCGGCCGGTCAGAGGGCACGTCCTGGATCAGGCTCGGGAGCAGGCGCAGGATGATCGACCGACCGCCGAGGAACGCGTTCACCCGCCGGATATCGCGGAAGTTCTCGGCGAGCTCTGCCGGGTCGTGCCGGTCCTCGTCGAGGATCTCCATCTCCTCGCTCCGGGGGAGCTGCCAGGGCGGGTAGGCCAGCGTGTCCGTGATCACACTCCCGATCGAACGTCCCACATCCTGCTCCTTAGTATGCGCGCACGCGATGCTGCGCCTAGACCGCGGTTCTGCGCCTCCGTCGCACGTTCTGCACCGTCGTCTCCGGCTTGGAGATCTGGGTGACGCCTCTTGTGAGGGGCACGCCCGTTTCGGGGTAATCGCGTGTGAAGGTGTAGCCACCGGCATAGTCTCGAATCACCCCATCGTCGATCGCCAGCGTGCGCGTGCAGACGGTGTCGAGGAAGCGACGGTCGTGCGAGATCGTCACGATCGTGCCGGGGAATTCGCGAAGGGCCGCCTCCATGATCTCGACCGAGGCGAGATCGAGGTTGTTCGTCGGCTCGTCGAGCATCAGCAGGTTCGCACCGCGCGCCATGATGACGGCCAGCTGGAGCCTTGCTTGCTCGCCGCCGCTGAGCGCCCCGATTCGGTTCATTGTGTCATCCCGGTCGAAGAGCATCCCGACGAGGAACGACAGCGCCTGCTGCTCCGTGAACGCCCGCTCGCGCCGGACCGCCTCGATCGGCGTCATGGCCGGATCGAGCGTCTCGTGGAGCTGTGCGTAGTAGCCCACCTTGATGCCGGCGCCCAGACGGATCGCGCCCGTCGTCGGCACTTCCTCGCCGAGCAGCATCCGGAGCAGGGTTGTCTTCCCGGCGCCGTTTGGGCCGGTGAGCCCAACGCGCTCGCCATGGCGCACGAGGAGGTCGAACGGCCGGAGTACCGTCTTTTCCCCATAGCGTTTCGAGACATTGTCCGCGACGATCACGTCGGTCCCACCACGCTCGATATCGAACGACAGGGAGATGCGCCGCTTGGAGAGAACCGGCATCGGCTCCGCGTCGAGACGCGCGCGCTCCTCGTCTCGTTTTCGCCGCTGATTTTCCGCACGGCTGGCGAATTTCGGGTTCTGGCGCGCCCACTGGGTCAGCTCCTCGGCGCTGGCCTTGAGCTTCAGCCATTCCCGTTCGCGGAGCTCCCGCAGCTCCAGCTCACGTTCCAGCCGGGACTCCTTCTGCTCCAGATAGGCGGAGTAGTTGCCGGGGTATTGCCGGATCCGGCCGTGCTCCAGCTCGTGGATGGACGTCGCGATCTGGTCGATCATGTGCCGGTCGTGCGAGATCATGCAGACAGCGCCCGTGAAGCGGGTCGTGAGCCACGTCTTCGAGCCACGCCCGGGCCTCCATATCGAAGTGGTTGTCCGGCTCGTCGAGCAGCAGCAATTCCGGCTCGTCCAGCAGGAACCGCGACACGTCGACCAGCTTGCGCTCGCCGCCCGAAAGGTCGCCGATGCGCTGGTCCCATCGTTCCTGCGGGAACGCCAGGCCGCCTAACACCTCGGCCAGTCGCGCCTCGTGATCGACCCCGCGCATGGTATCGAGCCGCTCCAGCAGCGCCGTGTAGCGGTCCAGCGTATGCGCCATCGTCTCGTCATCCAGCGAGGTCTTGAGCTCCTCCTCGATCTCCATCAGGGTGTACTCGATCGCATCCGGGTTGCCGGCCGCGAGCTCGACGACCTCCCGCACCGTCTTCTCCCGATCGAGATCTGATTCCTGGTGCAGGTGACCGATCCGCAATCCACGACGCCGGGTGATCTCGCCGTTGTCAGGGACCAGCTCTTTCGTCAGCAGGCGGAACAGCGTGCTCTTGCCGCTGCCGTTGTCGCCGATCAGGGCGATCCGGTCGCCCTCCTGGACGACGAACGAGAGGTCGTCGAAGATCTGGTTTCCGCCGTGCGCATAGCCGATGTTCGCTGCCTGGATAAGGATCGCCATGGGTTCTGTGCCTTTCGTCGATAGGTCTGGATATGGGGCAACAAAAAGCCCCTTGATGGAGGTCATCAAGGGGAGAACAGGTGAGACGGCTGCTTTGGGTCAGGCTACGTCTCCGCCGCAAAAAGGGCGCACTTCTCCCATGTCGGGGTGGAGTTTGGCGATGTGGCGATGGTTGCCTTGAGGTAGATCTTCACCGTTGCCCGTCCTGCGTCGAAAGGTGACTGAGAGCCAGCATAGTGTCGCCCGTGGGTATCGTCAACCCGAGAGCGGGGAGGGACGAGCGCTCGAACCTCCCCGCCACGACGTTCCGCGCGAGTTCGTCTAGTTTGCCGGGGTGGCCTGCGGGCTCGCCTCGGGGCTGGCGCTGGTCGGCACAACGGTGTTGTATGCCGGCTCGGTCGAGCGGAAGATGATGCCGCAGGCTTCGCGGCCACCGCTATCGCCAGACGGGTCGGTGGCCATGTCGTCTTCCCCGGCGTGGATGACCAGGGCGGAGCCAGTCGGCCCGGCAAGGCTGTTGTCCGCCGCCGGATCGAGCGTCACCTTGTCGGTCGTGATCTGGAAGTCGATCGTGCCGTCGTCCGCCACCGTCAGGTTCCCAAGATCGCCAGCGTGGCTCTCCTCGTCATCCGGGGCGCCGTGGCTGGCGTCGGTTGGGTTGAAGTGGCCACCGGCGGAGCCATACGGGGTCGTGCCGGACGCGTCACACGACCCGACCTCGTGGATATGGATGCCGTGGGTGCCCGGTTCGAGGCCGCTGTCCGACGAGTTTGTCACCGTGATGGTGACGCCGTCCGCGCCTTCCCGGATCTCGGCGTACGCGGCGATCTTGCCGTCCGGGGTTGAGAGCGGGAAGCGGTTCAGGACTACGCCGCCGGTCGGGGTTGCCAATGCGTCAGGTGAGGCGGACGGGCTGGCGTTCTGCGCGAGGGCAGAGCCGCCCCGAGGGCGAGGGCCAAGGCCATGATCCCGGCGAGGAACGTCGTGCGGATCTTCATACCGTAGTTCTCCTCCTCGTATCGTCCGTCGCCGTTGGCGGGTTCGGTCGGCTAAGTGTCGGCGCGTTCCACGATGACATGGCGTTCGCGGCCGGCGATGTCGTGAATCACCAGTGTATGCGCATCGGGAAAGGTGTCCATCATGAGCTGGCGGGTCGCCGTCGCCTGGGACGGATCGATCTCGAACCCTGCCACGCCGCCCGGCAGAAGGACACGAGGCAGGTCAGCGACCGTCGCGCGGACGAGATCGAGCCCGTCCTCACCGCCAAGGAGCGCCAGGGACGGCTCGGCGTCCAACTCCGGGTTCTCCGCCATCTGTGCCGGGGTCAGATAGGGCAGGTTGGCGAGCAGGAGATCGACCGGCTCGTCTAGCGGCTCGGTCAGCGATCCCTGGCGAAAGGTGAGGCGAGCGCGTTGCTCCGGCGTGAGGATCGCGTCCGCGTTTCTCTCGGCGATGCGGAGCGCGTCCGGTGAAACGTCGATGGCGATGATCTCGCCACAGAACGAGCTCGGGAGATGGGCGGCGAGGGAGATGGCGATCGCGCCGGACCCGGTGCCGATGTCCGCGACGCGCGCTTGCGGCCGATGCTCCAGCCATTCCAGCGCCCACTCGACGAGCGGCTCGGTGTCTGGCCGGGGGATCAACACGTCCGGCGTGGTGTGGAGGTCGAGTCCCATGAACTCGCGCGTGCCTGTCAGGTAGGCGATCGGCTCACGCGCGAGGCGGCGCTCGACCAGGCGGGCATAGTCCTCCGTAATGTCCAGCGGCATCGGATCAGGCAGCATGACGAAGAGCCGTGTGCGGTCGACACCCAGCGCATGGCGCAGCAGCACCTCGGCGTCGAGGCGCGGCGTATCGATGCCGGCGTCGGCCAGCCGTTTGGTCGCGGCCATCAGGGCCTGCTGGATGGTGGTCGTGTCGATCGCGAGGCTCCCTTCCGCGCGCGGTGCATCATATTGACGCGGCCCGGCCCGGCCCGTACTGTTCCCGGGAAGCATACACACGAGCTGGCCCATCCGGAACACGGGCGAAACGGGAGACGTGCGCGATGACGGTAACCCTTCGGGTGCTGCTGGTCGGCGGGCCGATGTACGACCCCCTCTATACGCGCCTGGCGGAGTTCGAAGCGCGCGAGGGCGTGCGGGTCGAGGTCGCGGCGACGCTTCCGCATCCGGAGCTGAACGACCGCGTGGCGGCGGAGTTCGGCTCCGGCGACGCACGCTACGACCTGATCTCCACGCATATCAAGTACGCGCCGAGCCAAATGCAATGGCTGACGCCGCTCGACGACGACCTCTCGGCGGACGAGCTCGCGGCGTTCTCGGACCGGACGCTGGAGCTGGCCCGAATCGACGGCGCCCTCTACAGCCTGCCGCGCAACCTCGACGTCAAACTGCTCCACTACCGGACCGACTTGCTGGACGGACCTCCCGCCTCGTGGGAAGAGCTGCTGGAGACGGCGGCCCGGCTGCGCTCTGAAGGGTTTTACGGGTTTACGTATCCGGGGAAGGAGTCCGGCCTCTTCGGGCACTTCTTCGAGTTGCACGCGATGGCCGGCGGCACGTTGTTCCCGGAGCCAGGCTCGCCGGTGCCGAAGCTCGACGACGATGCGGGTCGATGGGCGCTGACGCTGCTGAAAGATCTTTACGACCGCGCCGCGCCGCGCGAGACGCCTGACTGGCACTATGACGAGGTAGCGGCCTGCTTTCGTGATGGACACGCCGCCATGTCGAGCGACTGGCCGGGAAGTTTTTACACCTATGAGGATCCGGAGCAGAGCGCGATCGTTGGTCGCTACGATCTCGCGCTGTATCCGGAAGGGCCGGCGGGGCTGCACATCTATTCTGGCTCGCATACCTTCGCGATCCCCACGACGGTGCGGGACCGGCCGGCGGCCCTGGCGCTGCTGCGGTTCCTCACCTCGCGCGAGTCGCAGGCGCTGGAGGCACGGCTGGGAACGCTGCCGGCACGGACCGATGCGCTGCAGGATGCGCGGGGTGAGGCGCCGGAGGGCTCGCTGGCCCAGCGGCGGTGGGACCTGCTGGAGCGAGCCGTCGATGCGGCGCTCTTGCCGCCCCGGCATCCGCACTATGCAGCGGTCGAGGATGCGATCTGGAGCGGCGTCCGCGAGGCACTGAGCGGGGCGGTGAGCATTGATGAGGCACTACGCCGGACGCAGGAGCGGGCGACGCGCGCGGCATATGGAGAGGAGAACACGTGATGGCAGCAGGAAGGTTGGACGGCAAGCGCGCGATCGTGACCGGCGCGGGCGCCGGGATCGGACGGGCAATTGCAGCGCGTTTCGTGGAAGAAGGCGCGCGGGTCATCGTCGCGGATGTTGACCTGCCGAGCGCCGAGATGGTCGCCAGCGAGCTGGGCGATGCGGCGGTCGCGCATCGCGTTGATGTCCGCCGGGCCGATGAGATGGAGGCGCTCGTCCGGCGCGCGGTTGAGGCATGGGGCGGGCTCGACATCTTCGTGAATAACGCGGGTGTCGGCGTCGCGGCGACCACGCCAGAGACAAGCGAGGACGACTGGGACCGGGTGCTCGACGTCTGCCTGAAGGGCACGTTCCTCGGTATGAAGTACGCGATCCCGGCCATCCGCGATTCGGGCGGCGGCTCGATCACCAATATCTCCTCGATCGCCGCGATGGTCGGCATCCGCGATCGCGCCGCCTACAGCGCGGCCAAGGGCGGCGTGCTGGCGCTAACTCGCGCGGCGGCGATGGACCACATCGAGGAGGGCGTGCGGGTCAACTGCATCGTCCCCGGGACGGTCGACACGCCGTGGGTGCAGCGTATTACCGAGGGCTACGACGACCCCGAGGCCACCAGGGCTGCCATGCGCGCGCGGCAGCCGCACGGCCGGCTCGTCAGCCCGGAGGAGATCGCGGCGATGGCCGTCTACCTCTCCTCGGACGAAGCTGGATCCGTCGTTGGCGCGGCGATGGTCGTCGACGGCGGCATGACCGCGAGATAAGCCGGCTGCGCGCTGGCATCCCGGAGAGCGAGGAGGAGTCCATGCCCATCACCATCACCGATGTCGTCGCGCGCGACATCCGCTTCCCGACGTCGCGGAGCCTCGACGGATCGGACGCGATGAACGAGGCGCCGGACTACTCGGCAGCCTATGTCGTCCTCCATACCGATGCCGGGCTCGAGGGACACGGGCTGACCTTTACGATCGGGCGCGGCACTGAGCTGTGCGTCGCGGCGATCGAGGCGCTGGCGCCGATCGTGAAGGGGCAGACGCTGGAGCTCATTTACGGCCGACATGGGCGCGTTCTGGCGGAGGATTACGGGCGATAGCCAGCTCCGCTGGGTCGGGCCGGAAAAGGGCGTCATTCACCTCGCGACGGCGGCGATCGTCAATGCGGTGTGGGACCTCTGGGCGAAGGCGGAGGGCAAGCCGGTCTGGAAGCTGCTGGCGGACATGACGCCGGAGGAGGTCGTCCGCTGCATCGACTTCCGGTACATCACCGACGCGCTGACGCCGGACGAGGCGCTGGAGATCCTGCGGCGCAACGAGCCGACGAAGGCGATGCGCGAGGCGGAGATGCTGCGCGACGGCTTCCCCGCCTACACGACGAGCGCCGGCTGGCTGGGCTACAGCGACGAGAAGATCCGGCGGCTCCTGCGCGAGGGCGTGGCCGCCGGCTGGACGCACTTCAAGCAGAAGGTCGGCGGGGACATCGAGGACGACATGCGTCGGGCGGCGATTATCCGCGAAGAGATCGGCCCGGAACGCGTGCTGATGATGGACGCGAACCAGGTCTGGGGTGTCGATGAGGCGATCGCGAATATGGCGCACCTGAAGGCGTTCAATCCGTGGTGGATCGAGGAGCCGACGAGCCCGGACGACATCCTCGGGCATGCGCGCATCGCCCGCGCGGTCGCCCCGATCGGCGTCGCGACCGGCGAGCACTGCCAGAACCGGGTGATGTTCAAACAACTGCTGCAGGCCGATGCGATCAGCTTCTGCCAGATCGACGCGGCTCGCCTCGGTGGCGTCAACGAGGTGCTTGCGGTGCTGCTCATGGCGGCGAAGTTTGGCGTGCCAGTCTGCCCGCACGCGGGTGGCGTCGGGCTCTGTGAGTATGTGCAGCATCTGTCGATTTTCGACTACATCGCGGTTGGGGCGTCGCTGGAGAACCGGATTCTGGAGTACGTCGACCACCTGCACGAGCACTTTATCGACCCGATCCGGATCGTGAACGGCCGCTACATGCCGCCCAGGCGACCGGGCTACTCGATCGAGATGCACGCCTCATCCCTCGCCGAATACGCCTTCCCAGATGGAAAGGCCTGGGCGGGATAGAAGTGCGTACACCCGGCCCTTGTGGCCGGGTTTCTTGCACGACAGACCCGGCCACAAGGGCCGGGTGTACGATGCACAACCCATGCACGCAGAACGGGCGACCATTTGGCCGCCCGTTCGTCGTATTGTCCGGTTCTACGGACTACGCCGCGGTGTCGCCCACACCGGCGTCGGAGAGGCGCTCGGCCTCGTCGGCGGCGCGCAGGTCGTCGATCAGCGGGTCCAGCGCGCCATTCATGACGCCCGGGATGTTGCTGATGCTCTTGCCGATGCGGTGGTCGGTGATGCGGTCCTGCGGGTAGTTGTAGGTGCGGATCTTCTCGCTGCGCTCGCCGGACCCGATCTGGGAGCGCCGAGCGTCTCCACGCTCTTCGGCCAGTCGTGCCTGTTCCTGGTCGTAGAGGCGGGATCGAAGGACGCTCATCGCCTTCGTCTTGTTCTTGAGCTGGCTCTTTTCGTCCTGCATCGAGACAACGATGCCGGAGGGCATGTGCGTGATGCGGACGGCGGAGTCCGTCGTGTTCACGCTCTGGCCACCGTGACCGGTCGAGCGGAAGACGTCGATGCGGAGGTCGTTGTCGTTGATCTGGATATCGACCTCTTCGGCCTCCGGCAGCACGGCGACGCTCGCGGTCGACGTGTGGATGCGGCCCTGCGACTCGGTGACCGGCACGCGCTGGACACGGTGCACGCCCGACTCATAGCGCAGGTAGCTGTAGGCGCCCTGGCCCTTCACCTCGAAGATGATCTCGCGGAAGCCGCCGCCGTCGGTCGGCGTGGAGGACATCACGTCCACCTTCCACTTCATCTTGTCGGCGTAGCGGGTGTACATGCGGTAGAGGTCGGCCGCGAAGAGGGCTGCCTCGTCGCCGCCGGTGCCGGCGCGGATCTCGACGATGACGTTCTTCTCATCATTCGGGTCCTTCGGGACGAGAAGCCGGCGGATCGTCCCCTCCAGCTCCTCGCGACGCGCGCGGAGAGCCCGCAGTTCCTCCTTCGCCAGCTCGGCCATCTCGGGGTCGCTGTCGTCCGCCATGACGCGCAGCTCTGCGACCTGGTCGTCGAGCGACTTGTGCTCGATCCACGCCGAGACAAGTGGCTCCATGTCGGCGCGCTCGCGGCCGTATTCCATGAGCTTGTCGGCGTCGGTTGCCACGGCGGGGTCGGCCATCAGGTGGTCGAGCTCGTGGAGACGACGCTCGAGCTCGTCAAGGTTGGCACTAAACGATTGCATGGTTGCAGCCATGGCGGGGGTACTCCGGATGCGATGATGGTCTGGTAATCGGGATCGCTCGCCACGAAGGTGGAACAGCGCAATAGAACGGCGTCCTCGTGGCCTCACCGGAAGAGTATAAACGGTCCGACGAAATCGCCGCCCTCATAGGCGTTGTGTTGTCCATGGAGAAGATACATGACGTACCGTCAGCCCGGGCAGCAAATCGAGGTCACCTTCATGCTCGCCGATGAGCCGATCCTGGTCATGCCGGTAACAGTCGTGGCCGATGGGCCCGGCCTGATCATGCACTACCTTGGGGACGGGACGCGCTACCTCCGGCGGGTGGCGGTTGACGGCTCGCCACCGCCGCGTGTCATCCCGGCGCGCGATATCGGGACGGTCGAGACGCGGATGACGGTCACCACCTGGCGCGGGAGCCACCGCCTAATCGTGACGCGGCCCGGGCAGGCGTACGCCGTCTTTCTCAAGTGGACGCCGGAGTGGACCTTCCGGGAGTGGTACGTGAACCTTCAGGAGCCACTGCTCAGGACGGAACGCGGCTTCGAGACGCGAGACCAGTTCCTTGACATCCAGGTTGCTCCGGACCGGTCGTGGCGGTGGAAAGACGAGGACGAGCTGGAGCTCGCCGTCGAGCTTGGCCGCCTGACCGACGACCAGGCGGGCGCGATCCGCGACGGAAGGGGAGCGCGTCATCCCGGACATCGAGGCGGGCCGGTTCCCCTTCGACAATAGCCTGATTGCTTGGCGGCCGGAACCGGAATGGCCGATCCCGCGTCTTTCCAGCGGAGAGGGATAGTCCCGCTCCCGGTTGACATTTCGCCTCGCGATCGCCAACATGGGCGACGGGTCCAGCAACGCACGTATATACCCCATCCCGAAGGAGCACCGGCATGCAGCAGACGACAACCACCCCAACGACCCTCCGTGTTGTCGTCGAAAGAACCCTCCTGCATGTCGAGAACGCTCAATCTCGGGGTCCTGGCGCATGTTGACGCCGGCAAGACCAGCCTGACCGAACGCATCCTCTTCCACGCCCGGGTCATCCCGGCCGTTGGCGAGGTTGATCGCGGTACCACCCAGACCGACACCCTGACGCTGGAGCGCCAGCGCGGCATCACCATCCAGTCCGCCGTGGTCTCGTTCCATATCAACGACTTGACCGTCAATCTCATCGATACTCCCGGCCACCCGGACTTCATCGCCGAAGTCGAGCGGGCGCTCGGCGTGCTCGACGCGGTGATCCTCGTCGTCTCGGCGGTCGAGGGCGTCCAGCCCCAGACGCGCCGCCTCTCCCGCGCGATCGCGCGGCTCGGCCTGCCGTGCCTCATCTTCATCAACAAGATCGACCGTGCCGGCGCGAGGGGTGCCTCGCTGGTCGAGGAGATAGGACGCGAGCTGCGGCGGGATATTGTCGTGCTTTCCGAGGTTTCGGGGCTCGGTGACCGGGCGGCGACGAGCGTTTCGAGGGCGCTCGGGGATGTGCGGGTGGCCGAGGAGATCGCGGACGTTCTCTGCCGCCACGACGAGGCGTTGCTCGAACGCTACGTGGAGCGGGAGGGCGTACTGACGGACGACGACATCGCCGAATCGCTCTGGCGACACGTAGCGCTGGGCAGCGTCACGCCGGTGTTGTTCGGCTCCGCCATGACCGGCGCCGGGCTGGACGAGCTCTTCGATGTCCTGCCGCACCTCGCGCGAAAGGAGATCGTGCCGAATCCGGATACATCGCTTTCCGCGGAGGTGTTCAAGGTGCAGCGGCTGCCGAACGGCGAGCGCGTTGTTATCTGCCGCATCTGGGCCGGCGAGCTGTGCGTGCGATCCGTGGTGCCGATCGTCCGACCCGGTTCCGACGCCTTGCCGCCGGCGAAGATCACCGGGATCGGTCTCTTCCGCGACGGTCATGTCGATCAGGTGCAACAGGCCGTCGCGGGCGACATTGTGCGCCTGCACGGCCTGGCGGACGCGCGCATCGGCGACTGGCTCGGCACGCCGTTGCATGACCGGGTACAAGCCTTCGACCCGCCGGTGTTCGAATACCGCGTCGACCCGGCGGATCCGGCTCGCCGATTTGCCCTGAACGCCGCGCTGGCCGACCTGGCCGACGGCGATCCGCTGATTGGGCTTCGGCGCGACGCCCAGACGGGCGACGCCTACATCCGTCTCTATGGGGAGGTACAGCGCGAGGTCGTCGAGGCGACGCTCCACGACGAGTACGGGCTGTCCGTGGCGTTCGGCGAGCGGAGCGTGCTTCATGTCGAGCGCTTGCTTGGCGAGGGCCGTGCGGCGGAGATCTTCCCGGACACAAATCCGCCGTTCTACGCCACGGTCGGGATCCACATCGTGCCGAAGCGCGGGGAGCGGTCCATCTGGAGCTTCACCCCAGGCAAGGCGAAGCAGGGATTCTTCGACGCGGCGGAGGAAGGCGGCCGGGCCGTGCTGGAGCAGGGGCTCTACGGCTGGCCAGTGGTCGACTGGGACGTCGAGGTCACCGACCTCATCTACCTTGTGTCGTCGGTGCCCGTCGACTACCGCAACCTGGCGATGCTGGTCATGGCGGACGCCGTGCGCATGGCCGGGACGGTCGTCTGCGAGCCGGTGAACGAGGTCACGATCCACACGCCGCCGGCTTCGGTCGGCGCGGTAATGCACGCGATGACGACGCGCCGCGGCACGGTGAGGGAGACCGCCATCGCCGACGACCGGGCCGTCGTGCGGGGGTTGGTGCCCGCCGCCGAGCTGGACGAGCTGGTGAAGACGCTTCCGGGCCTGACAAACGGCCGCGCGGACATCGACGCGCGCTTCCATGACTACGTGCCGGTCTCCGGCGACCCGCCGATCCGTCGCGCGGACGGACCTGAACCCGTTCAACCGCGTGGAGTTCCTGTCGCGGCTGCGGGGACGGTTTTGATGGTGGTGGAACTGCATCCGGTGCCCCGTCCATACACACACTCAATCGTCATCTGATGCGTAGCCGAAGAATCCCCGGGAACACAGGTCGATGACTGGGCGCGACCTCTTGGCAGGAATGGAAATGGAAGGCGCTTCGCGAGATTGGACGTGCGTTGCACAGGGGATCAACGCCTCACTCAGTAGAGCATCCGGATCGATGTGTCCGGTTCGCTGGCCCCCTATTTTGACGTCATCCCGACCAAGCGAACCGCGGAGCGGGACGCGCGCGGAGGGATCTTTGCTCCACCCTGAAACCCTGTCACGCCACTGCAAAGATCCCTCCTGCGCTCGGGTCGCGGCTCGGGACGACGGACACTTGTCGGTGTAGGACATCTCGCCGTAGACGCTCTACTCTGAGTGACCGCCGTTGAGGATAGGGCGCGTCACGAGCATCAGGAGGTTTGAGTGACGAGCACTCGCATGCACGAGAACGAGATCATCACGGACGAGGCACTGGTGCGGCGGTTGGTCCGGGTGCAGTTCCCGCAGTGGGCCGGGTTGTCGTTGCGGCGGCTGACGACGCACGGGACGGACAACGCGATGTATCGGCTTGGCGACGGGATGGTCGTGCGGATGCCGAAGATCGATTGGGCGGTGGCGGGCATCGCGAAAGAGCAGGAGTGGCTACCGCGCCTGGCGCCATGCCTGCCGGTGGCGATTCCCGAGCCCCTGGCAGAAGGCCAGCCGGTCGATGAGTACCCGTACCCGTGGTCCATCACGACCTGGGTGCCCGGGCGGAACCCGGTTGTGGGCGGGATTGCGATCCGCACCGGCTGGCACGCGAGATTGCCGGCTTTATCCGCGCGATGCAGGCGGTCGGCCTGCCGGGTGGGCCGCCATCGGGCAAGACGCTCCGCGAGCGAGACGCGCAGGTGCGCTCCGATATCGCGGCGCTGCGGGATGAGATCGACGCGGACGCGGTGACCACTATCTGGGAGGAGGCGCTGACCTTGCCGGAGCACGATGACGCACCGGTCTGGGTGCATGCCGATATCGCGCCCGGCAACGTGCTGGTCGAGGGCGGTCGGCTCGTCGGGGTCATCGACTTCACCGGTGTCGGCGTCGGCGATCCGTCGATCGACATGCAGGTCGCCTGGAACCTCCTGCCATCGGAGGCGCGGCCAACGCTGCGCGAGGCGCTAGGGGCCGACGAGGCGACGTGGCTTCGCGCCCGGGCCAGGGCGCTCGCACAGGCGCTGGTCCAGCTGCCGTATTACCGGGAGACGAATATCCCGCTTGCGACGAATGCGCGGCATGTGATCCGGGAGGTGTTGACGGAGTTCCGTTCCGCGGGATGATGACCGCAGTACCGGAAAACGCACGCAACGCACAGGGAGCAGCATATGAAACGCCTCGGGGTGATCGGGCTCGGCAGCCGCATTCGCTGGATGCTCAAGGAGATCGACAAGTTCGGGACCGGCGCGAAGGTCGTCGCCGCCATCGACCCGGCGGAGGAGCAGATCCGCGCGCGGCATCCGGAGGTCGTCGAGGGCGTGACCTTCTACGACGACGTGGACACGATGCTGGACGAGGCGAGCCTCGACGGCGTCCTGATCGGCACCCAGTGCGTCTACCACACGCCCTACGCGATGAAGGTGCTGCAGCGGAACCTGCCGCTCTTCCTCGAGAAGCCCGTCGCCATCGACGAGGGGCAGCTGGCCGAGCTTCAGGCGGCGATGGAGGCGTCCGAGAGCGAGGTCGTCGTCTCCTTCCCGCTGCGGCTCTCGCGGCTGGCGCGGATGGCGAAGGAGATCGTCGATAGCGGCGTGATCGGCACCGTCGAGCATGTCCAGGCGATCAACAACGTGCCGTTCTACGGCTCGAACTACTACCACGGCTGGATGCGCAACGAGGAGCTGACCGGCGGCCTCTGGCTGCAGAAGGCGACGCACGATCTCGACTACCTGACATACCTCGTCGGCCAGGCGCCGAAGCGGATCGTGGCCGTCGAGAGCAAGACCGTGTTCACCGGTGACATGCCGGCGGGGCTGTACTGCCTCGAATGCCCGATCCAGGACACCTGCCCGGAGAGCCAGAAGAACCTCTTCTACATGCAGGGCATCCTCGACGACATGAAGGACGCCGAGGACTGGTGGGACGGCCGCTGGCAGTGCAGCTTCGCCGTGGACACCGGCAACCACGACGCGGCGACGGCCATCCTGCAGTACGAGAGCGGGATGCACCTCGTTTACACCCAGAACTTTTACGCCCGACGCGGGGCGGCGAAGCGCGGCGCGACCCTGATCGGCTACAAGGGCACGGTCAGCTTCGACTGGTACACCGACGAGGTTGTGGTCCATCACCATCACACGGCGCGGGTCGAGCGGCACCGGCTTGAGGAGATGGGCGCCGGGCACCATGGCGGCGACCGCGAGCTGGCGCACGACTTCCTCGCCATCCTGAACAAGACCGGGCCGAGCCGCGCGACGCTGGCGGACGGCATCCTCAGCGCGCAGCTTTGCCTGATGGCGAAGCGCAGCTGCGAGACGGACGGTTTCGTGCCGTTCACGCCGCTGTCGGAGCGACAATTCGAACGTGTTGCGCTCAATCGCGTATGATGACCGAAACACCGAGACAGGACCTCTCGTTATGAATTGACGAAGGCCCGGTTTCCTGTGTCATCCCAATCGAGGTACCCATCGCACCACGGGTCTGACCCGGGTACCCCAGCACGAAGGTGAGCACCACGTTGACCATCTGGATCAAGAAGGGCGGCCGTGACCGCCGTCCCGGCATGCCCATGGGGCGACGTCAGTTCCTTCAGGGCACGGCTGCCGCTGCCGCGAGCGCGACGGCTGGCGGCCTGCTCCTTCCGCACGGCGCCGGCGCCCAGGAAAGTAGCCTGGACATGCCGCCGTCGCAGAACCTCTCGACGCCCGCCGCCCCGCGCGGTATGCGCGCGGACGAGGGGTTGCTGCCCGACCATCGCCTGCTGATGTACTACGGCTTCCCGGAAGAAAACCGCATGGGCATCCTCGGCGAGTTCCAACCGGAGGAACTGTTGCCGCAGCTGCAGGCGCAGATGGCCGAGTACGAGGCCGTGGCCAACGATCGGCCATGGAAGGCCGGGTTCGAGCTGATTGCCTCGGTTGCCCAGCGCGAACCGGGTGTCGACGGCATGTACGTCGCTGATACGAGCGGCGAGTGGCTGGACAAGTACACCCAGTTCACCGAGCAGAACAACATGTTCCTGCTGCTCGACGTGCAGATGGGCCTGAAGTCCCCGAAGGAGGACTACGCGGGCCTGGAGCGCTGGCTCCGTTACGACCACGTCCACCTCGCGATCGACCCGGAGTTCCACGTCCAGCCGGGCGAGACGCCGGGGATCGAGCTGGGCTCCATTGACGCCTCGGAGGTCACCGAGGCGCAGCAGTGGCTGGTCGACCTCGCCAACAAGTACGGCACGTCGCGCAAGATGCTGCTGATCCACCAGTTCCACTGGTACTCGATCTCGAACAAGGAGCAGCTCAAGCCGATGCCTGGTGTTGACCTTGTCCTGAACATGGACGGGTGGGGTCCGCCGTCGATGAAGCTCGACACCTGGAGCGTCGTCGATCCAGGAGCAGCCGATCGAGTTCAACGGCATCAAGCTGTTCTACCGGCAGGACGAGCCGCTGATGACCCCGGCCGAGGTCATGGCCCTCGAGCCCACCCCGGACGTTATCAACTACCAGTAGACCAGTCGTTCAGCAGAGAACGTGACAGTGCCCCGGTGGAGAATTCCATCGGGGCACTGCTGTTTGGGTCGGCAACGTCCGCCATGCGCCTCGAATGGTGCATTATAATGCGCTTGAGTACATCGACCGTGACAATGGAATGGCTGTTTCGAACCACGTGGCGGAGGATGCGAGTGCACAAGAGTGCCCCAAGGGATGATCAGGCCGCCGCGCTGGCGATCGCGATCGGGCAACGGGTGCGGCAGGAGCGGCAGTCGCAGGGCTGGACGCTCGATCGACTTGCCGAAGCCGCGGGTGTCAGCCGGCGGATGCTGATCAACGTCGAGCAGGGCGCGGCGAACCCGAGCGTCGGCACCCTCCTGCGGATCAGCGATGCGCTGGGCATTGGATTGCCGGCGCTGGTCGCGCTGCCCGAGACGACCCCGGTAACGGTCACGCGCAAGGGACGAGGGTGCCGTCCTTTGGCGCGGTGAGAAGGGCGGGCGCGGCGTGCTGGTCGCCGGCACCCAGCCGCCGAACGTCGTCGAGCTGTGGGAGTGGACGCTGGAACCGGGCGACCGGCACGCCAGCGAGGACCATTCACCCGGCACCTGGGAGCTGCTGCAGGTGCTGGACGGCGCGATCACGGTCACGGTGGGCGAGGAGACCGTTCGGCTGGAGCCAGGGGACGCGATGTCATTCCCCGGCGACACCAGGCATGCGTACGAGAACGAGGGGGATGTCCCGGCGCACTTCACCCTCTGCGTCTACGAGCCGGGTGTGGGGAAGGCGGATGAGCGATGATGGACATCACGATATTGCAGGATGTGCTGGACCGGGCGACGGTCGACGACGTGATCGATCACCCCGAGCCGGACGTGCGCTCCGCGCGACGCATGATCGGGGCTGGTTCGTGACTCGATCGTCCGTTCCGGTGCCGCCGTGGGGGCTCGCGGTGGTCGCCATGTTCTCGGTCCAGCTCGGCTCCGCGCTGTCGGTCGACCTGATTGACGCAGTCGGCCCGGCCGGGACCGCCTGGCTCCGCCTCACGATGGGCGCCTTCCTCTTCATGCTCGTCGCGCGGCCGCCGCTTCACTCGATCCGGCGCGCCGATGTGCCACCGTTGCTGCTGCTCGGTATCACCAGCGGCCTCATGACGATCGCGTTCCTCGCCGCCATCGAACGGATCCCGCTCGGGACGGCGGTCGCGATCGACTTCCTCGGGCCGCTTACCGTGGCGGCCGTGCGCAGCCAAAGCGCCCGGGCGCTGGCATGGCCGGTTCTGGCGCTGGCCGGCGTGGTGCTGCTCACGGAGCCGTGGCACGGTGACGTCAATCTCCCGGGCATCGGCTTCGCGGCCCTTGCGGCGACCGGGTGGGGCACCTATATCGTGATGACGCAGCGTATCGGTGACCGGTTCTCCGGCATCGGCACGCTGTCCATCACGGTGTCGATCGCTGCGGTCACGGCGGCTGTCATCGGCGTGCCCCAGGCGGCGGGGCACATCACGCCGCAGATCCTGCTCGCCGCGCTCGGGCTGGCGGTCCTGCTTCCGGTGCTGCCATGGGCGTTGGAGATGGCCGCCCTGCGGCGGATGACGCCGACCGCGTTCGGGACGCTGATGGCGCTGGAGCCGGCGTTCGGGGTGTTGATCGGGCTGGTCGTGCTGCGGCAGTCCCTGGCGCCGGCACAGCTCGTCGGCATCACGTTGGTGGTGCTGGCTGGAGCCGCCGCGCAGTACGGCGGTCGGCGTGAGCCGATCGATGGCGTCGAGACCCTCGTCGCGGCGGAGTAATCAGCATGCGTACACCCGGCCCTCGCGGCCGGATGTCGCACGACCGGTGGCCGGCTGAGGCACCGTTGCCATATGCCAGCGCCTATATACCCTTCGTCATCCTGAGCGAAAGCGAAGGACCCAACGCGAAGCGGGCTTCCCGAGCCGTGGCTATGCTGCACTTCGGGTCGCGTTTCCGGCACATGCGAGGTTCGGTTCAGGAGCAGCGCTTCGCGTAGGATTCATCGCTACGCTCTGGATGGCGTTTGTGTTTGGGGGCGGGTGGCGAGGTGGCGCTACTCGGCCGGCGCTTTCAGCGGGTAGCTCTGGAGCACCTCGTAGCGCGCGCCCTCGTGCGAGAGGTGGCTGCGGACGAGCTGGACCTCGCGGATGGGGAAGGGGACGGGCTTGTCGTGGGTGACAATGCCCTGCTCGGCCAGCTCGTCGAATCGTGCCCGGATCTTTTGGGGCAGGTCGCGCACGCGCACGTTATTCGTGTCACGGACGCGGCCGAGGGTGATGTGCGGGTGGAACGGCTTCTCGTCCAGCTCGAACTCGAACGTCTCCAGCACCCGTCCGATGTCGTCGCGGAGCGTTTCCAGCCGGTGAGCGGGACCCCAAAGGCCGAGCCAGAGCACGCGGGGCCGCTTCATGGCCGGGAACGCGCCGAGGTCGGCCGTGCGCAGGTCGAACGCCTCGTGCCGCTCGATCGCCTCATGCAGGGCGATGCGGAGCAGCTCGGCGTTCTCCGGAGGCGTGTCCCCGAGGAAGTGCAACGTCAGGTGGCCGCTGTCTAGCGTCGACCCAGCGCATCGGCCAATCTTCCGCCGTGAGCGTCTCCACGATCTCACCGACAAAGTCGCGCACGGCGTCCGGAAGCGGTACGGCGATAAACAGCCGCCACGGCGTGTTCTCGTCTTCCTCGGGCGGACGTTCCTTCGTGAACTTCTGGCGACGCTGTTTCGGGGTGCGGCGCTTCGGCGCGGTGGGGTCGTGTCGTGTCATGGCGGCAGTATACGCCAGGGTTCGCGTATCGTTAGGGGAGTAGGACGGCGGTTCGCGCGATGGGACGGCTCCGTACGACCTTCGGTCGATCGCCTCTGCGGTACAGGGCGCGAGGCTGAACGAGCGAGAGGTGGTGGATGGCGAAGTCGGTGGCGTTTCTGGGGCCAAGGGGGACGAACAGCGAAGAGGCGGCGCTCCAGTTCGGCGGCGATGATGCCGACCTGAAGGAGTTCAGCAACTTTGCGGCGATCCTCTCCGCGGTGGAGACCGGGCTGGCCGAGTACGGCGTGATCCCGGTCGAGAACTCGATCGAGGGGCCGGTCAGCACGGCGCTGGACCTGTTGATCCACGAGACATCCCTGAAGTTGTTCGCGGAGGTCGTCGTGCCGATCCGGCATGTGCTCGTCGGTGCCGAGGGCGCGCGGCTGGAGGACATCCGCACCGTGCTCTCGCATCCGCAGGCGCTGGCGCAGAGCGGCAAGTTCCTCTCCCGCTTCCTGCCGCAGGCCGAACCGGTCGCGTGGATGTCGACCGGTGGCGCGGTGCAGGAGGTCGCGAAGGGCGATGACCCGACGCGCGCGGCGATCGGCCCGGCGCGGGCGCAGGAGCTCTACGGCGGCACCGTGCTGGCCCGGGATATCCAGGACTCGCGCAGCAACATGACGCGCTTCATGGTCATGGCGCATCAGGACGCGGAGCCGACCGGTGACGACAAGACGTTTCTTGCCTTCAAGACGCACAAGGACAAGCCCGGCAGCCTCCACGAGGCGCTGGCGCCGTTCGCGAAGGCTGGCCTGAACCTGACGAACATCATCACCCGACCGACGAAGGGCTGGCTCGGCGAGTACGTCTTTCTGCTGGACTTCAACGGTCACCGCAAGGATCCGGGCGTCGCCGCCGTGCTGGAGGAGGCCCGGGGCATCGTGGAGGAGCTGAAGGTGATCGGCTCGTGCCCGCGCTTCCCGATCGAGCGCTTCCGGGAGCTGGTCGAGCCGGGCCGGGATGATAGCTGAGACTACATCGTACCGCCGAGCTTGTCTGGGCGCGCACGACGCCGGACACAAGGTCCGGCGGTACGAAAACCGTGTCGCTTGCCAAGGACATTGCATGACACTCCGCATTGAACAATCGTTGATCACCGCGCCGATCTGGATCCCGATCCGGGAAGGGTGGGTCGAGTCGGACGTCGAGGTCGATATCCGGGAGGGACTGTCGCCTTCGGATATCGGGCCGGGGGATGTCGCGCTCGTGCCCGGGCCGGTCGCCGCCGGGCTGGGCATGACGCACTTCATCGACCCGTCAGTCGCGGTCGTGGTCGAGAAGGTGAGCCCGATCGCGATGCGCACGCCGATCCGCCCGGACGGCGTCGAGGAGACGCCCATCCTGATGCTGGACACCGGCATCACCGCCGAGGTGCTGCTGCGGGCGTTGCTGCGACCGTACTTCGGGATCACGGCATCGACATTCATTTCTGGATCGGACGATCCTGCCGCGGCAGATGCGCAGGTTGTCGTGGTCGATGGGCTGCTCGGTCTGATGCCGCCGGAGGGCGGGTTCGAGGAAGACCTCGCAAAGGCGTGGTTCGTGCTCACCGGCGCGTCGGTCGTCCATGCGGTGACGGTGGTTGGCGTCGAGGCGGAGGCGCGTGGCGCGGACGCCGAGCTGGACCTGCTGCGGAAGGCCGCCGCGATGGGCCGCGAGCGCCGGCGCGATGTGCGCGGGATGATCGTCGGCGAGGAAGAAGTCGATCGCGACAAGCTTGTCGCGATCACCAACGGTATGCGCTTCGAGATGACGCCGGACGACCGGCAGTCGCTGCGCAACCTGCTCGCGCGCGGCACATGGGGCACCACGTACAACCGACAGCTTCCCGCGTTCCGCGACGAGGTCGAGGCGGCCGAGTAATAGGCCCGGCTGCCTGGGCCGTATCAGGGTGGCTGATAGGTAGTCCGGGCCCTGCGCCGAGATCGCGGCACCGATGGTGCCGCTTGGCGCCCGTATCGCCCTTCGGGCGATGTCTCGCCCACCGGGGGCGAGACGACATGACGGTCAACCACCCTGCACGGCTATAAGTCGGCCCTTGGTCGACCCCGGTCCGGGGTGCATGTGGAACTGAGCGAACCGGCCACAAGGGCCGGTTGTACGCAGGGCGTCCGATACGCGAAGCCCTTATCGCTCGATACGCCCCGTCTCGATCTGGTAGTCCAGCTCGGAGCCGACCCACGTGGAGCCGTCGGCGTAGTGCTCCTTTTTCCAGATCGGCACGATTTCCTTGATCCGGCTGATCGCGAACATCGACGCGTGGTAGGCATCCTCGCGGTGTGCCGAGGCCGTCGCGATCACCACGCTGATTTCCCCAGGAACCAGGTAGCCGAAGCGGTGCGCGATCGCGATACGCACGCCTGGCCACTGCTCGACCGCCTCGGCGCCGACGCGCGCGAGCATCTTCTCCGCCGCCGATGGGTACGCCTCGTAGTCCAGCGCCGTCACCTGTCGGCCGCGCGCGTTGTCCCGTACCGTCCCCGCGAACGTGACGATCGCCCCGGCGTCCGGCCCGGCGACGAGCGACTCGACCAGAGCGAGGGTCCAGCTCGTCCTCCGTGACCATGAACAGCTCCGCGTGGTCGCCACCGCTGACCGGCGGGATAAGGGCGACGTCGTCGCCATCCTTCAGCGGCTGGTCCGGCTCGGCGTACTCCTCGTTCACCATCACCATGACGGCGCGTTGGAGCCCGGCAAGGCGAGGGGCGTCTTTGGTCGCGAGGGCGAAAACCTTCCCGGCGGTCGTGCCTTCGGGTACGTCAAGGGTCTCGACGTCTTTGCCGAGGTGCTCGCGCATGATGGCGAAGTAGCGAACGGTGATCTGCATGTGTGGTGCTCCCGGGTGAACGCAACGAAAAGAGCCATCCGCGATTATCGCGGATGGCTCCTTCGTGCGGCGAATCGCGCGCCGGATCAGTGCAGCATCGAATGCAGCTGCTCCATCAGGCGGCCGGCAAAGCGGTTGTTGGACTCCTCGATCTCGTTGAAGAGCCTCGCCACGTCGCTGTTTCCGGCTTCCTCGGCGTCCTGCGCGTAGCGGCGGAGGACTTCCTCGGCCTGTAGCAGGTTGCTGAGGGTCGTGATCACGTTGTACTCGACATCGCTGGCGGCGTAGCGCCCGTTGTTGTCGCTCATGTGGTGACCTCCTTTGGTACGTCGATACGTCAACATCGTATGAGGTTGTACCAGGCTCCACGCATGTGCGATGCCACGGGCCGCCTCGTCGTTACAGGTAGCGGTCGAACCAGCCGAGCGTGCGCTCCAGGCGCTCGACGCGGTGCTTCGGCTTGCCGTTGCGGCCCAGGCCGTGGCTCTCGTCCGGGAAGCGAATGAACTCCGTCGGGACGTCGAGCTTCTGCAGTGCCACGTACCACTGCTCGGCCTGCTCCATCGGGCAACGGTGGTCGTTCTCGCTGTGGACGATAAGGCAGGGCGTGGTGACGTTGCCGACGTACTTCAGCGGAGACATGTCCCAATACAGGTCCGGATCTTCCCACGGCGTTCCCATGTCGGGGTAGAGGCTGACGAGCGCGATGTCGTCCGTCCCGAACATCGACGTCATATTGCAGATCGAGCGGTCGGTGACGGCGGCCTTGAAGCGGTCGGTGTGACCGAGCAGCCAGTTCGTGCTGAACCCGCCGTACGAGCCGCCAGTCACGCCGAGGCGTTCCGGATCCAGCCCGCCCAGCGACAGGACGTGATCGACCGCGGCCATGAAGTCCGGCATGTCCGCCGTTCCCCAGGCGCCCTGCACCTCGCGCGCGAAGGCATCGGTGCGGCCGGTGCTGCCGCGCGGGTTGATGAAGACGAGCGCGTTGCCCTTGGCGACGAACATCTGGAGCTCGTGGAAGAACGCGGCGCTGAACTGCGCGGCCGGCCCGCCGTGGATGTTCAGGATCAGCGGCACCCGATCGAGGCTCTGCGCCGTGTTGCCCTGCGGTCGGATGAGCCAGCCCTGGATCATCTCGCCGTTCGACTCCACCCAGAACTCTTCCGGCGCCTGTACGGCGACACCGTCCAGCCACGCATCGTTGAACGAGGTCAGCTTCGTCTCGCCGTCCTCGGCCACACGGTGCAGCTCCATCGGCGTAGTTCGATCGGCGACCGCGATGACGAGCTCGTCGCCATCGGACAGGTGCGCGAAAGCCTTGATATGCCGGCCGGGGGCGGTGAGCAGGCGTGGCTTCTTGCCATCGAGCCGGAAACGGACGACGACCGTGCTGCCGCGGTCGGAGACGAGCGAGTCGATCGCGGAGCCATCCGCCAGCCAGCGGTAGCTGACGCCCGTCGCGCCGGTCGGGCCACTCATCGAGGAATCGCCGATCGTGCGGTCGATCTCCTCGCCGAGCTGCTTCGGCTTGGCCTTCTTGCCACTTGTCTTGATGACGTAGAGCTTCGTGTTGACGGCGTTCGCGTCGACGTCCGCATCACCGGCGACGGCGATGCGCTCGCCATCCGGCGACCACGCGGGCGCGCGCCACGAGCCCTTGCCGTCGGTCAGCTTCCGCAGCTCCTTCGACGCGACGTCCATCAGCCAGAGGTCGTTTGTGCGGCTCTTGTCCCATCCCTCCTCGCGGTTCGCGACGAAGGCTATCCGCGTGCCGTCCGGCGACCAAGCAGGGGAGAGGTGGTTGAAATGTCCTTCGGTGAGCTGGACCGGGTCCTCATCCTCGCCGGAAATAGACGTCAGGAAGATCTGGGCGACCTTGTCCTCGAGGAATCCCTTGCCGTCGAACTTGTAGCGCGCCGAGGTGATGACCTTGACGTCGCTTTTCTCCTCGTCGTCCTTCTCTGCCTCTTCCTCGTCCTTCGGCCCGAGCTCGCGCACGAAGGCGAGGCGGTCGCTGTCCGGAGCCCAGTCGAAGTCGGCGACGCCGATCTTGCCCGAGGTGACCTGCTGGGCCTCACCGCCGTCAACTGGCAGCACGAAGATCTGCGGCTTCTTGTCGATGCGGTTGGAGAGGAAGGCGATCTTCGTGCCGTCCGGCGACCAGGCCGGTGAGGTGTCCGACCACTGGCCGGAGGTCAGCTTGCGTGCCTCGCCGCCGTCCAGCGAGATGTCCCACAGCGCCGAGCGGTACTCGTGCTTCTCACGGTCGACGGTCAGGACCTCCGCGACGAGGCGCGTGCCGTCCGGGGAGACCTGTGGCTCGCCGACCAGCTGGAGGTTGTAGAGATCGTCGATCTGCATCGCGCGGCCGACACGCTCGACCAATTCGGGGGCGCGTTTCGCGGTCGAGGCGACCTTCCATGCGGGCTCGAGTGCGGAGATATCGTGATTGGCCGAGGGCTGCTTTGGCTTCTTGTCTTTCGATTTCTTCGCCATGTCCGGGTCTGTCTCCATCTATCGTGCGGCGCGGCTCAGGATGCGGCGTAGGGCGCGCCGAGCATCATCGCGTCGACGGTCTCGCCCGCCGTCCATGCCTGCTCGCGTGGCGGGATGATCAGGAACGCGTTTGCCCCGAGAAATGATGCCAGCCGGGACGAACGCTGTACACCGGTGCTGCGACCAACAAGGCGGCCGTCCGCGCCGACGGACACGACCGCTCGCTGGTATTCGATGCGGTCGGACGGCTGGGCCTCCTGCTGCAGGACTACTGGCACGGTCGGGCGCGTGACCTGCTGGTCGCCAATCATCTGCCGGATCGCCGGGCGGATGAAGAGCTCGAAGGTGACCAGCGACGAGACCGGGTTGCCGGGCAGGCCGAAGACCATCGTCTCGCCCTTCGTCGCGAAGTTCAGCGGCTTGCCGGGCTTCATGAAGAGGCGGCGGAAGTGCAGGTCCACCTCGCCGGACTCGAAGAGGATCGCCTTGATGTAGTCCTTTTCGCCCATGGAGACGCCGCCGGAGGTGAGGATGATGTCGTCCTCCTCCATGCGCTCGGCGATCAATCGCTCCAGGGCGTCGCGGTCGTCCGGGGCCTTGCCGATCCAGCTGATCTCGACCGGCTCGTCGCGCAGGGCGGCGGCGAGGGCGAAGCGATTGGCGTCGCGGATTTGTCCTGGGCCGATCGGCTCGTGCGGGTCCTTCAACTCGTCGCCGGTGGAGATGATGCTGATCTTCGGCTTGCGGGCGACGGGCACCGGCGTGACCCCCATGCTCGCCAGGAGGCCGACCTCGGCGAACGCGAGGCGGGTGCCGGCGGCGAGGACCAGTTCGCCGGCCGGGATGTCACTGCCGATCGGGCGGATGTTCTCGCCCGCCGTGACGTCGCGATGGATGACGACGTGGTCGGCCTGGTCTGGCTGGAGCTCCGTGTCCTCGACCGGCACGACGGCGTCCGCGCCATGGGGCAACGGCGCCCCGGTCATGATCCGCACGGTATACCCCTCGGTGACCTCGGCGTCGATCACCTCGCCGGCATTCTGGGTCCCGAGGATCTCGCGCCACGGCGACACGTCGTCGGCGAGCACGGCGAAACCGTCCATGGTCGACGCCGGCCACTGCGGGTGGTCATGCTGCGCAATGATGTCCTCGGCGAGGATCCTGCCGGCGGCATGGGCGATATCGACCGTTTCGGCGGATAATCGGGGAACATATCGCGCGATGATGGCGCTGGCCTCGGCGGGAGGAAGCATTCGGTCGATATCTGGGCGGGTGTCGCCCGGTGTGTCGTTCATGCGCGCCTCACTGGGGAATCGGGCGGGGCAGACGCGCCTCGCCGGCGGAAGGATCGTCCTGGCGGGCATGCTACCATGAGCGCTCCACGATACCCCGCCCGGCGCCTTCGTATAAGGAACATCATGATCCGGGATGAACGGATGCTGACGCTTTGGAAGATCGGATGGCCCGCCGCAACGGTCGTGTTGCTGGTGGCGCTGGAGTATGTCCGCCGATCGCTCTTGCCCGGCATCTTCGACGGTATCGGCGGGATGATCGTCCTCGTGGCGCTCTGGGCCGCAATCCTCGCGGCCGGCGCGCATCTGATCATGGGCGCTATGGCGCGCTCGAACCGGCTGCTGCTGCGCCAGAACCGCGAGTTACTGGCCCTGCACGATGCCAGCCTGGAGATCGAGTCAGAGGTCGACCTCGACGTCCTGCTGCGGCGGATCGTCCAGGAGTCGCGGGGGGTGCTCGGGGCGCGGTATGGCGGCCTGACATACTTCCGGGCCGATGGCGAGATCGCGAACTTCATCACCCTCGGTTGGGAGCATCCGGAGGGCGAGGTGCCCGACCCGAAGGGCCACGGCGTGATCGGCGCGGTGACGCGGACGGGGGGCGTCCTGCACCTGCAAAACCCCGGCGAGCATCCGGAGTCCGTCGGCTACCCGGAGGGGCACCCGGACATGCGGCCACTGCTCGCGGTGCCGATCCTCTCCAAGGAGAGCGTGCTCGGCAACCTCTACCTCGCCAACGACGGCGGGCAGAAGTTCGACGCCGGCAGCGAGGAGACGCTCGAGCGCTTTGCGGCGCTGGCGGCGGTCGCGATCGAGAACGCCCACCTTCATCAGCAGGTGCGGGTGTTGGCCATCACCGAGGAGCGTGCCCGCATCGCGCGGGAGATGCACGACTCCCTGGCTCAGGTGTTGGGCTATGTGAACACGAAGGTCCAGGCCACGAGCGTGCTCCTCGATAACGGGCGGGTCGACGACGCGGTGCGCAACCTCGACCAGATGGGATCGGCCGCGCGCTCGGCCTATGCCGACGTACGCGAGGGTATCCTGAGCCTGCGCACCTCGCTGCAGGAGGATCGCGGGCTGGTCGACACATTGCGCGACTATTTGAACCTCTGGGAAGAGCAGAGCGGGGTGCACGCGGATCTGAACGCAGATGGCATCCCGCCGAATGCGTTGTCCGACCTGGCGGAAGTCCAGCTGCTGCGTATCGTCCAGGAAGCTTTGTCCAACGTGCGGAAGCACGCGAAGGCGTCCCGGGTCGAGATCAACCTCGGCGTCAGCGATGGGCAGCTGGTCACGTCCGTGGTCGATGACGGCCAGGGAATCGCGGCCACGACACGCCCAACGTTCGGTGTGCCACAATTCGGCATGAGCACGATGCGCGAGCGCGCGGAAGCGCTTGGCGGGACTATTGATATTAAGTCGGCGCGGGGCCAGGGAACGACGGTCGTCGTTCGCCTGCCGGCCGGCATGAGCAACAACGGCGGAGCGCGAATGTGAAGGTAATCATCGCTGACGATCACGCATTGTTCCGGGACGGCCTGCACAGCCTGCTCGAAGCCCACGGCACCGACGTGCTCGCGGAGGCGCGGAACGGCCAGGAAGCGGTCGAGCTGGCGCGGCTGCACCACCCGGATATCGTGCTGATGGATCTCGACATGCCGGTGATGAACGGGCTGGACGCGACGCGCCTGATCTCCGCCGAGCTGCCGGAGGTGCGGGTGGTCGTGCTGACGGCGTCAGAGGACGACGCCGACCTGTTCGAGGCGGTGAAGTCTGGCGCGCGCGGCTACCTCCCGAAGAACCTGGAGGCGCGAGAGCTCTTCACGTTCCTCGACGGCGTGCTGAAGGACGAGCCTGCGCTCACGCCGAACCTCGCCCGCAAGGTACTCGGGGAATTCGCCAAGGGTCCGGCCCCGGAGCCGGAAGACCAGGCGGCATCGGCCCTGACCGACCGCGAGCGCGATGTGCTCGAGCTGCTGGTGCAGGGCGTGACATCGAACCGGGACCTGGCGGAGCGGCTGTACGTCAGCGAGAATACGGTGAAGTACCACCTGCGGAACATCCTCTACAAGCTGCACCTGAAGAACCGGGCGCAGGTCGTCGCTTACGCGATGCGCCACGGGCTGGTGGATCCCCGCCGGGGTACCTGAGGGATCGTGCGTCAGGTTTTCTCCGACGGCGGGACGCCCTAATCCACCCGACGGGGTAGGCCGTTTTTGCGGCCATCGGCGGTGGAAAGCGGGCATACTTCTGACTCGATGCAGCTTGTAACGTTGCGCAAGCGCGGCCGCATGGCTGATGGAAGGACCAGGGATGAGTGATCAGGAAAATGGCGTTTCGCGCCGAAGATTCGCCGGGCTGGCCGGCCTTGCCAGCGCCGGCGCGTTCGGCGCGGCGCTGACGCCATGGGCGGCGCGCGAGATGGACGCCCGCGCGATGGGACTGACCAGCCAGGAGCTGAGCGCGGACGAGATGGATGCCTTCCATGAAGCGGGCGTCTCCTCGTTCCCTGCGGAGACCAAGGGCAAGGGCAACCAGCCGCTCGAATATGAGATGGACGGCGACGTGAAGGTGTTCCGCATCACCTGCGACGTCGTCGCGGACTGGGAGTTCGACGTCGGAAAGACGGTCGAGGCGTGGACCTACAACGGTGTCGTGCCGGGGCCGGAGATCCGCGTCACCGAGGGTGACAGGATCCGCGTGCACGTCACCAACAACTTGCCGGAGTCGACCTCGATCCACTGGCACGGCCTGATCATCCCGAACGACCAGGACGGCGTGCCGTTCCTGACGCAGCCGCCGATCAAGCCAGGTGCGGAATTTACGTACGAGTTCACGGCGCTCGAAGGCAACGCCGGGACGCACATGTACCACTCGCATCACAACTCGGCGAAGCAGGTCACGATGGGCCTGCTCGGCGCGTTCATCATCGAGCCGAAGGATCCGTCGACCCGGCCGTCGTTCGACCGCGAGTACTCGATCATCCTCAACGACGGCCCGATCGGTGGGTATTCCATCAACGGCAAGGGCTTCCCGTCCACCGAACCGCTGGTCGCCAAGAAGGGTGAGCGCATCCTGGTCCGGTACTTCAACGAAGGCCTGATGATCCACCCGATGCACTTGCACGGCATGCCGCAGCTGGTTATCGCCCAGGACGGCTGGCTCCTGCCGCAGCCGTACCATTGCGACACCCTGAACATCGCTCCGGGCCAGCGCTTCGAAGTGCTGGTCGACTGCACCGAGGTTGGCCTGTGGGCCTTCCACTGCCACATCCTCTCGCACGCCGAGGGCGATCACGGCATGTTCGGTATGGTCACGGTGCTGATCGTCGAGGAATAGGGACACGGCCGCAGGCAGTGTGACGACGCGCCGCATCGGGGTTGTCCCGGTGCGGCGCGTTCGTGCTTCTCGCGAAACCACCCTTTTCGGGGTGGGTCGACCCCGGCGGGTCCGGTACCATGTCTCCATCGGTGGGCGCGCGCCGGCCCGGTTCGCGCGCCCGGACCCCAGAGGAGTTGGACGATGCAGACACCCCAGCCGACGACGATTCGGGTCTTCCTTTCGGCGGCCAGCCCCGAGCTTTATGACGCGGCCGAGACCTATGTGCGCGGGCTGACCGGCGCCGAGGTCGACACCACGCGCGTTCCGTACGACCAGTTCTCGACCATCGGCGACGTGGCGAGTGATGCCGACGCTGACCTGATCCTGCTCGCCGTCACGTCGGACGAGGATGGCCATATCGATCCGGAGACGGCCTTCGCGCGCTTTTCGCTCGATTCCGATATCCCGGTCATGGTGGTGCGGCACAGCGCCGGCACCGAGATCGGGTTCGGCGAATCGTCGCGGATCGTGGTTCCGCTCGACGGCTCGTCGACGGCGGCTCAGGCGTTGCCGCTGGCAACCCGTATGGCGGAGCTGACCGGCCTGCCCGTGCAGTTCGTGATGGTGATCGACCCTTCGCGCGTGATCCCGGCGGCGTACGCGTACGATCCGGAAGCGTGGGGCGTGATCAGCGACCTGCGGCAAACCGCGCACTGGGCCTTGCGCCAGGCGGAAGGCGAGCTGCGGGGCAAGGGCATCGAGGTCGAATCGGACCTGCTCTTTGGGCCAGTCAACGCCTGCCTGCGGGAGGTCGTCGGCGTTGGCGATCTCGTCGTGATGACCACGCACGGCAGCGGCCGGGCCACTCGCCGGCGGGTCGGGAGCGTGGCGCGACGCATTCTGGCCTCGACGCGGCAACCGATCGTCATCAAGCGAGCGACCGTCCAGGGCGATGTCGTCGTCGAAGGCTATGAGGCGTGCTCGTGGGTTGAGCCGCTGAGCCGTCGCGCCGGCGCGTAGGGAAGGGGAGCGGGGAGTCTTTTGGATCGTTTCACGATTGTCATGGTCAAGTCGTCGCTCGTCTGGATGCTCGCGGGGTTTGTCATCGGCGGCCTGATGCTGGTGGATCGCGTGGTTCCGGGCGACTGGCGCGCATGGTTGCAGCCGACGCACGGGCACATGCTGTTCGTCGGCTGGTTTGTGCAGTTCGCGATCGGCATCGCCTACTGGCTGCTGCCGCGCAAGCGCCGTCCCGAGCTGCCGGTCGGGTACCGGGAAACGCCCGCGTTCGCCGGTTGGGCCATGCTCAACGTTGGCCTCGCGCTCCGCGTGGCCGGCGAGCCAATGGAGCGAGTTGGGGACGCTGGCGCGTTCTCGATGACGATCCTGGCGTTCTCGGCCATCCTTCAGGTCGGCGCGATCATCGTGTTCATCCTCCAGCTCTGGCCGCGCATCTACGGCAAGGGCAAGCTGGGTACGCCGCCCGGCGGCGTTTCGGCGAAGAAATAGGGAGAAGCGCTCCATGCAACGGGTCCTGATCGCGTCCTGCCTGGTGCTCGCGCCGATCGCCATCGCGGTCGCGATGATCGCCACCGGCTTCAGCACGACGCACCCGGCCTGGTGGTCGGCGGCGGTGCAGCTGGCGGTGCTCGGCGGCGTGACGGTGATGATCTACGGCATCAATCTCCACTCCGTGCCGGAGCACTCGGGCCGGATGTGGCGCTCGCTGCCGCTCGTTGGCGTTCAGGTCGGGGCTGGGGTGCTGGGCGGGTGGCTCGCGTTCCTTGGGCGCGGAATGGGTGAGCAAGGGGTCGAGCGCCTGGGGCACCTGCTGGCGACGGTTGGCGGCATCCTGTTCATGACGAACCTGGCCCTGTTGTTCCGCCAGCCGGGGCCGCCGCGCCCGCCGAAGGTGCCTTTGGCCGAACGCACGGTCCAGCAGCGGGTCGACCGTCTGGCGATCCCGTTCACGGTCATGTCCGGGCTCGTCGTTGTCGGGGGGACGGCGCTGGGCCTGCTCCTGACGTTCTGGCGGCCCGGCGTCGGCCGGTGGGATCTCGTCTGGGCGCACACGATGCTGCTCGGCTTCTTCTTCGCCATGGCGTCCGGCACGTCGTACCACATGCTCGCGCGGTGGACCGGCCGCCCCTGGCGATCTATTCGCCTCGTCCAGGTCCACCTCTACGCCTACCTGGCGAGCTTCCCGCTCATGCTCCTCGCGTTGGCGCGGAATATCGATTGGCTCTTCATGATCGCCGGGCCGCTGATGGCGGTCGCGATGCTCGCCTGGGCGGCGAACGTGGTGCCGATGGCGGTGTCCCTCGACGGCGCCGTGCGCGCCGGCATCCTGCTGGCCCTGCTGTTCCTGACCGTGGGTGTTAGCTTCGGGGTGATGTTCGCGCTCGATCCCGCGACCGGTCCGCGACTGCGCGGGACCCACGTCATCGCCAATCTCTATGGCTTTGCCGGGCTCCTGATCTCCGGGTTCGGCTATGCGTTCTTGCCGCGTCTTTCCGGCGCGCGGTCGCTGCGCTGGCCGGCACTGGCGCCGGTGCAGCTTGCGGTCCTCGCGGTGGGTGTCGCGGTCGGGATGGTCGCGATGGGCATGCGGATGTATGGCGAGGCGGGGAGCGGGCCGGTGCTCGCCGGGAACGTCATTGCCGGCGCAGGCATGGCTCTCTTCGCCCTGCAGGTGGCGGGAACGTTTCTCCGCGGGTGGCGGCTTTCGTCGCCGGTGATGCCCGTCCTCGGGTCTAGCCCCAGGAGCGGGCCAACCGGCTGATGCTCAGACAGCAGGGCGGGTGATCATTTCCGGCTGCGGCTGGGACGTTGGCTCGTTGATTCCGTTCGCCCCGTTGAGGTAGCGCCAGAGCCTCCGCACCGGCGTGTCCGCATAGCGACGCGTGAATGTGTCGTGGACCCACGTCGTGTACATCGACAACGGTGCGCCAGAGCCCGACTCAAGGAGGTCGCTGATTGCGCTGGCGGCGCGAATGCCGCTCTCCATCGCCGGGGCGATACCTTCCCCGGTGAGCGGGTCGACCAGGCCCGCCGCATCGCCACAGCTGACCAGACCGCCGTCATGGTGCCATCGCGTGCCTTGTCCGCTCCACATCGGTCCGGCACCCGCCCGCAGTGGGCCGCGGTCGACCGCTTGCCACCGCTCCAGATACGTGACGGTCCTCTCGCGCAGGTTGGTCGGCGCGCGCATGGCCGCGCAGACGCCGATGTTGACCTGACCACCGCCCAGCGGGAAGATCCATCCATACCCTGGCAGCCCCATCGGCGTGAACTGGAACATCGGTGCTCATACGCCATCCACGAGAGCGTAAACGGAGATGGATGCACCCGTGATCGGGTTACCGGAGATGCCGAAGCTGCGGCTGAGCGCATTTGCCGCGCCAGAAGCGATGATCACAGCCGCGACGTGTTCGGTCCCGCTGGCGCCGCCTTCGGTCCTGAATACCGACTTGCCATCCGATCGCCGTTCGCGGATGCCGGTGACGGTGGTGCCGTAGCGCAGGTCGCATACCCGTCCTGCCTCATTCCGCAGCGCCTGGTCGATCGCGCCGCGCGGCGCGATCCAGCCACTCCTGCCGTCCAGCCCGAGCGTCCAGATGCGTTGCGAGCTATCCCACAACTCGATCTCCTCGAATCACCCGCGCGGACGCGGTTCCTTCGAATGGATCGGAGATTCCAAGGCGATCCATCAACTCCACTGCGTCCGGGAGATAGGCGTCGCCGCATGGTTTGTCCTTGCCCGGTTGCCCGCGCTCGAGAACAACCGTGGGAATACTGCGGCGTGCCAGGGTGATCGCCGCCGCGCATCCCGCCGGACCCGCGCCGATGATGGCGACGGTTGGGGGAGGCGTCATTGCAGGCCATCCATCAGGCACGCCTCGGCCACATCAGCCAACACCGGGAGGACGTGCCGCTCATCAATTCCCGCCTCCCTGAGCGCGTCCCTCACGGCGATGAGCCGCAATGTCCCTACAAAGGGCAACCGGCCAGCAATGAGGGGGTGGGTGAGGCCATCCGCCAGCGATCGTCGAATGTCCGGCTCTGGCCGGGCGTTGTTGTCCAGCAGCGAGACCATCGTCAGGATCTCGAAAAGCGGCATGCTCCAGCGATCGGCCTTGAGGTCGTCCGCCAGGTCCACAATGTCGTCGATCCATCCGCCGAACGCGCCGATCGACCGGGCCAGCCGCTCGAAGGCGTCGGGGTCGATGCCATCCGGCCACCCGTGGACGACGGTTGGGATCAATGCCCCTGCCCAGATACAGGAGGTCGATTTGCCGAGAACCCGCTCGCGCTGATCCTGCAACGGCGCCTGGTCGTCCGTGATCCGGCAGCTCACACTCTGGATCTCTGTCGCGTAGGCGGCATGCGTCGCCCGCGTGAACTCCTCCCGGGCGCGTGGATCGTTCCAGCCGGGCATCTGCCGTGCCCGTATCACGGCCCTGTATCCGGACCAGGCCAGGGCGTCCGCGACAGGGTGGTTCCCTCGCGGTGGCCCGTCGCTCCCGGGATCCAGCGCGCATCAGGCTGATCCAGCCAGCCGCTTGATCGGGCGCAGGTGTTCGGGCGCCTCGTCGAGCAAGCCGTCCAGCATGATGGTGAAAAGCCCGATCATCAGCGCCAGTTCCGCCACCTCGCGGGTTTCGACCCCGAACAGCGCCTTCTCCAGCGCGTTGGCGCGCATCATGGACAGCACCGGGCCGTCGGGGATCATCTGCAGGAAGGCGAACTGGGGATTCTCCTCGGCGAGGACCATCAGCCGGGTCATCAGCCCCTGGAGGTATGGCTGACCGTCGACGAGCTCGTTGACGATCGCCAAGCCGGAGGTCATCGCCAGCGACATCCGGCTGTCGTGGAGAGCGAAGGCGTCCGGAATCTCGCGCCTCAACGCATCGAGTTGTCGAACCCGCAGATCGCTGACGGCAACGCTGAGTGTGTCGATCATCGGGATCCGCCTTTGCCGTTCCCGATGGGCGACCACGCCGGCCGCCCATCGGTGATCCACTCCTAGTGCGTCGATGTCTTGTTATGGACCAGGTATCCGTTCGCGAAGTAGGTGTGGTCCTGCTCGAGTAGGAGGTTGTACAGCCGTATGGCGGGATCCGCGCGGTGCGGAGCAATGCTGTCCAGCCGCTCGGTCGTGAGCTCCACCTCCACGGCCTCGGCCGGCCCTGTAGCCAGGGCTGGAACCCGGGCGGCTGCCAGTCGGTAGAGCGTGTCGCCAACCATGAGCGTCTCGACCGGCAAGGACGGGTTCTCGTGAGCCGTCGCCACCGGGTTGATCGCCGCCCATCCGCGCTCCGTCAACAACGGATGCTCATGCGTAATGAATGGAGCGTTATCGTTGAGCGCGTAGAGACGGCGATCGCCAAGTCTTGGCATGTCGATCTCCGCCACGCGGTTGAAGGTGCCGTCCTTGCCGAGGACGCGATCTCCGACCGTCACATGCGCGATCGGCTTGCGCGACCCATCCGCCATGGTTACCAGCGTGTTTCCCGTGAAGCACGTAGCCGGTGCCGGAGCCGGTGGTAGCTCGACGACTTTCCAGTATCCGTAGCCGATGCCCGGGTAGAAGGCAATATCGCTTTCTACGAGGTTGACGGTCACGGGATTAAACCCGCCCGCGCTGCACGTGATGCTGATACCTTCATAGCCGGTCGTTGCGCTATCACGGAGATTGTTCCAGATTCCGCTTCCGTCCGTGGGATAGCAGGTTAATGTCCCGGTGATGCACGCGTTTGCGAACGCGAGCGTTGCGTGCGTATTGGCGTTTCGGATCACGCCTCCCATAAGCGCCATGTTCGACTCCTTCTCCAGAGACCTGCTGGTCGCGCCTACTTTTCAGGAACGGGCGAACCCGGCGGGAAATCCGCCGGCATCATGCCCGGAACGATTGAGCTTGCGGCGACGTTGTTCGCCTGGATCAAACCAAGGTTCGTGCTGATCGCCGACGACTGGCGCAATCTGCGACGGATGCCGTCGGATGATTCCATATCCACGCCCAGTGCGGGTGGCGCCATGCGCACGAGGTATCCCAGGCGCTCGACCAGTCCCCTGACGTCGTCGACGGGGAAGGCGATTGACGGGATGTGGGCAGCAAGCGTGTCAGCGGTGAAGGTTGCATCGCGGAACCGCATTTCCTTGCCATCCGTTGCCTTGACCAGCTCGTCCATCGATCGGATGGGAAGGAAGTCGGACAACTGCTCCGCGAGCTGAAAGATGTCGCGGGCCTGGTCTACCTCCTCGATCACGAGCCGCATCAGTTCTTCCTTGGATACATCTGTTCTCGCCACGGTTTCGCTCCTCTCGATACGCCCATGGGTCGTCCATGGGGAGACTCATTCGATCACGACGGCGATGGCGTAGCCGCCCACCGTCCAAGGGCCCGCATGGTGAAAGAGATGGGTGATGAAGATGTCGCCGCGCTCGGCGTTGGTAGGAACGTCGATCTGAACGTCGATCATCCGGAACGAGAGCGCGTCGAGGCTGAACCGCTCTATGACGGTGCCCTTCGGTTCTCCGCCCCGGCCTTTACGGAAGGCATCCAGTGAGGCGAACAGGTTGCCCGCGAAGACGCCGGCGCGTTCGGCGTCGATCGTGCCGCGTCGATCTGTCAGCGAGGTCATGACCGTCATGCCGGTGGTGTCGGCGGCCCGGAAGTACGTTGGTGATTCGGTGGAGGCCCGGCGTTCGAGCCGCGCTCCCCGCTGGGCGAGTCGATGCGCCGGGTTTCCAACCATGTACCGGTCGGTGAGCCCGAACGACGGCTTCGTTCCCTGTGTCGCGAACCCGGCCGCCATCGCGCCGAGCTCGTGCAACGGGATCTGCCGCGCTTCCTTGGTCATCGTCAGCCGCTCGAACACGGCGGTGACCAGGACAGGCATCTCGATCGGGAAAACGTTCGTGACCTGGAGCGTGTACAGGAGCTTCATGCCGGCCTTGCCCGCAACGACGTTGAGGTTTCGCTGGCCAACATGCCGGTCCAGGGTTGGCTGGAATGGATAGAGGATCGGGTCGGAGATCCAGCAGGAGCAGTTGACCATGGCGCATTCATGGCCGTTGTTGACCATGACGGGTATCCACGGCGTGGTGCAGGCGACATCGACCGATCCCAACGATGGGACTTCAACCCACTCCGTTCCGATGTGGTTCATGTTCGCCGGGCCGAGACCCAGCGCCGGGTTCGCCCAGTAGAAGTCAACCTGGACTGGCGCGGCCTGGAACGCGCCGAGGTTGAAGATGCGGGCATGCAGCGTGTTCGGCTCGCCAGCGACCGCGTTGCCGTAGGGATCGCTGGACTCGACCCATACGTCGGGCGACGCCCAGTAGGCCGTTCCGGCCGGGATGGGACGCGCCCCGAGGTCGGTCGGCCCGTACCGGATGAGGAGGAACGGCGTGACCGGCGGCGGTTCACCGTGCTCCCCGAAGCCATCCTGGTCATCCTTTTCGCCATCGAGCCAGGCCTGGTAGCGCTTCTTCCATTCCTCGATGCGTCGCTCGCGATCGCGGTCCTGCTCGTCGACGGCCTCGCGCACGTCACGCACGCCGTTGTCGCGATGTTCGTCTTGTGGCCGGTCGTTCGTCCTGTCCTTCTTGACCATTGACGGGCTCCTTGTCGTCGGAGGGCGTTGATGACGTCCCGGCTCATGGCTCTGCTTCGACGGCGACCGGGTCGCTCAGGATGCCGTTCTCGAACGCCCAGGTAAGCCACGCCATGCCGCGGTCGGCGTCCAGGTTCCAATCCGGCAGCGGGTCACCGGCCTTGGCTATCAGTTCGACCGCGTTCGCGACGGCGTTCGCGAAGGTGACGGGCACCTCGGTCCCGGGCAACCGCCGCTCGCCTGGTGGCCAGGTTGTGCCGGTCAGGACATCGCTGTCGCCTGTCAGGGGGTTGGCGGCATCGTCATCGATGAAGAACGGTGGGTAGGCCCGGTTCAGATAGCCGGTCGTTTCCGGCTGCTCGATGCCGGTTGGGGTCTTCACCCAGTCTCCAAGGCCTCCCGACCAACGCTGGGCCGGGAACTGGCCGTCAAAGTCGGTGGGGAGCTCGCTCATGAGCTTCTCGGGGCCGAGGACGCGCGACTTCGTCAGCCGCTTGCCCGAGTCGTAGGTGTACGGGATGCCGAGAAGGCTGATCGTTGTACTGTCGAGGGCCAGCTCCGATGGGTAGGGGTGGGAGAACGCGCCGAGCGTCATGAGGTCATGGAGTGCCTTCAGCCCGTTATAGAGATACATCTGGAGCCAGTAGAGATCGCACCGCAACTTCGCCCAGTTGATCTCGGTGGCACCATCGATGATCAGCCCTACGCCGATGCCGATGGCGGCCGCGCCGGCAAGACCACCGCCAAAGAAGAGGCTCGCGGCCCCTAGCAGCGCGAGGATGATGCCCGTCACGATCTCGCCTACGTCCGGATCGGACTCGGGCTGCGGGATAGCCGGTTGCTCGCCTGATCCGCTATCGCCCGGGACGTTTGGGTCGACCCATGACGGGGCTCCGCCGCAGTCACCGGGTGGCGCCATCGGCGGGGCAGGGTTGCACCCGATCACCTCGCCACTGGTTTGGAACCAGAGCTTCATCCACGTCATGATCATGGCCCCATTGAGGAAAGACGCACCAAATCGACTGCCGAGGGGAGGCGGACCATAGGCGTCCTGCCAGGCGGTCATCCAGAAATCGGCGAAATCATCGGGAAGCAGTTTCGGGAAGGGCGTGCCTTCACGGAGGTCCTTCATGATCTCGACGGGATCGACCGCCCCGAAATCAAGTCGCTTCTGTAATCCCGCATCGCACAGGGCCGCCCAATTCTTGTACGCCGGCGTGGGCGTATCCCCGCTCATCGAGGCGCCAGAGGAGTAGTAGCCATACGCCCAGGTGTCGACGTAATTGTTGACCCAGCGATAGCGCCACCATTGCTGCCGGTACGACGCGCCGATGGTGGAGTTGACGAACGGGCTGCCGCTCACCGAGCCGGCGAAGGAGCAGAGGTAGCCATAGGCGTATGCCAGGAATCGCGGGTCACCCGAGGCGCGCGCCCGGGCGGCCAACGCCTGGGCAAACTGGCCTGGCCGCTTCCAGTGCAGGTATTCGCGCGCGGTCCACGCCTCGGGGATCGGCGTGGGCTGGTTTGTTGCGACGTTCACGGCCGGTTTCATTCCCTCGGTGATGCCGGATCCGATCGCGACCACGCGGGGAACGAGCCCGTCGACGATCACTTTCAGGGATGCCGCCAACGTTTCGATCTGTGCGACCTCGCCGTTGTCCCGCATGTCCTTCAGGGCCCCAAGATCCTCGTCGTCGACGATACCGATGATCTTGTTCAGGAAGAATTTGAACTGGCCGATCACGGACAGCGCGCCGGGGTCCGATGCGCTGCCATCCCCGCCAGCAATCGCGAGGACCTGGGCCCAGACCGATGCATACGGACTGTTCCCGAGGGATGGCATCGAGGGGTCGATCGGGTCGCCCGGGATGAAATCCGCGAGCGCCGGGCCGATCGCTCCCAGGTAGGCATAGGGGTGATGGTCTTTCATGATCTGCGCGGCGTCTTCCTGCGCGGTATCGCCGGAGTTCGCCATGCGTTCGATGGTTCGCTCAAGGATGACCATCTGGGTCGCGATTCCAGGCATGAGGTCTCTCCTGTGCAGAATGGGCGCACGAGGCCACAGCGAAGCCACCTACGACTGGCCAGGCTCGCGAGCTTTGGAGATGAGATAGAGGCGAAGACGTCACGGTCCCGTTTTGCGGGAGAAGGGCGACCCAGGTGTGGCAAAGGGGGGGAGCCACGTGGATGCGGATTGATGAAGACCCAAGATGCCGGGAGGGGGCTAGCCCGGTCAGGTGTCGGACCGCAGTTAGGGGTGGGCCCGTTCTTGGTGAATTAGGGTTTCATCCTAGAATCCCGGAAATACAATGTCAATTTCCCACGTATAACGATCCGGGAATCTTGTTTTTCTGGGTTTGGAAATTGGAGAGGCGCGTTTGTGACGTACGGTCAAAATTGACGCAAGACAGTCATAACCCTACACTTCGCACACGCGACGCGATCGGCTTGGGATCGCGCCCCCGGTTCATGACCCCCTCGGCTATGGGTACTCATGGAAAATCTCGTCGTCAGGCCACATTGACGACGGAGCGGAGCTCATGACAGCGACAGTCACCGCCGCGGAGCGGATGACGCTCCTCCAGACGATCAACGTCTTTCGCAATCCCGAGCATCGGGAGGGCGAGAGTGCGCTCGTCGGTGCCCCGCCGCTCTCGTTCGAGCCCGCTGTCCAGGCGGCGTTGCAAGGCCTGAGCGATGCGATTTCGCTCGACCAGCATGCCGGTGATCTTCGTATGATTGCCCGCGCCTTCCTGCTCGCGTATACCTCCCATGACGGGGTTCTCCGGAAATCCGGGGAACCCTATATCGTTCACCCGATCGAGGTCGCCCGCATCCTCGCGACCATGCGCCTCGACGGTGAGACGATCGCCGCCGGCCTGATGCACGACGTTGTCGAGGACACCGACATCTCGCTGGAGCAGCTGGAGGAGATCTTCGGCAGCCGCGTCGCGCAGCTCGTCGATGGCACCACCAAGCTTGGCCAGATTCCGTGGACGCCGGACACCGACGAGGACAGGCGCGAGAAGGCCGTCCGCGAGCGCGAGCAGCAGGCGGAGAGCCTGCGCAAGATGTTCCTCGCGATGGTCGACGACATCGGCGTCGTGCTGATCAAGCTGGCGGACCGCCTGCACAACATGCGGACGCTCGATTCCATGCCGCAGCATAAGCAGGTTCGCATCTCGCAGCAGACGATGGAGATTTACGCCCCGCTCGCGAACCGTCTCGGTATCTGGCAGGTGAAGTCGGAGCTGGAGGACCTCGCGTTCCGTTATCTCCAGCCGTCGGAGTACGCGTCGATCTCGGCCGAGCTCGAATCCCGCGGCAAAGACAGCCAGACGATGCTCGAGAAGATCATCGGCGAGCTGAACGAGCTGCTCGACGGGGCGCATATCAAGGCCGAGATGTCCGGCCGCAAGAAACACATCTACTCGATCTACCGGAAGATGAACCGCAAGAGCCGGCCGTTCGAGGAGATCTACGACGTCATCGGCATCCGCATCCTCGTCAACTCGGTCCAGGATTGCTACAGCGTGCTCGGCCTGGTCCACAGCAAGTGGCACCCGGTGCCCGGCGAGATCGATGACTACATCGCGACGCCGAAGGAGAGCATGTACCAGAGCCTCCACACGGCGGTGATCGGGCCGGATGCGCACCCGGTCGAGATCCAGATTCGCACCTATGAGATGCACCAGGTCGCGGAATACGGTATCGCCGCCCACTGGCGCTACAAGGAAGGCGGCAAGAGCGACCAGCGCCTTGAGGCCAAGATCACCTGGCTCCGCCAGCTGATGGACTGGCGCGACGAGGTCGCCGACGCCGAGGAGTTTGTCGAGTCCCTCAAGTCCGACGTCTTCCAGGACATGGTCTATTGCTTCACGCCGGCCGGGGACATCATCGAGCTCCCGAACGGCGCGACGCCGGTTGACTTCGCCTATCGCATCCATACCCAGGTCGGCCACCATTGCGTCGGGGCCACGGTTAACGGCCAGATGGTGCCGCTGGATTACCGCTTGCAGAACGCGCAGGTCGTCAAGATCAAGACCAGTAACACGGTCAACGGCCCCCGGCGCGACTGGCTCCAGGCGAACACGGGCTACGTCAAGACCGCTTCCGCTCGCGAGAAGATCCGGCAATGGTTCCGTCGCCAGGAGCGCGACGAGAACATCGCCCAGGGCAAGGACGCGCTCGAGCGCGAGCTGCGTCGCCTTGGCCTCGACATGAAGCTCGAGGACGTGCTCCAGAAGTTTCCGCGCTACACCAAGCTGGATGATTTTCTCGCCGCGATCGGCTATGGCGCGGTCACCTCGCAGGCGATCGCGCAGAAGCTGGACGAGTCGCCGAAGGAGATGTTCCAGGCGAGTTCGATTATCAAGGCCCCGAGCGCGCCTGCCCGCGTCGAGGTGATGGGTGCCGGGAATCTGCTGACGATCCAGGCGAACTGCTGCCGGCCGGTGCCGGGAGACGACATCATTGGCTACACCACGCGCGGCCGGGGGGTTGTCTATCACCGCAAGGATTGCCCGAACATCCTCAACATTTCCGACCCGGAGCGGCTGGTCCCGGTGTCGTGGGGCGGCGAGGCGCACGAGACGCACCCGGTTCCGATCCGCGTCCACGCGCTCGACCGGGTCGGGTTGCTGAAGGACGTCAGCACGCTGCTCTCCGACGAGCGCGTGAATATCCTCTCGATGCTCACCCAGACGCACGACGACCGCAGCGTGACCCTGCTGCTGACCGTTGAGGTCGAGGGCATCGGTCACCTCAGCCGCATCATGCAGCGGATCGAGGCCCTGCGCGACGTCGTCGAGGTCCACCGCGACACCGATACCCCCGCGACAATCAGGCTGATCAAGGGCACCGGATGAGCGGCAAGCCCGTCATCGCCATTGGCGAAATTCTCGTCGACCTTATTGCACCGGCTGGCGAGTCGCTGCTCGAAGCCACGGAGCTCCGCATCCGCGAGGGGGGCGCGCCCGCGAACGTCGCGGTCGCGCTCGCCCGGCTCGGCGTGCCGTCCCAGATGCGCGCGGTGGTGGGTGATGACCCGTTCGGGGAGCGATTGGTGAACCGGCTTCGCGCGGAAGGCGTCGACACGTCCGCGATGCGCGTGGCGGACCACCAGCCGACGACCCTGGCCCTGGCGTGGTCGGATGCGCGTGGCGATGGCCATTTTCGGTTGCATCGCAATGCGGATCGGCTGCTGTCGCCCGAGGATGTCTCTCGTGAGTCGCTGGACGGCGTCGAAGCGATCGTTGTCGGCAGTGTCGCGATGTGCGCGGAGCCGTCGCGAGACGCCGTGCTCACCGCGCTGCGCCATGCCACCGAGGCCACTATCCCGGTCGTGGCGGACCTCAATATCCGTCCCGGGCAGGTACCGATGGATGAGCTGCGGATGAGCGTGGCGGCGATGATCTCCGCTGCGACGGTGGTGAAGCTCAGCGTCGACGACGCGCGGCATCTGTGGGGCGCGACGACGTTCCCGGAGGCCTCGCACGCGCTCGACCGGTTCGCGCCCGAGGTCGCCGTGATCACGGACGGCGGTCGCGGGGCGGCGCTGCGCGTTGAAGGCGACCTGCACGTGCTGGATGCCTTCCACGTTAATGCCGTGGAGCCGACCGGCGCGGGCGACGCGTTCACCGCCGCCTTCATCTCCCGCCTGATCCCGACCGCCTGGAAGGACGCCGATGTAACCGACCTGCGGTTCGCGATGGCGGCCGGCGCGCTGGCCACCACCCGCCCGGGCGCGATGGACGGCCTCCCGACGCGTGACGAGGTCGAGGCCTTCCTGCACCATCACGCGTGATAGGCTAACGCTATCGATCTTCACGCCCGGTTTTCCGCCGTTCGGTGGTGATCCTGCGGGCTGTCGCTGTATCCGGGGCCAGGCATGCCGTCACCTTCCGATCCCGTCGCGATCGCGCTCGGGCCGCTCGAGATTCGCTGGTACGCGATCTTCATCGTTACCGGCATCATCCTCGCTGTACTGCTCAGCTCATGGCTGACGCGCAGACGTGGCGAAGATCCGGAAATCATCCTCGACATGGCAACCTGGGTCGTGCTCGGCGCGATCATCGGCGCGCGGCTTTACTACGTCATCCTGCAGTGGGATCGCTTCCTCGATGACCCCATGTGGGCGCTGGATTTCCGCTCGGGCGGATTGACGATCCATGGAGCGATCATCGCCGGGGCGCTCATCGTCTGGCTCTATGCGCGTCGTCTTGGCGATAGCCCATGGTTCTGGATGGACGTGATCGTTCCGGGGGTCGCGCTGGGGCAGGCGATCGGGCGCTGGGGCAACTGGGCGAACCAGGAGGCATTCGGGACACCATCCACGCTGCCATGGGCCGTCGAGATCAGCCCGGCCCGGCGACCGGAGGGGTACGAGGCATTCGCAACGTTCCACCCGACGTTCCTGTATGAGTCCATCTTCAACCTGGTTTTCGCCATCGCGCTCTCGTGGCTCGTCGTGAAGGGGCCGGGCTTCTCCTGGTTCCGGACCGGCTTCGTGACCGGCATCTACCTGATCGGGTATGGCCTCGCGCGTTTGCCACTGGAGTCTATCCGCACCGACAGTCTCTATATCGGTCCCTGGCCGGCGGCGTACTGGCTGAGCTTCGCGCTGATCGCGGCCGGGGTGACCGTGCTCGTCTGGCGTGGGGCGCTCGGGTCCGCGTCAACATCGGCATCGGTGAACGGGGAGGGGAATCGGGCATGAGCATTATCGCGCGGCTGATCGCCGTGGTCGGGCTTGATCGTCATGGCGGCCGGGACACCGGTCACCGCGTCGGCCAGGCAGGACGCCGGGCCGGTGATCGACATCGCCGACATCCCGGTGCCGGTGGACGACTTGCCGGAGGCGGGTTACCAGGTGTTGGCCGGCGGCTATCTCGACCAGGAGGCTGCCGCGGCATGGATCGCCGCGCCACGCCAGCGCTCGGCCGCGGGGGCCTCCGACGATCTCTCCGCCGCGGGGTGGGTCGACGCCTACGTGATGGACCTTGCGCTGCTGCAGGATCGCGCGTATGCCACGAGCGATATCCTGGCGCTGATCCAGACGAACGTCTTCGTCCTCGCCGACGTGACCGGGGCGGAGAGCCTGTTCGATTCGATGCGCGACTATCCGGGCGCGGACGTCGAGGAAGCCGAGCCCGCCATCCGGGACGCGTCGACCGTGCGGCTTGTCAGCCAGAGTGGCGATACGCTGCGGACGGTTGTCCAGCGTGACCGGCTGGTCATCGAGGTGGTCTCCCTGGACGTCTACCGCGCGCCGGACGAGAGCGGAACATAGCGCCATCGTGGCCCAAACGGTCGATCGCGCGGAGCGGGCCATTCGACACAATGGAAGAGGGGATTGCCCCGCGGGCGGTTCGGCTGGTCGACGGGGAAGATCTCGCCGATTTCCAGAACGTCCAGCAGTCCGGCGTTCATCAGGTCTACCGAATCCGGGATGGCCTCGTGCAACCCGCCGCGGGTGAGGTGCGGGAGCCGGACGCCGCCGATCTCGCGGTCGGTATTCAGCAACTCTTCTATGCCAGCGAGGGTTTGCGGCTGGGTGGCGGCACGGGCACCGGCTTCATGTCGACCTGGATCGGGGCCTTTGGCAGCGAGGACCAGGCGATCGCGTTCCTGGACACCCTCGATGCGGAGGGCCCGACGGCGAGGCTTGCTGACCCCTATTTCACGATCGCCGAGGGAGAGCAGGCGACGCCGCAAGGGGTGGCCGGGCTTTACCGCGTTACCGGCATGCTGGAGGGCCAGTCGTACTCCGGGACGCTGGAAGTCCGGCAGCACGGCGCATATGTTGTCGCGATCGGTTTCCGGACCCTTGGGCGGCGCCCTGCCTCCGGTGGATGTGACGTCCCGGCTCATGGACCACCAGCTCATGTGCCTGGATTCACCCGCGCCGTGCCCGCCGCTGGAGGTGCGTGACCTGTTTGCCTCGCCGTCCGCGACGCCCGTGGCCCCCGTCAGTAGCGAGGGGATGATCCTGAGCCAGGAATTCGGGTGGTCCGTCCGCACGGACGGTGGCGGATGGGACATCACGGAGCAATTCTCCGAGTCCGGTTACGACTTCGTGGAGATGCAGTCCGGCCGCAGCCTGGTCACGCTCGAGAGCGTCATCAACCAGCATGGCGACCCGCAGCAGTGCGTGATCGATGAGCTTGACGCGTTGCGCCAGTTCGAGAGCAGCGCGGTCATCGATCTCGGCAGCGATCTCCCCGACGAGGCGCCGGCCGGGATGGAGCCCGGGCACGCCTGGGCGATCTACACCGTTGAGCCGCTGGCGGATGAGCGGGCGGATCAGGAGTACACCATCCGCATCGACTGCTACACCTTGATCGAGGGTGGCGCGAACCTTGTCGTCACGCACCGTGCACCGCGCGACGAGTGGGCAACCGAGCGCGACAAGGGCGACGCCTTGCGCGAGACGATCGCGCTGCCGTCGTCGCTCGTGCCGGCTCGCGTTCTGGCGCTGCTGTCTCCCGCAGGGGATGGTGCATGGCGCATGGCGGCCTGATCTGCGCGTGCGGCGCGACGATAAGGGATTGGACGCCCTGGCGCGCGTGACGGCGCACCAGCGGGCCAGGAATCGGCACGGCGTTCGCGCCGGCTACGACATGGCGCCACTGGAGCCGTACACTGCCTTTCCGCATGGGAGCCCGCCGGTACGGTTCTCGTATGGCTTCATCGACATGCGCGATCTTGTCGGCGACTCCGGGAGGGGCGAGTACCGCGCGTTTGAGCGGCATCTGGACGCGGTCGTCGACGCCACCCTGGATGCCTGGCTACACCGAAATGTCGCGAACGACGCCGAGAAATGGTAAAATGGGCGCCTACGCATGACTGGAGGTGTGATGTGATCAACAAGCATTGGATCGATCGCGCGGCATAAACGCGGGTCTCCGCAATTCCCCTTTTCCGTGGCGGGTGTCTCCAGTCCTCGCACGGGACTCTTTGCACAACACACGAACTCCTGTGCGCGGCGAGCATCACGCATCGCCGAAAGGCTACTGTCATAAGCTTCGACATTGAACTTCATACACAAACGACCGCTTCCGAACCGGAGCGGGCGCTTCTGATTGCCGTGGAGACGTCTGACCAGACGTGGAAGGTGCAGGACTCCCTCGAGGAGCTCGCAAGCCTCGCCGAGACGGTCGACGTCGAGGTCGTCGGCTCGGTGACCCAGAAGCTGGGCCATCCGCACCCGGCGACATACGTCGGCAAGGGCAAGCTCGAAGAGGTCAAGAACCTCCGCGAGGAGCTCGACTACAACCTCGTCATGATTGACGGCGAGCTGACCCCGGCCCAGCAGCGCAATCTCGAGCAGGCGCTTGAGCTGAAGGTGATCGACCGAACGGCGCTGATCCTCGACGTCTTCGCGCGTCGCGCGCAGACGCATGAGGGCCGCTTGCAGGTCGAGCTGGCCCAGCTGCAATACCGGCTGCCGCGCCTGACCCGCATGTGGACCCACCTTTCCCGTCAGGGTGTCGGTGGTGTCGGCTTGCGTGGTCCTGGTGAGACCCAGCTCGAGGCCGACCGCCGGGTAGCCAACCAGCGCATCTCCTTCCTGAAGGAGCAGCTGGTGCAGGTGCACCGGCACCGCGAGCTCTACCGCGCGCGCCGCAAGGACACGCCGATCTCGGTCGTGTCGCTTGTCGGATACACGAACGCGGGCAAGAGCACGCTGCTGAACAAGATCACCGGCGCCGGCGTGCTCGCGGAGGACAAGCTCTTCGCGACGCTGGACCCGACGACCCGGCGGATCGAGCTGACGAGCGGTCGCGAGGTGCTCCTCACCGACACGGTGGGGTTCATCAACAACCTGCCGACGCAGCTCATCGCGGCGTTCCGCGCGACGCTCGAGGAGATCGCCGAGGCGACCCTGCTGGTCCATGTCGTCGACGTGACGCACCCGAACGCGCGCGAGCAGGTCGAGACGGTCAACCGCACGCTCGAGGACCTCGGCGTCGACGACCGGCCGATGCTCTACGCGCTGAACAAGATCGACCGCCTGACGGACGAGCAGCGCGCGCAGCTCATGGAGCTGGCGCCCGAGGCGCTCGGCGTCGGGCCGGACATGGTCGCGATCTCGGCGCAGAAGGGCGTCAACATCGAGGGCCTGCTCACGCTGGTCGAGGAGATGCTCGAGCGGGAGGAAGGGTTCGTCGACGTGTCTGTCACGATCCCGTACAACCGCTCGGAGCTCGTCGATCGCTTCCATTCGCAGGGCCACGTCGAGGACCTGACCTTCGACGAGTCCGGCTCGGTCATCCATGGCTCGCTGCCGGACCGGGAGCTGGCGCGGTTCCGCCCCTTCTTCACGCCCAACGGGCATGAGGATGCGGCCGTCCCAGCCACCGAGGCGCCGGCGAACACGGTAAACTAGATGCGATCACGCAGGATCGCGCGGAGAAGCGGGGATCACAGACGTGGTCCCCGCTTCCGTATGCTGAGATCCCCCTGGCGTACACCCGGCCCTTGTGGCCGGGTCTCGCAGGCTGAACCGACCCGGCCACAAGGCCGCCGGGTGTACGCACGATCCGGACCGCTCAACGCTCCCTGAGGATATCGAATGACCGACCGCACCCCGATCAGCTACAAGGACGCCGGCGTCGATATCGACGCGAAGATGCAGGCGATCGACCGCCTGAAGAAGCGCGCGCAGTCGACCCTCGGCTCGTCGGCCGGGCCGATTGGGCACTTCGGCGGTACCTGGCGCCTGCAGGGCCCGGCGGACCAGATCCTTGTCGCCAGCGCGGATGGCGTCGGCACAAAGCTGCGGCTGGCGTTCACCCTTGGCGGCGATGCCCACTCGACGATCGGTGCAGACATCGTCAACCACTGCGTCAATGACATCCTCGCCCTCGGCGCCACGCCACTCTTCTTTCTCGACTACTTCGCGACCGGCAAACTTGACCCGGACACCGTCGAGGCCGTCGTCGGCGGCATCGCGGACGCCTGCGCGGCGAGCGGCGTCGCTCTGCTCGGCGGCGAGACGGCCGAGATGCCGGACATGTATGCCGAAGGCGAATATGACCTTGCCGGCTTCATCGTCGGCTCCGTCACCGCGGACCGTATCGTCGACGGCTCCTCCATCCGCGCGGGGGACGCCGTGCTGGGCCTGCCGAGCACGGGTTTGCATACCAACGGCTACAGCCTTGCCCGGAAAGTGGTGGGGCTGACGGGGGAGTTCGCGCGCGATCGGGAGGTGCTCGCGGCACCGCTGGCGGGGACGGACGGGACGCTCGGCAACGCGCTGATCGCCGGGCACCGCTCGTATCTGCGCGAGGTGATGCCGCTGCTGGAGCGCGGGCTGGTGCGGGGCATGGCGCACATCACCGGCGGCGGGCTGGTCGATAACCTGCCACGCACGCTGCCGCAGGACTGCGTCGCCGTGCTGGACCCCACGTCGTGGCCGAGCCCGCCGATCTTTGCGTACATGGTTGAGCGCGCGGGGCTGTCGCTTGCCGAGCGCTATCGGGTGTTGAACATGGGCGTGGGCTTCGTGCTGGTCGTGCGGCCCGAAGACGTGGAGACCGTCATCGCGGAGGTGCCGGAGGCGGTCACGATCGGGAAGATTATCGCGCGGCAGACGACCGACGAGTCGGCCGTGCAGGGGCTCCTGGGCTAGGCATGGCCACGATCAACGTCCGCGAGCGCCGCATCGATACCAAGATCGTCTATTACGGCCCGGCCCAGAGCGGGAAGACGACCAACGTCGTCAATGTCCACTCGCGGTTGCCGGAGGACTACCGGGGTCCGCTACGCTCGATTGACACCGAGGATGAGCGCACGCTGTTTTTCGACTTCATGCCGGTGCAGGAGATCGAGGTCGGCGGCTGGTCGATCCGCTTCCATCTCTACACCGTTCCGGGCCAGAAGGACTACGTGCGCACGCGTCGCGCGATCCTTGGCGGGGCGGACGGCGTGGTCTTCGTCGCGGATGCGGCGCCGGAGCAGGCGGAGGCGAACCGGGAGAGCGTTGCGGAGCTCCGCGGGCATCTGGCGCACTACGGCCGCGATGAACGCTCGCTGCCGATCGTGCTGCAGGTGAACAAGACTGACCTGGGCGAAGCCCGTGAGACCGCCGACGTGAACGAGGATCTCAACGAGGTGGCTTGGCCAATGTTCCCGGCCATGGCGATCCGAGGGATTGGCGTCGCTGAGACGCTCGGCGCCATCGCCAAGGCCGTCGCGCGAACGCTGTAGGCCGAACGTCCGCATCCCGGCGCTCCTGCGCCCGCTGATGTCCCGACATGCTTTCGTCACATTAACCTGCCACTATGGAGCCGGTCCAAAACGGATCAATCTGTGAACTGGCGTGAGGTTGGCGAACGTGGCAAACATTTCGAACACGGTCATGGGGTTCCTGGTCGGTACGGTGGGGCTTCCGCTCATGGGCGCCGAGGTGCTCGATGTGCGAGGTCGCACGAGCGGCGCGATCCGGTCCGTCGTCGTCAACCCCCTGGAGTTCGACGGCGCAACCTACCTGATGTCGGCCCGGGGTGAGAGCCAATGGGTGAAGAACCTGCGTGCATCAGATGAGGGCCGTCTGCGGCGCGGCCGCAAGAACCGCGCGTTCCGGGCGGAAGAGCTGACGAATGACGAGAAGCTCCCGTTCATGCGCGCCTACCTCCAGAAGTGGGGATGGCAGGTGAAGTCCTTCATGGGCGTCGACGGCAACTCAACCGACGACGAGATCCGTTCCGTCTTGCCGAAGCACCCCGTCTTCCGATTGACCTTCGCCGGTTAACAAGCATCCCCGCCGGAAGGGCATGACGCCTTCCCGGCGGGGTCGCCCGTACCTGCTACCGTGGATGCGACGCAGGGTTATCCCTCGATGAGGCCCGCGTCGACGAGGTAATCGACGCGCGACATCCGAGTGATTACGGTTGTCCTGATCGACTTCGAGGTTCAGTGAGCCCATTGTGTCGTCATCAATGTGGCCGGCGAGCATGTTGAGAACATCCCGAACCTCGGGCGACTCCTCGAGCAGCGCCTGGCGAACGACAGGAGCCGCGTAGTAGGGCGGGAAGAAGCCACGGTCATCCTTGAGCTTGACGAACCCCAGCCGCTCGATGTGGCCCTCGGTGGCGGCACCGGCGATGGCGTCGACCTGGCCCTCGTCCATGGCGACGTAGACCAGGCTCGGATCCAGGCCGACCGCGTTCGCGAACTCGATGTCGTAGGTCTCCTGGAGACTGTTCAGGCCGTCGGGGCGCACCAGGAATTCCTGGCTGCATCCGAAGACAAGGTCGCCGCCACACCTTGAAGATCGGACACCTTCTCCAGGCCGTGCTCCTCGGCTGTCTCAGGTCGAACGGCGATGACGTAGGTGTTGTTGAATCCCCACGGCTTCAGCAATTCGATGCCGAACTCCTCGGGATAGGCCTCCGACACGATGTCGTAGACGGGGTCTTGCCCGACGCCTGCTTCCGGGGAGGTGCTGGCTTCCGACTCATCCATATCGGGGAGGTCGCGGCCCAGGATCGCGATCAGGCCGGTGCCGGTGTACTCCACGTAGAGGTCTACGTCGCCGTTGACGGTGGCTTCGTGAACGACGACGGTCCCGCCGAGGTTCAGTTGCCGGTCCACCTCATACCCCGCGTCCTCGAGCAGGTGGGCGCAGAGCTGGCCCAGGATGAGCGACTCCGTGAAGTCCTTGGAGCCGACCGTCACGGTGGGCTTGTCGCCCTGGGCGAAGGCGTCATGCACTCCGGTCGCGGCAAACGCCGCTCCGGCGGCGCTGGAGAGAATCAGGTTGCGTCGTGTGATGAAAGTCATGAGGCTCCGTTTCGGGATAGTGATCAATCCTGAGGGCGCAACGACACCTGGTGCCGCGCCGAACAGCGAGCGGTGCCAGGTGTCGTTGACGAGGGAGTGCGGGCGCTATCCCTCGATGAGGCCCGCGTCGACGAGGAACTGGTGGGCGACGTCCTGCGCCTCCATGCCTTCCTCGTCGGCCTGATAGTTCATCTGGGTCATCGTGGCGTCGTCGAGCTTCCCGGCGAGCTGGTTCAGGGCGTCGCGCACGTCCGGGGACTGCTCCAGCAGCTCCTGGCGCACGACCGGCGCGGCGAAGTAGGGCGGGTAGAAGTGCTTGTCATCCTCGAGCAGGACGAGATCCATGCCCGCGATGCGCCCGTCCGTCGAGAACGCCGTGATGACGTCCACGTCGCCATTATCGACGGCGCTGTACATCAACCCCGGGTCGAGCCCGACGACGTCGCCGAACTCCATGTCGTAGGTCGCCTCGAGGCCGGGGATGCCGTCCTCGCGCACCAGGGTTTCCTGCGGCGCGCCAATGGTCAGGTCGCCGGCGTGCTCGGCGAGGCCGGAAATGGTGGTGACCCCGAGCTCCTCGGCCTGATCACGGCGCATGGCGAGCGCGTAGGTGTTGTTGAACCCCCACGGCTTCAGCCATTCCAGGCCGAACTGCTCCGGGTATTCGGAGGCGACGATGTCGTAGACCTCCTGCGCCAACGGGTTGGACATGGCGCCACCCTCAGCAGGCGTCGCGGCGGGTGACGCGGCTTCGGCGTCGACCTCCGGTAGCTCCTGCCCGAGGATCGCCAGCAGGCCCGTGCCGGTGTACTCGACGTAGGTGTCGATCTCGCCGTTGACGAGGGACTCGTGGGCCACCAGCGTCCCGCCGAGGTTGACCTGGCGCTCGACCTCGTATCCGGCCCCCTCGAGGAGATCGGCGCAGATATGGGCGAGGATGATCGACTCCGTGAAGTCCTTCGAGCCGACCGTGACGGTCGGGCGATCGTCCTGCGCGAAGACCGCCGGCGCCGTGGCCGCCGTGGCAAGGGCGGCGCCAGTCGCCGCGCCGGAGATGATGAAGTTTCGTCGGTTCATAGTCATAACAGGTGGTTTCTCCCTGAGGCACGATGTTGCCCGGCAACATCGTGATCGTCGGTGGCTGGCGGGCGTCGGACGCGCTCACCGGCCGGAAAAAGCCAACGGCATGGAGAGATCCCCATGCCGTTGTTGGAATACCAGGCTCCCCGCACGGCTGGTGCCAGGAGCCAGTTGGCCCCGGATGCCGGCGTTGGGTTAGCGCGGGTCGTCGATGATCTCGTTCTCGACGAGAAAGTCGATGGCGACGTCGCGCGGCTCTTCGCCACCATCGTCGACGCGGAAGTTCAGTTCCGCCATCTTCGTGTTGTCGATCAGGCCACCCATCTGGTTGAGCAGGTCCTCGACCTCGGGCGCCTCTTCGAGCAGCGGCCCGCGCACGACCGGGGAGGCGTGGTAGGGCGGGAAGAACGCCTTATCGTCCTCCAGCAGCACGAAATCCAGCGCCGGAATGCGGCCGTCGGTCGCAAAGGCCGAGATGACGTCCACGTCCTTGTTCTCGAGCGCCTGGTACATCAGGCCGGACTCCATGCCGCTGGAATCGCCGAACTCGAAGCCATAGGCCTCCTCGAGGCCCGGCAGGCCGTCGATGCGCACGATGAACTCCTGCGAACCGCCGAGCGAGAGATCGCCGGCGTGCGACTCCAAATCGGAGATCTTCGTCACCCCGAGCTCCTCGGCGTGCTCGCGGCGCATGGCGAGGGCGTAGGTGTTGTTGATCCCGATCGGATCCAGCCAGTAGGTGTCCCAGTTCTCGATGTACGCGTCCCGGCACGTAGTCGTAGACGACCTGCTGGGCGTCCTCGGCGGGCGTGCCTTCCTCGACGACATCGGTGTATTCGACGCCAAGAATCGTCAGGCCCGTGCCAAGGTACTCGACGTAGACCTGGAGATCGCCCGCGATGCCGGCCTCATGGATAATCACCGTGCCGCCGAGGTTGTGCTCGAACTCGACCGGGAACCCGGCGTCCTTGAGGATCTGGCCGCACATCTCGGCGAGGATGAACTGCTCGGTGTAGTTGTGGCTACCCACGGTGACGGTCGGCTTGTCGCCCTGTGCCGCGATACCGCCGGTTTGGCCGAGCGCGGTGACCGCGAGCGCGGTTGTCGCGCCTCCCACAACCTGTCGTCGATTAAGCCTTGTCATGATGCATGCTCCTCTTGCGTTGCGAGGCGGTTACTAATCTCATCTGCAGAGAGGCGAGAACTAGCTGTCCGATCCCAGGACACCGAGCTCGTCGAGCAACTCGCGCGCGGCCTCCTTCGGCTCGAGTCCGTCGTCGTCCACGCGGGCGTTGAACCGGGCCATCATGTCGTTGTCGATGCGGCCGGCCAGCTGGTTGAGGATGTCCGCCATGTCCGGGGCCGCCTCCAGCGTGTCCTGCCGGACAACCGGGGCAGCGTAGTAGGGCGGGAAGAAGTTCTTGTCGTCTTCCAGCAGGACCAGGTCGAGCGCCGGGATACGGCCGTCGGTGGCGTAGCTGGTGATGACGTCGACATCGCCCTCGGCGAGCGCCTGGTACATCAGGCCGATGTCGCCCTGGCGCACGTCGCCGAATCGAGTATCCGTACGTCTCCTGGTATCCCGGCAGGCCGTCCGGGCGGATCGGGAACTCGTTGTCGGTGCCGAGCGTCATCTCGCCCGCATGGCCGGCGAGGTCGCTCATGGTGGTGAGCCCGAACTCCTCGGCGGTTTCGCGGCGGACGGCGATGGAGTAGGTGTTGTTCAGCCCCCATGGCTCGAGCCAGACCAGCCCGAACTCCTCGGGGTAGGCATCAGCCACCATGCGGTACACCTCATCCTTCCCGGCGGCGGCGCGCAGGCGGCCGGCGAGGCGTCGAGGGCAACGGCCGAGTCAGGGGCCTCCATGCCGAGGACCGCGAGCAAGGCCGTGCCCGTGTATTCGACGTAGGCGTCGAGCTCGTCCTGGACCATGCCCTCATGGACGACGGCGGTGCCTCCGAGGTTGAGCTGCCGCTCGACCGGGTACCCCGCATCCTCCATGAGCTGCGCGATCACCTCGCCGAGAAGCGCGGACTCGGTGAACGGCTTGGAGCCAACGCGAATAGTTGGCTTGTCGCCATCCTGCGCGAACGCGGCGAGCTGGCCATCCATGGCGACCGCGACTCCGGCGGCAGTTCCGGCAAGGACGAACTGGCGGCGATTGGGATAAGGCATTGGGGATTGATTCCTTTCGTGGTGTCGCGCTCCTGCACCGGCTCTGGTGCACGCGCCCGACGTTTCGATCGTTGCTCATTCCCCCGAAAGAGCAGTCACCTGTGTGGTGTCAATGGATTGATGGGCGGAGCTCGGTGTGATGGAGCGAGAGGGCTCCGCCCGGAGAATCGCCCTATCCGACGGTCAGGCCCTTGGGAACGACGAGGCGGCGGACCCAGCCCAGCAGGAGCTCGGCGGTCATCGCCAGGAGGGCGACCGGCACGGCGCCGGCCAGCAGGATCGGGAAGTTGCGGACCGCGAGGCCCTGCAGGATCCAGTCGCCGAAGCCGCCTCCGCCGATATAGGCCGCCAGCGTCGCCAGGCCGATGCTCTGGACGACGGCGGTCTGGATGCCGGCGAACATGAACGGCATCGCCAGCGGAAGCTGGACTTGCCAGAGCAGCTGCATGTCGCTGCTGCCCATCCCGCGGGCCGCGTCGACGACGGCGGGGTCGACGCTCGCGATCCCGACGAGGGTGTTCAGGAAGATCGGCAGCACGGCCAGGATCGACAACGCGAACAGCGACGGCTTGAACCCGATGCCGAAGATCGGCAGGGCAATCGCCAGCACGGCGAGGCTCGGGATGGCCTGGCCGGTGTTGGCGATCCAGGTCATCGGCTTCTCGAGCGCCTTGACGCGGCTCGTGACAACCGCGAGCGGCACAGCGATCACCAGGCCGACGATGACCGCGTAGACGACCAGCGTCATGTGCTCGTTGAACAGGTCCCAGAACTGGTCCGGGTTGTCCCGGATGTATTGAATGAAATCTAGTGGGTCATTACTACCAAACATGCGTTATCCCCTTTCCGCCTTCACGCGCATATCAGGGCGAAGGAGCAACGCGAGACGAGAGAACCCGACCTCCGCGAGCAGGGCCAGGACGACCGACATCAGGGCGCCCGCGACGATGCGATCGGTGTCGATCGAGCGGATGCCGTCGAAGATCAACCGTCCGAGGCCACCCCCGCCGATCACCGCGGCGATGGCCGCGATGCCGATCCCGGCAACGGTCGCGAGGCGGATGCCCGCGAAGATGTACGGGATGGCGAGCGGAAGCTCCACCATGAAGAGCCTTTGGAATCCGCCCATGCCCATGCCCCGCGCGGCGTCGACCGTTGCCGCTGGCACCTCATTCATGCCGGCCGCGGTGTTCCGCACGATGGCCAGCAGCGAGTAGACGGCGAGCGCCGTGATCGCGGTGGTCTTGCCGATGCCGGTGTACGGAATCAGGATCGCGAAGAACGCGAGGCTCGGCACGGTGTAGAGCACGCCGCTGATGTTCAGGACCGGCAGGGCCAGCCACTTCACGCGGGAGATGAGGATGCCGAGCGGAATGCCGATCAGCGCGGCGATCAGGATCGCCGTGAAGACCAGCTGGAGGTGCTCGATGGTGAGCTCGAAGACGCGGTCGGGATTATCGAGGATGTAGCTCAATGCGCTCCTCCTCCCGATTTGTCTCGTCGCTTTCCACCTCGGTCTCGGACGCGATGCCCTCGCTGATCACCGAGGCGAACTCCTCGTAGGTCACATAGCCTTCGGGTTCGCCGGCGGCGTCCGCCACGATAAAGCCTTCATGGCCGCTCGTCTCCGCCTGCGAGACCTCGCGGCTCGCTTCGGGGATCGAGAAGGTGCCCGGGATGACCAGCATGTCGTCCGGCACGCTCATCGGCACCGGCTTCGCCAGCTCGGCGATGCGCGTGTGCTCCAGCGCCTGCAGCGCGAACTCCTCGCCGATGAACTCCCGCACGAAATCGCTGGCCGGTGCGCGCAGCAGCTCGGCCGGCGTGCCGTTTTGCTCGACATGGCCGTCCTTCATCAGGACGATGCGGTCGCCGAGCAGGAACGCCTCGTTGATGTCGTGCGTGACGAAGACGATCGTCTTCTGCACGTCCTGCTGGACCTGGCGCAGCCAGCGCTGCAGTTGGGTCCGGGTGATGGGGTCGACGGCACCGAAGGGCTCGTCCATCAGGATGATCGGCGGGTCCGCCGCAAGCGCGCGTGCGACGCCGACGCGCTGCTGCTGGCCGCCGGAGAGCTGGCGCGGGTAGCGGTTGGCGAAGATATCCGGGTCGAGACCGACCAGCGCGAGCAGTTCTTCGGCGCGCTCGCGGCGCTTCTTCTTCGACCAGCCGAGCAGGCGCGGCACGACGGACACGTTATCCGCAACCGTGAAGTGCGGAAACAAGCCACCCTGCTGGATGACGTAGCCGATGTGCCGCCGCAGGGTGACGACGTTCATCGACGTGATGTCTTGCCCGTTGACGCTGATCGTGCCGGAGGAGACGTCCTCCAGGCGATTGATCATGCGCATCGTCGTCGTCTTGCCCGATCCGGAGGGGCCGATCAGGACGGCCAGCTCGCCTTCCGCGACCGAGAAGGAGACGTCGTCAACCGCGTTGATGGTGTGCCCATCGGAGTGATATGTCTTTGTGACATGGTCCAACGTAATCAAGCGATAAAAGCCTTCCCTTTGAGACGATGTTCCCGGTTGGCATGCCGGGACACAGGACGAGGGCGCAACGAAGCCGGGCGTGTGGGAACGCCGGCTCGACCGCTGCGCCGTCTCAGTTGCAGAAGCGAATTGTACGGCAACTTGGCTCAGAATGCCATTCAGCGAGAATCATCGCGGCATGGAGAGATCGTTTCGTGAGCCTTATCGCCTTTAAGGAACGCGAATCGAAGAAATGGTGTCATGAGGAGATATGGACCGCGACGCCGCGCCTTCCAGTCTGGCAATCGGAAAGGCCGCTCGTTTCGGTGCATCGAGCGCGCACGGCTATTGACTTCCGTCGCGGCGTTCCCTAGTATGCGGATGGTTACGCACACAGGGGTGTGCGTCGCGCGGTTGTCCGAGAGGTGAGCAGTCAGATGACATTCCTGCAGCTCCACATCCCCAGCTTCCCGATCGCGGGTCTCCCGGGGGAGGAGTGTGCCCTGCTCACAGGTGTGCCTGACTGACCGTCTGCCACAACCGACGAGCACGCACCTCCCTTCGACCAGATTTGGCGAAGGGCTTTTTGTGCCCTGTGTTGCCCGGCGTATGCCGGGGATGTGAAGGAGCGCGAGATGATCCACAGCAGCACGGGCCGCACACGCTAGGTCCGCATACGCGGACCGCCCGGCATTGCGGCCGCAACGACGTATGAACGGTGTCCAGGATACGAAGAGGTATCAAACGATGACGATTGACCAGGTAGCTCGCGCGGAGAACGCGCTGGAGCTGCACGATATCGAGAAGAAATTCAAAAAGAAGCGTGGCGAATACTCGTATGCGCTGAAGGGCGTCTCCCTGACGGTCAAGCGCGGCGAGGTCGTCGGCATCCTGGGGCCGAACGGTTCCGGCAAGAGCACGCTGATCCGCGTGATCTCGACCCTGACGCTGCCGGACGCCGGCGACGTGAAGGTGTTCGACATCGACGCGGTCAAGCATCCGCGCGAGGTCCAGCGCCACATCAACCGGGTGAGCGTCGAGGCGAGCTTCTTCAAGAAGCTGTCGTCGCTGGAGAACCTGCTCTTCGGGGCGAAGCTCTACGGCGTCAGCGACCGGGAGAGCCGACCGCGCATCAAGTCGATCCTCGAGAGCATCGGGTTCGACCACGAGCGCGTGAAGGAGCCGATGGAGCACCTCTCGCGCGGCATGCAGCAGAAGATCGCGTTGGCCCGCGCGCTGCTGACCAGCCCGCTGCTGATGCTGCTGGACGAGCCGACGACCGGACTCGATCCGCGCTCGAAAAAGGACGTCCAGAAGCTGATCCGGGCGATCCGCAAGGATCACGACTCGTCGATCCTGCTCTGCACGCACGATATGGGCGAGGCGGAGGAACTCTGCGACCGGATCGGCATCCTGCTGAACGGCGAGCTGATCGACCTCGATACCGCCGCGGGGCTGAAGAAGAAATACGGCACGACCTCGCTGGAGGACGTGTTCATGATCGCGACGGGCACCTCGCTGGAGGAGGCGGAGTTCGCCGAAGAGCTGAAGGACGAGTCCGTCGCGGACAAGGTGGCATAGATGGACGTTGTACACACGCATGCCAGCAAGCCGAACTGGATGCGCGAGCTCATCGCGATCTGGGGATACGCCCAGCGCAACTACTTCCTGACAAAGCGCTACTTCTGGTGGGAGCTGGTCTGGCTCGTCTACTCGACGATGAACGCGCTGACGATCGGCTTCATCGGCGTGAACTTCGGCGGCGAGGATGCCGCCGTAGCGACCACCTTCCTGCTCATCGGCACGCTGCTCTGGAGCTACCTGTCGATGATCTTCGACCTGCTCTCGGAGACGGTGAGCTGGGAGCGATGGGAAGGGACGATCGAATACACCTTCATGGCCCCGGCCAGCCGCACATCGCAGCTGCTGGGGATGGGGTTCTATGCCGTGCTGTACGGCATCGTGCGCATGATCGTCATGCTCGGTGCGATCTCGCTGTTCTTCGACCTGTCACTGGCGAACGCGAATTACCTCGCGGCCCTGGCGATCCTCGCGATCTGCTCGGTGTCGCTGGTCGGGTTCGGCATGGTCGCGGCGGTGATGCCGCTGCTCTCGCCGGAGAAGGGCCAGCAGGTGACGGCGATCTTTACGGCGGTGCTGCTGCTCATCAGCGGCATCTACTACAGCACCGATGTGCTGCCGGGCTGGATGCAGCCGCTGGCGACGATCTCGCCGGTCTACTACGCGCTGAACGGGATCCGGGATGCGCTGCTGCACGGCGCATCGTTCGGGAGCCAGTGGGACAACATCTGGCCGCTGCTGATCATGGGCGTCATCTTCCCGCCGCTCGGGTTGTGGCTGTTCCAGCGTGGTGAGCACTACGCGAAGCGAACCGGACTGCTGAAGCGCACCGGATAACGGAGACGAGACGAAGGGCCACGATCACATCGATCGGGGCCCTTCGTCCGTCTGGTCCGGAAGTTGCGCCGGCCTTCCCCTGGTGATCGCGGACCTGGGCCGCGAGTAAGGGGAGGACGCCGGAGATGACAGTCGAGCTTTCTTTCCTGTCAGCGGTTGCGCTGGCAGGCATCGCATACATGTTCGGTGAGCTCGTCGTCCGGTTCATCCCGGCGCTTCCGCGCTTCTACATCCCGGAACCTGTTGTCGGCGGCATCACCGTTGCCTTTGGAATCCTGCTCCTGCATATCGCCGGTATGGACGTGAGCGTTCCGATCAGTGGGCGCCCGGTAGATTTCCTTGTTGCCCTGCTGACGACGCAGATGGGGCTGCATGTCACGCCAGCGGTCCTTCGAAAGGGTGTCCGCCTCTTCCCCCTGTTCTTCGGGATGGGAATGCTGCTCTATGCGTTACAGCTCGCGGTGGTCTTTCCAATCGCGCTGACCAGCGATGATCCTCTGGCGTCCGCGACGCTATGGGGACCGGTCAGCTTCCTCGGCGCGCCATTCAACCTCAATCCCCCGGACCAGATGGCTCAGATTGTCCGCTACCTGGAGCCGGCGTATCCGAACGCGAAGGATCTCAGTCAAGGGATCATGATGATCGGCGTGCTGTCCGCGGTCGTGCTGCCGGGGCTGCTGGGCCGGCGCATCATGTCGCTCGTCGACCAGCCGCCACCGAAGCCCGCGCCATCGCGGCAGAGCATTCCCAAGTCGGTCTGGAGCATCGCGACCGACGAGGCCGCCATCATGATCCTGGTCCTGTCAATCGTCGCCCTGGCGTTCCCCCTGCAACGCTGGATGCTCGATTCGGTTGCCTGGATGAAACCCGGGTTCCTGCCCGTGATCGTGATCGCCTACCTGTCCGGAGCGGTGTTCCGGTTGGGGTATGAGCTCGTGATGGGGGAGCGTATTCCATTTCCCCAACTGCCGCTGAACACGCTGGTGCTTGGCCCAACGATGGCGATCGTCCTGACCTACGCCATCATGTCGGTGCCGCTCTACAACCTCCGGCTCGTGACGCCGCCGATGGTACTCGCGGCGTGCCTCGCGATCGGCGCGAGCGTCGTCATGGCGCGGATCGCGTTCCCGCTTTTCGCCCGGGTTGCGAACCACTACGCGGCCGGTGCGGCGGCGCTCGTCTTTCTCGGCATTACGACGGGATGGGGGCCGATGGCGATGTCCTACCTGCGCCGGTTCCAGAATGAAGAGGGCCAGCCCGAGTTGGTTCCGGCCGTCCTGCCGCTCCACGCGTTCTTCCTCTTCCCGTGGATGGCCAGCCTGCTCACGATTCTCGTGCACACGGTCGCTGGTTAGGCGCTGTCTCGTCTCGCGCGGACAACCAGGGCATACGCTAACCCGTCAGGCAGAAGGGTGATTGGTCCCGTGTCGGGCGGGACCTCGCGGCACTCGCCACGACCAATGAGGTCGGTTCCGCCGGGCCAGGTCAGGGCGAGGGGGGCGGCGAGGTCGATGATCGTATAGGGCCGTTGCGGATGGTGCGAGCGTCAGCGGCTGGGTGATCTTCCAACGCTGGAGGGTGAAGGCCGCCGGCGTCTCGTAGTCCGTGCGGCGGTTGTAGCCCTCGAACGTCTCCGTGCCGTGGCTGGGTGGGAAAACGCTGCCCAGCGTCGCGGAACCGGCCTCGATCTCCACGAGCAGCATCCCTGCTGCCTGGCGGATGGGCCACCCGGCCGGGACGCTCATCGTGTCGCCCGGCGCGATCGGGAAGCGCTCTCCGCCTGCCTCGATCCAGGCATCGTCTTCGTCTCGCTGCCAGAGAATATGGAAGGTCGTATCGCCGCGCGTGTGCCAGGCTCAGCGTCACCGTCCCCCGTGTCGATGAGCGAGACCGTCCATGCCGGAGTGTGGTGCAAGACCACTCGCGCGACATGCAGGGTATCGACATCCATGCGAAGCACGCCGCGGATGAGGCGGTGCGACGGTGTGCCGGGATAGACCGTGATCCCCGGTCGCCATGGCGCGCTCACGTGCGGCCCTGCCGGAGCGCGGCGACGCGTGGCCCGAACGGCGACAATACGCGCTCGAGGTCCCGGTACAGCTCGTAGGCCCCGTCATATAGGCCAGTTGCCTGAGGAGGCGTGGTGTCGCCTCGGATCGTCCCTGCGTCAGGAGTCTGACCGGTGAGGTTGTGCAGCGCCAGCAACCCCGCGCCATAGGCGGTCACGTCGGGTTGGCCTACGCTCTCGACGGGTGAGCCCAGCACATCGGCGAAGAGTTGGCGGATCTCCCGGCGGTGCGCCAGCCCGCCGCCGAGGCGGATTCGTGACGGTGGTACGCCCTCGGACATCGCGTCCATCATCGCTCGGACGGAGAAGGCAATGCCCTCCAGCAACGCTCGGCGAATCTCGTCGGAGGTCGTGTGCTCGTCCAGACCGATGACCGCTCCGCGCAGGTCCGGGTTCGCGCGCGTGCCGATCAGGTGCGGAAGGGCGACCAGGCCGCTCGGGCCCTCGCCGATTTTTCCCTCCTGCAGCACGGTGTCCGCCCATCGCGTCACGTTGCCCGCGTTCATCAGCGTGCCTACGCGCAGGTAGGGCGCGACGTCGTCCGTTACCGGCACGACCGAGGGCCATGTGTACCAGCGGCCGGCCGGGTCCGGTGTCCACCTCCGTGCGGGCCGGATCACCTGCGCGCCGGTGCTCAGCATCACGAGGGCCTCGTTTTCGCGCGTGACACCGGCCCCGAACGCGCCGACCGGGGCATCTCCGCCCGCGATCATGATCGGCAGGCCGCGAGGCAGACCGAGACGCCGCGCGTACTCCGGTCGTAGGCCACCCGCGATCGACCCGGAGGGCATCAGCCTCGGGAGCCATTCGCGCGGGATCCGGAGCGCATCGACGATGGTCCAGGCCCAATCCCCCGTCTCGGGGGCGAACAGGCCAGTCCCGACGGCGTCGCTCGGGTCGGTAACGTGCTCGCCGGTGAGCTCAGTGACGAGTGCATCTTTCGGCAGGTGCACGGAGCGGATTCGTCTCCACCGATCCGGGTCATGCTCGCGGATCCATGCCAGCGATGCGCCAAGAAAGCCCGGCGCGATCGGGCCGCCGGTGATGGCGACGCGCATCGGGGCCAAGCGCTTCCCGGATCGCCGGGATGATCTCCGCGGATCGGTCGTCGTGCCAGGGGATGCCCTCGCCCCACGCGCCATCTGACTCGCGCGTCATGAGGCCGTGCATCTGGCCGGTCACCGCGATGCCGGCGATCTCGCGGTGGTCGCCGTGCGCGGTGAGGTTACCCTCCAGCGCGGTTATCCACGCAGGCACGTCCAGCGTGTCCTGCGCGACCCGATCGACGGCGAGCACGCGGCCGTTCTCGTCGAGCCGCATGAGCTTGATGGCGGAGGTGCCGATGTCGAGCGCCAGGATACGCATCAGGTAATGCTCGTCAGCCAGCAGACGGCGAGGAAGGCAAAGGCCAGGTCGGAGATTGCCGCCGATGTGCGGCCCGGATGCGTCGGCGACAATCGGGCGCCTGCCTCGAGCGCCACGGCAAGCGCCATCGTGACGCCGCCGAGAGCGAGCCAGCCATCATCCGATTCGCCAACGAGGCCGGCGACGATCACGAGGATGCCGCCCAGCAGCATGCCCATCCAGGCACCATAGCGATGCCCGCGCTCGGAGAGAACGCGGTCTTCGGCCGGGGGAGGCGCGTATGCCTCGCGGATATGCTGGCCGGTCAGGAAGGCGAGCGCGGCGATCGGGGCGAGGATGAGCAGGCCGGGATCCCAGCTATCAAGCGCCGTCCAGATCCACCACGGGATCAGCGTGACGACGGTCGCGTTCAGGAGCCAGGGGAACTCGCCAGGGCGAAGCGAGCGGGACTGCCGCAGGACCGCGATGATAGCGGCGGCGAGCAGGGCGGTCGACCAAAAACCGAAGAAGAAGTTGGCGAGCAGGGCGACGACGGCGAAGGTGACGGCGGCGGTACGTCGGTGCTGTCGGTCGGCCGGATGCAGGCGTCGTGCGTTGCTCGCCACCCAGGTGATGATCGAGAGCATGGCGGACGCGCCGATCCCGAGCAGCCCGATCCAGCTTCCGGCGCCCGGTGTGGCGTCTGGGGCGATCTCGATGGAGATCATCGTCATCAGGAGCGCGGTGAGCGCCGTCGTCTGGACCGTGCGGTCCGCGAGGATGCGCAGGGAGGCGATGACCTGTTGCCAGACGAGGACCGGGGTGTTGGGTTCGTTCACCAGGCGCTATCCGCTGTTCGCTCCGCACGCGTCGCGAGGCCACCACCGCCTCGCGTGTCTCTCCGGACTGTATCAGATACCGGCGGCCTCGTCGGAGGCGGACGTCCCTGGCGGTGGGACGCTGGGGCGGGAGGTAAGGGACGCGTCCGGCATGGGCGCGGACGGCTCCGGCGCGACATCGTCGTCGACCAGCGTCCAGGTGCCGGTGGGCGCCACGATCCACGTCGCCGAGGCGCCGTGCTGGCGGGTAATGTCGGCGGCAAGCCCCGCCCGGCCAGCGGCATGGACGACGAGCGCCGCGTCAGCCTCGTCGATGCGGCGCGGCATCTGCGCGGTCGGGATGCCGCTCCGCGTGAGTTGGTGCTGGATCGAGGTGCGGCGGGGGCGCAGGACATAGGCGTTGTGGCCGAGGCCGGCGCCGTGAATGTGGGTCAGGATGGTGGGGAGGGTATCGTCCGAGCCGAGGGCGATGACGACGTTGGCATGCATGTGTGCGGGGATCCAGGGGTTGTGTTTTTGGGACGGTGTGACAGCGGGTCACGACACCGAGTGTAGCACGGATGTTCAGGGTCGCGGCTCGTCCGATTCCCGCTCGTCGCCGACCACTTCGGGTCGGCGCTACCGAGCACCTCATTACAACCCCATGAGGACGCGGGCGAGGGTGAAGTAGATGATCAGGCCCGTGCCGTCGACGAAGCTGCTGATGAACGGCGCGGAGACGACGGCGGGATCGACGCGCAGGCGCTGGAGGACGATCGGGATCGTCGCGCCGACGGTTGACGCCCAGGTCGTCAGGGCGAGGATGGTCAGTCCCACGGTGAGCGCCAGCGATGTGTCGCCGTCGCCGGTGAGGAGCGCGCGGCCATACATCAGAAGGCCGAGAACCAGGCCAAGCGAGAGTCCGGTAAGGGCTTCCTTCCGGACGATACGGAGGATGTGCCTGGGCTGCGCCTCGCCGACCGCCATCGCGCGGATGACGGTGGACACCGTCTGCGAGCCGACGTTGCCGCCGGTGCCGATCAGGATCGGGATGAATACGGCGAGGAGCACGACCTCCTGCAGGATGGTCTCGTAATGCTCCTGGATGAAGACGGTGACGAACTGCGCGAGGAAGAGCACAAGCAGCCACACGATGCGCTTGCGGAAAAGGGTGAACGGCGTGGCGCGCATGTACGAGCCGACCAGCGGGGACGAACCGCCGAGCCGCTCGATGTCTTCTGTGGCTTCCTCTTCAAGGATCTCGTCGATGTCGTCGTGAGTAATGACGCCGACAAGGCGGCCCTCGTTGTCCACGACCGGGATCGCGAGCAGGTCGCGCTCGCTCACGATGCGGGCCGCCAGCTCCTGGTCGTCATCGACGCGCACGGACCAGATGTCCGGGGCGACCAGCTCGCCGACCGGGGTGTCCGGCTGGCTGAGCACGAGGCTATGCAGCGAGAGCGCACCGATCAGCCGCTCATTCCGGTCGACCACGTAGACGTAGTTCAGGTGCTCCGTTTCGGCGGCGACTTGCCGTAGCGCGTTGATCGTCTCGTCGGTGCGGACCTCGGGATAGACGGCGACGAACTCCGGCGTCATCATGCCGCCGGCCGTATCCGGGCCGTACGCCATCAGCTCCTGGATCTCGGCGGCGTCACCGGGGTCCATCTCGACGAGGATCGTGTCCGCCGCCTCGGGGTCGGCGGCGGTGACTTCGGTGAAGATATCGGCAGCGTCGTCCGGGTCGATCTGTTCGAGGACATCGGCGGCCTGCTCGGCGGACATCCGGATCAGGATGCCGGCGGCGTCCCGATCGTCGAGCCGGGCGAGGAGAACGGCGAGGGTCTCGTCGCCGAGCACGGCAAAGAGACGGCCGAGCTCGCGACCGCTCAGGTCTTCCAGCAGCTCGAGCGCGTCATCGTCGAGCATCCGCATGGCCAGCGCGCGCGCGAGGTCGGCATCGCGTGCGGCGATGGCGGCGCGGATGTCATCGAGCAGGGTCGTTGTGGTTTCGCCCTCGTCGATGGGGGCGGATTCGAGGTCAAGCGGCAACGTCGCCTCCTTCGGATGCACAGCCCGATGCGCCCGCGCAAGGCTTCATCACTGAAGCACGGGGTGGGACAGCGACCCCGCCGTGGATGCGGCGGGGCGCTCGTCAGGACTCGTTCAGGAAGCGGGTGCCTAGCGGCAGCGGCGGATCAGGCGACCGCGAACCAGCCGGCCGAGGCCAAGCAGGGCGGTCGTGTTCTTCGTCGTCGCGTGCTGCGCCGGGGTCTGGGGCTGGCGTACCGGACTCACGAGGACACGGCGAATGATCGCCTCCTCATGGGCGGCATCGCGATCGATGTAGATGCGGCGTGCGGTGGTGCTCGTCATGTTCACGGCCTCTCTCGCCAAGGCTCACGCCGGTCACGGGCCACATGGGCCCGAAAGGGTGAGGCGATTGGCGTATGGGTCCCGGCGCTGAGCCGGGCGGCCGTGAATGGGCGCTGACCGGTCAGTTCCGGGTTCGTATCGGACTGCAACTCGGACTGTCAGCGTCCAAAAGAGCTCCTTTAGTGGAACAAAGGCGGGGAGATTCCTCGACCCGCGCACAACGCAACAAACCCGGTAGGGCCTGTCACTGCTCCAATGGTACGGACCTGTCCAGTCAATGTCAAGAACTGCGTACGGTATACAGATATCCGGTGGCTTTTGCGGTGAGGGATAGCGCGCTACGATGACCCGGACGACACCCGCCGATAACGACCAAGGACCCGAGATGACCGCATATGCCCATCACCCCTGGACCGACGAGCCGCGCTTCCCTTACGAGACGTTGCATGCTTTCGTGACGCGCCTGCTTGTGGCCGCGGGCTATGCGGAGGAGGACGCGGCATCGGCGGCGACCTCGATCCTGATCGCTGACCTGCGCGGCATCGAGACGCATGGCGTCCAGCGGGTCAACTTCTACCTGACCGGCATCGGGAACGGGAGCATCGACGTCAAGGCTCGCATGACGGTCGTCCAGGAGCGCGCGTCGACGATCGCGTTCGACGGGAATCGTGGCCTTGGGCTACTGAACGCGCGACGGGCGATGGAGCGATGTATCGAGAAGGCCGAGGAGACCGGTATCTGCCTCGCGACCGTCCGGAACAGTAGCCACTTCGGCATCGCCGGGATGTATCCCCTCATGGCGGCCGAGCGCGGGATGTGCGGCATGGCGATGACGAACACGTCGCCGATCGTCGTGCCGATGTTCGCGAAAGAGGGCGTGCTCGGGACGAATCCGATTGCCTTCGCCGCTCCGACCGGCGGTGCGCCATTCTGCCTCGACATGTCTACGTCAACGGTCGCGCTCGGCAAGATCGAGGTCGCGCGGCGGCTCGGTATCCCGGTCCCGGAAGGGTGGAGCGTGGACGAAGAAGGCCGCCCAACGACCGATCCGTTCGCGCACCGTGGGCTTTCGCCGCTCGGTGGCTCACGCGCGACATCCGGCCATAAGGGCTACGGGCTGGGGCTCATGGTCGAGATTTTCTGCGGCCAGCTCGCCGGGAACCCGTGGAGCAAGCACGTCGGGCGGACACATGGTAAAGGCGACGCGGGGGTCAACGGGCACATGTTGATGGCGTGGCGGGTCGACGCTTTCCGCGACCCGGACGAGTTCCGGCGGGAAATGGACGACATGATCGCCGAGCTGCGGGCGATGGAGGTGTCGGACGAGTACGCCGGGGAGACCGTGCTGGTGCCGGGTGATCCGGAGGTCGCCGCCGAGCTGGAGAACCGCAGCCTTGGCATCCCGGTGCGGCACGCGGTGCTGGCGGAGTTGAACGCCGAAGCCGCGCGGCTGGGCGTGGCGCCGTTGACCGCGTAGGGAAGACTCATTGGCGCCAAGGGCGGAATCCGGGTCCGCCCTTGGAGCCAATGATGAACGATGCGGCGAGTGCTAGAGGTCCCAATGCTGACGGTGAGCGGTGAGGGCCGCGTCGATTGCCGCGCGGGCGTCTCCGCTGATCTCTCGTGAGGGGGGCATCGACTCGGCGCGTGGACCATACGGTTCGCCGACGGGTTGGATGCCGCTCATCCCCTCGCAGAGCCCCTCGGCAATGGCGGCCGAGCAGTACGGCGCGTACCAGTCGCTGTAGCCGCCCTCCTGCGCCACGACCAGCCGTCCCTCGCACGTCTGCTCGGCAAGCTCCGCGCGTCATGCGCGTCATGGCACGGTAGGCGGCGGTCGTGAGTGACATCCGGCCGAGGGGGTCCTGCACGCTGGCGTCCTGCCCGGCGGAGACGAGGATGAGGTCGGGGGCGAACTGCTGGATGACCGGCAGGACGATGCGCTCCATGACGTCGAGATAGGCGCGGTTGCCGGCGCCGGCCGGGAGTGGGATGTTCACCGTCGTGCCTGCGCCGTCACCCTCGCCGACGTCCTCTAGCTTGCCCCATCCGACCGGGAAGAGGTCTTCCTGGTGAATCGAGACGAAGAGCACGTTCGGGTCGCTGTAGAAGGCGTCCTGCGTGCCGTTTCCATGGTGGACGTCCCAGTCCAGGATCGCGACGCGTTTCAGGTTGTGGACATGCTGGGCATGGCGCGCCGCGAGGGCGACGTTGCCGTAGATGCAGAACCCCATGCCTTTGTCGGCCATGGCGTGGTGCCCCGGCGGTCGGACAAGCGCATAGGCATGGTGCACGTCGTTGCGGGCGACGGCATCAACCGACGCCACGCAACCCCCGACCGCCAGCCGAGCGATCTCGTCTCCGCCCCTGGCGATCACGCCGCCGAGCCCGGTATCGCCACCCGTTCGCGATACCTCGCTAACGCGCGCGATGTACTCCGGCGTGTGGTATCCGAGCAGGACCTGGTCGTCGGCCGCAAAGGTATGCAGGGGTTGCATCGCATTGGTGTAGCCCAGCAGGTCGAGCAGGCGCTTGGTGCGCTTGACCACCAGCGGGTTGGACATATGCGGCACTGATTCCTCGAAGGGGAATGGTTCGCGATACAGGATCCTGTAGTCGCCGGGATCGTGGAGGAGGAAGCGCGGGTCGTACACGAGGCCGACGCGACGTTCTCTGCGGTGGATCATGACGTCTCCGAATGTGCCGATGCTGTCCAGAAGCGATGAAAAGCAGTATCGCACGGAGTTCGCCCGTCTGGGACAGGTACAGCAACGGGGGAGCGCCCATCCGCGCTCCCCCGTTTGCCGGTTTGATCTGTTGTCGTGCTGGTCTACCAGGAGACGCCGAGCGCCATCCCGTCCATCACCTGCCACATCGCGTTGAACGTCGCCCAGTCGTAGGAGACGAGGCTGCCATGGGCCGGGTCGGAGAGGTACACACCCCAGTCGTCGTAGCCGTAGACGGTCATCACATGCATGCCCGGCGTGAGCTGATAGCGCGTGCCATCAGCGGTGTAGGCGTCGAAGCTCGTTTCGCCCTTCATGCCGAGCCAGACGAGCGTTGGCTGACCGGCGTCGATCGATGCCATCAGGTCCTCCGGTCCGCCGTAGAAGACCTGGCCCTGGAAGCCGCGCGCGTTCAGGCCTGGGACGAGGGCGTCAGCGTAGACGCCGTAGTCGTCGGTGTTCCCCCACCAGCCGGTGATGTCGCCGCGGTAGCCCCAGTGCGGATTCTCGGACCAGCCGGTGAGCTGCTCCATGTCGTACTCGTCAATCCAGCCGCCGAGCATCCCGGTCGCAATCGCGACCGCCGCGTACTCGCAGCTGAGGTTGCGCTGCTGCGTGTAGGTGACCGGATCGAGGAAGGTGCCGCCGGTCGTCGCGGCGTCGACGTTCACCGCGGCAGCGTTCTGGTCGGTGATCGTCGGGACGTCGCCACTCAGGTCGAGCAGGGACGGCGAGCCATCGCAGCCATTGCCGCCGATCCAGATCGTGCGGCCGCCGATGTATGCGCCGTTGACGGTAACTTCCAGCCAGCCCTTCTCGCTCGGCGCATTCGAGGTGTCATAGCCGAGGTACACGATGCCGGAGCCATCGGTCGTGCCCGTCTCGGTGCTGACGATACTGCCGCTGTAATCGTCGGAGAGCGTCAGCGTCACCGACGCGCCCGAAACCGCGTCACCGCTGCGCACCTCGACGCTGGTGTCGACGTAGCAGCCCCAGTCCGGATTGGCGGTATTGACCTCCATCCAGACGGCGACCGACTGCGATTGCGCGGCAGCCGGTGAGGCCCCAAACATCCCCATGGTGAGCCAGGCTACCATGATGGCCGCAATGGCATTGCGTCCATACTTCATACCGATCATCCCCTCCTGCCCCCGCCGTTGGGAGCAGTCTCCATATTCCAACCCGGGTCACGCGTATTGCGTGGTCCCGCACTCTCTCATCGCATGCCGGGTCCGGCAAACGATCGTCCTGCATAGACGATACCCACCCGGGCCATGCATCGCCAGATGTACGTTCGGTCTATTCGACTGGCGCCGCGGACCCTGAGACGGGTTTCGCCGCGACTTTCGGCACCGTGCGGACACGTGCGCCGGGCAGGTGCTCTCCATAAAAGCGGCGGCGCGCTTCGTCGTCGGTCGGGAGGCCATCCGGCCCCAGCGCGAAGAGCATGCCATACCCGTCCGCGGCGGGATCAACCTCCCGCGCGCGCTTGACTTGCTCGCGCAGGGCGTCGGCCGTTTCCCCGGTTTCCGTCAGCAGGGGGGCAGACCATGCAGCATGCGTACGCAGGACGTGGTAGTACGCCCGGCGCGCCTCGGCGAAGCGCTGGGGTGCGGTCGCGGTGTCTTCGGCCAGCAGGTCGCGCAGCGTGCGGACATCGCGGAAGACCAGCGAGAGCCCCTGACCCTGCGTCGGGTCGTTGGCGCCGGCGGCGTCACCGATCAGCACGAGGTTGTCGCCGGCGATGGGGTCAACGGGCACGTCGGCGTTCGGGAAGAATCCCATCGGGCCAACCGGCTTCGCGTTGGCGAAGGCACCCTTCGGGAAGCAGGCCGCGACGCGGTCGATGAACTGCTGCATCGCGCCCGGGCCGAGGAGCTCCCGATGCAGGGCGTTCGGGCCCGCGAGATAGGCGCGGAACTTGCCGTCGGTTTGTGGGAAGACCATCGCGAAGCCGCCGTCGAAGTAGCCCTGGTGGGCCGAATCCCTGGGAAGGTCGACACCCGGTCAGGAGCAGGCCACCGAACTGATGGTGCACCGGGTCGCGCGGGGCGATGGCGTTGATCAGTTTGCGCGTCGCGGAGTTGCGGCCGTCAGCGCCGACGAGCAGCCGGGCGGTGACCGTTGTCTCGTCTCCATCCTGCACGATCGCGAGTGTCCAGCCGCCGTCGGCGCGTGTGGGCGTGGCCGTCGCCGGGCGGAACGTGAGTGCTCCCTCCGCTTCGGCGGCGCGGAAGAGCGTCTCCTGCAGGCGCGGGTGGCCGACACTGATTTCGGGCGGGCTATCCGGTACGTCGGTCGTCCAGGCATAGGGCTCCGACGGGACGCGGTCGCGATACGTCGTCCAGTAAGGGAGTTCGAGCGCGCCGGCGTCGTTCAGGAGGTCGCGCAGGCCGAGGGCGTCGACCTCGCGCACGCCCCAGGGATGGATCGCTTCGCCGCGGATGCGGTCCCGGAACGACGGTTCGCGTTCGATAAGGGCAACGTCCATACCCGCGCGGCGCAGGGTGACCGCGAGGGCGCTGCCGGACACGCCTCCTCCAATGATGGCAACGTCCACGGCGACGGGGCCCCGGTGAGAGGTCGGATTGTCCGGCATACAGTGATTCTCCGAACGACGACCGGCCCGGCCCACATGGGACTCGGACCGGTTGCCACGAGCGTTGACGTGATGACTAGCCGTTCATCTCCCCGATGCCATAGGCAACAAGGACGAGGACGATGGTGATGACGGTCGTGAAGAGGCCAAGCGTCCCGCGACGGCGGGTGCCCGTCTCCGAGCCGGCGAACATGTGCTCGACGCCGACCGGAACGATGGAGGCGAGGGCCGCGACGACGTGCCAGAAGGTGATGCGCTCGCCCGAGCCGAGGAGCATGAAGCCCAGCGCGTACTGCAGCAGCAACAGGGTCGCCGCGCCGATCGAGACGAGACGGTGGTAGGCCACCAACTGGCCTTTGGCCATGTTCACCCCGTACATCGCGGCGTTGACGATGTAGAGCAGCAGCACCAGGCTACCCACGATCATGTGGACGTTCGTCATGAAGCACTCCTCGTGGCGACGTGCGAAAGGCGCGCCGCGGTATCGGTCCGGATACAGATCATCGCCGGCGCGAAGGCCGGCATTTCCGCTGCAAGTATGGACCATGCGCAACGGACTGTGTGATCCGGGATGCTCCTTTCCCGGGTGCGGTCCGCGTGGTGGCTTCTCCCGCATGCGGGGATGCTGATTCAGTCATTTGGGTGTATTGTCACGAGTACAGACGATGCACCATAGCGAGGATGTTCTTGCAACGGCGCAAGATGCGCTCGCAACAGGTCGGGACGATTCCGCCGGTATCATGCGCGTTTCGAGCGCGGACCGGTGGGGAAGGAACGGAAGGGTAACCAGACGCTATGGCAGGTGAGGACATGACGCAGCAGCCGAACGGACGCCACGATGCGATCGAGGTAATGTCGCACGAGGACCGGCAATTCCCGCCGCCGCCGGCGTTCGCGGAGCAGGCAAACTTCTCCGATCCGGATGTCTACGAGCGCGCGCGTCAGGATCCCGAAGCGTTCTGGGCCGAGCAGGCCGAGCACCTGACCTGGTTCAAGAAGTGGGACCGGGTTCTCGACTGGGACGACGCTCCCTTCGCCAAGTGGTTTGTCGGCGGCAAGCTGAACATCGCCTACAACTGCCTCGATCGTCACATCGAGGCGGGCAAGGGCGACAAGGTCGCCTACTACTGGGAAGGCGAGCCGGGCGACAAGCGTACGATCACCTACAGCGAGTTGAAGGACGAGGTCTGCAAGGCGTCCAACGCCCTGAAGGAGCTGGACGTCGTCAAGGGTGATCGCGTGGTCATCTACATGCCGATGATCCCCGAGCTGGTCGTGACGTTGCTGGCCTGCGCCCGCATCGGCGCGCTGCACACGGTCGTCTTCGGCGGATTCTCCGCTGACGCCGTGCGCGACCGCATCAACGATTCCGAGGCGGAGATCGTGATCACGTCCGACGGTGGCTACCGCCGTGGCGCGCCCTCCGCGCTGAAGCCGCAGGTCGATGAGGCGATCGAGGGTGCGCCGTCCGATCGAGAAGGTGCTGGTCGTCAAGCGCACGGGCCAGGACATCGACATGAAGGAGGGGCGGGACTTCTGGTGGAGCGATATCGTCGACCGCCAGTCGACCGAGCACGAGCCGGAGTGGATGGACAGCGAGGACATGCTGTACCTGCTCTACACCTCCGGCACGACCGGCAAGCCGAAGGGCATCGCGCACACCACCGGCGGCTACCTCACCGGCGTGGCCTACACGCATCGCGCCGTCTTCGACACCAAGGAGGACGATGTCTACTGGTGCGCCGCCGATATCGGCTGGGTGACCGGGCACAGCTACATCGTCTACGCCCCGCTGACCAACGGCGTCACGAGCGTGATGTACGAGGGCGTGCCGACCTATCCGGCGCCCGACCGCTGGTGGGACATCATCGAGCGCTACAAGGTGACGACCCTCTACTGTGCCCCGACCGCGATCCGCGCGCACATGAAGGAGGGGCACCAGCACGCCGACGAATCACGACCTCTCGTCGCTGCGGCTGCTCGGCTCGGTCGGCGAGCCGATCAACCCGGAGGCGTGGGTCTGGTACCACAAGTACATCGGCGGCGAGCGCTGCCCGGTGGTCGATACGTGGTGGCAGACGGAGACCGGCGCGATCATGATCTCGCCGCTGCCGGGCCTCACCACGACGAAGCCGGGCTCGGCGACCTTCCCGCTGCCGGGTATCGAGGCGGACGTTGTCGACGACAGCGGCGAGTCGGTGCCGAACGGCCATGCCGGATATCTCGTGATCAAGAAGCCGTGGCCGTCGATGCTGCGCACGCTCTACGGGGATCCCGAGCGCTACAAGGACACCTACTGGAGCAAGTTCCCGGGAATGTACTTCCCTGGCGACGGCGCGATGCGCGACGACGATGGCTACCTCTGGCTGCTCGGCCGCGTCGACGACGTCATGAACGTCTCCGGCCACCGGCTCAGCTCGGCCGAGATCGAGAGCGCGCTCGTCTCGCACGATCTCGTTGCCGAGGCGGCGGTCGTTGGCCAGCCGGATGAGCTGACCGGCGAGGCGGTCTTCGCGTTCGTGACGTTCAAGAACCGCGCGCGTCCGGAGGACGAGCGGGCGTTCGGCAAGGAGCTGCGCGACCACGTCGCGAAGAAGATCAGCCCGATCGCCAAGCCGAAGCGCCTGATGTTCACGCCGGACCTGCCGAAGACGCGCTCCGGCAAGATCATGCGGCGTCTCCTGCGCGACATCGCCAACGGTGAGAAACTCGGCGACACGACAACGCTCGCCGACCAGGGCGTGGTGTCGCTGATCCAGGAGGCCACGGCGGGCGCCACCGACGAGGAATAAGCATCGGTCGATATGACGCCCCGAAAGAGCAGCGCCGGCAAGGGAATCCTTGTCGGCGCTGCTCTTTGCTGTATCTGGCTTCAGGAGCCGGGCTACTGCTTCTGTAGTTCGGCGAGTACCCGGTCCGCGGTGAACGGCGTGTCGAACAGCCGGATCCCCGCAAGGTCGTAGAGCGCGTTCGCGATGGCCGCGCTCGTCGGCGCCACGGCCGGCTCACCGATACCGCCCATGGCGTCGTTCTGGTTCGTGACGAAGGTCACCTCGACGCTTGGCGACTCGCGCATCGTAATCGGCGCGTATTCGGCAAAGGTCGCGTTCAGGATCTCACCGTTCTCGAACTTGATCATCTCCCGCAAGGTGGAACTGGTGCCAAGCACGACCGAGCCCTCGACCTGGTGCTTCGCTGCCTCCGGATTCACCAGCAGGCCGCAGTCGACGGCGACATCGAAGTGGCGAACCATGACCTCGCCGGTTTCCTCGTCCAGCTCGACCTTGGCGACCTCGGCGACATAGGTGTTGGCGTCATAGCCGAGCGCCACGCCGATGCCCTGGCCGGTCTGGCCAACGCCGGGCGTCCAGCCGGCAAGATCGACCACCGCATCGAGGACGGCCGCCATGCGGCTGTTCTCACCAAGGTGATTCTTGCGGAACGTGACCGGGTCCAGGCCCGCCTCTTCCGCCAGGACGTCCATGGTGACTTCCCGCGCCCAGGTGTTCGTGGTCGCGCCGTTGACGCGCCAGTAGTACGGCGGCAGCGGCGAGTCGCTCTGGTACCAGATCGTGCGCGCGGTGACATCGTAGATTTCCAGGATGTCGGCACCCCAGTCGGCAGCCGCGCCCTGCGCGTTGTCCGACCCCTCCGGGAAGTAGGACGCGCTGTAGAGGTCGTACTGCCAGGCCGAGATGTTTCCGTCACCATCCAGGCCGGTCATGATGTCGACGAGCATCGCCGGTCGGTACTGGGCGTTCGCGATCTCCGCGTCGCGCGACCAGAGTACCTTCACCGGACGGCCGAACTGCTCGGCGAGGCGGGCCGCTTCGATCTCCGCCATCGGGATGATCTTGCTGCCGAAGGCGCCGCCGGCGTTCTGCGGCATGACGACCACCGATTCCAGTTCGCGTCCGAGCTGGTCAGCCACCGCGGCGCGCACCCCGAACGGATCCTGCGTGGAGCACCAGACCTCGACCTTGTCGTCGGCGACGCGGGCGAGCGCATTTCGGGGCTCGATCGGCGTGTGGACCACATACGGCGCGCGGAAGGTGAACTTCAGGGGCTCGACGATCATCGACGAGATGTCATCGCTGGCGCCCGGGCTGGTGTTGTCGTCGCCGAGCTTCTCACCCTCGCGAGCGGTGTTGATGAGGGTGTCGAAGATGGTGTCGGAGGTCACCGTTGACGGGGAATCGGCCCAGGTCGCCTTGACCTTGAGCAACGCTGCCTGCGCCTGCTGGAGCGTTTCCGCTGCCAGCCCGGCGAAATCGCCGTCGTGATAGGTGCCGATCACGCCCGGCATGGACTCGGCCTCGGAGAAGTCGATGTCCTCCAGCGTTGCGCCGAAAGCAGGCGGACGGACAATCTCGCCCCACACCATGTCTTCGACCGTGGCGTCGATACCGTATTTCGCCTCGCCGTTGACCTTGGTGGATACGTCTGGCCGGGGAATCGACTGCCCGATGACCGAGAACTCGGTCGCGTCCTTCAACGGCAGGTCAGGATCGAGCTCGCGGCTGCTGCTTTTGCCGGAGGCGAGCGAGGCGAAGTCGATCTCCTGGTCGCCGCCGTCCGCGGCAACGACCTTGCCGTCCTCCAGCTTCAGGTTCTCGGCCGGCACCCCGAGTTCCTCCGAAGCAAGGTCCAGCAACCACTGTCGCATGGCGGCGCCGGCGAGACGGATCCGTGGGCCGGTCAGGCGGGTGCTGAGGCTGCCGAAGGTGCCGATGTCGAACGGGGCCTCATCGGTCTTGCCCATGATGACCTCGACCGACTCAAACGGGACCGATAGCTCTTCCGCGGCGAGCTGGGCAAATCCGGTTCGGATGCCCTGGCCGAATTCGACCTTCCCGGTCAGGAGCGTGATCGACCCGTCCTCATTGACGCGAAGATAGGCGTCCATGGCGGTCGGGGGCTGGAGCCGGGTGGCCTGGGGTGCCGGTGTGGCGGCGGGTGTCGCCCCGGCGACAGGGCTGGAGATCGGGGTGGCGTTCGTCGGCGTCGCCGCCTGGTGGGCGTCTGCCGCGTTCGACCAGAAGATGGTGAGTCCGGCTCCGCTCGCCGCTTGCAGGAGTCGGCGTCGTGAAAGAGCCGGTGCGTCGTGTCCCGTGGTGTTCCTCGCTGACATGGTGTCCCTTCCTAGCCCTGCTGGCCGGCGGCAAGCTTGATCGCCTGGCGAATTCGGTTGTAGGTGCCGCAGCGGCAGAGGTTGCCCTGCATCGCCTCGGTGATCTCGTCGTCGGTCGGGTCGGGGGTCCCGTCCAGCAATGCCGCGGCCGTCATGATCTGGCCGGACTGGCAGTAGCCGCACTGGGGTGCCTGCGCCTCGATCCAGGCTTCCTGCAGCGGATGGGGTCCGCTCTCGTCCGCGAGACCTTCGATCGTGGTGATCTTCTGGTCACCGACGTCGCTGATCGGGGTAACGCAGGACCGTGTAGCGGCTCCGTCGAGATGGACGGTGCATGCCCCGCACTGCGAGAGTCCGCAGCCAAACTTCGTGCCGGTCAGCCCGAGGTCGTTCCTGAGAACCCAGAGCAGGGGTGTGTTCTCGTCAACATCGACCGTTTGCTCGGTGCCGTTGACTGTCAGCGTGAAACTCGCCATCGATCGGGTACTCCCTCTTGAAACACGCTTCGCCCGGGGGCGGCAGCGCCAGCTCCCGGGATCAGCATCTATGGTCGGACGGGCCTTTTCGGCACCAGGGGAAATGGTGTCGGCTTGACCGGAGCAATATCTGTGCCGACAGGCGTATAGGTCGCCTACGTCAAGGAAGAGGAGACGAGGGCGTGTCTCGTGAGGCGTCGTCAGAGGGAGTTTGGAGTCATTGGAGAGGTGCCGTGCACGAGAGGTTCAGCGCGCGACGTCCGCAACCGACAGCACGTGTTCGATCACCGTTCCAAGTGCTTCGGGCCGTGCGCGTCGCCCAGCGTCCCAGAGCTCGGCATACAGTCTCGTCACCGAGGTGCTGCCGCGCCGAATGCTCGGCGCCTGCGAATGCGGTCCGCTCCGGCGGCGCAAAAGGCACATCATGGTTCTCGACGGTGGCCGCACCGAGTAACCGGGCCACCGATTCCCACTCGCCAAGCTCGGCCGCGAGAACGGCAACCGATCCGAGCAGTTTGGAATCGTCACGGCGCATACCGGAACCACGGCCGATATACGCCTGCCTGAGGAGCGCCGCGGCGCGACCAACTATGTCCCTCCTCGACCGCGATAAGCACGAGGTAGCCAACGGTCCAGAGGGGAATGAGTATGTCGCCGATCGCCTGCGCCGCGGACCTCGCCTCTTCAAGGGTCTTGCGGGCATGATCGCGGTCGCCTCTGCCGTACGCAACGACGCCCAGATGGTAGTGGGCACAGGCCTCGCCCCACTTGAGACCAGCCTGGCGGGCAAGTTCCCGGCCGCGCGCCAGCACGTCCTGAGCTTTCTGGTAGTCCTCCATGTCTTCGGCCATCATGCCGAGGACGACCGTCGCGTAGACCTGTTGCTCGATGAGTCCAGCCCCCTGTGCAGCGGCCAGACCTTTCTCCAGATAGGCGCGTGCGGTTTCATTGTCTCCGAGTGTTTGGGCGAGATGCCCACCGCCGAGCAGCACCGTGGCATAGGCCGGTGATGTCTCATCGCCCGTCGTTGCAAGGGCGCGCTCGACCCAGGCCAGGCCTTCGGGCTGGTGACCGGCGAGGTACCAGAACCATGTCAGCGCGGCAACGAGTTCGAGAAAGTCGTTCGATCTTCCACTGCGGTCGAGCCAGTCCAGGGCAGTGCGAAGATTTGCATGCTCAGCCTCAATGGAATCGCCCGCCGCGAGATTCGGCGTTGGAGAGAAGTCCAGTTCGGGTGCCATAGCGCCTGCAAACCCGAGGCACCACTCGGCATGGCGCTGCCGGGCGATCTCCTCCTCGCCGCTCTCGGTCAGTTGCTCCTCCGCGAACTCGCGGATGGTTTCCAGGACGAGGTACCTCTGTTCGCCGGTCGGGCTGTCGACCACGCGCACAAGGCTTTTGTCTACGAGCGAGGTGAGGGCGGCAAGGGGATCGAGCTCCCGGGATGCGAGATCGTCACATACGGCTTCGAATGCGCCCAGGGTGAATCCTCCGACGAAGACCGAGATGCGCCGGAAGAAGCGTTGCTCGCCTGGAGAGAGCAGGTGGTAGCTCCATGCAATGGTGGTCCGCATTGTCTGCTGATGCTCCGGAAGATCCCGGTCGCCTCCGGTGAGCAGCGGCAAGGCATGCTCCAGGCGCGACTGGAGGACGACGGGTGGGAGCACCTTGGTTCGGGCAGCAGCGAGTTCGATGGCCAGTGGAAGGCCGTCCAGGCGCCGGCAGATGTCGGCAATCACTGGCGCGTTCTCTTCGGTGAGGGTGAAGTCCGGCCTGATGGTCTGTGCCCGGGTTACGAAGAGGCGGATCGCGTCTGACGCTGCCAGGTCAACCAGCGATAGATCGTTGAGCGGTTCCGGCGTGCTGAGCGGGCTGACAGGATACTCGTGCTCGCCCGACACCCGGAGGCGCTCGCGGCCGGTCGTAAGGACCGTCAGACGAGGACATCGGGAAAGGAGGTCAGCGATCGCGACTGCAGCGCTTGCGACGTGCTCAACGTTATCGAGCAGCAAGAGCATTTCACGTTCCTGCAGGGCCGCCTGCAGGACGTCGGGAAGCTGAGCTCCCGACGAATCGCGGACTCCCGCGGCGCGTGCGATCGCAGGCAGGACCTGCGTGGGGTCGCGGACTGAGGCGAGTGGGACGAGGATCACTCCATCGGGAAAGGAACGGTGAACGACCTCGGCTACGTGCAGCGCCAGGCGCGTCTTGCCCACTCCACCCGGTCCCGTCAACGTTAAGAGTGAGATATCGCCCCCGCAGAGGAGTGCGGCGATCTCGGAAACCTCTCGCACCCGGCCGATTAAGGGCGATCTCGACCGTGGCAGCGGGTGGGATGGCCGGTCTGGTTCGGTTGGCGCAATGTGCGGCGCACGCGCGGCTGACAGGAGAGCGACGCGGTCTTCGGGTGGCAGCTCTAGCCCGTCCGCCAGCAGGCGCACGGTTTCCAGGCGGGGTGTGGTCCGCGCGCCACGCTCCAGGTCGCTGATCCCGCGAGCTCGAGCCCGTCCGCCAGCAGGCGCACGGTCTCCAGGCGGGGAGTGGTCCGCGCGCCACGCTCCAGGTCACTGATCCCGCGCAGGCTCAGGCCGGCGCGCTCGGCCAGCCGCTCTTGCGACAGCCCGGCCGCCAGGCGGTAGGAGCGCAACAGCGTCCCGAATGCTGAAACCTGGTGTGTGGCCATGGTTTGCCCACGCCTGCGATGTCCGGTTCGGTTGGTCCCGTGTCACTCACAGTAGCACCGCGGATATCCCGTGTCACCTGCCAGCCGGCGGGATGCGTTCGCGATGCGTTACGGATGCGTGCGCGATGCGATATCGATGCGCATATCACCAGGGGTCCGTGTCGCCGCATGCTGAAGCTCTTCCTGGAGGATCCAGGAGCGCCCCTCATATCAGGGCGAGCGATACAACCGAGGAAGGTAGGGCTCCATGGATCCCAACTTTGGCCACGCAGGACTCGTTCGGTACTTCGCGACCTCCTATCTCCGGGACCTCCAATCCCAACCGGAGGTGGTTGTTCATCCGCGTCAGAATCATCCACTGCAAACCTCCCGGGCGACGGGGGCACGGGAGTGGGTCGCATCGCGGCTCATTGCCTGGGGCACACGGCTCGGACACGCCGCAGTTCAGCGGCAGGCCGACGCAATCACGCCGTTTTGACCGCGTCCATCAGCACCTCCTTGTGATGACCGAAAGGGAAAACAGCCATGGACACATATAGCCACCTGTTTTACATCAACGCCGTCCATCGCGAAAACCATCGTGATGCCTATGTGAACTACATGATTCGTTCCAGAGCCGCTCCTCGAACCAATCCCATCTCGGCCGTTGGCGCTGTCTTGCGCCTCAAGCTGGGAACGTTGGTCATGGCTGCTGGCGAGGCGATCCGCCCCGTGCCGGCTACCGGGGAGGGAATGGTCGGGCAGTGGCGTCGACGTTTCAGGCGCCGCTGTCGGCACGAGCTCCGAATAGCGTGATAGCGCCGATGCCGAAGAGAAGGAACGCGGGTACGGGAACGGGCTGCCATGTGATCACGTGGCAGCCCGTTCTCTTTTGCAGAGGAGTGCGGTCCTAGATCCGCTCCTCAATGGTGCGGAAGGTGCCGTGCAGGGCGAGGCCGGCGAAGGCCACCGCCATCCAGATCGGGGAGACGACGCCGGGGAATCCCGGCAGGCCGGTGCCGCCGGTGAGGGCGAGGACCGCGAGCACCGGCACGAGGCTGAAGAGGCCGATCCAGAGCGGGATCACGCGCTCGCGCAGGCTCATCCAGGCGACCGCGCCGGCGGCGACGGTGACGCCGAACCAGCCGATGTACGACCCGAAATCGTTCAGGATGTAGTAGACGTAGAGGCCCATCTGGTCGTACGTGCCGGAATCCATCCCGTCGGCGTGGTAGATCGCCGTGGCGCCCTTCCAGCCGTAGCCGAGCGTCAGCGCGCCGGCGGCGGCCGTGAGGCCCTGCGTCACGATGCGGGCGGCGTTGCTGTTCGGGAATCTGCGCTCGACCGTGCCGCGCCACTGGGCGGCGAAGGCGAGGAGCAGCACGACGGCCGCGAACCCGGCGAGGATGCTCATATGGGCCTTCTGCTGGTCGATCTGGTCGACGACCGCCATGGTCTCCGCCGCGCCGAAGCCGTCGGAGGGAACATGGATGTCGGTCAGGATGGTGGCGACGAACCCGGCGATGCCGGCGAACGAGCCGATGAGTGGCCACATCGCGCCCGCGCGGGAACGGGTTGCCGGGACGTCGTGGGCGGAAGCGAATTCTGCGCGAAGCACCTGGTCTCCTCCTGCCGCCGCGTCGTGGACGAGGCGGATCGTTGATGGCATGGCGGTCTCGATCGACCTGTCATCACGATAGGGGCGGGAGGGGCCTGGGCGCGTACGCAAACCCGCGTATTCCGGATACGTAAAGCGCCGGGGCGATGCCCGGCGCGCTACGTACGTAGATGTGGCGTTGTGTGGGCCGCGCTACATCTGGGTGACGTAGAAGGCGAGCGCGCCACCGACCACGATGACGAACAGCAGCGGCAGCAGGATCCCCATGAACGAATAGAGGTTGAACCCGAGCTTGTAGATGCCGGTCTTGTCCTGCAACTGGTCCTTCACTGACATGGAACATCCTTTCTCGCGCGCCCGCGGTGTCGGCGCGACCGGTCGATCATGATCTGCGTTGTGCTGACAGGATAAATGCCGCGAAAGGTCGGCGCTACTCCCCGGCGGGCGCGGTCGGGACGACGTCCTCTTCTTCGTCCTCGTGACCGGCAACCTCCCACTGCTCGCTGGCGAGCCGGCGCATCGCCGGGAAGAGGATGACGTCGCGGATCGTCGACTGATCGGTGAGGAGCATCACCAACCGGTCGATGCCGACGCCGACGCCACCTGTGGGCGGCATGCCATACATCAGGGCGTTGACGAAGTCGACGTCGATCGGCATCGCCTCCTCGTCGCCGGCCTCGCGGTCCTTCTGCTGCTCCATGAAGCGAGCCAGCTGGTCCAGCGGGTCGTTCAGCTCGGTGAACGCGTTGCCGATCTCGCCCCCGCCGATGTAGGGCTGGAAGCGCTCGACATGGGTCGGGTCGTCCGGCTTGCGCTTGGCGAGCGGAGAGAGCTCGACCGGATAGTCGGTCAGGAAGATCGGCTGGATCTGGTGGGGCCGGACGAACTGCTTCAGCATCTCGTCGACGACGCGCGGCCAGACCGTGCCGGTGTCGATATCGGCGCCGGCCTTGCGCGCGGCGGCGATGAGGTCCTCGGCATTCGGGTACTCGACGTAGTCGACGCCGGAGGCCTCGCGGATCGCCTCGCGCAGCGTCTTGCGGGGCCACGGGGCGGTGACATCGATCGTCTGCCCCTGGTACTCGAACGTCGTGCCGCCGTAGACGTCGTGGACAACGGTCACGATGAGGCGCTCGACGAGGTCCATCATCTTCTCGTAGTCGGCGAAGGCCTCGTAGAACTCCAGCATCGTGAACTCGGGCGAGTGGTTCTTGTCCATGCCCTCGTTGCGGAAGTCCTTGGCGATCTCGTAGACGCGCTCGTACCCGCCGACGATCAGCCGCTTGAGGTAGAGCTCATCGGCGATGCGCAGGTAGAAGGTCTGGTCGAGCGTGTTGTGGTGCGTCGTGAACGGGCGGGCCGCCGCGCCGCCATAGAGCGGCTGGAGGACCGGCGTCTCGACTTCCATATAGCCCTCGCCGTCGAGGAAGCGGCGGATGGACGAGACGATGCGCGAGCGGATGGCGAAGACCCGCCGCGTCTCCTCGTTCGCGAGGAGGTCGGCGTAGCGCTGGCGATAGCGCGTCTCGATGTTTTGCAGCCCGTGCCACTTCTCCGGCGGGGCATTGAGCGCCTTCGAGAGCATGCCGATCTCTCGCACGCGCAGCGAAATCTCGCCCATCCGCGTGCGGAACGGCTCGCCGGTCGCCTCGACGAAGTCGCCGACGTCATAGAGCTTCAGGATGTCGTTGTATGCCTCTTCCCCGACCGCGTCCTTACGGATGTAAAGCTGGACTTCGCCGTGGCCGTCGCGGATATGGGCGAAGACGGTCTTGCCCATGTGGCGGAAGCTGACAATACGCCCGGCGAGGCTCATCCCGGTTGTGCTGTGGCCGCTCTCGTCCAGCGCGCTCTCGCTCTCCTCGCTGGCGAAGAGATCGAGCGCCTCGCGTGTGGTGTGGGTACGGCGGGCGCGGGTGGGGTAGGGCTCGGTGCCCTGCTCGCGGAAGGCGTCGGCCTTCGCGCGGCGAATCTCCTGAAGGTCGCTCAGCTCCATGCGTTGCTCCGTTTGCGGATGGTTTGGACCGGGGACACGGGAAACGCGGCGGGGAGTACCCGCCGCGTTTCCTGCCGGTCGTCGTGCACTCGGGTACTAGTGTACGTCGATGATCCTGTAGTTGATCTCGCCGCCCGGGGTTTTGATCGTGATCGTGTCGCCGGCTTTCTTGCCGAGCAGGGCAAGGCCGACCGGGGACTCGTCGGAGATCCGGCCCTCGACCGCCTGCGACTCTTCCTCATTGACCAGCATCCAGTGCTCCTGCTCATCGTCATCGTCCGCCTGGACGGTGATGCGCGAGCCGAGCCCGATGGTGCCATCCGGCGACCCCTCCTCGAGGAGGACGGCGCGGGAGAGGATGTGCTGGATCTCGCGAACGCGATCCTCGGTGTAGTAGTACTCCTCCTTCAGCTCTTCGAACTCGCTGTTGTCGGAGATATCACCTTCCTCGTTCGCGGCCTGGATGCGCGCGGAGAGCTCCTTGAGGCGATCCTCGCGGAGCTGGCGCAGCTCCTCCTCAAGACGAGCTTTTCCTCCAGGCGTGAGTTTGAGTTCGCGTTCGGTTGCCATCCTATGTCCTTTCATCGGGCAGGGGCCCGTGTGCCCATGCCATATGCCGTGATGGCCTTGGGTACCGGTCGATCTCGGCAGGCGTCATCCCCGTCCGCGAGATCGCTCGTTTCGGGGCTCCCTTGTACAGAAACCCCGAACATGGCGTCCGGGGTCGTGCTCGGTTCGTGGGGCCGGGAGACACGGGTGCAATCCCGGGTCGCGAAAGACGCCTATGCGAAAGCCGGAGGTTCTCCCTCCGGCGTGTTGATCCCGTGGCTCAAGTATAGATCGTTCGTCATGAAACGGAAAGGCCACCCCTTCGCGAACGGGCACGCTGTGCGCATCCGGCACGAATTGCGGCGATTCAGCGCCGACAGGATACCGACGGGGACCGGTCGGTCATATCGATATGGAAGGTCGATGTCCCTTATGTCGATCGAGAATAAGGTCGGTACGCTAAAGACTGAACATCTGCATTGATGTCCGCTGCGATTGCGTGTCCCGGACGATTATCTCGATCTATGACAAATAGTCACAATAAGGCCATTCGTGTTCACGACCCGCAAACTCTGTGGCTGTTGCGGCCTCATGCTTTTGCTTGCAACCCCTTGCATCATTCCACCCTCAGGAGTAGCATACGTTCACAGTGTACGTACACCGATGGCAACGGGAACGGTACACGCGTGTCGCGCAGACACGTTTCGACGGAGGAGACCGTCGGGGTCTCACGCATCAGGAGGGGGATGTGCCGATGCATATCACAGCAATCTCAGGAGCGACCGCGGTCGCTACGGCGGGACACACGCAGCGGATCGAACGTCGCCAGGTGATCACCCAGTTCGGGCTGGCGTTGATGCTGGCCTTCGCGTTGCTCGCCTCATTGGGGTCGTTTGCCGCGCGGGATGCGTCGGCGGGGGAGATCGGCTATATCCAGACGCAAGGGGCGCCATTGATGGTGCACCCGACCGATCTGAGCGTGGTCGAGTGGATGGACGCCGGAACCCCGGTCGACATCCTGTACGGGCCGTATGACGGCATGTACGAGGTTCGTTACTACGGCGTGGACGGCTGGGTCTGGGCCGGCGACCTCGGGCTTGATGCCGGCAGCGTCGAGGCGACGGGCGTTGGCGGAGGCGCGTCATACGGTGAGGCCGCGGCACCTGCCCCGGCCGGTCCGGAGCACTGGATCGACATCAACCGCAGCACCGGCGCGGTGAGCCTCATGATTGGCGACAGCGTCCAGGCGACCTTCTGGGCGTCGCTGGGCTACGACACCTCGGCCGATGGCTTCTACGCCACCGCAGTCGGCACCTACTACATCTACGGCTTCGACTATTCGCTCCATTACACGCCCTTCGCCGAAAACTACATTACGCACTGGATCGCCTTCGATCCCGTGCGCTTCAATGGTTTCCACTCGTACACGAAGGACGCCAACGGCAACATCCTCCCGAACGGCGGCGGGCTGACCGGCGGCTGCGTGGCCCTGGCGCCTGGCGATATCGATGCCCTTTGGAACTTCGCAGAGATGGGCATGCGCGTCGAGGTGCATTTCTAGCAAGCGCGGACAACGCGATGCGTGCTCCGGGTGATGGAGGCCGGGAGCACGCATCGCGGTCGCGAGGACGGGATCGAACGTGAGACGACGGCAACGCGCGGAATCCGGCGGACTGGGCACCTTCCTGCAGATCATGCTGGTCGGTGCCTTGCTGTTCGCGGTGATCTGGCAGGTCCGTGGCTCGGTCGACCCTGACGCTCCCGCTGGCACCGTGTCGGAGGCCTTTGTCACCACCGACGAGGTGAACCTTCGCTCAGGGCCTGGCCTTGGATACGACGTTCTGGCGGTGCTGCCGTTGCATGCCGAGGTGAACGTCACCGGGCCGGCGAAGGCGGGTTTTCTGCCCGTCGACGCCGACGGCACGTCCGCGTGGGTGTCGTCTGACTACCTCATCCGCGAAGGCAGCGTCCTGGCGGGCTCGAGCGGCGATGTCCCGGTGAGGGCGGCGGCGGAGCCAGAGCAGGCATCGTTCTCCGGGTTGCTGGTGTCAGATGTCTCCGCGGCGGAGGTGGATGCGCCGGGCCCCGCGCCGGTCGAGGTGGAGGATATCCCGTTGGCGGCCGAGACCGCTGTGGAGGAGGCCCCAATGGTGGCCGAGACCGTTGTGGAGGAGCCAGTCGACGTCGCGCCGCCTGTCGAAGAACCGGTGGAGCCGGCGGAACATTGGATCGAGGTGGATCGCTCGACCGCGACGGTCACGCTGCACGAGGGCAACCGCGTCGTGGCCCAGTACGATGGGTTGATCGGCAAGGATCCGTCGACGGACGGGTACTACGCGACGGCCGTCGGGACCTTCCATGTCTATGTGAAGGAAAGGGCGCTGACCGAAACCCCGTTCGCTCCGGGCGTGTTCCTGACGGACTTCGTCGGGTTCGATCCAGTCCGCAGCAACGGCTTCCATTCGCCCGTCCGCGATGCCGACGGCAACGTCGTTCAGACCGGCGGCACGACCACCCTTGGGTGCGTTCGCCTGGCCGAGGATGAGGCCCGGTTCCTGTTCGACTTCGTCGACATCGGTACCCGCGTCGAGATTCACGATTAGGAACTCAGGCACTGGTCGCGCCGGAGCGGAGGGGCGCCGAAATGCTCCGGAGTGTCCGGTGTCCTGGCGCGTGTAGGGGCTCGACGCTCCTCACCTTGTCCAGCCAAACCGTATCGACCGGCGGTCGATGTCTCACCCACAGGGGGCGAGACGACACGGAGACAGCTATCCGGCGGCCGGGAAGCGATCCTGCTCGGGGTGCGGGTGATGGAGGCGGCGGCGAACGCGGGTCGAGACCGCGCCAGTGCGCGGGGCGAAGAGGAAGACGAGGCCGAAGATCATCGTGGCTGTCAGCACCACGGCCGCGCCGGACGGCACACCCCGGTAATAGCTGATGTAGAGCCCGATCACGCCGGAGATCGCCCCGATCGCCGAAGAGAGCGCCATCATCCGGCGCAGGTCGTTCGTCAGCAGGCGCGCCGTCGCCGCCGGGGTGACCAGCATCGCGAGAACGAGGATGTTGCCCACCGTTTGCAGCGAGACGACGATCGCCATCGCGAGCATCGCCAGGAAGAGCTGGTCATAGGCCCACAGGTTCAGGCCGTTCGACTGCGCGAACGTGCGGTCGAACGAGATGGTAACCAGCTCGCGGCGGAACAGCAGCATCAGCAACAGCACAACCGCCCCGACGGCCAGGGTCAGCAGCAGGTCGGAGCGGCCGACGCCAAGGATGGACCCGAACAGGAACGTGTTGAGGTCGCGCACATAGCCGCTTTGGAGCGACATCAGTGCCACGCCGAGCGCGAATGCCCCGACGAACAGCACGCCGACGGCCGTGTCGTTCTTGATCCGGCCGCTTTGGCTGATCGCGCCGATGCCGAGCGAGACGAGGACCGCGGCGACGAGCGCGCCGATCAGGTAGCTGCCGCCGAGCATGAAGGCGATCACGACGCCGGGGAAGATCGCGTGCGCCAGGGCGTCGCCGAGGAAGGCCAGCCCGCGCAGGATGACGAAGACGCCGATGGCCCCGGCGATCAGCCCGACGAGGATGATCGCGAGGAAGGCGTGCTGCATGAAGGTGTGTTGCCAGGGGTCGAGAAGCCAGCTCATCCGCGTGTCGTGACCTCCTCGAGCTCGCGCTCCTCGGCGGCGTGCAGGACGACGACCTGGCCGCCAAATGTGCGCCGCAGGGCATCGTGGTTCATCGCGATTGGCGGCGGTCCGTACGAGATGACCTCGCTGTTGACGAGCACGACGTTGTCGGACGTCCGCGCCGCCTGCTGCAGGTCATGCGTGGCGTAAACGACCGCCGTGCCATGCGCGCTGAGCTCGCGGAAGATCGCGACCAGCATCTCCTGCGTCGGAATGTCGACGCCGGTGAAGGGCTCGTCCAGGAGCAGGACGTCGCCGCAGGCGAGGAGCGCCCGGGCAAGGAACACCCGCTGCTGCTGGCCACCCGAAAGCGCACCGATCTGCGCACCGGCAAGATGATCCATGCGCACCTGTTCCAGCGCGTGCATGGCGGTGTCGCGGTCCTTCCGGCCGAACGGCATCCAGCGCGACCGCTTCGGTGCGAGCCCGAGCAGCGTCGCGTCCAGTACCGAGATTGGGAATGACCAGTCGACCTCCGAGCGCTGCGGCACATAGGTGATGCAGTTCGTCGGCCCGGCGACCCGTTCGCCCTGGAACCGGACCTCGCCATGCGAGGCTGGGAGCATGCCGGCGATGACCTTCAGCAGAGTGCTCTTGCCAGCCCCGTTGGGGCCGAGCAGGCCAAGGATCTGGCCCGGGTAGATGTCCAGCGTGATGTCGCGCAGCGCGGAGCGGTCCTCGTAGTGCAGCGACATGTTGTCCACCTGGACGATCGGCGGCTCTGGGATGGCGGATGGAGGAATCGGGGGTCATACGGGGCTCGTCAACTGTGCGGATGAACCCATCCGCGAGAAAGGCACGGTGTCGCGAAGGCCAACGAGCCGTTCGCGGCGGCAGCGCTAGGGTAGCACTGGTGATACCTGGTTTCAATAAGCGTCAGGCGCTCTGTCGCTGGCAATCCGGGCAGATACCGAACACTTCCAGCACGTGGTCATGAATCTCGAACGACGTGTCGCGCGTCAGACGGTGGACCAGGTCGTCGACCGGGCAGGCGGTGAACGTCACCGTCGTGCCGCAGCGCTCGCACAGCAGATGATGACGGTGGCCCGGCGTGCCGCAGATGTAGGTTGGGTGACCGTCCGGCTGGACGATGCGGGTGAGGACATCGATCGCGGCGAGAACCTCGAGCGTGCGGTAGACCGTCGCCCGCCCGATCTTTGGGCCGGCGGGCGCATGAGCCAGCTCGTTGACCAGTTGCTCGGCGGAGAAGGGGCGAGGATGGCGCAGGACGGCGTCAACGATGGCTCCGCGCGGCGCGGTCAGCCGGTAGCCATGCGCGGAGAGGGTCGCTTCGACGTCCTGGCGAGAGAGCGGGGTCGTGTCGGGAGGGGTGGCGTGCTCGTTCATGGCTCCATGATACATCTTAGTCGGGACGTTGTCTCATTTGGGCGACGGCGGACGGCCTCGCAATTGCGTTGCGGTTTGCACGACTCCCGGGATCGCTCCGGGGAATATGAGGGGCCGGGCGGTACACTGATCGTGTGACGACCACATCGCTCCGAGGACCATACGAAGGCGGTATGCATTTCATGTCCACCCAGTTCGCCTCCCGCTTTGGCGGCCGTTCGATCCCGCTCCTGGCGCTCTTTGCGTTGCTGCTCGCGCTGCTGGCGCCGGTCGGCGCAATGCCGGTGGCCGCGCAATCCACCTCGGTGGTGTGGGACGAATACAACGTCGACCTGCAGGTCCGTCAGGATGGCACCGTGCACGTTGTCGAGACGCAGGTCGTCGAGTTCGATGGTCGCTTCAGCACCGGGTTCGCCGATATCCCGACCGCCTATGTCGAGAGCCTGACAAACGTGCAGGTGAGTATCGCGAATGGGGCCGGCGACCAGCTCTCCCCGGCCGAGCAGGTCTCGTCCTTCTCCGAGGAGCCCGGCACCTACGCCGTGACCACCGGGCGTGGGCAGGTGGAGATCAACTACGCCTTCGAGCCGACGAGCTCCTTCGACTCCCTGGCCGACAACACGCGCACGATCGTGCTCGAGTACGACGTCGCCGGCGCGCTCCGGGTTTACGAGAACCTCGATCCGGCGAACCAGCAACTGCGGTGGATCGCGATTTCGTCCGACGTGACGGACATCGCCCCGATCCGCAGCGCTACCGTGACGATCGACCTGCCCGAGCGGGTCGACCCGGCACAGACGGTCGCCGCGCCGGAGGGCGTCGACACCGATGGGCAGACGTTTACGTGGACGCGGTCGAATCTCAACTCCGGCGACCAGTTTGAGGTGAATCTCCAGTTCCCGCCGATCACCGCGGCGACGGTCCCGGCCTGGCAGCAGCCATACGATGACCAGCGAGAGCAGGCGGCGCTGGCGGATGAGCGCTCGGCGGTCGCCGGCACGATGTTCCTCGGCGCCGGACTGCTGATGCTGGTCGGCGGCACGGCGCTGCTGGTCGGCATCTGGTACACCCGCGGCCGTGACCCGGAGATCGGCCTCGTTGCCGATATCGTCCCGGAACCGCCCGACGACCTGCGGCCCGGCGCGGCCGGCACGCTGATCGACGAGCAGACGCATACGCGCGACGTGATTGCGACGGTGTTCGATCTCGCCCGGCGTGGCGTGCTACGGATGGACGAGACGACCTCCGAGGGGTTCCTCGGGTTCGGCAAGCAGACGCGGCATACCCTGACCCTGCTCGAGCACAAGGTGGCGCTGAACGGGTACGAGGAGATCCTGCTCGACGCGTTGTTCGGCCCGGGCGCCAAGGCCGGCGCCGAGGTGCCGCTGGAGAACGCGAACCTTACGTTCCAGGCGCAGTCGGACCGCATCCACAACGGGTTCTACGACGAGCTCGTCGAGCACGGCTACTTCGACGCCTCGCCGGAGCAGACGCGCCAGCGCTCGAAGATGCTGGCCTGGGTCGGCCCTATCCTCGCCGCCATCGTCATCTTCATCGTGTTGCGATATGCCGGCGCCGGGAGCGGCTGGATCGTCCTGCCGATCATCGCGGCCGTCATCCTGATGATTGTCGGCAACAAGGTCGCCACGGCGATGCCGCGCAAGACCCTGAAGGGCGCTGAGGCGGCGGCCAAGTGGCGCGCGTTCAAGCGCTACCTGGAGGACATCGAGAACCGGAGCAACATTGCCGCGAGCCAGGAGATCTTCGAGCGGTACCTGCCGTTCGCAACGGCGTTCGGGCTCGAAGAGTCGTGGATCCGCAAGTTCGAACGGGCGGGCACGGCGATGCCGCAATGGTTCGGCGGCGCCGGGCCGGTGCTGATGCCCGGTGGGTATGGTGGCGGCTACGGTCGCGGATACCGGCGCGGCCCGGGTGGGGTGATCATCCTGCCGGGCGGCGGGTTCGGCGGCTCCAGCGGCACCGGTGGCGCGTCCGGCCAGGGCGGGGGCGGCGACGGCGGCTTCGATATCCCTGGCATGCAGGACATGAGCGACGCCGCGGGCGGCGGCCTGCAGGGCGGGTCCGACAGCATCCTCGACATGTTAGGCACAGCATCCCGCGTCTTTGGAGGCGGTGGTGGCCGAGGTGGCGGCGGCAGCTTCGGGAGTTGGGGTGGCGGTGGAGGCGGCTTTGGCGGCTTCTCCGGCGGAGGCGGCTTCGGCGGCGGAGGCGGCGGAGGTGGCCGCGGCTTCGGATAGCCCTAACCAACAGAGAGCGACGAGGGGCCCCAGCGCGGGCCCCTTTTCTCGTACCTGCCGGAACCTGGATCAGCGGCATCGCGTTATCCCGCAAGAAGAGATGATCAGCCGCGAAAGGATACCGACCGGACCCCATGATGGACATGAGCTCGCGCGAGGACCGTATCGCGCTCGGGGCGCTGAAGCTCGTGGGCTTCATCGTGGTTGGCGTCGTGATGTTGCTGTTCTTCGTCAGCGCAAACCGGGACGGGACGAACCGCGATGTAGCCCCCGAGGTCGTGTGGGATCGGTACGATGTCACGATCGATGTGCGGAAGGACGGCACCCTTCACGTCACCGAGGCGCAGGAGGTGAGCTTCGACGGCCGCTTCTCGACCGGCACCGTCGAGATCCCGATGGAACGCATCGAGTCCATCGACCACGTCGCGGTGAGCGTGGAGGAAGGCCAGCGCCTCGACGACGGGACGACGTACCTGAACTCGACGGGGGACGAGCCTGAAGGCGATCTCCAGCCGTCGTCGCAGGTGGATTGGGACGCGTACACCAGTGAACCGGGGACCTTCCGCGCACGGCAGGAGGGCGACCTCTTCGTTATCCACTACGCGTTCGACCCGACGACCTACTGGTGGGAAACAGACGCGACGACGTCGACGCGGACGCTGGTCGTCGAGTACGACGCCCACGGCGTCATCCGCGACTACCCGGACGCCGCCGAACCGTGGCAGCAGTTTCACTGGATGGCGATCTCCGACGAGGTGACCGCCATCGCCCCGATCCGGTCGGCATCCGTCACGGTGAACCTTCCGGACTCCGTCGACGCGGCCGACCTCGTCGTCGCGCCCGCACCGGGCGAAAAGACGCCGACGCAGGTGACATGGACGCGCACCGGTATGGGCGAGGGCGATTCGTTCGACGTGCAGGCCGCTTTCCCGGCGATCACGGAGGCCTCGGCCCCGACGTGGCAGCCGGCGGCCGACGATCGTGACGCGTCGATCGAAGAGCGCGAGACCCGCGCGAACGCCGGCCGCTTCATGTTGGTGCTCGCCGGGATTGGGATCACGGTGATCGGCGGCGATCGTCCTGCTCTCCGCCTGGTACCGTTCGATTCGCGAACCGCAGGTTGGAGTCGTGCATCGCACGATCCCGGAGCCGCCGGGAGACTTTCCGGGCGTGCTCGTCGGGTCACTGCTGGACGAGCGGGTTGACCCAAGGGACATCGCGGCCGGCGTGCTGGATCTGCATCACCAGGGCGTGATCACGATCCGCGAGGCGCTTCCGGGCGAACCGGAGCGGTATTACCTCACCTTGAACGGCGCGATTCCGGTCTATCCGGCATGGGCGCGGGTGATGGTGACGAGCATCTTTGGCACTTCGTCGGAGGGAGATGCGACGCGCGGGTTCAGCGCCCTCAGCAAACTCTTCGGGAGCGACCGTGAGGCGCTGCAGTCGGCGATCGACCGGACGCTCGTTGACGATGGCTACTATGAGCAGCTCCCGGAGACAAGCCGGCGGCACTGGACATGGATTACGCGCGGGTTCGCCGTCTCCGGTCTCATCGCCGCGCTCGCGATCCTCGCCTGGTCACGGAGCTGGACGCTTTGGGCAGCGATCCCGGTCGTGCTTGGCGGGGCACTGTGGTGGTTTGGCCGCCGGCTGACGCCGAACGTCGCGATGAAGACGCGCAAGGGTGCCGAAACAGCGGCCATGTGGCGCGCGTTCAAGCGGCATCTGGAGGAGAATCGCTCCTTCCGCTCCGGCCGGACCCGGGACGACGAGCGCGTTCGCCTCGCGCCGTGGCTGCTGGCGTTCGGGATGGAGCAGGGTTGGCTCTCGGAGATGAACCGGCCATCGTGGGAGACACCGCCGCGAAATACGCCGGCACCCCAGCCGGCATCGTGGATTTGGGGACAATCCTCACGCACGGTATCAACGCAACCGTCGACAGCCGGGCCCGGCACGCGAGGGGGTGAAGGCGGGCCTTCGCTGCGGCCACCGTCATGGCGGCCATCATCCATCGGTTGGGATCCGGGCCACTGGGGCGACCTGCAGGCCGGCAGCAACCACGCCGCGTCGACGCTCTCGTCGATGTCTGACGGCGCGTTCCGGATGATGGGTGACATGCTGGAGGCGATCGGGAGCTCGTCCGGTGGCGGGGGCGGTGGCGGGTCGTTCGGCTCACGCTCCTCGCGGGGCGGGTCGTCGCGCTCGGGCGGTGGCCGAAGCCGAAGCTCGAGCGGCGGCGGACGGCGAAGTTTCGGATAATGGTGCTGTGGGCCCGCGCGCTCTGGGACCGAATGCAACACGATGCACTGGCGCGGTGGGCGACGAGCAAGGCCGCGCGCAAGAGAGGTCGATGACGACGATGTACCGTTCCCGTTTCCGGCTCGCGTGGCTCATGCTGGCGCTGATCTCCCTCCTGGCGATCATCCCGTCGCCGTCCTCGGCGCAGGAGGATGACCAGGTCACCTGGCGCACCTACGACGTGACGATGGAGATCCGGCCCGATGGAACGGTCCGCGTGACCGAGGACATCCTGATCGCGTTCAACGGGTCGTTCTCGCAGGGGCATCGCACGATACCGATGGACCGCATCGAGGACATCTCCGATGTCGACGTGTCCGTTGGCCGTGACGGGCGATCCATGACGCCCAGCGAACCCGTCGACGGCGCGTTCCTCGGATCCGAGGGAACATTCGATGACGCGGCGCGAGGGCAACGACTTCGTCATCGACTATGCCTTCGACCGCACCTCTCCGGCTGACGGCGATGTGATGCGAGCCGTGACCATCTCCTACACAGCGTCCGGCGTGATCCGTGTCTATGCGGACGCGACGCCGCCGGAGCAGCAGCTGCGCTGGACGGCAATCTCATCCGACGTGACGGGGACCGGCCCGGTCGAGAGCGCCAGCGCCACCGTTGCTCTTCCCCGAACCGGTTTCGCAGGCGCAGCTGGCGATCGACCCGCCCGCGACCACCGTCGAGGCGGACCGGGTCGTCTGGGAGCGTGACGGGCTCGCGAGCGGTGAGTCCCTGCAGGTCGCGGTCGCTTTCCCGCCGGTCACCGACGCCGCGGCACCGGCCTGGCAGGCGGACGCCGACCGGTTCGAGGGACGACGCGAGCATATCCCGGCCATCTCGATGCTGATCGCGATGGTTGCCCTCGTCGGGTCGGTCATCACGACCTTGTTGATGGTCGTGCGCGGCATCAAGGACCCCGAGGTCGGGCTGGTGGCGGACATCATCCCGCAGCGGCCGGACGACCTGCCGGCGGCACTGGTCGGGACGCTCGTCGATGAGTCGGTCGATACGAAGGACGTCCTTGCCGGGCTGCTGGACCTCGACCGACAGGGCTACATCCGCATCTACGAGGACGAGTCGAAGTCGTCCAAGGCGAAATACCGGATCGAGCTGCTCCGTCCGATCGCGGAGGCCGCTCCATGGGACCAGCCGATGCTGGAAGGACTCTTCGGCGAAAAGGGCAAGGTCGGCAAGGACATCAACCTGAAAGATCGCCTGAAGAAGCTCCGCGAGAAGTCGATGTCGGAGCTGACAAAGGCATACGAGGAGGAGCTCTTCGCGCGCGGCTACTTCACCGAGAAACCATCGACCACCCGGATGCGGTGGGCCGGCCGCGTGCTGCTCGTCGCGCTCGGGTTCGCGCTCCCCGTGGGCTTGCTGGCGCTCTGGACGCAGACGTTCGCCGGCTGGATGGTTGTACCGCTGGTCGTCACCGGCATCGGCGCCGTCATTGGGCTGGTGCTGACGACCAAGGCAGCGGCGAAGACGGTCGATGGCGCGCTCGTCGCCGCGAAGTGGCGGGCGTATGGCCGCTATGTCGAGGACCTGAAGAAGGGCCCGACGCCGGAGAAGTTCTTCGAGCTGCTGGCGCAGGACCTGCCATGGGCGGTTGCACTCGGGTTCGACTCGTCGTGGACCAAACTGGCCGACGACATGTCGTCGCGGACGTCCCGCTCTCGCGGTGTGACGCCGGTCTACGTCGGCGGGTTCGGCGGCGACCGCTCGTCCAGCATCCCATCCTCCGGGGGAGAAAGCGGTGGCTTCGGCGGTCTGCAGGGCGCGAGCGCGCGGACGCTGGCGGCGATCGGGGGCGGCAGCGCCGGGATGTTCGCGATGTTGAACGACGCGGCGGCCAGCTTCAATGCCGGGGCGAGCTCGGGCAGCTCGTCCGGAGGCGGCTTCAGCGGCAGTTCCTCGATCGGGAGCAGTGGTGGAGGCGGCCATAGCTTCAGCTAGCCCTGTACACGGTGAATGGGGCCAGGTGCCTCTCGAGGGCACCCGGCCCATCTAGCGAAAGAGCATCTGTGTGACGTCGACGGGTCATTGTCATGAGTAGCGCCGAGGCCATCCTGCGACTGGCGTTGATCGGCGGCATGCTGCTGCTCTTCGTCGGTGGCCTGGTCGCGATCCTGATGCTTTGGTACGTCCGCGGGAGAGATCCGCACACGGGCCTCGTCGCGGACATCCTGCCGGAGCCGCCCGATGATCTTTCGCCGGGCGCGGCCGGGACGCTGCTCGATGAGCACGCCGACCACGAGGACGTTGTGGCGACGCTTGTGGGGCTCGGCCGCAACGGCGCCGTGGCGATGAGCCCGGCGGGCGCTGCCTCAGGTGACTGGACGATCACCGCCCTGCACCCGGATCGCGTCACGAGCGGCGTCGAGCGAGATCTCCTGCACCTGCTCTTCGACGGTCGACCGGAGCCGCTGCGGGAGGTCTCTCTGCGCTCGGTACGTCCCCGCTTCGTGGCGGCGGAGGCCCGTATCCGGGACGGTCTCTACGGCGAGCTGGTCGAGCGGGGGTACTTCCCCGTCTCGCCGGTCGTCACGCGGCGGCGCTGGCAGCGGATCTCGCGCGCTGGCATCATCGCCTCCGTCGTCTTCGGGGCGTTGGGCGCGATCCTGCTCGATCCGTGGGCGTTCGGCGTGCTGATCGCCGGAGTCATCGTCTGGACGGTGATGCTGCGTATGAGCCGGCACATGCCGCGCAAGACGGACAAGGGTGCGGAGGCGGCCGCCCGGTGGCGCGCCTTCCGGCGCTACCTGGAGGACATTGGCAAGCATCGCGATCTCGGCGCTTCGACAGAGATCTTCGAGCGCTATCTCGCCTACGCGATCGCCTTCCGCATCGATCGCGAGTGGATCCGTGCCTTCTCGGAGGCTGGCGCGCGCCGGCCTGCCTGGCTGGGTGGGCTTGGAGACGTGGGGGACGTCGTCGTGGTCGGCGGTGAGATGCCGGACCTGGCCGGCGCTGGCGAGGTCATCGGCGGGCTCGGTCGCGTCGCCGGGGATGTGGCGCTGCCCGACGTGAACCTGCCGGACGTCGGCATGCCCGATGTGCAGGGTCTGTCGGATATGCTGGGTGGATCGCTGCAGGGTGCGAGCGACGGGCTGTTCAGCCTGCTGGATTCCGCCGGGTCAATCTTCGATGCCATCGACTTCGATCTCTAGCGCCACGACGACTGATCGCGTCTCGCTGCTCGATGTGCCGGTCGACGTGATGACGTGGTCCGCCGTGCAGGATGCGATCCGTCGCCATCTCCATCGCGGCGACGGGTGCCTGCACGTCGTGACGCTCAACCCGGAATACGTCATGACCGCGCGGAGCGACCCGGCGTTCGCGGCGGCCGTTCAAGAGGCTGGCCTGATCACCGTCGACGGTATCGGCGTCTCTCTCGGCTTGCGGTTGCTGTTCCCGGAGCGCGCACATGACCGGGTGACCGGGGTGAGGCTGAGCTGGTTCCTCGGCGAGCTTTCCGCGCAGATGGAGGAGGGGCTCTTCCTGCTCGGCGCGGCTCCCGGAGTCGCGCAGGACGCCGGCCGGAAGATCGCGGAGGCGTCGCCCGGCGCCTGGATCGTCGGGACGTGGGCGGACGGATCGCCCCGCCCGGAGGACGATGCGCGGACCATCGCGCGCATTCGGGAGAGCCGGGCGTCGATGCTGCTCGTCGCCTATGGCGCGCCGGCGCAGGTGCACTGGATCTACCGCAACCTGCCAGAGCTGGAGCGCGCGGGCGTCAAGGTCGTGATCGGCATTGGCGGCGCGCTGGACTACATCTCCGGCAGGGTGGCCTACGCCCCGCCGATCGTGCGCTCGCTCGGGCTCGAATGGGCCTACCGGTTGGCGAAGGAGCCGTGGCGCTGGCGGCGGCAGCTTGTGCTGCCGGTGTTCGCGGGTTTTGTGCTCCGGGACGTCGTGCTGGCGCGCCTGCGGGGACGCGGGCGAGGGGTGGCGTAGAATACCCTTCGTCCGGGGCGCCTGCCCCAGTGTCGCACTCAAAGGTACGGTTCCCACCCCCATGCACGAGTTCACCGGCGAGGTTCCCTGCTCCTACCACCCCGACGTGATGACCGGCCTGCGCTGCAACCGCTGCGGCAAGCCGATCTGCGCGAAGGACGCCGTCCGCACGCCGGTCGGCCTTCGTTGCCCGGATTGCGCCGGGGTGCGCAGCATGCCGTCGATCAAGACGTCGAATGACGTCCTCCTGAAGGCGATCGGTGGCGGCCTGCTCGTCGCCATCTTCGTCGCGGTGCTCTGGCGCTTCCTGCCTGATTGGGGCTTCTACCTGTCGCTGGCAATGGGCTTCGGCGTGGTCGAGACGATCGCGAAGGTCAGCCGCAACAAGCGCGGGCGCGATTTGCAGATCGCCGCGATCCTGATCATCACCGCCGGGTTTGCGTTGAGCCGGGCGTTGCTCGCGCAGCGTTACGGCATCGACATCGCCTCCATCAACCAGCTTACGCCGCGCGTCTCACGGCTGTTGCAGCTGGAGGCCGTGCCTGACCTCGTCTACATGGCGCTCGCCTATCTCATCGCGTGGATCCGCTTCCGGTGAGCGAATCCGCTCCGGTCGCGCCATCCCGGCCGGCGGGCGGGGGGATTGCCCTCGCCGCGCTGATCCTGATGCTCGGGAATGTTCTCAGCCGTGTGCTCGGGCTGGTACGCGAGCAATTGGCGGCCGGTCTCTTCGGCACCGGCGACGAGATCGCCGCGTTCACCGTCGCCGACAACATCCAGACCTTGCTTTTCGACCTGCTCGCGAGTGGAGCGCTGCAGGCGGCGCTGATTCCGGTGCTCGCGCAGTGGGCCGCGCCCGAGACCACAAGCCGGAAGGAGCTTGCGCGCATCGGCGGCACGCTGCTGGTCGGCGTCACGGTGGTTGTCGGTGGACTCGTGCTGCTCGGGGAAGCGTTTGCACCCCGGGTCGTCGACGCGTTGATCGTCATCTCCGGCGATGAGTCGGCGCGCGGGCCGGAGGCCGTCGACCTCACCATCCGGCTCGTGCGGATCGTTCTCCCGGCGGCACTCTTCCTCTCGATCGCGACCGTGCTGCAGGCGATGCTCTACGCGATCGAACGGGTTGCCGCCCCGGCGCTGTCGACCGCCGTGCGGAATGCCGCGATCGTGGTCGTCACGGCGCTCTTCGGCTCTGCCTGGGGCGTCGAGGCGATGGCATGGGGCACCCTCGCGGGCGCGTTCCTCATCATCGTTATCCAAATCCCGCCGCTGGTTCGCAACGGCGTGTTGCCGCGGCTCGCGTTCGACTGGCGCCATCCCGCGCTGCGGCAGATGGCGGCGCTCTACGTGCCGGTGTTCCTCGGGTTGATCGTCAACAGCGTCGCCGTGATCGTTGATCGCGGGCTCGCCTGGGGCGCGGGCGAACATGCGCTCGGCGCGATGCGGTACGCGACCACGCTCGTGCAGTTGACGCTCGGCATCGTTGCCGCGGCGATCTCGCTCGCGTCGCTGCCAACCCTCTCGCGGCATTTCCAGGCCGGGGACGAGGCCGCCTACCGCGTGACGCTTGGTCGTGCGCTCCTGATGGTGACCGTCCTGATCTTCCCGGCGACCTTCGCGCTCGCCGCGTTGTCCCATCCGATCGCGGCTTTGCTCTTCGGATACGGCGCGACGGACGATGCCGGGCTGTCGCAGATCTCGCTGGCCCTGCTCGGGTACCTGCCGGGCACGCTTGCAGCCGCGTATGACCAGGTGCTGATCTTCGCGTTTTACGCGCGCCAGAACACGCGATTACCGGTCGCGATCGGCGTGATGGCGGTGGGCGTGTACTTCATCGTCGCGTTCGCGCTGGTGAACGCGCTGGGGATGATGGGGCTGGTGCTGGCGAACTCGGCGCAGTTCCTCGCGCACACGGCCGTGATCTGGTGGGTGGGGCGCAAGGCGTTCGGATGGGCGCCGTCGCCGCCACTGCGCCGCATCGTGCCGCGCGTCGCGATGCTGGCGGGCGCCGCGGCGGGCGCTGCGTGGCTGTTGTGGGCGGGGATGGATCGCGTTGAGCCGGCCGTCGCTGGCGCGGCGGAGATCCTCTGGCGGCTGGCACTGGTCGGCGTGCCGGGCGCGGTGTTCGTCGCTATCTACGCTGTTGGGGTGACGCGCGTCGCCCCGGACGAGGTGCGCGGGCATCGTTACGGCCGTGCGTTCCAGGTTGCCGGGACGTTGAGGTCTGTAGTCCTCGGACCATGTGTCCGAGGCATGCCGCGAAGCGGCATATCGCGCGGGTATCGACCTTCGGTCGATGTCTCGCACACATGGTGCGAGACTACGGAACCGTATTCGCGCTAGCGCTTCTGGCCGATACGGGCCTCGCCGATGCGGTATGCCTCGTGCCAGACAATGCTTGCCGGGATGTCGTGCGTCCCGGGCGTAGGCTGCGCACTGGGCCGCGTCGGGTTCGATGTCGATGATGCGACCCTGCCATCGGCGGTGCGTGATGGTCACATCGCCCCAGCGAGTCGTGACCGGCTCCGACGAGGTCTCGACGATGCTGGTCTCGGCGGCCGTGGCGATGATCGCGGTGGTTGAGGAATTGCCAACGATGGCACCTTCCACGTCGTCGCGTCGTTCCGCCGGGACGACGAGCGTCAGGCGTACCGCCGGGCGGCCGTTGCGGTCGGTGACCGGCGTGGTCCAGGCGTCGATCGCGCCATGCTCGACGGCGCGGTCGATCAGCAGGTCGATGAAACGCGTGGCGTCGTGGACGATGGTCTCCAGCAGCAGGACGTCGGATCGAACGGGCATCGGGATGGCTCCTTGGCGCGGCTGGGACGTTCCCCCGGCCGGCGCGAGGCGATACAATACAGCACCAGCATACCCCGCGGCCCACGGGCTTCCGTCTTCCATGGCTGGCGACGGGTATGCGTATGTCCAGGAGGTGTACGTTGAGCTTCAATACCTATACACCACCTGGATGGTGGGACCGAACGCGCCCGCTTCGCTACGTTTTCGCCGCCGGAATGGTCTTCGGCATGGCGCTTGGCTGGGCGTTCCATGGCGTGATCTCGATGGCGGTGCGCTTTGGCGTCGTCGCGCTGCTGCTCGTGCCGCTGATGCTGCTCGGGTTCATGTGGTGGCGCTCTTCGCGGGAGCGGAGCCGGATGCAGGCGACGATGACCGTCATGCGCTGGGATGGCGGGCCGCTCCCCGGACGGGGCGGCGACCTGACAATGGATTTCGAGCGGGGGGACGTGGTCGATCTGGATGACGTTCGCACGCGGGGGCAACAGCGCTGACGTTCTTCGGGTCCCTTCTCGTCGTCATGTTCTCGGTCGGCGTGCTCATCGGCTTCATCGGGGCCGGTGGCGCGGGCGTCATGGTTTCCATCCTGACGCTCGTTTTTGGCCTTCCCATCCACCAGGCCGTCGGCACGGCACTGGCGGCAATGCTGTTCACGACCATCTCCGGCTCCATCTCGCACTACCGCGAAGGAAATGTGGTGATCATCCCCGGCGTCGTGATCGGTGCCGGCGGGATGACGGGCGCGGTCGTTGGCGCGAACCTGAGCCAGTCGATCCCGGAGCATATCCTGCAACCAGCCGCCGGGGCAGCGCTCTGGTTCCTGGCGTTTCTCGTCTGGATGCGGATGCGGCTGCGCGAGCGGATCAAGGCGCACCCGGAAGGGGAGGTGTATCGCCTTTCCGCGCCCCAGATCGCCAGCGGAACCGGCGCCGGTGTGCTTGGCGGGATGGCGTCGTCATTCTTCGGCGTCGGCATGGCCCCGTTCGTTCAGCTTTCGCTGATGACGGTGATGCGCCTGCCGCTGATCCAGGCGGTCGGCACGACGATGCTCTCGCTGGCGTTCATCAGCCTGACCGGGAGCATCGCGTTGGCCAGCCACGGCGACGTCTCGCTGGTGCACACGATCGGCGTCACGATCGGGATGACCGCCGGGTCGTACGTCGGCGCGAAGTTCACCCGCCGTGCGCCGGTCCAACTCCTGCGGTTCGCGGTGGTCGCCACCCCGGCGATCGCGGGGACGATGCTGATCGTGTTCTAGGCTAAGCCTTGCAGGCGTTCTCGTACCGCCGGAGCTTGTCTCCGGCGTGGCACGCCGCACACCGGTCGCAGCTGCGAGGTGCGGCGGTACGACGCGGCTCCGCTAGAAGCCCCCGAAGAGACCTGCGAGCCTTGAACCCGACCGGTACACTAGGAATAAGCAATCGGGATCACGATGGTGCCCGAACGTTGCGAAACAACATCACGGAGGTACCTGCTCCCAATGGCAGCTGAGTTCACTAAGGATGACGTCTACGAAGGCCTGAAGAACGTCTACGACCCGGAGATCGGGATCAATGTCGTGGACCTCGGGCTCGTCTATGACGCCGATATCGACGAGACGGGCGATGTGCTCGTCACCATGACCCTGACGTCGCTCGGGTGCCCGCTGGGCCCGGTTATCATGCAGGAGGTCAACAACGCGTTGAAGGATCTCCCCGGCATCGGCGACACCGACGTCAAGCTCGTCTGGAGCCCGCCCTGGTCGCCGGCCATGATGAGCGAGGAAGCCAAGGACGAGCTGGGAATCTGGTAACAGACCCGCTTTACGGTGCGCGCCTGATGTTCGTACACTGGGCGCGTACCGTCGTTTTGGCCCTCACCACAGATTGCACGCATGAGAATCCCCTCTAGACCGATCCTGCTCCTCGCGCTGATCGCGGTCGCCACCGCGATCGGGCTCTTCGGCGCGTCTCTCGACGATGTGTCGGTTGGCGACAGCGCCGCGGATATTGCCGAGGCGCGCCAGACCGCGGAGCCAACGGCCTCCCATGACGCGGTGGTACCGACGATGGCCCCGACGACCGCCGCTGTCCCTACGGCCGCCGCGACCGACGCCCCCGCTGATGTCCCCACGCAGGCGCCGACCACCGCCGCGCAGCCGACCATGACGCCGACGCCGGAGCAGACGCCGCGTCCTCAGGTACCGGAGAACACGACCGGCGCCTCGATCATTGTCGAGCGTGGTGTCTCCGACCGGAACCTCGTCGCCCTGACATTCGACGCTGGCGAGGGTCCAGGCTATACCGACGAGATCCTCGATTTCCTGGCGCAAGAAGGCATCCATGCGAGCTTCGGATTAACCGGGGACTGGATGCGGGACCACCCGGACACGGTGCGGCGGATTGTGGCCGAGGGCCACATGATCATCAACCACAGCGACAGCCACCAAAGCTGGACCGGCGCCTCGACGACCGGCGTCCCTCTCACGGAGGAGGAGCGGATCGACGAGCTCATGGGCGCGGCGGTCGCGGCCGATGAGGTCGCCGGGTATGAGACGGCGCCGTTCTGGCGACCGCCGTACGGCGACTACGATGCCGAGGGCCAGACCCTGCTGGCGGAGTATGGCTACGACTACACGCTCTACTGGACGTGCGACTCGTTGGGCTGGAACGGCTCGACGCCGGAGGAAATCGCCGCGCGCTGCGCCCCGGACCAACCCGGCGGCGGTCCCGGCGCAATCATCCTGATGCACGTTACCCAGGAAGCCGACTACCAGTCGCTCCCCGCGCTGATCGCGGAGTACCGCGCGGCCGGCTATGAGTTTGTCACGATGGAAGAGATGATCGCGGACTGACAGGGCCTCCCGTAAACGTCGGCGCAGGTGGTTCTGCGTACAGCCGGCCCTTGTGGCCGGCTCCATCGTGGTCGGCCCCGCCTATCGCCCGTAGAATCCGTCCCTGCGCCATTGCGCGGGATTGGAGGCGATATAGGCGCGGATTCGTACAAGATCGCGTTCGTTTCGCACAACGTGATCGTGGTAGCCGTCCAGCCAAAGTCGCTTCTCGTAGCGCGGCCAGTCGAGCTCCTTCACGCCTCGTATGTACTCGACCGTAGTGGACGATTTGAACCAGTTCATGATTGAGGGGATGGAGGGAAACGGCGGCTTGGCACCGTCGGACAGTCCGATCCCGACGAGTCCATGAAAGTGATTCGGCATGACGCATCGGGCGTCGAGCGATGCACCCGCGAAGCGCGAAGGCATCGAGTCCCAAAGGGCTGAGACCATTTGTCCGGCATCATTAGCGACGAACTCATCCTCAACGACTTCTCCAAGCCGGTGCGTCCAGTCATTGATGCAGACCGTGATGAAGTACAGGCCGGGTTCGCTGTAGTCATGACCTCGCAAACGCATACGAGAGGTGACTCCCGGGCGCTGGGGGAATCTGTTCATTCGCCGACGTCCGTTCCTTGCTGGTGGTTGCGTTTGCTGCTGGTCGACAATGTAAACAGGTTTGGGATGGCGCGAAAGAGCCGGCCACAAGGGCCGGCTGTACGCAGGGCGGGACTGTGTTCGAAAACCCAGTGATCTATCGGGCGAACTCGCTCACGTAGCCGTTGACCGTTTCCAGCCATTCCGGGATGCGGTTGCGGTGCATGGAATGGCTGCCGCCGGGAATGCGGACGATGCGGGCGGCGGGCAAGCGATCGGGCAGGGCGGCGATGTCGTCCGGGTGGACCATGCTGCCCGTGTCGGGGTCGCCATGGATGAACAGCGTCGGTGAGGTGATATCCCGCATGCCGTCCCTGCTATCCAGGCCCTCGTTCGCCATCGACGCCGCCCGCAGCTCGGTGATCGCGGCCGGCTCCGTGTGCGTGATGTCCCAGGCGCGGGTGTCGACGAGGTGCTGGGGCCAGCCCGGGTTCTGGGAAGCGTAGTACGCGCGCGCCGCCTCGAACGGCAGGGCGTTGAGCTGCTGCCAACCGTCGAACGCGGAGCCGAACCCGGCGCCGGAGCGGAGTGGCGCGTCCTCGATGATCAGTGCCCGGGCCGCGGACGGATGCGCCATCGCCCACCACAGCGTCAGGATGCCGCCGAGCGAGTGCCCGAGGATGATCGGCTCGTCCATGTCGAGCGCATCCAGAAGGCGGACGAGATCCCGCGCGTAGTCGTCGTAGTGGTAGCCGGTGGCCGGCTTGTCCGACTCTCCGTGACCGCGCAGGTCAACGGTGATCGGCGTCATGGTGCCAACCAGCCCGTCGATGACCGGGTCGAAGTCGCGCGCGCTGGAGGTGATGCCATGGATCAGCAGCACGTCCGGCCCGTGGCCCTCGAAGCGGCGAACGTGCAGCGAGATGTCTCCCACATCGACCATGCGCGATTCGGAAGGCGTTGCTGGAGTGAGGAATTGTGCGGTCACGGTGGGGTGTCGCTCCGGAGCGTGGCCCGGCTTTCCTGAGAGGCAAGGCGGGCAACGGAAAGGTTCGGCGGATATCGTACCGCTCCCCGGTGCAGGGGCGCTCACGGTCACCGTCTTGCGTGATGAGGCGACAGTCGCGGCAGGCATGCCGTGATACCGGGCTTGGGCGGAGATATGGCCATGTCTCGCTGTATGTGACGCGGTACAATGAGCAATACGCGTGGCGGGAGGCTGTCGCACGTTTTTTGTGTGCCCGCAGAATTGCTGCCTTCTCTCCCGAACCAACCCCCGGCATCCCGGTACCACCGCCAGGACCCAGGGGCCCTCATAACCTGTAAGGGTGGACCCACGAGGTAGATGGAGGCAACAGCCCTTATGAATCGCTTGAACCGTCGACGATTTCTGGCCCTTGGCGCCGCGAGCACCGCGAGCGTGGTGCTGGTTGCCTGCGGCAACGAGGCGCCGACCGACGCGGAGATGAAGCCCACCCAGATCCCGGATGTTGCCGGAGCGCCCCCGACGCTGGCGCCGCTCACCTCGACGCCCTCCGCGGAGCAGGGCGGCGGTGACCAGGCCGCTGGCGGACAGGGTGGCGGTGGCGCCGCGGCCGCGTTGACGATCACGACACTGGACGCGCTGAAGTTCGACCCCAGCGAGGCGGACGTGTCGCCGGGACAGACGATCACCGTCAAGAATGATGGCTTCCTCCAGCACGACCTGGCTGTCGACGAGTGGGGCGGCGAGATGGTGCCCCTCCTCAACAATGGCGAGAGCCAGGACTTCACCGTTCCCGAAGACGCGGAAGTCGGGTCGACCTTCACCTACTACTGTACCGTTCCGGGTCACCGCGAGGGTGGCATGGAGGGGACCTTCACCATCGTCGAGGCCGGCGCGGCCTCTGGTGGCGGTGACCAGGCCGCCGCAACCCAGGAGCAGCCGGCTGCCGGTGGCGGCGGTGAGGCCCTGACCATCACGACCCTTGACTCCCTCGCGTTCGATCCGAGCGAGGCCGAGGTCTCCCCGGGTCAGACCGTGACGGTCAAGAACGATGGCTTCCTGCAGCACGATCTCGCCGTTGACGAGTGGGGCGGTGAGATGGTTCCGCTGTTGAATAACGGCGAGTCGCAGGACTTCACCGTGCCGGACGATGCCGAGGTCGGCGCGACATTCACGTACTACTGCACGGTTCCCGGCCACCGCGAAGGTGGCATGGAAGGGACGTTCACGATCGTTGAGGCGAGCGCCGCGTCCGGCGGTGGAGATCAGCAGGCGGCGGCCAGCCAGGAGGCATCCGCGCCTGCAGAAGCAGCGGCGGCTCCGTCCGGCGGCGAAGCGTTGACGATCACCACGCTCGATTCGCTCGCCTTTGACCCGAGCGAGGCCGAAGTGTCCCCGGGCCAGACGGTCACCGTCACAAACGATGGCTTTTTGCAGCACGACCTTGCCGTCGACGAGTGGGGCGGCGAGATGGTGCCTCTCCTCAACAACGGGGAGAGCCAGGACTTCACAGTTCCCGAAGACGCCGAGGTCGGTGCAACCTTCACCTACTACTGCACCGTTCCGGGTCACCGCGAGGGTGGCATGGAAGGCACCTTCACCATCGTCGAGGGTGGTGGAGCCGCCGCTGGCGGTGGCGATCAGCAGGCCGCGGCGACGCAGGAGGCCGGCACGCCGGCTGAGGCTGCCGCGAGTGGTGGCGGGTCGGCCGAGCCGATCACAATCGTCACGCTCGATTCCCTTGCGTTCGACCCAAATGAGGTCGAGGTAGCTCCCGGGCCAGCAGATCACCGTTCGCAACGATGGCTTCCTCCAGCACGACCTCGCGGTCGATGCGTGGGGCGGTGCGATGGTTGATCTGCTGAACAACGGCGAGACGGGTGATTTCACGATCCCCGAGGATGCCGCTGTCGGCGAGCAGTTCGAGTTCTACTGCACGGTCGCCGGTCACAAGCAGGGCGGCATGGTCGGCACCTTCACCATTGTGGAGGGCGCCGCGCCGGCCGCGGGCGGTGGAGAGCAGCAGGCGTCCACTCCCGCCGAAGGCGAAGGCACTCCGGCTGCCGGTGGCGAGAGCACGCCGGCCGCCGCGGGCGACGCGTCCGACCCGGCCAACGTGACCGTGGTCGCGAACGAATGGTCGTTCTCGCCGGCCGACTTCGAGGCCGTTCCGGGCGCGACGATCACCCTCATGAACGAGGGCACCGTTTCGCACGGCATGGCGGCCGAGTCGCTCGGCGGCACCTTCCTCGGCCCGGTTCGTGCGGGCGGCACGGGCGAGTTCGCTCTTCCGTCGGACCTTAAGCCAGGCGATACGATCGAGTACACGGCGGTCAACTCCTCCGCCGCGAACCTCGGCATGGCCGGCACGATCACGATCGTCGAGGGTGAGGCCGCAGCGTCCGCCTCTCCTGCGGCAAGCCCGGCGGCGTCGCCGATGGCCAGCCCCGCGGCGGGCGGCCAGGCGAGCGGTGGGTCCGGTGAGGCCATCACCGTGAAGACGCTCGACACGCTCGCGTTCGATCCGAGCGAGTTCGAGGTGTCGGCAGGGCAGACGATCACGGTTCAGAACGACGGCTTCCTCCAGCATGATTTCGCCGTGGACGAGTGGGGCGGCGAGCTGACGCCACTGCTCAACAACGGTGAGACGGCGGACGTGACCGTTCCGGACGATGTCAAGCCTGGCGATACCTTCACCTATTACTGCACCGTTGCCGGTCACCGGCAGGGCGGTATGGAAGGCACGCTGACGATCGTCTAGCGGCTGATACCATCGCCAAACATCGGACGGGGCCTGTCTCGCGTAGTGCGAGGCGGGCCCCGCCCTATTTAACGGGGCAGGGCCGACTCTTCTGCGATATCGTTACGGCAGGACGGGTTCAACGGTGAGCCGACCCGGCAGGAACCTTGCGGGGACGGGACCATGAACGGCAGCAACGACGCTCGAAAGGAATGATCATGGCCGGAACCATTCATGACGATATGACCTCCCTTCTCAAAACCCTGGACGGCATCGTTCGGGTCGAGGGTGATGGCGTGGAGGTGCTCGACCGCGAGGCGTTGCGCTCGGGCCTGATCGACGACCTCGCCTGGACGGCGACATTTGGCTCCGGTGACGTGCAGGAGTCCGCCCGCTGGCTGATCCGCACCATCGCCCCGGCGGTCGGTGCGTTCCCGGCGTCGATCCATGACCTCTACATGGCCGCGGCCCGCAATGAATACCGCAACGTCACCACGCCGGCGATCAATGTTCGTGGCGACGCGGTCGAGTTCGCCGGGACGATCTTCAAGGCCGCGCAGGCGACCGGCACGAAGCAGGTGCTCTTCGAGTTGGCGAAGTCGGAGAACGGCTACACCTTCCAGACGCCCGCCGAGTTCGCGACGTCGATCCTCGCAGCGGCGATCAAGGTTGGCTGGGAGGGCCCGGTGATGATCCAGGGCGACCACTTCCAGGCGAACGCGAAGAAGTACGCCGCCGACCCGAAGGCCGAGATCGAGGCCGTCCGCAAGCACGCGAAGGATGCCATTGCCGCCGGGTATGGCAACATCGACATCGACGCCTCCACGCTGGTCGACCTCTCCCAGCCGACGCTGTCCGAGCAGCAGAAGCCGAACTACGTGCATACCGCCGAGCTGACGGCGGCGATCCGCGAGGCGGAGCCGGAGGGGCTGACGATCTCTATCGGTGGCGAGATCGGCGAGGTCGGCAAGTACAACAGCACCGTCGAGGACCTCGAGGCGTTCATGGACGGCTACACTCGTGAGCTGGCGACGTACGGTGACATTACCGGGCTGAGCAAGATCTCGGTCCAGACCGGCACCAGCCACGGCGGCACCGTCCTGCCGGACGGCACGATCGCCGACGTTGCGGTCGACTTCGATACGCTCGGCAAGCTCTCCGAGGCGGCCAAGACGTACGGCATGGGCGGTTCGGTGCAGCACGGCGCGTCGACGTTGCCAGAGAGCGCGTTCGGCAAGTTCGCGCAGGCGAACGCCGTCGAGGTGCACCTCGCGACGGCCTACCAGAACGCTTACCTGGACAGCGAGCACTTCCCGGCCGACCTGCGCGAGAAGATGTACGCGCATCTCGCCGAGCACATGGCCGACGAGCGCAAGCCGGACATGACCGACGCGCAGTTCTACTACACGACGCGGAAGAAGGTCTTCGGCCCCTTCAAGAAGGAGCTCTGGAGCCTGCCGCAGGAGACGAAGGACGCCATCTATGGCGAGCTCCAGCCGCGCTTCGAGCTCGTCATGCGGGAGCTGGGCGTCGCTGGCCGCGCGGACCTCGTCGACACCTACATCACGCCGGTGAAGGTCCGGTCCCCGCTCCGGATGCGTTGAAGGCCGCCGTCAAGGCATAGTCGACAGCAGAACATCGCGAACGAAGAACGCGCCGCCTCACATTGGGGCGGCGCGTTCGCGCTTGTCAATATGCGGGCTGCGGCGTGCAACGCATTCTGCCTGGCAGCACAATCCCTCTCGTCATTCAGAACGGAGTGAAGAATCCCCGTGCGAAGCACGTCCAATGGCGCGAAGCGCCTTCCACTTCCGTTTCGGGGCGGAAGACCGCGCCCAAGTATCGACCTGCGGTCGATCGGCTTCGCCGGGGGATTCTTCACATTCGTTCAGAATGACGAGGGATTTGGAGTGTCGGCGGGATACGCCAGCGCTTACTCCGAATCGACCTCGGGCGCCGGACGGTTGTCGGGCTCGTCGTCGGCCGGGTCCTCGGGGGTGGTGGCGGCGCGGGTGGCGGTGATGGCGAACATGAGGCCGACGCCCGGCACCGGGATGCGCGCGTCGATGCGCTCCATCGCCTGCCGCAGCGGATGCAGGCGCAGCTCGGTGTCGCGCTTGCCGGCGAGGAAGTTGCCGGCGACAAGCCCGGCGAGCTGCGGGCCCTCGGCGAGTCCCAGGCCGACGCGGTCGATCTCCACGTTCGTGAAGCCCGCGCCCAGCAGGAGGCCGGTGACGTCACCGACGCCGTAGTGGCGATTCCAGCCGGTCGGCAGCGTGTCGTCCGGGTTGTCGCCACGCTTGAGGATATCTGTCATGTACCGGTAGATGTTCCGCGCGTCGAACCAGGCGAGCGGTCCGCCCGCGGAGAGCCGCATCCGCAACGTTCCGCCCGGCCGGAGCACCCGCGCGAGCTCGGCCAACCACGCTGCCTCGTCGATCGTGCGGCCGAGGATGTCGCCGGCGTCGATCTCCCCGACCGAGGCGTCTGGCAGGTCGAGATGCGGGCTCTCGATGTCGACGCGCAGGGTGGCGATGTGCCGCCGGGCCGTGCCGGTGCGCAGGTCGAAGCGCGCGCTGGGGCAGCGCTCGCGGGTGTCGAAGGCGTCCAGGTTCGTGCTGGGCTCGACGCTGATCTCGAGCCGGGAGTCTGCGGGCATACGGGCGAACGGGCCTTTCTGTTCCGTGGCATCGTCACATGCGAGTATGGAGGACAGGACGATATTCGTCATATGTGGCACGCCGCTCGCGGAGACGCACCCAGACGATCCGCCGCGCGCCGACATCGCCACCCGGGAGAAGGGCATCATGGAATTCATCTCGCTCCATCCGTTCGATATGGAGATCGCCGAGGCGTACATCGCCGCCGTGCGTGGCGAGGCGGCGCCCGGACCCGCGCTGGGCCGGCTGGTGGAGCGACGATCTCCGCACCGCGCTCGATGAGCTGCGCGAGGGGAAGGAGTCGGCGGCGAACCGCCTGACGAGCGGGCTGGCACTGGCGATGATGACCGAGCACCCGGCGTTCCTGCAGGAGGGGTTCGGGTTCACGACGTGGGAGGCGCGCGTCGACCGCGGCGTCGGTATGCTGATGCGCCCGCCGGCGCGGATCTTCATGGACGCGGGTGTGGACCGCCGCACCGTCGAGGCGATGCCGATCCGGCTCGACCTGCAGGGCGGGGTCATGGGCGGTGCCTATGTGCCGGACCGGCTGATGGACAAACTCGATGAGCTGCTCGACCAGCGCCTGGAGCGGATGGCGAAGCGCCTGAAGGACGGCGAGTACGACCCGTTCCCGATGATCGGGCTGATGCGGCAGGCGGTCGATTACGCGGAGGAGCGGCATCTCGGGTTGCTCGAGGCAATCAATGTCGTCGTGCCGGGCATGAATGTGATCCGCGCTCCGGAAAAGAAGAAGATGGATCCGGCGCTGCGCCAGCGGATCGAGGCGGCGCTGGTGCCGGAGAAGAAGCCGGGTATCTTTGGACGATTGTTCGGGAAGAGGCGGCCGGATGGTCACGAATAGAGATCGACGTAACCAACCGGATCATCTGAAGGGTTTCGATCAGTGAGATATAGCAACGTCTTCGGCAAGACGACGCGGAACGTCCAGAAGGACGACGTGACGGCCAATGCGAACCTGCTCACGAAGGCTGGCTTCGTCGAGAAGCTCATGGCGGGCTCGTACACCTATTTGCCCCTCGGCCTGCGTGTGCTGGACAACATCAGCGCCATCGTGCGCGAGGAAATGGAGTCCATCGGTGGCAGCGAGCTCCTGATGCCGATGATGCACCCAAAGGAGAATTGGGCGCGGACAGGTGGGTGGGACTCAATCGATGTCCTCTTCAGGTTGGAGAGCCGGACCGGCCGCTCCTACGCGCTCGGTCAGAGCGAGGAGGAGATCGTTACGCCGCTGGTGATGAGCCGGGTGCAGACCTACCGGGATCTTCCTCAGCAGGTCTATCAGGTGGGGTGGAAGTTCCGTGACGAGCTGCGGTCCAAGTCTGGTCTTATGCGCGGGCGTGAATTCCTGATGAAGGACATGTACAGCTTCCATGAAGATCAGGACGACTTCGATCGCTTCTACGCCATCGCGAAAGAAGCGTATCTCCGCGTCTACGCTCGCCTGGGCCTGGTGGCCAAGGTCACCGAGGCGTCCGGCGGCGCGTTCACCGAGAAGCTGTCCTATGAGTTCATGGTGCTTACGGACGCCGGGGAGGACGACATCCTGTACTGCGACGCCTGCGAGTTCTGCGTCAACGTCGAGATCACGGACCTTACCGAGGGGGCGAGTTGCCCGAAATGCCAGGATGGCACGTTAAGGCAGGCGCGGGCTTCGGAAGTGGGCAATGTGTTCGATCTCGGGACGAAGTATGGCCGTGACTTCGACATGGGCTTCATCGCGCGCGACGGATCGAAGCAGTTCCCCGTCATGGGATGTTATGGCATTGGGATTTCCCGGTTAATGGGCGTCATCGTCGAGAAGTTCCATGACGAGAGAGGGATCATCTGGCCAGCCGCGATCGCGCCAGCGCAGGTGCACCTGGTCCAGCTCGGGCAAGATGACGTCATCGTCCAGACTGCGCAGGACATCTACCAAACCCTGAAACGCCAGGGTACGACGGTTCTCTGGGATGATCGTGATGCGTCAGCAGGAGTGAAATTGGCGGATGCCGACCTGATCGGCATCCCGTGGCGCGTTGTGGTCTCCGCCCGCACGGTGAAGCAGGGCCGGGTGGAGCTCAAAGCGCGTGCCGGAGAAGCGGAGCTTGTGACAGCGGCCGAGGTCCTGTCGCGCGTGGGCTGACGGAGGGTGCTGTCGCCGCGTCCTCATCGAGGATGCGCGGAATACGCAGGGGTATCGACGGTCCCGTCGCACGCTTCAACCTTGACAAGGTCCGTATCAAGCCGGTAGTATTTCTCGTGTTAGCACTCCCCTTGAGAGAGTGCTAAATGACGAGGAGAACGATCCCGGTGGAGATGGCGACCCCACAATTCGACGGACCAGCACTCACGGAACGACAGAAGATCGTTCTGCGGTTGCTCGTTCAGGAATACGTGGCGACCGGTCGGCCGGTCGGGTCCAAGACCCTGTCCAATATCTTCCCGCTTGCGGTGTCCTCGGCCACCATTCGCAACGAGATGGCGGCGCTGGAGGACTATGGCTTCGTCCAGCAGCCCCATACGTCCGGCGGGCGTGTCCCGACGGACCAGGGCTATCGCTACTACGTGCACCGGCTGATGGGGAAGCCCGAGCTCTCATCCGGCGACCAGGTGATGATCCGTCACCAATTCCGCCAGGTCGAAGCGCAGCTGGACTCGTGGGTCGATTTCGCGGCGGCGGTGCTCGCCGAAACGGCGGGCAACGTCTCGATCGTGACCGCGCCGCGATCCATGGTGGCCCGGTTGCGGCATTTTGAGCTGATCTCGCTGCAGCCACGGCTCGCGCTGCTGATCCTGGTGACCCAGGAGAGCGCGGTGCGGCAGATGATGCTGCACCTGCCGGAGGAGGCCGACCAGGCCCTGCTGAGCAAGGTGGCCGATACGTTGGTACCGGTTCTGCGCGGACTGAGCGCGGTCGAGGTCGAGGCCCGGGCGCAAGGCGCCAGCGGGCTCCCGGCCTACGTGCTGGAGCAGGTCGCGTTCGGCCTCAGGGGGCTCGGCGCGGTCGAGGATACGCAGGTCCGGCATTCCGGCCTGGAGAACATCCTCGGGCAGCCCGAATTCGCGGGGTCCGAGGGCCAGAACGTCCTCGAGCTCCTGCGCGGCACATCGCTGCTCAGCGCACTCCTGCCGCAGATGACGCCGGCCGACGACGTGCAGGTATTCATCGGTGAGGAGAACCCGGCGGACGCACTGCGGCGCTTCGGCGTCGTGATGGCGACCTACGGGATCGATGGCGAGGTGACGGGCATCCTCGGGGTGCTCGGCCCGACCCGCATGCCGTACTGGCGCTCGATCTCATCTGTGCGCTATATGGCACGGCTGATGAGCGACCTGATGGAAGAGCTGTATTCATCGAACTGATCCGGAAACGACGAGAATCGGCGGGCGACGATGCCCGGAAGCACGGAGGACTGCGTGGCCAAAGACGAACAGGCATTCGACGAAAACATGAACGGCGAGGCGCCGGAGGACGAGACGGTCGATGAGATCGAGCTCGAAACCGAGGGCGATTCGCAGGACGTGATCGAGAAGCTGATCGCCCAGCGCGACGACTATCTCGACCAGCTTCAGCGCAGCCGGGCGGAGTTCATCAACTACCGCAAGCGCACCGAAGCCGAGCGGGCCAAGCTCGGTGAAGTGGTGACCGCCAACACGCTGGCGCAGTTCCTGCCGGTGCTGGACGACTTCGATCGCGCCGTGAGCGCGGTGCCGGAGGCGGAGCGTGAGGGCGGCTGGATGTCCGGCATCCTCATGATCCAGAAGAAGCTGCACGGCATCCTGGATCGCGCCGGAATTAGCGAGGTCCCGGGCGTGAACGAGCGGTTCGACCCGGCCTTCCACGAGGCCGTCGCGTCTGATCCCGGCTCGAGCGGCGACGTGGTGATCGAGGTGTACCAGAAGGGGTATCGCCTTGGTGACACGCTGCTGCGGGCGGCCATGGTGAAGACCGGCGACCCGACGACAACCACGGAAACAACGGAGCAGGCGGACGCCTAGGGCCGCCAACCATGGACCACGAAGACGTGGCCCCACGTTAGAGGAGAAAGACGAGCATGGGACGAACGATTGGTATCGACCTGGGAACGACAAACTCGGTGATGGCCACCATTGAGGGTGGCGAGCCGGTGGTGATCCCGAACGCCGAGGGCGAGCGGCTGACCCCGTCCGTCGTGGCGTTGACGAACAACGGTGAGCGTCTCGTCGGCCGCTTTGCGCGGCGCCAGGCGGTCACGAACCCGGACAACACGATCTTCTCGGTCAAGCGCTTCATGGGGATGAAGTTCAACGATCCCTCCGTCGCGCGTGACAAGGACCTCGTGCCCTATTCCGTGCAGGCCGCCTCGAACGGCGACGTGCAGGTGAAGATGGGTGACAAGTGGTACAGCCCGCAGGAGATCTCCGCGATGATCCTGCAGAAGCTGAAGGCTGACGCCGAGGCATATCTCGGTGAGACCGTCGACAAGGCGGTGATCACCGTCCCGGCGTACTTCGACAACGCCCAGCGCGACGCCACCAAGGATGCCGGTCGCATCGCCGGCCTCGAGGTGCTCCGCATCATCAATGAGCCCACGGCCTCCGCACTGGCCTACGGTCTTGAGAAGAAGGGTGACGAGAAGGTCGCGGTCTACGACCTCGGTGGTGGTACCTACGACATCTCGATCCTCGACCTCTCCGAGGGCGTCTTCCAGGTGCTCTCGACCAACGGCGACACCCACCTCGGTGGTGACGACTTCGACCAGGTCCTGATCGACTGGCTGGCCGACGAGTTCAAGAAGCAGGAGGGCATCGACCTCCGCAGCGACCGGATGGCCCTCCAGCGCCTGAAGGAAGCCGCCGAGAAGGCAAAGATCGAGCTCTCGAGCACGCAGCAGACCGACGTCAACCTGCCGTTCATCACGGCGGACGCCAGCGGCCCGAAGCACCTCAACGTCACGCTCAGCCGCTCCAAGCTGGAGTCGCTGGTTGGCTCCCTGATCGAGCGCACGAAGGCCCCGATGGCCAACGCGCTGAAGGACGCTGATCTCCAGAAGAGCGAGATCAACGAGGCGCTGCTGGTCGGTGGCCAGACGCGCATGCCGGCCGTCCAGAAGGCCGTGACCGACTTCTTCGGCAAGGAGCCGCACAAGGGCATCAACCCGGACGAGGTCGTCGCGATCGGTGCCGCGATCCAGGGTGGCGTGCTCGGTGGCGACGTGAAGGACATCCTGCTCCTCGACGTCACCCCGCTGACGCTCTCCATCGAGACGCTCGGTGGCGTGGCGACGCCGCTGATCGAGCGCAACACGACGATCCCGGCCCGCAAGAGCCAGACGTTCACGACCGCGTCCGACAGCCAGCCGCAGGTCGAGATCAACGTCCTCCAGGGCGAGCGCCCGATGGCAACCGACAACAAGAGCCTCGGCCGGTTCATCCTCGACGGCATTCCGCCGGCACCGCGCGGCGTGCCGAAGATCGAAGTCACGTTCGACATCGACGCGAACGGCATCCTGAACGTCTCGGCGAAGGACACCGCGACGGGCAAGGAGCAGAAGATCACGATCACCGGATCGTCCGGCCTCTCCGAGGATGAGGTCCAGCGCATGGTCACGGAGGCCGAGGCGCACGCCGCCGAAGACACCAAGCGCAAGGAGGCCATCCAGACCCGCAACGACGCCGAGAGCATGATGTTCCAGGCGGAGAAGCTGGTCGAGGAGAACGGCGACAAGATCCCGGAGGATACGAAGACCGACCTCCAGGCGAAGATCGCCGACATGAAGGACATCCTCGAGAACGACCGCGAGAACATCGACCGCATCAAGCCGGCCTACGACGCCCTGATGACGTCGCTGCAGGCGGCGGGCGCGGCGATGTACCAGGCCGGTGGTGCCGAGGGTGGCCCGGACATGGGCGGCTTCGATGCCAGCGACATGGGCGGCGCGCAGGCCGGTGGAGCGACCTCCGACGACGACTCGACCGTCGAGGGCGAGTTCCGCGAGGTCAACGACGACGACACCAAGAGCTAAACACCTTCAGGTATCAACGGCGATATCCTGAAGGCAAGACGAACGGGCCGGTGGAGCAATCCACCGGCCCGTTCTGTGTTCTCCCCAAACCCGGACCGAACCTGACCGTCCATCGCGGTACGATGCGATAAGTGGATATCGATCTCTCGTCGGACGCTGTAGCGGAGGACTTTCGACCTTCGGGCACCGTGTCAACGTCAACTGGACTGGTCGAAATGTCCTCCTGCCGGGGGCGATTGCACGATAGATCAACCGAGACGGGGAAGAGATATGCCAAACGACATGCGCGTCATCGTGGAGGTCGGCCCAAAAGGAAAGAAGGTCGTCGCGACGGCATGGGACTGGCCGGGGCTGGAACGCGCCGGCAAGACCGAGGAGGATGCCCTCGCGACGGTTGACACCTATCGGGCTCGATACGCTCGCGTGGCGGATCGGGCGGGTCAGGGCGACGAGTTCCGCGCGCAGACTGATCTGGCGGTCGCCGAGCGATACGGTGGCGTCGGGTCCACCGACTTCTGGGGCATCTCCCACGCGTCCTGTGACCTCGATCGCCAGCCGATGTCGACGGAGGAATGGGAGCGTCGGTTGCGCCTCCTGCGAGCGTGCTGGGCGGAGTTCGACGCGGTCGCCGCGCGGGTCTCCCCGGACTTGCGCAAGGGACCGCGTGGCGGCGGGCGCGACCGCGACGAGATCATCAACCATGTCTTTGGCACTGAGCGAACCCAGATGGCGAAAAAGGTCGGCGTGCTCACCCCGCAGGGCGTGATGCTGACGCCAGAGGGACTCGAAGCACACCGTGAGGACTACATCGAGGCGTTACGCGCCTATCACGCGGAGGGCAAGCAGGCGGGCCGGACGTGGACGCTCAGCTTCCTGCTGCGCCGTACCGCCTATCACACGCTCGATCATGCCTGGGAGATGGAAGACAAGGACCTGACCGGAAAGGAAGACGCCTGACTATGAGTTCACAAATCCGTGTCGTGCTGGAAACCGCGAAGAAAAAGTCGTTCGCCTCGGCCCTCGACTGGCCGGGATGGAGCCGTCCCGCCAAGACGCCGGAGGGCGCGTTGGAGATGCTCGCCGACTACGCACCCCGATACGCGATCGTGGTCGAGCGAGCCGGGCTGAATGCTGCCGACGTCACGGACGCGACGTTCGACGTGATCGAAACCCTCGACGGCACTCCGACGACCGACTTCGGCGCGCCGGATGTGCCGGCGGCAGTCGAGTCCGACCCGATGAGCGAGGAGGAGTGCGAGCGGCAGATCGCGTTGCTGCGGGCGGCGTGGGAGATGTTCGACGAGACCGCCGATCGCGTTTCCGAGGATCTGCAGAAGGGGCCGCGTGGTGGCGGGCGCAATCGCTCGAAGATGATCAACCATGTCCATGAGGCCGAGCGGGCTTACATGCACCATCTGGGCGTGAAGACGCCGAAGGGCGCGATGGCAACGCCGGAGGGCCTCGCAACGCATCGCGACGTCATCTGCGAGGCGATCCGGGACCACGCTGCACGGGGCGAGCAAGCCGGGAAGTGGCCGCTGCGCTACTTCATCCGTCGCGCGACGTGGCACGTCCTCGACCACGCATGGGAGATGGAGGACAAGGATCTCACCGGGCGGGAGCATGAGGCAGCACCGACTGAACTGTAAATGCCGACCACCAAAATGTTCGAACAAATTGACATGGTTCCCCAAATCAGTATACTGGGGCTTCAAAACCTTGATGCGAAAAATGGAATATGCTCGGGCGTCGCCTAACTCTCACAACCTGTCGGGGTTCGTGTTCTTGTACTCCTTAGGTACGGACCTGCTGAAAGGAGCCTAACTATGTTAAAACGTGGCCTGAAGACACGAGCAGTTGCGTTGAGTTTCGCCACTGTTCCCATCTTTGCAGCAGCAGTTCAAAGCTCGTACGGATACAACATCTCCACGAATTCGGCCGATCTCAAAACCATGGTCACCTGTGATGGTGAGCGGATGGCAATCCAGCCTACGCGCTCTTTGACACGATAAGCAGTGGATATGGGCTGCGTGTCAACGACAGCAACGGTTCCGCGGCTGGGTGCGGCGTGCGCACGGTCTACACGATCATTACTGGCCATCGTACCTGCGAAGATCAGGCATTCCAGCCCGATCCGTGTGGTGGGTACCAGTACACGCAGTAGCTGCGTGCTCATCTGGGAGCTGACCTTGCTGCACAGCTCCCAGATGAGCATTCCATAAAGGGAAGGCACACCCGGTGACGGAGATAGAAGTCAAGGGGCTTACGCTGGATGTACCCGGAAGACGGCTCTTTCGCGATTTGAGCCTTACTGCCGATGCTAAAGAGTGTATTGCGATCATGGGTCCTTCCGGATCCGGAAAGACATCTCTTCTCAACTGTCTTTGCGGCATCGTCAAACCAACGTGGGGAACCATCACGATCCACGGAGCCAATATACCGGCGATGGACGACGTTGAGCGCACTGCGTTTCGTCTGAAACACATCGGTCTTGTGTTTCAGTTTGGCGAGTTCTTGCCGGAACTCAGTGTTATCGAGAACGTGTCGTTGCCAGCACGCCTCTTGGGTACAAACCGCCGGAATGCAGAAGACACAGCCGTTGCATGGCTCCAACGCGTTGGCCTGGAGATCGCAGCTCGAACCTATCCGGACACGCTGTCGGGTGGAGAGCTCCAGCGAGCCGGAATCGCTCGTGCCTTGGCGCACAACCCTTCGGTCATTCTTGCAGACGAGCCCACTGGTGCACTCGACGAAGCAAACGCCGTGCATGTTACTGAACTTCTCTTCAATATCGCGCGTGACGATAACATTGCGGTAATTGTTGCAACTCATGATCCGCAGGTTGCGAAACGGGCAGACAAGATCCTGCTCCTGAAGGATACGGCGCTTCGGCCGCCGGCGCTGGGCGAGATTCGACCCATGCCAGATCATTCTCAGATGGTGCAGCAATGATCGTGCGCATGGGCCTGAGAATGGCACGCACGACGCATCCGGAATACCGTTGGCGTCAGATCGCCGTCCCGGTTTCGGTTGGTTTGTTCCTGCTCACCCTGTTCGTTTCGGCGAGCGTTCTCTCGATGACCGAGCGCGAGCTGAGCAGGGACGAAAATGTGCATGCGCTGGCGACGAACGAAGCCTCTCCTTCAGACATGTTCGTCGTTTTACGTGACGACAGCTGGCAAGGGGAGCAGTATCCGGTGATCTGGATTCAACCGGCTTCGAAAGCAGATCCAGTGATCCCGGTCGGAATGGCTGCCTTGCCCGCGCCCGGACAGGCAGCGCTGTCTCCGGCGCTGCATGAGATCACCTTGGACAATCCGGACCTTGCGGCTCGCTATCCTGACCATTTGGTGCTAAGCGAAGAGGCGGTAGCGACAGGTGGAACGCTCCTGGCATACGTTCGAGTGCCGGAAGGACGCGATCTTACGACGAGCGCTTCTGCAATCAGGGTTTCCGAGTTCGGTTCTGCGGCACCAGAGGAGGCACGGCTGAGGTTGTCATTCAGCAGGCCTGTAAATCCCGTGGCCGTGAGCCAGGGGCTGATCGTCTTCCTGATTCTGCCGGGCAGCATTCTCTTGACACTCGGACTATTATCCGCCTCAAATGTGAGAGATCACAGGCTGGCAGTTCTCACCTGGCTTGGCATGTCTCGAAGACAACGGCGCGCGTTGATGATGACAGAAACCTTCGCCCTTGCGCTTCCGGCGCTTGTCATCACACCTGTCGCATGGGCACTTATCAGCCCTGAGCTGACGTCCGTACCATGCGTCGGCCACACGACATTCCATGGTGATCTCGTGGTTCCGGTGCGCGGTTACGCGCTTGTCGTCATCGTTGCGGCTCTGGTGATCGCAGGTATCACCTTGTTCCTCGAAGGCTTTGAACAGCGTCGGAAGACAACCGGTCCCCGGCCGACCGCTTTGGTCCGGGTAGCGTTGTCGCCGATACGCTTTGCTCCTCTCGGCTTCGCGATCGGGGCCTTTATTGCCTGGCTCTGGATCGGCGGTTCATTTGGTGCCACGCTTTTCTATGTTGGCGTCATCCTCGCGCTTGGTTCGATTCCGTTGTTATTGCCGTCGGCCTTGCGACCGATCGGGGACCTCCTTGGGCGAATGAATTCGGTCGCTCTCCTCATCGCGGGACGCGGTCTGTCCTGGGATCCCGCACGACGCGCCCGACCCTTCGCCGGAGTAGCAACAATCGTTGCCCTTGCTCTCGCCACCAGTGGGTACTTCTCGTTCTTGTGGAATGCCCAGAATCAGCGCGTCCCCACGCCGATATCGGAGGCCAGTGCCGTATCCGTCTCATGGCTGGATCCCCAAAGAGGCGATATCGATCGCATCGCGCGCACATTGAAAGCGAACCTCGTGCTTCCGGCAACTTCGGACGGAAGCGGCATCTCCATTGGCGCTACTTGCGTGGAACTGGAGACGGTTGGGGTTTCCGCTTCATGCAATCCAAACGATCCCTATACGCTTTCCGGCGGTGCCAAAGAGGATATCGCGATAATGATCGGCCAGCCGGGATCAGAAGTAGGGTTAACCCCGGCTGGTGACATCCTTCTTCCAAGCCGTGCCGTTGTCTTTGGCCGACAAGATCCTCATGAGCTTGAGCTACAGGTTCGGACAGCCACTATCTCGCAGCTTCCAGGACCATATATATCGAGTGCCGATCAGCTGGGGATTCGACCCTCGCCTTTGGTGGCCTGGCTGGAGGCGGGGTTGATGCTCGCCTTGGGAGTTCTGGCTATCGCGTGCGTGCTTGCCCTCGTGGATCGACTGCTGGCAACGCGTCATGATAGGCGACACTTACTCCGCATCGGTATGCCCCCCCGGACGCTCGCTACCGTGGAGGCAATGCAGTTCGGCGTGCCATACATTGTCGTTTCGCTCATTGGTGCTGGGGTCGGTCTGGCAATCTGCCTGCAAATCGTCGCCGTTGCGGGCGCGGAGGCGCCAGTTCGGCAAGTCCTCATCACGCTCATATTCGCTGCCGTCGCTGGCATTGTTGGCACGGCTGGTGTCGCCATGTTCGGTTACCGTTCCCGTCGCAATGACGATCGGAGCGGATAGGAGACGAACATGTCCGCCACGTGTTCGACACTGAGCGAAACGAGCTCGTGGAGAAGAGCGGTTGGCGCGAAAGGCGGCCCGGCCGTAAGCGGCTTTGACCACCAAGGGGCCGCCTGTATGCCATGTTACGAGATAGCCTGCACGGTCTGCCGCGCGATCTCGAGCTCCTCGTTCGTCGGGATGACGAGGATCCCCACCTCGGACTCCGGCGTGCTGATCGCGCGTATGCCATTACCCCGGTCGTGGTTCTTGTTGTGGTCGAGCCGGATGCCCATGTGCTCCAGCCCGGCCAGCGTGCCCTCGCGGATCTCCGGCACATTCTCCCCGACCCCGGCGGTGAACACGATCGCGTCGACGCGCCCGAGTTGGGCGTAGTAGGCGCCAACGTACCCCTTTAGCCGGTGGCAGTAAGTCGCAAGCGCCAATTGCGCGCGCTCGTCTCCACGCTGTGCCGAGGAGAGCACGTCGCGCATGTCCGAGCTGCCGGTCATCCCGAGCAGGCCGCTGCGGCGGTTGAGGAGGTCGTCGAGCTGGTCGGTCGTCATGCCGGCCTGGCGATGCAGGTGGAAGAGGATGCCGGGGTCGATGTCGCCGCTCCGGGTGCCCATCACGAGGCCCTCCAGCGGTGTCATGCCCATCGAGGTGTCGATCGACTGGCCGCCGCGCACCGCCGTAACCGATACGCCGTTGCCGATGTGCAAGACGATGGTGTTCACATCGTCATACGGCAGCTGCAGGTACTCAGCGGCCAGCTCCGAGACGTACTTGTGCGACGTGCCATGGAACCCGTAGCGGCGGATGCGGTACTGCGCGGCGAGATTGGCGTCGATGGCGTAGGTGTACGCCTCGGGCGGCATCGTCTGGTGGAACGCCGTGTCAAAGATGGCGACATGCGGGATATCCGGGAAGGTCTCACGCGCGGCGCGGATGCCGAGCAGGTTCGGCGGGTTGTGCAGCGGCGCGAGCGGGCTGATCTCCTCTACTGTGCGGATCACGGCGTCGTCGATGATCGTGGGGGCGATGAAGCGTGCTCCGCCCTGCACGACACGGTGCCCGACGGCGACGATGCCGATCTCCGCGAGGTGCGGGCCGTACTCCGCGCAGGCGTCCGTCATCGCCCGGAAGCCGGCGATGTGGTCGAGGATCGGCTGCTCAAAGGTGTGCTTCTCGCCCTCGGGATCGGTGTGGTTGACGATGCCATGGCCCGTCCCGATGCGCTCGATCAGCCCCTTGGCGACCAACGTCTCGGAGTCCATGTCGATGATCTGGTACTTGATCGATGAGGAGCCGGAGTTCACGATGAGGACGTTCTTCATCCCTCCATCTCCTGCGCCTGGATCGCCGTGATCGCGATGGTGTTGACGATGTCCTTGACCAGCGCCCCGCGCGAGAGGTCGTTCACTGGCTTGCGGAGCCCCTGGAGCATTGGGCCGATCGCGACCGCGCCGGAGCTACGCTGGACGGCCTTGTAGGTGTTGTTGCCGGTGTTGAGGTCCGGGAAGATGAAGACCGTTGCCTGCCCGGCGACCGGAGAGCCCGGCATCTTCGAGGCGGCGACGGCGACGTCCGACGCGGCGTCGTACTGGATCGGTCCCTCAACAAGCAACTGCGGCTCCCGTTCACGCACCAGCGCGGTGGCCTCGCGCACCTTCTCGACATCGGTGCCCGCGCCGGACTCACCGGTGGAGTAGGAGAGCATCGCCACGCGCGGCTCGATCCCGAACAGCTGCGCCGAGCGAGCGGAGGAGATGGCGATATCGGCGAGCTGGGGCGCGGTCGGGTTGGTGTTGACCGCGCAGTCGCCGTAAACCAGCACGCGGTCCGTCAAGGCCATGAAGAAGACGCTGGAGACGAGCGAGACGTCCGGTCGCGTCTTGATGATCTCGAACGACGGCTTGATCGTGTGGGCGGTGGTATGCGCCGCGCCGGAGACCATTCCGTCGGCCATCCCGAAGTGCACCATCATCGTGCCGAAGTACGACACATCGCGCACCGTCTCGCGGGCGCGCTCGACGGTCATGCCCTTATGGGCGCGAAGGCGCGTGTACTCCTGCGCGAACGTCTCGTTCAGCTCCGGATCTTCCGGGTCCAGCACGCGGGCGGCGGAGAGGTTGATATCGAGGCGTTGTGACGCGGCCCGGATCACGGGTTCCTCGCCGAGGATCGTGATGTCCGCCGCGTCATAGGCGAGCACCTGCGCCGCCGCGAGGAGGATGCGGTCGTCGTTGCCCTCGGGGAGGACGATGTGTTTTCGCTCGGCTCGCGCTCGCTCGATCAGCTGGTACTCGAACATCAGCGGCGTGATGACGCAGGTCTCACCGACCTCCAGGAGCTCGGTGAGACGGCGCCCCTCCACGTGGGCATGGAAGTGCTCGCGCGCCTTTTGCAGCTTGGCCGGCGTCGCCGTCGCGAGGCGACCACGCGTGCGGGTGATGCGGCGTGCCGTCTCGAAGGTTCCATACGGCACCGTGACAATTGGCAGGTCGACGTGGAGGCCCGAGATCATGCGCTCGATCAGCGGCGACATCTCGAACCCCCCGTTCATCAGGATCCCGGCGATCTTCGGGAAGGTCTCGGAGAGCTGGGCGACGTGCAGCGCCAGCAGCACCTCCGAGCGGTCGCCGGGAACGACGACTGCCGCACCGTCGGCAATCCAGTCGATGACGTTCTCCATGGACATCGCGGAGACCACGTACCAGAGCACGTTGCGGTCGAGCAGCTCGTCCCTGCCGATGGTGAGCGTGCCGTCCAAGGCGCGCATCAGGTCGCGCATCGAAGGGGCGACGAGCAGCGGATCCTCCGGAAGGGTCCAAACCGGCACCTGGCCGGCATCCTCGACCGCCGTCACGAGCGCGGCGCGCACCTCGTCCAGCCGGTCGGGCTCGATGCGGTTCGCGATGACGGCGGCGAGCTGGGCGTGCTCCGATTCGAGCTCGGTGATCGCCATCTCGGCGAGCTGGCGCATGTCGTCGGCGATGCGCGGGTCGCCGGTGATGAACTGCGAGTTGACCGGCGCGTCCTCCTCGTGCATCCGCCCGCCGAGCACCAGGAGGACGGGCGAGGCGAGGTTGGCGGCGATGCGGGCGTTGTAGGCGAGCTCCGTCGGCGAGGAGATGTCGGTGTAGTCAGAGCCGAGGATGATCATCACCTCGTGCTGCTTCTCGATCGCCTTGTAGTGGGAGATGATGCGCGCGATCGAGCCGTCCGGATCGAGGTGGACGTCCTCGTAGGTCACGCCAATACACTCGCTGGCCAGGTCCGGATGGTCGAGATGGGTCAGCAGCATCTCCAGCACATCGTCAGGCTCGGTGCGCGAGCGGGAGACGGGGCGGAAGACACCGACGTCCTGGTTCTGCTTCTGGAAGGCGTCGAGCAGACCGAGGGCAATCATGGATTTGCCGGTGTGGCCTTCGGCGGAGGTGATGTAGATACTGCGAGGCATGGCGTCTCCTCTCAGACGGCGGTGGCCGCCCACGTCGGCGGTTTCCTCCCGTAAGTGTACCGGGGCATCATGGAGGTACCCACGCCCAAACGGATGGGCGCGAGCCGCCGCGTCGTACCGATCAATACGGGTACAATTGCGGACCAACGACCGAGCGGGAACGATGGAGAGGTGCAGGTGATGGCGCAGCCACAGGCCACGAAGGCCGACCGCCTTGCTGCGATCCGGCAGGAGATCGAGGCGCTTAACGACACCGCGCGTGAGAAGCAGGCCGCGCGTGGCAAGCGCAGCGCGATGGATCGCGTGCTGGCGCTGCTCGACGAGGGCTCGTTCATGGAGCTGGATGCGTTTGTCCAGCACCGCGCGACGCAGTTCGGGATGGGCAAGTCGCACCCCTATGGCGACGGTGTCGTGACCGGATTCGGCACAATCGACGGTCGCCGCGTCGCCATCTTTTCGCAGGATTTCACGATCTTCGGCGGCTCGCTGGGCGAGGCCTACGCCGAGAAGATGGTGAAGATGATGGACCTCGCCGAGCGTTTCGGCTGCCCCATCATCGGCATCAACGACGCGGCCGGGGCGCGCATCCAGGAGGGCGTGGAGGGGCTCGCCGGGTATGGCGAGGTGTTCTTTCGCAACGTCCGAGCGTCCGGCGTCGTGCCCCAGATTTCGATCATCGCCGGACCGTGCGCGGGTGGGGCGGTGTACTCTCCCGCGATGACCGATTTCATCTTCATGGTTGAGGAGATCGGCCAGATGTTCATCACCGGGCCCGACGTCATCAGGACGGTGACCGGCGAGGAGGTGACGCTGGAGGAGCTGGGCGGCGCGGAGGCGCATACCGCCCGCAGCGGCGTGGCCCACTTCCGCGCGGCGAACGAGGACGAGATGAACGAGCAGGTGCGGCACCTGCTGAGCTTCATCCCCTCGAACAATCTGGAATCGCCTCCGCTCCTTGACCCCGAGGACGACCCTCTGCGGGAGTCGCCGGAACTCGAGAAGATCGTTCCGGCGGAGACCAGCAAGCCCTATGACATGCTGGCCGTGATCGAGGAGGTGCTCGACAACGGCGAATTCCTCGAAGTGCAGCCGGATTACGCCCGAAACATCATCTGCGGCTTCGGGCGGCTCGACGGGCACAGCGTCGGCATCGTCGCCAACCAGCCGGCGGTGCTAGCCGGGACGCTGGACATCGACGCGAGTACCAAGGCAGCGCGGTTCGTCCGCTTCTGCGACGCGTTCAACATCCCGCTTGTCACGTTCGTCGACGTGCCCGGCTTCCTCCCCGGGACGGACCAGGAATACAACGGGATCATCCGCCACGGCTCGAAGTTGCTCTACGCGTTTGCCGAGGCGAGCGTGCCGAAGCTGACCGTGATCACGCGCAAGGCGTACGGTGGCGCCTACGTGGTCATGAGCTCGAAACACATCGGGACCGATTTCAACGTCGCCTGGCCGATGGCGGAGATCGCCGTGATGGGCCCGGAGGCGGCGGTGAACCTTGTCTTCCGGCGCGAGCTGAAAGCGTTGGAGGACCCGGCGCCGCGGCGCAAGGAGTTGATCGAGGAGTACCAGCATCTCTTTGCCAGCCCGTACCAGGCGGCGCAGCGCGGATACATCGACGAGGTGATCGATCCAGCGACGACACGGCCTTGGCTGATCCGGGCGATGGCGCTGGCCCGGTCGAAGCGTGTCGCGGTGCCGAAGCGCAAGCATGGGAACATCCCGCTATGACCGGGAGCGACGATACCGGCATACGCATCGTGATCTCGCCGGAGCCGAGCGATGAGGAGGCCGCGGCGATCGCTGGGGTCATTGCCGCGCTGCTCGCGGAGACGCCTGACGATGAAGTACCGGCGCCGCCGGTTGACCGATGGGCGCTGGCCAGCCGTCACGAGGCGCTACGCGGGCCGCTCTGGCCGATCGAGTGGGATGGATTCGGGAGGCAGCATGAGCCTGACAGGTGAGGACTTCATTACATCGATCAATACGCTGCAGGTGCCCGCCGGGGCGATGGGCTTCTGGTGGCTCGGGCAGGGCAGCGCCGTGATCAAGATCGGCGGCCAGGTGGTCTGGCTCGATCCGTATCTCGATCCCGACCTGGAGGCGAGAGGCAGTGCCCGGCGCCTGATGGAGCCGCCCGTCGCGCCGGAAGAAGTGACGAATGCGACGGTCGTATTGCTGACGCATGATCACCGGGATCATATTGATCCCGAGTCGCTGCCGGGCATCGCCGCCGCCTCGCCGCACGCGACGATCGTCGCGCCAAATCCGCTGCTCAAACGCGTCTCGGACCTCGTCGGCGGATCGGACCGCAATCGCTTTGTTCGCGCCGGAGATACGATCCGGGTTGGCGAGCTGGAGATCACGGCCGTCGCCGCCGCGCACGAGCGGCTGGATGAGGACACTGCGCTCGGCAATCCCTATTTGGGCTATGTGCTGCGCGTGGATGGCCTGGCGATGTACTGCTCCGGCGACACGGTGCCCTACGAGGGGTTGGTCGAAACGCTGCAGGAGCACGCGATCGACATCGCCATGCTCCCGATCAACGGGCGAGACTTCTACCGGACGCGGTCGGGGATCATCGGCAACATGGATTCACGCGAGGCCGCCGAGATTGCCCACCAATGCCGGTTCGATACGCTCATCCCGGTGCATTGGGGCATGTTCGCGGGTAATACCGTGCCGCCCGGCACCGTTGTCTCGTACGCGGCGTCCCGCGAGTACGACTTTCACATCCACGTGCCCGGTCTCGCTCGGCCATGGTTGTACCGGGCGCCACGGTAGGGTAATGGCGTCGGGCGAAGTGTGGCCCGGTTGACGCTCCCTGGCCACCACGAGGCCAGGGCTACCTGGTCGGGAAGAAGCCGGCACGTAGCAGGCGCAGGAGCTCATCCCGGGCGCTGACGATCTGCTCGGTGAGCCACGGTGCCGTGTCCCGCAGGCCCGAATCCTCCAGCTCATCGTCGTCCAGCAACGCCAGCGAGCCGTCCGCGAGAAGGATGAGGTCCAGGATGAGATCTGGCCAGGCGAGCACCAGGGTGTCGCCATCCCGATACGCCCGCGCGGGCCAGGTGACGTTCCCATACCAGCCCCGGAACGCTCCGTCCACGCCGTAGATCGCGAACACATTGAACGGGTGGCGCGGCGAGAAGAACTCCCGCAGCTCCCCATCGCGTTCGTAGACGAGTCCCGAAACCTCTACGGTGTCGAAGGTCCAGATGCCGCGCGTCTCCACCCACGGGGATGGCACTGAGGTCTCCATGACCGTGGCGTCGTAGCGGACAGGTTCGCGACCTGGGTCCGGGAACTGTTTCTCGATAAGGATGTCCATGCCGGGCTTGAGCTCGTCCCACAGCGGCAGCGTGTCGTGGTGAGGCTGCCAGAGCGCGCCGGAGGGATCGCCGGTGTGATCCTGGAGCGAGGCGCTCGACGATGACGACATCGCGCCACACGCCGTCCAGCGTGCCGTGCCGCTCGTAGATGCCGACTTCACGAAAGCCGACCTTGCGCAGCATGGCGCGACTGCCGAGGTTCTCCACGAATACGCGGGAGATGAGCTTCTCGAGGCCGGCTTCCCTCGCCGCCTCGATCAGCGCCTGCATCGCGAGCGTGCCGGCTCCGAGACCCCGGCTCGTCGCGGTCGACATAGACGGAGAACTCGGCGTTCTGCGCGTAGCAGGCGCGTGGCCGGTACGACGACGTGCTGGCCCAGGCGACCACCTCGCCGTCGGATTCGACCACGACGATCGGGTAGCCGGTGTCGAACCAGCCCCGGACGGCGTCCACCGTCCGGGGCTCGGTCTCGAAGGTCGCGACGCGGTCATGGATGCCCTGGTTATAGATGTCGGTGATCCGCGCCGCGTCCTCAATTGTGGCGTGGCGCGCGGTCAACGTCCGGCGCGTTTCGCTCACGCCTGGCCCCGGATCAGGCCGAGCACCTCGTCGACCTTCTCCTGCAGCACGCGCTGGTCCTCCGCCTCGACGTTCAGGCGCAGCAGGGGCTGGGTGTTCGAGGCACGGAGATTGAACCACCAGTCATCGAACCCGACGGTCAGTCCATCGAGGTGATCGATCTCGGCGCCCTGCGACGAGAAGTGCTCCTCGACCTTCTCGATCGTGGCCTGGGTGTCGGCGACCTCGGAGTTGATCTCGCCGGAGCGTACGCGGCTGTCGATCGGCTCGAGGATCTGCGAGAGCGGCTGGTTCTCCTCACAGATCAGCTCTACCACGGTGAGCATCGCGATCAGGCCGCTGTCGGCGTACCAGTTGTCGCGGAAGTAGAAGTGGCCGGAGTGCTCGCCGCCGAAGATGGCGTCTTCCTCGCGCATGAGGGCCTTGATGAACGAGTGGCCGACGCGCGAGCGGACGGCATGGCCGCCGTGCTCCTCGATGATCTCCGGCACCGTGCGAGAGCAGATCAGGTTGTAGACCACGGTCGAGCCCGGGTGCTTCTTCAGCATCTGGAGCGACACCATCGCGGTCGTCATGTCGCCGCCGATGAACTCGCCGTTCTCGTCGATGAGGAACATGCGGTCGGCATCGCCGTCGAAGGCCACGCCGAGATCACAGCCCTGCTCGACGACGGTACGTTGCAGGTCCCGGATGTTCTCCGGCTCGATCGGGTTCGCCTCATGGTTCGGGAAGGTGCCGTCCAGCTCGAAGTAGAGCGGGACGATCTCCAGTGGTGTGCGCTCGAAGACCGGCGGGGTCAGCTTGCCGGCCATGCCGTTGCCGGCGTCGACGGCGATCTTGAGGGGCTTCAGCTTGGCGAGGTCGATCATGCTGAGCGCATGGTCGGCGTATGCGTCGAGGACGTTGCGCTCCTCGCGGCTGCCGCGCGGTCCGCGGGGCTCGCCGAAATCGCCACTGAGCACGAGGTCCCGGATATCCCCGATGCCGGTGTCCATGGAGAGGGCTTTCGCCTCGTCCTTGCAGATCTTGAAGCCGTTGTAGGAGGCCGGGTTGTGGGATGCGGTGATCATCACGCCCGCCGGCTCGCCATACTTGCCGACGGCGAAGTAGAGGGTGTCGGTGGAGACAAGCCCGATGTCCACGACATCGGCGCCCTGATCCATGATGCCGTCCATCAGGGCCTCCTGGAGCACTGGCCCGGAAACACGCATGTCGCGCCCGACGACGACCCGGTCGACGTCGAGGAAGGCGACGATCGCCCGGCCGATGCGGTAGGCGACGTTCGCGTCCATCTCCTGGGGGACGAGGCCACGGACGTCGTAGGCCTTGAACAGGTCTCCGACCTTCGGGTCGAGCGGTGTGGAGACGTCGTAGCTCGGGGTCGCGTCTGAGTCGGTCATCGAATTCCTCCCAGTCGTTCGGCAGGCAGCCAGATGATCTTCGCGCTGCGTTCTCTCTTCCGTAACTATACTGGTGATCTGGACTCGCAACTCCTGTTCCGGGTCTGCATGTCGTTCCAGCACCAAGAGGAGCCTCCGTTTCGTGACCCAGCCCGCTCATTCCACCATCGTCTCCATGCCGCTCGCGCCGGATGCGCCAGTCGATCTTCACCTCCACACGTTTGTCAGCGACGGGATCTGGCACCCGAAAGAGCTGGTCGACCGGCTGGACCAGGACGGGATCCGGGTCGCGGCGGTCTGCGACCACGACAACCAGCGCTCGGTGGTGGAGGCGATCTCGTACGGGGAGCGTCGCGGCGTGCATGTGATCCCGGGCGTGGAGATGACGGTGCGCTGGGACGACCGTCAATGGCACATGCTGGTCTACGGCATCCGGCCGGACGATGAACGCCCGGAGGCAAAGCCGTTCCTCGACCTCGTCGCGCGACAGGACGCGATCTTCCAGGAGCTGGCGGAGGACGCGCGGCACCGGATCGAGGCGAGCGGCAGGCCGATCCCGACATTGCGCACGTTGGAGATCCACGGGCCGCTGATGCCGGTGCATGTGCTGCGCGCGATGATCGCGGACCGCCATGTGCCGCGCCTGAAGGAAGCGGCCGAGCTGCTAGTGGCGCTGGGCGGCAACTTCACGACCGACACGCCGTTGGCGGAGGTTGTCGAGGCGGCGCAGACGGGCGGTGGCGTGTGCGTCATCGCGCATCCCGGTCGCGCCGACCTGGGGCCGGCGATGACGGAGGAGGCGCTGGATCGGATGCTGACGGACGCGCCGGTGGACGGCATCGAGTGCCATTACCGCACGTATACCGACCGCGACACCACGTTTTATCGGCGGCTGGCCGAGGAGCGCGGCCTGCTGATCGGGACCGGGTCCGATTCCCATGGCGCCGGCGTGCCGGTCGACCCGCGTCCGTTCCGGGCGGCGTGGTCAGCCGACCTGCTGCGGCGTCTGGGCGTGACCGTGGATGACCCGGAGGGGCCGGCGTGGGAGCCGGGGATGGACCCGCTCGTCGCCCCGGAGCCCGAGCCAAAGGCGGACGAAGCGGCCGCTGCGGCGGCGCAACCCTAACCCCGATCTTCCTCAACCAATCGCACCGCGCCGCAATCAAGCCTTCATGGCGTCGAGTCGTGGCATACGCTCTGCTGGGCTGATCCCTGCCTTATCAGCACGCGTCATCGCCGTTGGTGTGATGGCGGAGAAAGGAAGAGATTATGGCAAGGCTGCGTCTCGCTTCAGCGCTTATCCTGTCCCTGGCTATGATCATCGGTTTCCTTCCGGCCGGGTCCGCGCAAGATGCGACCCCTTCCTCTGCCGGGCCTGTCGCGGCGTCCCCGACCCAGGGGCAGACCGTCGAGCCTGGCGGAACGCTTCCCGGCAACCCGTCGGTCCAACTGGTCAAGGTCGCCGGCGGCCTGGCTGACCCCATCAACGTGGCCGCTCCGGACGATGACAGCGGTCGCATCTTCATCGTCGAGCGCATCGGTCGCATCCGAATCGTCGATGCTGACGGGAAGCTGCTCGACGAACCGTTCCTGGACATCAGCGATAGCGTCAAGACCGACTTCCTGGAGCAAGGGCTGCTGGGGTTGGCGTTCCATCCCGATTACAAGAACAATGGCCGCTTCTACGTCTACTACAACGAGTTCAACACGAACGGTGATGTCGTCCTGATGGAGTACACCGTGTCCAAGGACGACCCGAACGTCGCGAACGCGGACAGCGGGCGACTGCTCTTCAAGCAGACCAAGCCGTTCGTGAATCACAACGGTGGCACCATCCACTTCGGCCCTGACGGCTATCTCTACATCGCGGTTGGCGACGGCGGTCTCGCCGGTGACCCATATGACAACGCGCAGCGCTTTGACACCATCCTCGGCAAGATCCTCCGCATCGACGTCGACCAGCAGGGCGCCGAAGCGTATGGCATCCCGGACGACAACCCGTTCGCGAACACGGGCGTCGAACTTCCCGCCAGCGTGGCAAGCGACATGGCGCAGGACGGCTCCTACCACCCGAACGCCCGGCGTGAAGTGTGTAACTGGGGTCTCCGGAACCCGTGGCAGTTCTCGTTCGACCAGCAGACCGGCGACCTCTACATCGCTGACGTCGGCCAGAACGTGTGGGAAGAAGTGAACTTCGTCCCCGCTGACCAGCCGTGCGGTCACAACTTCGGATGGGACCTCAACGAAGGCGCCCATTGCTACCCGCCGGAGCAGGAGAACTGCCTCCAGGTCGGTGAGCTCCCGGTGGCCAACTATCAGCACAGCACCGGTGGATGCTCGATCACCGGGATCGGTGTGTACCGCGGCCAGAATTCCCCGGACCTCGACGGCATCTACTTCAACTCCGATTACTGCTCGGGCAAGATCTACGGTCTTGTGCAGGGCGACGACGGCTCGTGGACGTATCAGGTGTTGCTGGACGCCGAGCTCGCGGTAACTGGCGCCGGGCAATCGGCGGACGGCGAGCTGTACCTGACGTCCTGTGAGTGCGTCTATGGCAACTCGTACGATCCGCTGGCGAACCCGTCCGGTGCCGTGTGGCAGATCGTGCAGCAGGACAAGGTTCCGTCTGGCGCGGAAACGGCGCCAAGCACGCCGCAGGCGACACCCGCCGGCAGCGTGGTGAGCGATCGCCGAATGATGGGCCGGTTGACCCGGCCCGGCGTCCGGTCTTGAGCTCGCCCGTTTGGCCAAGACCCGCGCTGCTGCCGTGCGCGCATCAGCGCCGACCCTCCCGGGCGATACCGTCGCCCGGGAGGGATCCCAACGAAACACGATTCAGCTGATAAGGTGATCACATGGAAGGCACATGGACCCGGCGACGATTGATCTTCTCGGCCTGTGCCGCTCTCGTTGCGCGTGAGGCTGTTGCGGTCACCGCGACAGCCTCACGGCGAGCAACGCCATCCCCCGCCAGTTCGCCCGTGGCAACCCCTGCGGCGACCCCGCTCGCGACCCCCCAAACGGAAGGCCGAATCACTCGTTCCGTGTCCGTCACGAACGAAGTCACGATCCATCTCACCGATGCCGGGTTCGATCCCGCTCTCGTGCAATCGACGAACGGCCATGACCTCGATATACATCTCGTCAACACCGGGACACGAGCACACGGCTTCCAGATCCGTAAGTTGCACATCGATGAGACGCTCGACCCCGGAGTGCGAACGACGGTCACCGTGAAGAGGCCGCCGTTGGGGGAGTTCGCGTTTGTGAGCGATGCGCCGGGTGATGAGGGGATGTCAGGATTGCTCGTGTTCTACATCTAGCGCGGCATTCTGTCGAACATCCCGCGCGGGTATCGATCTTCGGTCGATCGGGCGAACCCCCGGACTGGCCGTCTGCCCGGCAATGAGCGGGTGCTTCCTGGCCAGGGCGATTGGCGCGAGTCCCGGACTTCGTGTCCGGGTTCTTGTCTGTGATCGCCACGCCCATGATCGTGGCCTACGTGAAGACGCCGATCACGGAGTCCCGAGTGCCCTGATCGAGAAGGGTGGACCACGCGAAGAAGGCGATCACCAGCAGGATCAGGATCGCCGCGATCCAGCCGAGGACCATCCCACGCGAACCGATATCGTCATGCGTGTCGCTCAATCCCGGGGCGGGAATGATCGACTCCGCCCAACCGACCTGCGCCGGCGGCAGGTCCGTCGCCGTTTGTTGGCTGTTCGTTGTCGGCTGCGGCCGGAACTGCTGCGTGGCGTACGGATCGGCGTCGGCAGGCTCCGATACCGGCGTGAAGGTGGTGGTTGTCTGGTCGGAAGGGCCGGGCTTCGCTCGTCGCGTTCGTGAGGCTGGCGCCGCACTCCGCGCAGAACAGGCTGAGGCCGCTGTTGCGCGCCCCGCATTCGGGGCAGATCCGTGCCGGTGTCGATGCCGCGCCCATGGAGGCCTCCTGCTAGTCGGTTTCGGAGAGGAAGTTACGGTCGACGGCAAAGGCATCGGCGATGCCGAGTTTCTCCATCACGACGGCGCTGACGGCGTCCGTATAGGAGAGCCCACGGTCGCTGCGGGAGGCAATAACGCGCACCCGGGCGCGCTGCTCGTCCTCCTCGTCGACGTGGTAGACGCTGAGGCGATGGTCGCGTAGCCACTGGCGGGCGATGTCCGGCCCCGGGCCTTCGGAAAGCAGGCTGACGGTCTCGGCGATCACGAAGTTGGTCGTGAAGAGGCGGTAGCCGGACTCCAGCAAGTCGCGGTAGACAGCGACGGCGGCCTCATGCGAGCGGTCGTTGCGGTCGACGAGGGCGACGATGGCGGAGGAGTCGACGAACGCGACGGGCTCCTGTGGGGTGACGGGCGATTGCGCGGTGTCGCGCTGGACGGTGGCCTGGGCTGATCTCTCGGTCATGGCGTGGTTCCTCGGCAACTGGCCGGGTCGACACGCGGTCGACCCCTACGTTTCGGTGCGTTAGCGGCGGCGGAGGCTGGCGACACGGTACTGGTGCTTGCCGTTGCTGATGTCGGTGCCCGGGCCTTCGCCGATGCCGATGACGTCGTCCAGCGGGCGGACCCGCTTCGCCGGTCGCAGCTTCCGGGTGAACTGGTCTTCCTTCGTCTGCTCTACGCCGAACGCGCTGACGGCTGCGCGCTCGATAAACCACTGGCCGCCCATGCGCCGGCCCGCCAGGCGGCCCTCGCGCAGGTAACGGCGCACCTGCTCCGTGGAGCGCGAGAGCTCCCGGGCAGCATCGGCGACGGTCATCAGCTCTCGGTCGGAACCACTCTGATCCATGCTCTCCATCCCACTCGTGCTTGGCGTGCTGGCGGTCATCTCCGCGTTGGCGACAGGGGCGCCCGTGTCCCGGCTCGGCTCCCGAGGGACATCGTCGCGGCGATGTGCGTCGTATGCAACAACATGGTACGGAGTTTTGGTCGCCCCCGGCAAGGCGATTCGGGCGTGGCGGCCGGGACCGGCGCTCTTCTATGCTGGACAGCATCACGGTACGAGCGTTGAACGGAGGAAAACGCATGACGGATGAGACACCACACGGGCAGCCGGTACGGATCGACGATGGCGTGACGTTGCTCGACCTGCATTTCCAGGGGCGGCCCGGGGCGATCGGCGCCTACCTGCTGGCGGGGGACGGCGATGCCGTGCTGATCGAGACCGGGCCAGGCGGAACGCGCGAGACGCTCGAGACTATGGTGCAACGAGCCGGGCTCTCGATGCGTGACATCTCGCGGCTGATCGTCACACACATCCATCTCGACCATGCTGGCGCGGCCGGGCTGCTGATGCGCGACTATCCGCATCTGCGTCTTTCGGTGCATGAGGGCGCGGCTCCGTTCCTCATCTCCGTCGAACGTCTCTGGAACAGCGCGGCGCGGATCTACGGCGACATGATGGCCCCACTGTGGGGAGAGGCAATCGACGTCGATGCCGATCGGGTAGATCCGCTGCACGATGGTGACGTGCTGGAGGTTGCTGGAACGCGCCTGCGCGCGGTCGCCACGCCAGGCCACGCCGGGACGCATCTCGCCTTCCTCGACGAGGGGCGGGGCATCCTGTTCACGGGCGACGCGGCAGGCGCGCGGATGCAGGGATCGGAGCTGGTCGTGCCAACGCTTGCGCCGCCCGAGCTGGATTTCACGCTATGGGCGCAGTCGATCGAGACGATGCTCGCGTTGGAGCCGAAACGTCTCGCGCTTACCCATTTCGGCGTGTTCGACGATCCCCGTCGTCACCTTGAGGCGATGATGCCGGCGATCGACGACGCGATGCAGGTCGCCGGGCGGGTGCTGAAGAGTCCCGAGGATGAGGAGGCCCTGACCGAGGCGCTGGCGGCGCGGATGCGTGAGCTGTACGAGGCGGAGAGTGGCGACGTCGAGGCGAAGGAGGCGGCGATGCAGCTCGCGATGCCGTCCTACCTTGCCGCGAAGGGGCTGTTGCGGGTGTTCAAAAAGAGTGGGCGATTCGATTAGCGCCGATCGATGGCGTCATTACAAGGGCCCGCTCCAGAACGGAGCGGGCCCTTGTGGTTCAGGCGGTCTCTTCTTCCGGGACGACCGCGGCCGGGACCAGCTCGAGGCCCGGTGCGCTGACGGGCTCCAGCCGCATCAGCAGGAGCGGGTTGTCGTCGGCGGCAATCCGGTTCGGGTCTTCCTTGCCGCAGCCGAGGCAGCGGTGGATGATGACCTGCTCGCCGTTGCGCCGGTTCAGGATGCCGGCCGGGGCCATCATGGCGTGGCAATCGCTTTTGCGGTCGCCGGGCCGCGTGTCGTCGACGTGGCGCGAGTAGAGGCAGTTCGGGCAATGGTTTCGGTGTCGTCCACCGCTGGCCGGCGCGCCGATGAACTGCTTGCAGTGGCCGCACTTGAACGCCTGGTCGGCTTCGGAGCGCGGCGGGCGGGTCAGGCGCGTTCGCTGTCGATGCGGACCGGTGCCTCGGCTCGCGTCTGCCTGGGCCGGCCGTACCGGCGCGTCGTCAAACGCCAGGTGGTCGAGTTCGTCGGTGTCCCAATCGAGATCGAACGTGATCTTTGGCAATGGTGAACCCTCTGCGCGTTGCGCGCATGGTGTGATGGTTGGTCAGGGGTGGGTTCGCATCCCCGCCGGCGATGTGCATCGTCGCGACGGGGCCATTGACAGTGGCGAGGGTATGCATGCAGGGTCCTTTCATGGACATGAATTTTCGATCAATTGGCGTCTGGCGCTCTTCCTGCCCGTATGGCAGGGAGAGACCCCAGGCACGCCGCTTCAGGGCGTGCAGGAACAATCAAAGGGTGGTGTCAGGCAGGCTAGACGGCGAGAAGCCGCGGGAACGTCGTCAAGACCGTCGCCATCGGGTGATGGTTACGGTTCCATGAGGCGTGGGTGGGATCGGGATGATCCTACCGGGTGCGGGCCTCTCCGGCGTCACGTGGCGTGACACCTTCCGGCGCAAGGATCAGGTTGGTATTCATAAAACGCTCCTGTTCCAGCGTCGATCGACGACGATGATGGCGGCACACGGGACAGCGATTCTCGATCACTGTGGCCGACGCCTTGCACTATACGGATCAGGACATCGAAACGCAATGGGTTGCGGGAGGAATGGCTGGCGATGATCGACGTGCTGCTGCTGGGAACCGGGGCGATGGTCCCCCTGCCGGACCGCTATCTCTCCAGCATGCTGTTCCGCATCGGCGGCTCGCTGAACCTTATCGACTGCGGCGAAGGCACGCAGATGTCGTGGCGGCGCTTCCATTGGGGCTTCCGGCGGCTTGACGCGATCTTCCTGACGCACCACCACGCCGACCACGTCGCTGGCCTGCCGGGGCTGTTCCACACCGTCGCCAACGCCGGGCGCACGGAACCGATGCACATCTATGGCCCACCGGGCATGTTCGAGGTCATCCGTGGGCTCCGGGTGATCGCGCCGCACCTGCCGTACGACATGCATGTGCATGAGCTGGAAGGCGGCGACGAGTTCACGTTGCCGTCCGGTCTCCGCGGCAGCGTCGCCTATGGCGATCATCGCGGGCCCGTCCTGGCCTACCGCTTCGACCTCCCACGGGAGCCCGCGTTCCTGCCGGAGAAGGCGCGGGCGCTCGGCATCCCCCAAGCGCGAATGGAAAACGCTGACGCGTGGTGATGCGGTCCATGTGGATGGGCGCGTCGTGCAGCCGGATGAGGTGCAGGGGCCGCCGCGAAAGGGGCTCTCGTTCGCGTTCATCACGGACACGCGGCCCACGGACGAGCATGTTGAGCTGGCACGAGGTGTCGATCTGCTCGTGTGCGAAGGGACGTATGGCGACGATGCGGATGCGGAGAAGGCGGTCGAGAAGCGGCACATGACGTTCCGCGAGGCGGCGGGTATCGCGCGGGAGGCCGGCGCGGGCGCGCTCTGGCTCACGCATTTCGGCGTCGGCATGCGTAGCCCGGAAGCGTGGGTCCGGAACGCGAAGGACGTGTTCCCGGCGACGGAGATCGGGTTCGAGGGGCTCTCAGGCCAATTGACGTTCGAGGACGGCTACAGGGGCGGGGAGCCGACCACCGCCGACTCCCCGGAGAGCACCGACTCGATGTAGGCGCTGATCGCGCTGGTGTCGCCGGTGTAGACCCAGGCGCCGGTTTCAGTGGTACCCGGCTCGATCAGGGGTTGCTCGAGATTCGCCATCTGGACGTTCGTCGTATCGAAGTGCAGCGCCATGGAGGCGAGGGCGAGCTGCTCATCCCAGCCGAAGCTGGTCAGGGCGGCACCGCTCAGGGCGGAGATGAGGTCGGCGACGCGGGTCAGCGAGCCGAGATCCTGGCCGCGCTGGAGCATTGCCTCGATGACCAGCATTTGGCGCTCGCGACGATTGTCGTCGCTGTCCTGGTGCCGCGTGCGTGCATAGGCGAGGGCCTTTTCGCCGTCCATATGCTGGCGGCCGGCCTCGACGACGAAGGTGCGCGTGCCGTAGTCCTCGGTCGGGTACGCATCGTCGACGATGCGCTCCGGAACGGTGATCTCGATGCCACCGAGCGCGTCAACGACCTCCTTGAACCCGTCGAAGTCCACCATCACATAGTCGTCGATGTAGACGCCGAAGTTGTACTCGATGGTGTCGCGCATCATCGCCACGCCGGCAACCCGGTTCCCCGGATCCTCATCGATGCCGACGCCATAGGCGCCGTTGATCTTGCCCGGACCATAGCCGGGAATCTCGACGAGCAGGTCGCGAGGAATGCTCACCGAGCGAAGTTCCTCTGTCTGGAGGTCCAGTCGCGCGAGGATGATGACATCGGCGTTCTGGTCGCCGCCGTCGCCGCGAGTATCGACGCCAAGCACCATGATCGTCAGGGCGTCGGTATCCGGCCAGACACCCCGCGGGCTGACGTTGTCGCTACCGGTGCCGGCGCGGATGAGGCCGACGGTGATGTCGAGCGAGGACGGGTTGTCGCTGGAGGACGCTCGCTCCGTCGGGCGTGGCGCCTCGGTCGCTCGCGGCGATTCGGTCGATCCAGGCTGCGGGGTCGCGGCCTCTCCGGCGCCCAATGTCGGCGCGGCGGTTCGCTGCCCGTGGCGATCCGGATCTCGTGTCGGCAGTTCGGCGACCGACTGCGTCTGGGCGTCGCCGATCGCGTTCGTCACGCTTCGCACATACCAGCCGGCCGCCACAAACGGGATCAACGCGATCAGGGCGACCACCAGCAAGGCGACCTTGCGGCGGCGGGCCCAATGGTCACGTCGACGGGACTGGGAGGCGGATGACATGCGGAGCTGGGTCCTTGGGATGCGGGGCGAACGACGATGAAGGCAGATTGAAACCCGCGATACACACCGGCTAGTGTGCGCGTTTGCACAATGTTATTGCAAGCGGTGTACCGTCGTGGCGGGCTTTGACAACCCGGCGTGGATGGTGTCCCATGCCCATCAATTGGCGGGCAAGGCGACCGGAAGGGGAGCGCGATGGAACGCGGCAATACGGAGTGGTTCGTTCACGATCGGTTTGGCATGTTCATCCACTGGGGTATCTACGCCGTCGCCGGCCGGCACGAGTGGGTGCAGAGTCGGGAGAAGATTCCGGCGGACGTCTACGCCCGGTACGCCGAATTCTTCGAGCCGGACCTCTACGACCCCGCCGCGTGGGCACGGATGGCGCGTGAGGCGGGGATGAAGTACGCGGTCCTGACCTCGAAGCACCATGACGGCTTCGCGATGTGGGATACGCAGCTCTCCGACTTCAAGGTGACCAATACCCCGGCCGAGCGGGATGTGCTGGGCGAATTCGTTGACGCCTTTCGCGCCGAGGGCCTGAAGATCGGCTTCTACCACTCGGTGATCGACTGGCATCATCCGGATTACACGCTTGACTCGCCCCACCCGATGCGGGATATGGACGCCGCAACGTTCAACGAGGGCCGGGACATGGCCCGGTATCGCGAGTTCCTGCATGGTCAGGTGCGGGAGCTGCTCACCAACTACGGCCCTATCGACGTGATGTGGTTCGACTGGACGCCGCCGGAGAAGAGCCGGGACGACTGGGATTCGGAGGGACTCGCGCGAATGGTGCGCGAGCTGCAGCCGGGCATCCTCCTCAACGACCGCATCGACTACCCGGAATCGGCCGATTTCGTCACGCCGGAGGAGTACCAGGCAAAGACCTGGCCGGAGCGCGAGGGACGTCGCGTGCTGTGGGAGACCTGCCAGACGCTCAACGGCTCGTGGGGCTACGACCGCGACAACCACAACTGGAAGTCGCCGGATCTGCTCATCCGGCTGCTGATCGATTCGGTTGCCAAGGGCGGGAATCTGCTGCTGAACGTCGGCCCGACGGCGCGCGGGGAGTTTGACCCAGTTGCACAGGCGACGCTGGCAGAGATCGGCGAATGGACGCGGCGGCATGGCCGGGCGATCTACGGGGCGACGGCGAGTGACGAGACGCCGCCGCCGGATTGCCGCTTCACACAGCGTGGCGACCGGCTCTACTTGCACATCTTGAGCTGGCCGCTGCGGCACATCCATCTGGAGGGGTTCGCCGGGCGCCTGCGCTACGCTCAGTTCGTGCACGACGGCTCCGAAGTGCGCTTCCGGGACGCGAACCCGGAGGCGGTAGCGCAGAACACCGAGATGGCCGAGGAGGCCGGCGCGACAATCCTCGAACTGCCGATTATCCGGCCCGACGTCGCGGTGCCGGTGATCGAGTTGTTCTTGAAGTAGGAGCGCCGTACAGTCGGCCCTTGTGGCCGGCTCCGTCGCAGCCCATTGAGTCGCCCACAAGGGGCGACTGTACGTAGTGGATCTCCACGCGCGGCGGGACGGGAACGTTACGATCCGTCCCGGCGATAGATGCGGGCGCCATCCTGGTTGAAGACCTCGGTCCAGCCGGGGCCAGGGTAGTTGGGATCGCTGGCGGCCGGGAATGGGCCAGGGGCAAAGGAGCCGGGCTGGGTTTCGGCGCCGGTGCCGTTAGTCTCGGTGGGGCCGATGTAGATCAGCGTCACACCGTAGCGGTCAAGGATCTCCTGCTCCGGGGGCGTGCCGTCATAGAGCGCGATGATGTCGTTGACCCGCTGCTCGCGGTCGGCGGTGTAGCCTTCATGCCCGAGGCGCCACTGGTTCTCGTGCCCGGCCCAGCCCATGATCGCCGGGACGCCGCTGCCGCCCGATACCCGGCCGATCGCGGAGTCCCACTCACCGCCGCCGGCGGTCAGGATCACGTCGTCCTCATTGGCGTTGTCGAGCAGCCACTGGATCGCCTCGTACTCGCCCCTGAACTGCCCGCCGCCGTCCGTCTCCAGATAGGCGAGGCCGTCGACACCGTCCCAGTGGCGGTCTGGTGCGCGCCATTCCAGCCACTGGTACCCGCCCATGACCGGGTAGGCCATGCCGGCGAGCACGATCAATGCCAGACCGGCCGGCAGGACGATGCGCGCGACGACGCTGCGGTGGAGGGTGCGCCAGATGCTGGTCACCGCCAGCGCGGAGGCGACGGCCATGAGCAGCCAGACCTGGTAGGACACCTTGAAGACGGTGTTCATCCGGCTGCCGCCGTATATATCGCTCAGGTAGAAGAACTCCGGGACCAGCGTCAGGATCAGCGCGAGCGAGTAGAGGACCAGGGCGACGTTCGCCGGGGTGAGCCGGGCGTCGCGCTCCAGCAGCAGCCAGGTCAGGATCACCGGCAGACCGGCGATGACGAGCAGCGGCACCGGAACGATGATCGCGCCGAAGAAGCACAGGATGGCGGTAATGATGGCGACGTTGCGCGTCAGCGGGTCGGGTTCCCACGAGCCGCCGCGCGATTCCGCATAGGCGATGAGGGCGTCTTCGCGGCGGCGCCACGTCTCGACGACGATCAGGGCGATCAGGATGAGGTACATGAAGCCGAAGATCGCCAGGTATTCCTGCGGCGATGTGCGCTCGCCACGGTAGGTCGCGATCGAACCGAGCACGCCGCCGAGCACCGGAACGCCGGAGATCCAGTCGGAGAAAGGTGAGCCGGATGACGCGGCGGGTGCTTCGAAGTGCAGGTAGAACGGCAGCCAGGCGATGAGGGCGGTGCCGATCACGATTGCGCCGGCGGCGATGCGCTCGCCGATCGACGCCCCAACCGTCCCCAGTCCAAGCGCGAGCAGGGCGATGAGGAGATAGGTTGGGAAGTCCCAGGAGTTCATCGCGTAGAGCGAGCCGATCAGCCCGCCGGCGAGGGCCAGGCGGAACCAGTCGCGCCGGATGAGCGAAACGCCTTCACGCAGACGGCCGAGCGTGAGCAGCATCCAGGCGAGACCGAGGGCGAGGATCGTGAATGGCAGCGCCATGACGTGCGGATGGAGGTCGCCGAGCACGAAGCTGAAGGCGGGGAACTCCGTGATCGGGTTCGTGCCGCCGCCCTCGACGTCGGTGATGACGCGGGAAGCCTTCCAGCCGAGGCCGTCGAAGAAGAACGCGTTCTGCTCGTACGCGCGGTCCCCGAGGACCCGCCCGGTCGACCACGGGTTGCCCATCAGGAGGATCAGGATGCTACCGATCGCGCCGCCGGTGATGGCGACCCGATCGCGGTGGAAGCGGCCGAGCACGCTGGCGACCAGGCCGGCGCCGCTGACGAACGTCATCGCGAAGGTGCTGATGAGGGCGAGGTTGAAGACCTCGGCAGGGACCGCGCCGGCCATCTTGCCGAAGCCACCCCAGATCGCATAGCCGAGGTAGTAGTAGTTGATCGTCTCGCCGGACATCCAGGCGTCGTGCGGCGGCATGCTTGTCGAGTGCATCACCGACGAGAGCATCATCAGGTCGGACGGCTTTTCCTGGAAGTTGGCGTCCGGTCCGTATCCGCGAAACCAGAGGAAGGCGAGGAAGGCGACGAGGTAGCCAGCTTCGGACACGACGAGGTGCCGCAAGGTGTCGCGGGTAACGTGGCCGCCGCGCCAGGCCCAAAGCCAGCCAGCGATGCCGAGGATGAGCGTGGAGCCCCAGAGCGTGGCGCTGGAGTAGGGGACGGCCCCGTCCGTGATGCCGGAGAGGAACCAGGCCGGCCACATGAAGAGGATGGCGGCCACCGGGCGGGCAAAGCTGGCGCCCTCGCCGGGCACCCGCCGGAAGACGGCGAGCGCGATGGGGAGGAGGGCGAGGGTGACGACGAGCGTCACGAGATACCAGCGAAGGATGATGTCGACCGAATCCACAGGCATATCCCGCGCGAGGAGGGCGAACAGAAGAACGGCGGTCAAACCCGCCGTTCCCAATGCTACCTGAACGACTCATGGGGGACGTCGTACCGCCGGACCTTGTGTCCGGCGTTGGGGCCCGTGAACGCCGGAGACGAGCTTCGGCGGTACGTGTGAATGCCCTCCGCTAGATCAGGCCGCGGCGGATGGCTTCGGCGACGGCATGTGCGCGGTCGACCGCGCCAAGCTTCTGGAAGATGGACTGCAGGCGCTTCTTGATCGCGATCTCGCTGCGGTCCATGGCGATGCCGATCTCGCGGTTCGTCGCGCCCTTGCTCGCCCGGCGCAGGATCTCGCGATCCTCCTCCGAAAGGTCAGAGTCGCGGACGGTCTTCTCCCTGGCGAGCCCGCCGAACTCCTCCAGCACGCCATCCAGCAGCTCTGGACTGAGCTGGCGGCGCCCCCGGGATGCCTGGCGGATGGACTGGATCAGCTGGTCAGAGGGCGTGCTCTTTAGCAGATACCCATCCGCCCCGGCCTCCAGCGCCTGGGTCACGTAGGCCTGGTCCCCATAGGAGGTGAGCACGATGACGGCGCCCGGGAACTCCTGCTCTCGCAGGCGCCGGGTGGTCTGGATGCCGGTCGCGCCGGGCATGCGCAGGTCGAGCAGGATCACATCGGGCTTGAGCAACTTGGCTTGCTTCAGGGCGGAGGCGGCGTCGTTGGCGTCGCCGGTCACGTCGATATCACCGGCGACCTCGAGCAACTTGCGCAGTCCCTCGATCACGACTGGGTGGTCATCCACCAGGAGTACGGAGATCACGGAATCGTCCTCTGGCTAGCGACGTCCCGGGTCGACATCCGTGCCGTTCGAGGCGCCGTCACTGCCCCTATTGTCCGCTGAATCCTTTTCCTCGGCCAATTGCTGTGCATCGGCGCGATGGCGCAGCAGATCGTCGAGCAATTCGTCTGACATGACGCTGCTTGTGTCCTTGCGCTCGATGATGATCGCGGTGCCGCCGCCCGGACGGCTGATGATCTCGAACGAGGCGTCGATCGCGGCGGCGCGCTCCCGCATCGAGAGGAGGCCAAGCGAGGTTGGGCGGCGGGCCTTCTCCGGGTCGAAGCCGGTGCCGTTGTCGCGGATCGTCACCCGCAGGGTGCTGTCCTGGTGCTCCAGGCGGACAACGGCCTCGTCGGCCCCGGCGTGGCGCAGCACATTGTGGAGCGCCTCCTGAACGATGCGGTAGATGCCGAGGCGGACTTCCGGCGTGAGCGGCGGCGGGTCATTGACGACCTCGAACCGCGCTTCCAGGCCCGTGCGCTGGATCGTCGAGACGAAGGCTTCGATCGCGGCGACCACGCCGATATCGTCGAGGTCCGGCGGGCGAAGGTCGAAGATGATCTCGTGGATCTCCTCAGAGGCGCGTTCGAGGAGCTTGTTCACGCTATCCAGCGTCTCCTGGACGTCTTGCTTGGTGGTGCCGCCGTTGGCCATCAACAGGGCGCGCGACTGGTACAGGGCACCGGTGATCAGCGGGGAGACAGCATCGTGGATCTCGCTGGCGATATGGCGCCGCTCGTCTTCCTGCATGCGGAGATCGCGGCGGAGCAGCTCGCGCATCTGCTCGGTCTGCCGCTGGCGCTCCGACTGATGCTCTTCTACACCAGTCATCTGCTCTTCGAGACGCGTCTGGAGTGTGGCCATGGCGGTGCCGAGATCACGGATCTCGCCGCTGCTGTGCGGCACGATCGTGCGCGTGTAGTCGCCGGCGGCGAGGCGCCGGGCGCCGTCGACGAGGTCGTCGAGGGAGCGGGAAGTCAGCTCGCCGATGGCGTAGGCAATGGCGATGACGGCGATGCCTGTGAACCCCATGATCGGCAAGAGGCGCTGCCAGACACTGTCGAGCCGTGACTCCGGCACGGCAGTGGTGACGACAACGGCGAGGTCGACGTTATCCAGCGGCAACGGTGTGTAGGTCGCGATCCGCTCGCCGCCGCTGAGGCCTCGCATGCTGAAGACATCCGCGGCCGAATCGGGTACATCGCTGATCGCCGTGTTCATGCTGTCCCAGAATTGCTGCTCGTTCTGGAACATGGTGTCCGAAGCGGCGATGATCTGCTCGTCGTTGACGATGATGATGTCAATGCGCTGCCGGGCCGACGGGATGAACGCCTGGCTGATGCTTTCCACGTTGATGACCGCGCCAACGACGCCGACCGTGGTTCCGGGAGGCCGAGTCCCGGGTGTGCCCTCGGGCGTAGGCGTCTGCGTCGGGATCGGGAACGTCGCGTCGTCCGAGGTCGTCGATGCCGGCGTCTCGGTTGGGCGCGGCGCTGTCGACTCTGTCTCGGTGAGCGTCGTGATCGGCACGAGGAGCACGATCACGCTGGTCGGCTCTTCGAGATCCAGATCGATGCGCTGCGTGACGGTGCGCTGGCCGGTGGTTAGCGTGGTGGTGACCTGGCTCTGGATCTCCGGGGCAATCAGCGCGGCGTCAGTCCCTGACTGACCAACGATCTCCCCGTCGGCGTTGATGACGAAGAGGCCGGCCTGGTCCGGCCGGAACGTGCGGGCCTGACCGAGTACCGCGTTGATCGCGTCCGGGTCGTCCTGCTGGATCACCGCGCTGATATTGGAGAGATTCTCCAGCGCCCGGAAGTTCGTCGAGAGGTAGTTGGAGAGCGTGTTCGAGACAAGCGACGACATCGCCGCCTCGTTGGAGACGATCTCCTCGTTGCTCTTGGTATCGATCTCATCCAGCAGATAGAACGTCAGCACCGCCACCGGGATCAGGCAGAGGAGGCTGAACAGGATGAATCGATTCCGGATGGACCAGCGACCAATCACCGGGACGCGATCCTGACGAGCGCCGTAGACGTGCCGTATGCGCGGGGTGGGGGTGATGGCTTGCCATGGGCAAGACGGTGGGAGATTCGCGCAGCGGGAGCCTTCGGCGGCGGGGGGACAATGACCATAGCCCTACAATCATCCATCACCAATACGGTGATTGCGATATACACACGGACCGGGTGCGCTATCCGTTGGCGCCACCCTTGGGGTCTTGTTCGCGCGACGTGCGGATGTGGTGCGGGGTTGTCGCGAAGACCGTGGCGTCTTTGGCTGTCGAGAATTGCATGTTACCGTACCGTCTAGATGGAAAACGGTCAACGGGGTCGGGAGGAACGACGCACGATGAGCTGGCATGTGGTGATCGGCGGGGGGATCGTCGGGGCGAGCGCGGCCTATCACCTGGCGCGCGAAGGGCACCGCACGGTGCTTGTCGACCGGCGTGACCATGGTCGCGCGACCACCGCGGGCGCGGGGATCATCGCCCCCGGGACGAGCCGGCGTGACATCCCGCCGTTCTACGAGATGGCCGTTCCGGCGGTGCGCTACTATCCGGACCTGATCGAGGCGCTGGCCACCGTCGACGCGGGCGATACGGCCTACGCCGTGCCCGGCAAGCTTTTCCTCGCCGAGAACGACGAGGAGTCGGCCCAGCTGGACGCGCTCAAGACGCTGTTCGAGCATCGCCGCGATGAGGGGATGCCGAACCTCGGTGCAATGGAGTTCCTCGATGGCGCCCAGGCGCGGGAGCTCTTTCCGGCGCTGCGCGATGTGCCCCGCGCGCTCTGGATCCCCGAGGCCGCCCGGGTCGACGGCGCGCACCTGCGGGACGCGATGACCCGCGCCGCCGAGCACCATGGCGCGGAAGTCGTGCTTGGCAACTCGTCGCTGATGCTGGACGGCGATCGCGTTGTTGGTGTCGAGGTCGACGGGCGAAAGATCGACGCCGCATCGGTCGTCGTCGCGGCGGGAGCGTGGACCAACACGATTCTTGACGGGACCGGCACGCATCTGCCGATGGCGCCGCAGAAGGGCCAGATCGTCCACATCCGGATGCCGCAGCAGGACACGTCATCGTGGCCGATCCTCTCCTGGTTCGGCGACCAGTACATCCTGACCTTCGGGCCGGATCGCGTGGTGGCCGGGGCCACGCGGGAGTTCAACTCCGGGTATGACACCCGCGTCACGCCGGATGGCGTGAAACATGTGCTGGATACCGCGCTCCGGATCGCGCCGGGGTTGGGGAGCGGCACGCTGGCGGAGGTGCGTGTGGGCCTGCGGCCCTACGCGGACGACGGCGTGCCGTTCCTCGGACCGGTTCCAGGCATCGATAATCTCGTTGTCGCGACCGGGCACGGCCCGTCCGGGCTGCAACTTGGCCCGTATTCAGGCAAGCTGGCCGCGCAGCTCGCCTCAGGGCAACAGCCGGAGATCGACCTGACGTCATACCGGCTTGACCGACCCGTCTCATCACCATCAAAGGAGCCTATCCAGTGAGCGATCAGCAGCACCCCATCTCGTTCGGCCTCGTTACCGGCCAGCATCATCTTTCCTGGGACCAGGTCCGCGACCAGTGGTTGCTGGGCGAGGAGCTTGGCTTCGACGCCATGTACCTGTTCGACCACTTCACCGGTCTCTATGGCGATGAGGAAGCGCCCTGCCTGGAGGCGTCGACCTTGCTCGCGGCACTGGCACGAGAGACCGAGCGCGTCGATATCGGCGTGCTGGTCTACGGCAACACGCACCGTCACCCCGCGATGCTGGCCAAGGAGATCGTGACGATCGACCACGTCAGCAACGGCCGCGCGATCCTCGGCATCGGCGCCGGGTGGAACGTGAACGAGCATCGCTGGTATGGCTGGGAGCTCCCGGCGCCGGGGCCGCGCATCCGGATGTTCGACGAGGCGATGACGGTCATCCATGGGCTAATCAACGCCGAGCACCGCTCTTCCTTCGAGGGCGAGTTCTACACGATCGACAACGCGCCATTCTCGCCGAAACCGGTGCGCCAGCCGCTGCCGGTGTTGATCGGCGCGAAGGGCGACAAGAACCTGCGCGTCGTGGCGAAGCATGCCGACATCTGGGACGGCGGCGGGAAGGACCTGGCGGTGCGCAAGGAGCGCGTTGAGGAGCTCAAGCGCGCCTGCGACGAGGTCGGCCGCGATTTCAGCGAGATCCGCCAGTCGCAGGGTTACGGCGCGAGCGGCCTGCTGGACGTCGACAATCTCGAGGAGCTGATCCGTATCCAGCGCGAAGCCGGTGTCGACCAGTTCCTGTTCGACATGCCGCTGACGAAGGAAGAGCAGGACGTTGTGCGGAAGGTGGCGACGGAGATCCTGCCGAAGTTCCGCGAGAGCTAGGAACAAGCGCGGGGAGGGGCAAGACGGTGCAGATCTCGGACATGATCGACGGGCCCGTGGAACTGGTCACGTTCGACCTCTACGACACGCTGGTCGAGGCCGTGCCGCCGCGCTGGGATCGGTTCCATGCCGCGCTGCTCGCGTCCGGGTTTGATGTGAGCCGCGAGGATGTGATCCGTGCGGACCGTGAAGCGGAGAACTTCTACACGATCGAGAATGGCCGCTACCCGATCCGTGACCGAAACGAGGAAGAGGTGCGGGCGTTCCGGCTCGGCCAGGCCCGCGCCTACCTCCCGGCGCTCGGCCTGCCAACTGATGACGAGACGGTGGAGCGAATCCAGCAGCGGTTCATGGACGAGACGCAGAACCACGGAGGCTGGCAGTACCGGGCGTTCAAGGAGGTGTCCGACGTGATGGACTACCTCGCGCGTCACAGCGTGAAGCGCGCCGTGATCTCCAACGCCGATGCTGACGTGACGGCGTTCTGCCTGCATATGGGCTTTGCCGAGCAGATGGACATCATCATCACGTCGGCGCTCGTCGGGTGGGAGAAGCCGGACAGCCGGACGTTCTACGCTGCGCTGGAGCCGCTGGAGGTCGACCCCGGCAGCGCCATCCACATCGGCGACCAGCCGCTCTCCGACATCGTTGGGGCGCGCGAGATCGGCATGGCCGCCGCGCTGATCGATCGTTACGACCGCTGGTCGGACGATGAGGTTCAGGCGTTGCGCGTGCGCTCGCTGATGCAGCTGGCCGAGCATGTCGTGGAGTACAACGCGAGCTTCGAGTAGATGGTTGTGGCCCGAAAGGTAGTTGCGGATCAGCGCCCGCCGAACTCGACGACCGTCTTGATGCCCCCCGCGCCCCCGGCGGCGATCGGTGAGAGGTCGCCGTCGAAGGGGATACGCGTTGTGATGAGCGACGCGGCGAGCCCCGGCCACAGCTCCTCGAAACGGTCGAGATCGGTCACGGCGGCGTCCCAATCTTCGCGGCCGGCGTTGACCGACCCGAGGACGACCGCGTTGTTCGGTACAAGGGCGAGGTTCAGCAGGTCGACGGGAACATCGAGGTCGCCTCCCGCACCGGCCGGGCTGAGTAGGCTGACAATCCCGTTCTTGCCGACGAGGCCGACCGCCTCGTAGCTCATTGCCGGGGCGCCGGTGCACTCCAGCACGATATCGGCGCCGGTCAGACCCGCCAGCGGTGTCTCCTCCGTGGAGACATATCGCGCGCCGGTATGCTCCAAGGCGATCGATGCAACGTTGGGCCCGGGCGTGCGAGCGACGGTGACGACTTCCAGGCCCCACGACCGCAAGACCATGGTCGCAAGGATGCCGACCGGCCCCGCGCCGAGCACCACCGCCGTTCGGGGCTCCCAGATCGCGAGACGTTGCTGGAAAAGGCGCACCTGGCGGAGCACCTTCTCGATCACCGACAACGGCTCGACCAGCGTGCCGGTGGCCTCGAGGCGCTCGGGCAGCGTGATGACCCACTGCTCGTCCACGAGCACCCGCTCGGAAAGGAAGCCGTCGAGCCCCTTAATGCCGTGCTCCGTGTAGTCCCCTTGCACGCACATATCCGGTTGACCGGCCGCGCAGAGCGGGCAGCCATCAGGGCGGCGTACCGTCGCGGTGACGAGGTCGCCGGGCTTGACTTTCGTCACGTTTGGCCCGGTCGCGTGGACCCGGCCAAGCATCTCGTGACCAAGGACGATATCCGTTTCTCCGCCGGGTGGCCCGCCGATATGGCCGGCAATGACCTCCCGGTCGGTGCCGCAGATGCCGCAGCGAATGACGTCGATCAGGACGCCTGTGCCCCCCGGCTCGGGGACTTCGACCCTGATGCGTCGAAGCGACGCGGGGTCACCGGGTGTGACAGCGATGGCGGTGACGATCGGCATGAAGCGCGCTCCCCGTGAAGGGTTGAGATGGCCTGATGCCGCAAGTATGTCAGGTTCGGCGAGATCGGGTATACTGGGCAAACGGGTCATATTGTGCCCGTCGTTCGTTGTGTGCCCGTAGCGCATGGCGACGACCCTGTATTCGACATCTACACGCGCTTGAAGGTGGTGATAAGCATTTATGCGTGTTGAAATCCGTGACAGCGAAGGTTTCGAGCAGCTGCTCCGCCGCTTCAATAAGGGCATCGAGCGCTCCGGCATCCTGCGCGAGCACCGCCGTGGGCTCCGCTTCATCAGCGTCCAGGAAGAGGACCGCGCGAAGCGCCGCAAGGCTGAGCGCCGCCGCCGCCGCAACCAGAACAAGTAATCGTTCAGCATTGCTGAGCGGTCCCGGTTCGATTGCCTGAGAAGGTGACCGGATCGTGGAGACGGGCAAGGTTGGGACATTGTGTCCTGCCTTGCCCGTTTTGCGTCTCCGCGACGTTCGGTACGATGGGAACCTGTGGAATCGCTCATGTGAGAGGAAGGAACGACGATGAAGGTGCTGATCTCGGCGGATATGGAAGGGACATGCGGCGTTTCGTCGTGGATTCACGTTGACGCGCCGGAGGAGACGGGTGCCGGCCAACCGTCCAACCAGGGCGAGTACGAGCGGGCGCGGCTGCGGATGACACAGGAGGTGAACGCGGCGATCGAAGGCGCGTTCGCCGGCGGCGCGACCGAGGTGATCGTCAACGACAGCCATGACGGCCAGCGCAATCTGCTGGGCGACGAGCTGCACCGTGACGCGATGTACATCTCCGGCTCGGACAAGCTCCTGGGCATGATGCAGGGCGTTGATCGGGACGGCATCGCGGCGGTCTTCTACACTGGCTACCACGCAAAGGCCGGGACGCCGAAGGCCCCGCTGGCGCACACCTGGTCAACCTGGCTCCAGGATGTCCGGTTTGACGGTGCGTCAACCGGCGAGTTCGGCATCAATGCGGCGATCGCCGGGCACTTCGGGGTGCCGGTTGTCTTTGTTGCCGGCGACGATCAGGCGGTAGAGCAGACACGAGCGTTTATCGGCGAGCAGGTCGAGGGAGCGGTCGTGAAGTGGGGGCTCTCGTCCACCGCCGCATTGCACCTGCACCCGGAAAAGGCGCAGGATATCATCCGCGCCGGCGCCAAGCGGGCCATGGGGCGGATCGCAAACGCGCAGCCCTATCGGCTGGCGTCAGGCGTGACCGTTGAGCTGGACTTTGATCACCAGGCGCGGGCGGACCAGGCGGAGCTGCTGCCGGGCGTCGAGCGCGTCGGCGAGCGCACGATCGCGTTCCGGCCGGAGGACGGCTTCGATTTCAACCGGATGTTCCGCGCCGCCTGCAAGCTCGCGGCGATCCGGATGACGCCGTAGGTATCTTTTGGTCATTCTCAGGCGTAGCCGAAGAACCCGGTGCGAAGCGCATGCTGCCCCGCCTTGCCTCATGCCGCGTCAATTGGGGCGCTGCTGTCGCTGCGAACCCGCTTCGCGTAGGCCCCCCCGGGTGACTTCGCAGGAGTCAAAGCGGTAGCGCCCCTTTCGCACTCGCTCAGGGTGACGGGAAGACTGGCTCCGCGCTTGGGCTGATTGGCCATCAAGTATTGACCGACCGTTCCCAGACGGCGATCTCGTTTTCGAGGTCCCGCATGCGGTGGCGGGCAAGGGGCAGCCGGTCGGCAAGACGGTGGCGCTCCTCCGCCTCGTTCGCGCGCTCCTTGAGAAGATGCGTGCGCTCGCGGAAGAGCTCCTGGGCTCGCGCCTTACGCGTCGAGCAGGTATCGCAGTGGCCCTTCCAGTCGGTCCAGCCGCCGCACTCCTTGCAGGGGCTGGCGAGGTCGGCCAGCGTCGGGCTGGCCGGTAATTGCTCCTCGTCCAGCGTGCGGTCCCGCAGATCGATCGCGAACGTCATGACGCTATCGCGCAGGTGCTCTCGAAGCAGCTCGACCAGCTCCGCCGGCGTATCCGCCGGAACGAGCGTGGACACGTCGCCCTCCACCTGAACCAGCTCGGGGCGGGCGATCTGCGTGCCGCGCTCTGCCCAGTCCAGCACCTCCTCGAACGCGAACGCCTCGCCGCCGATGCGGAACGCCAGGGTGATGCCGTCCCCTCGCTCGATGCGGATGTCGGTGATCGGCGTCGCGGGTACGGGATGGTAAGGACCCGGCGCGATCTGCTCGGCCTGGCGCAGATCTTCCTCGACATTGACGAGCGCCTCGCTCAACAGCTCGATGCGGTGTGACCACGGGTTATCCGGCGTGCTGGCGAGCTCGCCCTGATCGATATCGAACTGGAGCGCGATGCGGCGGCGCTCATAGGCGTCCCGCTGCTCCGCGACCGACGGGTCCGGGCGGAGGCGCGGCGCGCTACGCTCGTCGACGATGCGTTGCATATGGGGTGGAAGGGTGCGGCGGACGGGCGCTGCCTGCTCCTGGCCGGCGGTATCGTCGGGGGTCGGGGGAGCGACGGGCGTGTGCGGGGCGTCGTCCGGCGTGTCCTGATGGTCGTGTTTCCGGGATGAGAACAGGGGCATGGGAGCGTCCTTTCCGCTTGGTACTCAAGTCCCATTGTCCCACAGCGGGATGCCCCAAGCGGTCGCCTTGTCGAGCGGGACGGCGGGTGTCATGCTACGCGCCATGGAAACGCACCGCGGCGATCATGCCGGCACTTCGTCCCCATCCCGGGATCCCAAAACACCTCCACGCATCGGTCGCCGTCGTCGCAACGACCGCTTTGAGAACCCCTCACTGGAGCGCTACACCGATCTTCGCTTCGAGGAGGCTCCTCGCGGGCATCGTCCATGGGTGGTCGCCTTGGCGCTGCTGATGCTCGCCGGCGTGTTGACGATCGGTGGGTTCATGGTCGCGATCTACGTCCAGGCGCGCAACGATGAGGCGCGGCAGGTCGACGCCATCGTCGTGATGGGCGCGGCGCAGTACAACGGCCGGCCCAGCCCGGTGCTGAGCGCGCGGCTGGATCACGCGCTGGCGCTCTACGAGCAGGGCTACGCGCCGGTCATCATCGTCACCGGCGGGAAGATGGAAGGTGACGCCTTCACCGAGGCCGGGACCGGCGAGCAGTACCTGCTGGACCGGGGCGTGCCGCAGCAGGCGATCCTTAAGGAGGACCGCGGCGAGGACACCTGGCAGAGCATGGAGTCGGTGGGCGAGATTGCCGATGGACGAGGGATCGAGACGGTCCTGATCGTGAGCGACGGCTTCCACCTGTTCCGTAGCGAGCGGATGGCGGAGGCCGTTGGGCTGGATGCCTATTCGTCGGCCGCGCCGGACAGCCCCATTCGCCCCTGGTCGGCTGACGAGTTCTCCTACGTGATCCGCGAGACGGGCGCTGTCATCGTCCAAATCCCGGAGTGGCTGTTCTAGAGCGGCGTTTGCCTACCGACGGACGATCCCCATGACGCGGCCAACGCCGAAGGTGACGTGTCGCCATGGTGTCAGGCCGGTGATCTCGTAGATGAACCAGAAATACAATGGCAGCACGACCGAGATCGAGAGGAGCATCGCCGTGGCCGCGCCCTCAATGCCCCAGCGGCTGACGAGCGGGTAGATCGACGCCGCCAGGACCACGAGCCGCGTCAGGTTCATCCAGAAGTCGTAGCGCGGATGCCCGGCGGCCTGGAACACCCGCCCGCCGATGGTCACGATGCTGCGGATGAGCCCGGCTGTGGCGAGGATGCGGAGCGACGGCACCGCCGCCAGCCATGGCTCGCCGAGGAACCAGCGCACGATCTGCTCCGCGAACACGACCATCAGGAGCCCGACGGTGATCGAGATCGCCCAGACCGTCGTCGCGATCTTCAGGTAGAGGTCGTTGAACCGCTCCGGGCGCGGCTGTGCCTTGCTCAGCGATGGCAGCGCGACGGAGGAGACAACCGAGCTGACCTGCGTCGCCGGAAGCTGGGAAATCCGCCACGAGAGGTCGTAGAGGCCGAGCGCGGAGATCGGCAGGAGTCGGCCCACGGCGATCGTGTCCAGTTGCTGCGAGAGGAAGATCACGATCGAGCTCGCGCCGACCCAGCGCCCGAAGATGCGGAGCTCGCGGATATCGCGCATGCGGAAGCCGAGTGACGGTCGCCATGGCTCGATGACGTACGAGCCGAGCGTGCGCGCCGCCTCTTCGACGATCATCGATAGCAGGAGGACCCAGACGTCTTGCCGCAGGACGAGGATGATACCGGCGGAGAGGAGCCCCGCGACCGTGATCGAGGCGTCCCAGTAGAAATGCTGCTGGTAGCGGAGGTCGCGGTGAACGGCGGCGATCTTCGGGTTCTGTACGGCGCGGAGCATGGTGATGGCCGCGGCCGCCTGGATTACCGTCGTCGCGTCAGGCTCATTGAAGAAGCCGGCGATGAATGGGCCGCCAAGGACGAGAGCGAAGGAGAGCAGCAGCCCACGTCCGATGTTCCAGAGGAAGACGGAGGGTAGGAACCGCTCGATCTCGCCGGGGCGCTGGATGAGCGCCTGCGAGAAGCCGGTGGTGGTGAGCGATTCGAGCGCCTTGATGACGATCAGGGCGATGCCCATGATGCCGAACTGGGCCGGCGTGAGGAAGCGCGCGAGCACGGACGTGCGAACGAGCCCACTGATCTGGATGACCGCCTGACCGAGGCCCATCCAGAACGTGCCCCGCGCCATCTGCTGGCCGAGGCTGCCGCCCGTGCCGCCCAGGCGCCGGAGGAACGTCATGGTCAACGGCGATTCCTTCCACGCTGGACCGACGCAACGGGCAATGTGTTGGTGTTGGGCGGTGCCGGAAGGGGGATTCGAACCCCCACGGTGTTGCCACCGGCGGATTTTGAGTCCGCTGCGTCTGCCATTTCGCCACTCCGGCCTATCGACCACAAAGTTTACCGCAGCGCGAGGCGATTTGTCGCCGTGATCGATACGGTAGGATAAATGGGTAACGGGGACGGAATGGACCGCCTCGTCCGGGGAGAAACGTGAGCGCGGGGGACGGCGAGGCCGGTGTATATCATTGAACCGATGACGCTGGAGGACGTGGAGGAGGTCAGCTCGGTCGAGCGACTGTGCTTCACGAACCCGTGGCCCATTGCCGCCTATCGTCGCGAGCTCCGCAACCCTTCCCAGAACTACTACATCGTCCTGCGAGACGACCCCGACGCCGACGACGAGGACCCGCCGGTCGTGATCGAGTCGCGCCCGACCAACTCCCGCCGTCAGGGCCGGTTCGCGTTCTGGCCGCTCGGTCATCGTTCCCAGAAGCGCACTCCACCGCCCATCATCGGCTTCGCTGGCATGTGGCACGTTCTCGACGAGGCCCACGTCACGACGATCGGCGTGCGGCCGGACTACCAGGGGAGGGGGCTTGGCGAGCTCCTGTTCCTCGCGCTGATCGACGAGACGCGACGGCGTCAGGCGACCTGGCTGACGCTGGAAGTGCGCGTCTCCAACTACGGCGCGCAGGCGCTCTATCGCAAGTATGGCTTCACGATCCAGGGGACACGTCCGCGCTATTACAGCGATAACAACGAGGACGCCTACATCATGTGGTCGGAATCGTTCCGCAATCCCGAGTACCTTCGTCGCATCGAAGACCTGCGTCGTCGCCTGAACCATCGCCTGAGCTTCCCGGAGCGCGACGCCGCCTCCTGACATATGAGAGACCACGATTCATGAACATCCTTGGCATCGAGACGTCCTGTGACGAGACCGCCGCGGCGGTCGTCACCGACGGGCGAACGGTGCGCTCCAACGTCATCTCCTCCCAGATCGAGCTGCATCGCGCCCACGGTGGCGTCGTGCCGGAGCTGGCCGCGCGCGGGCAAGTCACGGCGATCATGCCGGTCGTCGAGGCCGCGCTCGACGAGGCCGGGGCAACGATCGACGACATCGATGCGATCGCCTACACCGAGGGGCCCGGGTTGGCCGGGTCGCTGATTGTCGGCGTGAACGCGGCGAAGGCCTACGCCTGGGCGCTGGGCAAGCCGGCGATCCCCGTTAACCACCTCGAGGCGCACGTCTACGCGAACTGGCTGGAGCGCGAGGATGCGCCGGTCGAGATGCCGTCGTTCCCGGCTGTGTGTCTCCTGGTTTCAGGCGGGCATACCGAGATTCTGCTGCTGCGGAGCCATGACGAGGTCCAGGTTCTCGGTCAGACGATCGATGATGCGGCTGGCGAGGCGTTCGACAAGGGCGCGAGACTGCTGGGACTTGGCTACCCGGGCGGCCCGGCGATCCAGAAAGCCGCGGTCGGTGGCGACCCGGCAGCGTTCGCCTTTCCGCGCGCCCAGCTCGGTGGCTCGTATGACTTCAGCTTTTCGGGCCTGAAGACATCGCTCCTGCGCCAAGTGGATCCGTATCGACTCCCGGACACAACGCCGAAGCCAACCGAGCAGATCTTCCCGGAGCATCGCCCACCGCGCTATCGGGAGGATCTGCCGCTGGCCGACCTCGCTTCTTCGTACGAGGAGGCGATCGTCGACGTGCTGTCGGACAAGCTCGCCAGGGCCGCACGGGAGCACGGCGCCGCGTCGGTACTGATCGCCGGTGGAGTCGCCGCGAACCGGCGCCTGCGGGAGCGCGTGCAGGCGCTGCTGGGCGACGAAGTGCCTGTGCGCTGGCCGGCGATGGAGTTCTGCACCGACAACGCGGCGATGGTCGCGGGCCGGGCGTTCGTCATCGCCCGTGAGGGCGGCTACGGCACACTCGCCTCAGACGCGTATCCCCAGTTGCCGATCAACGCACGATAAGACGAGAGAGAAAGGGACCGTTGACGTGACTGAACCGAACCCCGATATCCTGCAGCGTGCCGGTGACTTGGCGAAGGAACTGGCATACGCAGCCGGCGCGCAGGCGCGAGAGGCGGCCGGAACCGAGCGACGCATCGCCTTCAAGGGCACCGTCGACCTGGTGACCGATGCGGATGAGGCGGCCGAGAAGCTGATCGTGGAGGGTGTCCGCGCGGCGTTCCCGGACCACCGCCTGACGGGTGAAGAGGGGGCGACCGGTGCGGACGACAGCGAGTACGGCTGGTACATTGACCCGATCGACGGCACCACGAACTTCGCGCATGGCTACGCCCATTGGGCCGTGTCGATCATGATGGAGCACCGGGGCGAGCCGGTGGTTGGAGCGGTCTACGACCCGATGAAGGACGAGATGTTCTTCGCGGTCAAGGGGCAGGGAGCGACGCTCAACGACGCGCCGATCCGCGTCTCGACGGTGCCGGAGCTGCTCCAGGCGTTGACAGCGACCGGGTTCTCGTACAACATCGCCGAGCGCGCGCCGGCGTTCGCCCTCTGGCAGGCGTTCAACAACAACGCCCAGGGGATGCGACGCGGCGGCGCGGCGGCGCTCGACATGGTCTGGGTGGCCGCGGGCCGGCTCGATGCGTACCTCGAGCGGCCCATCAACACATGGGACGTTGGTGCCGGGGTCATCATCGCCCGGGAGGCCGGCGCGACCGTGTCCATGATGGACGGCCGCCCGTACGACCTGCATGGGCAAGAGGTTTGTTGTACAAATGGCGTACTTCACGAGCAGGTGATTGACCTGATCCGGCAAACGCTTGAGGACCTCGGCTAAACGCGGGGCGCGAATATGCCGTGGTCGTGTACTCTACTGCCAGAAGTACCGCATGTGAGGATCGCCGGTACCCGGGCGCGTTGAAGCCGGGGCAGGCGGGGACGACGCCTGAAGGAGGAGCACTCCCGTGAAGTTGATCTTTGCCATTGTCCAGGACGAAGACACGGACATCCTCACCGAGGCGCTCATCTCGGCCGGGTTCCGGTTTACGAAGATCGCCACGACGGGGTCGTTCCTGCGGACAGGGAACACCAGCCTGATGATCGGTGTCGAGGATGCCGGCGTGCCGACCGTGATGAACATTCTCCAGCGTAGCTGCCGTCGCCGCACGCAGATTGCCGTGCCGTATTCCCCGGCTCTCGAGCCCGGCCTGTTGTACATGCCGGAGAACTTCGAAGTAGAAGTCGGTGGCGCGATCGTGTTCGTGCTCGACGTGGAGCGCTTCGAGCGGATCTAGCGGGCCATTATCGTCGGCCCTCACAACACGCACTGAATGCGATCAAAACGGCCATTCCCGGTTGGGGATGGCCGTTTTGCATGGTACAAGTACGTCACGAATTGATCGGTTTCACGGAGGACACAATGACGGACGCAGGAAACACGGTGACGGCATGGGCGGACAAGGTGTCGCGCGATGCCATCGTGAAGGTCGGGTGCGAGCTGGTTTCGATCCCGAGCGTGAGCGGCGATGAGTATGAGGTCATGCAGTTCGTCAAGCGCTGGCTCGACGAGCGCGGCATCAGCTGGGTGGAGACGGCGAACGACCCGACGCGCCCGAACATCATCGCCACGGTTGGTGACCCGACCTCCGGGCCAATCATCGCGATGAACGGCCATCTCGACGTCGTCCCGGTGTCCGATGCCTCTTCGTGGAAGACGGACCCGTTCGATGGCGTGGTCAGCGAGGACGGCACGCGCATCTACGGCCGTGGCGCGAGCGACATGAAGACCTCCGTCGGCGTGATGATGCACATGCTGGAGATGTTCAAGGACGCGCCGCTGAAGGGCGCACTCCAGGCGCATATCGTCTCCGACGAAGAGACCAGCGCCGAGTTCGGCACCAAGCATGTCCTCCGCGAAATCGAAAAGGGCAACCTGCCGCGGCCAGACTACGTGTTCATCGGCGAGGGGTCGGAGCACAAGGTGCGCAACGCCGAGCGCGGCGGCATCGGCATCAACGTGATCTTCCAGGGCAAGGCGTCGCATACCGCGGCGGCCCGCGTGACTGGCATCAATGCCCTCCAGAAGGCGGCCAAGGGCATCCTCGCGCTGGAGCACCACATCGAGACGTTCCACCCGGCGGTCGGCTACCCGGTGCTCTCGGTGAACATGATCGAGGCCGGCATCGCCCACAACGTGGTGCCGGGTGAGGCGAAGATCAGCATCGACCGCCGCCTGGTTCCGGGCGAGACGCGGGAGAGCGCGGTCGAGGACATTCGGAAGAAGCTGGACGCGGTCGCTGCCGAGGACCCGGACTTCCAGTACGAGCTCGAGATCGACCCGAAGGGAACCTACATCGAGCCGAACATCACCCCGGAGGATTCACCGCTCGTGCAGGCGTTCCAGAACAGCATCCGCAAGCTGACGGGCGAGGAGCCGGAGTTCTTCGTGCAGTGGGCCGGAATGACCGACGGCCGCTTCTACCGCCAGTACGGGATCGACACCGTCGGAATGGGGCCGCGCGGTGAGGGCGCGCACGGCGCGAACGAGAGCATCCTCATCGATGACCTCATGAAGCAGGCGCGCATTTACGCCACGACCATTTCCGACTTGCTGAGCGTGTAGCGAGCACCCGGCTTGATCCAGCCGTAGCGGAGGACTTGCGGCCTCAGGCTCCCATATCCGGTGAGCCGTGTCGGGCCGCAATGTCCTCCCTTTCGCCGTTCCAGCGATCTACAGCTCCCAGCCGACATGCTGCCGGATAGGAGAACATTTCGAACAGCCCGCACAAGGTTCTTGTGGCGGCACCTGGTCGAAAGTCCTCCGCTACAGAGATATCTCTCTATCCGGCGATGATCGTCGCCAACTGGCGCAGTTCAGAAGCGGCGTCGTCCACCGCGACCGGGTGGATCAGGACCTCGCCGATCCCCTCCGCAAGGATGCCCTCCAGGCGCTGGCGGATCTCGTCCAGCGTGCCGGAGACGAGCACCGCGTCCAGCACCTCGGCCGGCGTGCGACCCTCGTCCGTCGCCGGAAGTCCAGCCTTCTCGAACATCTGCTGGTAGAACGGCAGCGCCCCGTAGTAGCCGAGATCGCCGCGAGGCCTCGATCGCCCGCTCGCGGTCCGTGGTGACGGATACGGGGACATGGGCGATGAGCGGAGGAACCGGTCGACCCGCCTCGTCGGCACCCGCCTGGAGCCCCGGCAGGCCGGTCTCCACAAGATACCGGATCGGAGCCATCCAGCTAATCGCGGCGTCGGCGATCTCCCCCGCCATGTGATAGCTCTTCGGGCTGAGCGCGGAGATGCTGATCTCCGTCTTCGGCGGCGTGATCGTGCCTTCCGGATAGCGCTCGGAGACGTTGAAGAACTCCCCGTGGAACTCGACTCCGCCTTCCCAGAGCAGCCCACGCAGGACCGTGACGTACTCGTGGAGGTAGGTCAGCGGCTTGCTGCCCATCGGGATGCCGAGGTTCTTCTCCATGCGTGGCCGGTGGCTGGTGCCGACGCCGAGCCGCAGCCGACCCGGCGCGAGAGACTCGATCACTTGCGCCTGCGAGACCAGCGCGGCGGGGTGGCGCGGGAAAATCTGCATTATTGACGTGCCCAGCCGGATGCGCCTTGTCGTCGCGGCAACGGCGGCGTAGAAGCCCATCGCGTCCGGCCAAAGGACGTTGTTCGTCTGCCAGACCGTGGGCACGCCGATCTCGTCCAGCTCCTGCACGGTTTGCAGGTTGCGGCCGACGTCGGGTGTTGGTTTGACGAAGATGCCCGCCTGCATATTTCCGCCTTTCGTCCGGTCGCCCCTTGTGGGCGACGCCTGGAGCCGCCCACAAGGGGCGGCTGTACGCAGCTCAGCCTCAAGTCAGGTACTTTCCCAGCCAGGCGACGATGCGTTCCATCAGGTCGATCTGGTGGTTGTATTCGACGAAGCCGTGGCTCTCTCGCGGATACCGCACGAACTGCACCGGCACGCCGCAGACTTGAAGGGCGCGGTAGAACTCCTGCCCCTGGGTGACGTGCACCCGGTCGTCGGCTTCGCCATGGACGATCAGGGTTGGCGTCGTCACGTTGGCGGCGTAGCGGACCGGCGAGATGTTGGCGTAGAAGTCCCACGCGTGCTCTCGATAGGGGTGGTCCGGGTAGAGCAAGGTGTTGTACTCGGCGATGTCGCCCGCGCCGTGGTCGGAGATGTTGTTGGCAACGCCGGCGCCCATCACGGCCGCCTTGAAGATGTCCGTCTGGGTGATCGTCCACGCCGTCAGGTAGCCGCCCCATGACCAGCCAGTGATCGCGAGCCGGTCCTCGTCGGCGATGCCGCGCTCGACCATGGCCTTGGCGCCGGAGACGAGGTCGCGCGATTCGCCACCCCCGACGTCATCTTGCAGCAACTGCTCGAACGATGTGCCGTAGCCGATCGACCCGCGCGGGTTCGGCAAGAGCACGGCGTATCCCTGTGCAGCGAGCATCTGCGCCCAATCGTGCCAGTGCATATGGATGCGCTCGGTCCAGAGTGACGCCGGGCCGCCATGCACCTGTAGGACGAGCGGATAGCGCTTGCCCTCCTCGTACCCGTGCGGATAGATGAGCAGGCCTTCGACATCGACGCCGTCCTCGGCCCCCACGAAATCACTTCACCGTTTGAAAGCCGGCCAGCGAACGTCTCGCCGAACGAGGTGAGCTTCGTCGCCTCGCCTCTGGCCGAGATGCGATAGACCTCTTCAGGCGTGTCCAGCGCGCTCCAGGCGACGGCAAGATCGCCGGTGGTCGCCATCGAGGGGCGGTTGAGCACGCTTCCGCGCTCGCCCAGCGTGCCGACATTGACGGGTTCCAGCGCGCCGGTGTCACCGTCCAGCGTGTAGAGCCGCAGCGTCGAATGGTCCGCCTGGAGCAGGAGGAGTCCCGACTCCGAGCGCGGGTCCGCAGAGAGCATCATCGCGGCGGACCGCTCGTTGTCGGTGACCTTGCGCCGCTGCCCGCCCTCGAGCGGAACCGACCAGACGGAGTAGGAGGGGTCGTCGCGGTGATCGTTCGCAAGGAAGAAGACGATCTGTTCGTCGTCCACTGTCCGGACGACCGGATGCGACGGGATATTGCGGGTCTCGGCCAGCACGCGCGACCGGCCGCCGCTCGCGGGTATCACCCGCAGCTCCGAGGCGAGGAACATCTGGTTCGCGGTCGGCTTGTCGGCGGTGACCAGGACGATGTGCTCGCCGTCGTCCGACCAGGCGTATTCCCAGACGTGCCGATGGCCGTGGGTGAGACAACGCGCGTCGCCGGTGGCCGGGTCGACGTCCAGAGGCGGGCGACCTTGTCCTCCTCCTCAAAGAGGACGACGTCGCGCTTCTCCTCTTTGCGCGTCTTTTCGTCCTCCGTCTCCTCCTCGGTGACGAGGACGGCGATGCGGGAGCCGTCCGGCGACCACGACGGTGCCGTGATCTTGCCGGCCAGTTCGCCGACCTGCTGCGCCTCGCCTCCGTCGATCGGGATGCTGTAGACCCGGCTCTTGTCGTCTTTCTCGCGCTGGGCGACGAACAGGAGCGAGTTGACTATCCGGTGACCATGCGAACGCGGTGTGGTCGCCGCTACCGGTCGTGTACCGTCGCGCTGGGGCGCCGTCGGTCGAGACCCAGATCGAGCGGTCGAAGCGGTCCTCCTTGCGACCGCGCATGGCGACGGTGAAGGCGATGTGCCGGCCATCCGGCGAAATCTTCGGCTCGCTCGGCGTGAGGCGATTGGAGATCTCCTCGATCGTGACGGGGCCGGAGGGGTGAGTGTCGGTCATTGGGCGTCCTTGTGCGTTGGTGCGGGCGTTGGTCAATGCCCACAGTGTCGCATCAGTCCGCGGGCTCGGGGAGGGAATCGTGCCGCGCGGCCGGGCTCCGCTGGAAGGGCGCCCACCAGTTCCAGCGGCCCATCAGCTGCATCGTGGCGGGGAGCAGGAGGAGGCGGATGACGGTCGCGTCGAGCGCGACGGCGATCGCGAGGCCGACGCCGAGCGCCTTGATCATGCCCAGCTCGCTCGTCGCAAACGCGGCGAAGACGGCCAACATCACCAGCGCCGAAGAGGTCACGATCCCGGCCGTGTGGCGGAGGCCGCTCTCGACGGCGCGGTCGTTGTCCCCGGTGGCCTGCCATCCTTCCCGGATGCGGCTGAGCATGATGATCTCGAAGTCCATGCTGAGCCCGAAAAGGAAGCAGAACATCAGGATCGGGACGAGCACGACGGTCGTTCCGGACGGCTCAAACCGGAGCACGGCGGAGAGGTGGCCGTCCTGGAAGATCCAGACGAGCGCCCCGAAGGAGGCTCCGATCGAGAGCAGGTTCATCGCGATCGCCTTCAGGGGCAGGAACACCGAGCGGAGCTGCACGAGGAGCGCGAGGCCGGTCAACGCGATGATCGCGACGACGACGTCCGGCATGTGGTCCGCCGCGAAGTCCATCACGTCGACGTCCATGCCGACATTGCCGCCCACCAGCACCCGCAGGTCACGCCCGGCCATCGCCTGGGACGTCGCCCGGATCTCGCGGACGAGGTCGCGGCGCTCGTCGTCGGAGAGCGTGGGATCGACCGTGATGTTCACGAGCGCCGCGCGGGGGGTCAGGTACGGGGTGGAGACGCGCCCGAGATCCGGTTCGAGGACCAGGCTTGTCGAATAGGTTGAGGGCGTCATCGCGGACGGCAGGAGCGACCAGATGCTATCCGCGCGGTCGATACCGGGGAGCGTAGATAGCGCCTCGACGTAGTCGCGCAGCGCCTGCAGGTTGTCGGCGCTGTACATCGAGTCGCCGGTGGGCTGGACGACGATGGCGATCGGCGAGAGCGTTGCATGGGGGAACGACTCAGCGATTTCGTCGGCGACCTGCCGGGCCTCGGTGCTACGCGGGAGGCTCGCGATCGTCGGAGACGAGAGCGCCATGTGGCGCGCCGGCAGGGCGAGCGACACGAGGAAGATGGCGGTGAGGAACACGGTCGCAAGCGGGTAGCGCTCCCGCCACCGGCCGATCGCTCCGATGACGTTGCTGATGCGCGACGCAAGGCGTAGACGCGTCGTGCGGCGCGTGCCGATACGGTCACCGGCGAGGACGAACATGCCGCCGGCAGCACGGTCAGGGCGAGGAGGACAGCGATCGCGATAACCGCCGCGGCGATGATGCCGGTCGACACCGCGGCCGGCACGCGGAACAGGACGAGCCCGCTGACCCCGATCGCCACCGTTGCGCCGGCGCCGATTACTGCGCGTCCCGCGGTAGCTACGGTGTGACGCACCGCATCCTGGAGCGAGCGACTGGCCCGTTCCTCCCGGAAGCGGCTGACCATGATCAGCGCGTAATCGATGCTGACCGCCAGGCCGAGCATGGTGACGGCGTTGATCGAGAACGTACTGACGAGGGTGACCTGTGCCACCGCCCACATCGCGGCGAAGGCGAGGATCATCGAGAGCACGGCGAGGACAATCGGCAGGCTTGCGGCGAGGATCCCGCCAAACACCAGGAGCAGGAGGCCCAGGGTAATTGGGAGCGAGACGATCTCCGCCCGCAGGAGATCGCGCTCGGCGACCTCCATGAACGCGTTCGTGGTGGCCGGCCAGCCGCCGATGCGGGCGTCGAGCTCCGTGTCGACGAGCGTCTTCTCGAGATGCGCGACGGCATCGGACGCGCTCGTCGCTGTTTCCGCGAGCACGACGACCGCGATGGTTTGCGTGCCGTCGGCAGAGATCAGCACGCGGTTGAGGGTGTCGTTGGAGGTGGATCCCCACGTGTAGACAGCCGCCACGGCCGGATCGGCGCGCAAGGGCCGGACGGCTTGTTCCACCGCGAGGCGGAACTCACGATCCGTTGGTTTCAGCGTTTCGGTGGGATCCGAGAAGAGGATGAAATGGCTACTGCCGGTCTGGCCGAACTCCTCGGCGACCAGGTCCTCTACCCGTTGCGCCTCGGCCTGAGGTGGCACCCAGCCGTTCGCGGCCAGGTTGTCCGTCGCCCGCAGCGCCAGGGGAAGAAGGGCGCACGCGAGGATGATCGGCACGAGCAGGACTTGCCATGGGTGGAGCACGACAACATCGCCCCACCGGTGGAGCGGGGACATCCGACCCTCTCGATGCTCGCTCGCGACCCGGCCCAACCTGATGCTCCCCATGCGGCGACAAGCCCGTGCTGCTGGCAGGTAGTGTAATCTGCGAAGATCGTGCGAAATGGTCGATGGTACAGGGTGGCGACGGATGGTACATGGACAGGCGCAGGGGAACCCGCAGCGGCATCGGTCGTTTTCCGACGATCTTTATCTCCTGGCCGGGTTGCTGGGCGATGTGATTCGTTCGGTCGGTGGCGAAGAGGCGTTCGAGCTGGAGGAGGACGTCCGCGCGGCCGCGAAGGATCTGCGGCGGAGCGTCGAGGGCGCCGGCGAGCGGCTGGACACCTTGATTGAGACGGCGGACACGGACGAACTGCGGATGCTGATCCGCGCCTTCACGAACTACTTCCAGCTGAACAACATCGCCGAAGATAGCGAGCGCATCCGGCGAGTGCGCCGTCGCGAGCAGCAGAACCCTGAATCACCCCGGCGCGGCTCGATCCACGAGACCGTCCAGGCGCTGGCCCGACGCGGGATCACCGCCGACCAGATCGCCGGGATGCTCGCGCAGGCGAAGGTCCGCTTCGTCCTCACCGCGCACCCCACCGAGGCGCGGCGGCGGACAATTATCGACAAGCTCTCGCGCATCTTCGCCACCATCCGCGAGCTGGACGAGCGGGATGCCCTGCCGCGCGAGGTCGACCGGGCCCGGGCATGGCTCTCGTCGACGATCGCCGAGCTGTGGACGTCCCACGAGCTGCGCACCCAGAAGCCGACTGTGCAGGACGAGCTACGGGCCACGCTGGTCTACTTCAACGTCAGCCTGATCGACACCATGACGGCGATCTACCGCGATATCGAGGAGGCGCTGGCCGCTACCTTCCCGGATGAGCCGGTGCGCGTGCCGCCGTTCGTGACGTTCGGATCGTGGATCGGCGGCGACCGCGACGGCAACCCCTTCGTGACGCCGGAGGTCACGGTCGAGGCGCTGGGGATCATGCGCGAGGCGGCGCTCGGGATGCTCCATGAGCGCCTGACGCAGCTTGCCGGGCGGATCTCCGTCAGCGAGGCGATGGTGCCGCCGACAGGGCGCCTGCAGCCGCTGCTGGCAACGTACGGGGCGATGTTCCCGGAGCTGGACCAGTACCTCGCCCGCAACAATGCCGGTGAGCCATACCGACACTTGCTGACGCTGATGCGGGAGCGGTTGCGCGAGGTGCTATCCGGCGGCGAGCACGCGTATCGGACGCCACAGGAGCTGCTGGCGGACCTGCGCGAGGTGGAGGCGGCGTTGCAGGAGCAGTCAGCCGGGATGATCGTCGGCGGCGACCTGCACGACGTCATCCGCATCGTCGAGGTCTTTGGTTTCGAGATGGCGACGCTCGACTTGCGCGATCATGCGAAGCGCCACGAGGCGGCCGTCGCGCACATGCTGGCCAAGGCGGGCGTCGAGGCCGATTATGCGTCGCTGGACGAGTCCGCACGGCAGCACGTGCTCGTGCGGGAGATCGCGGATCCGCGCCCACTTGTGACGCTGTTCGACCTGGACGCGTCGACCGTGCCGGGCGAGGTGATCGAGACATTCCGAACCGTCCGGAAGCTGCTCAACGGGGCGTACCCGCACGCGATCGAGACGTACATCGTCTCAAACACCGAAGCGCCATCGGATTTGCTCGAAGTGCTGTTGCTGATGAAGGAGACCGGCCTCGCCGAGCCAGGAGGGACCGGCGCGCGTCTGCGGATCGTGCCGCTGTTCGAGGAGGGCGGGACGTTGGCCGCATCGCCCCAGACGATGGGTGTGCTGCTCGACGAGCCGGTCTACCGGGCGGCGCTGGAGAGCTCCGGCGGCGTGCAGGAGATCATGGTCGGGTATTCCGACTCCAACAAGGACGCCGGGTACCTCGCATCGTCGTGGGGACTCTACCGGGCGCAGGAGGAACTGGCCGGGCTGATGACCGAGCGCGGCGTGCCGTTCATGTTCTTCCACGGACGCGGCGGCGCGGTCGGGCGTGGTGGCGGGCCGACGAACAAGGCGATCCTCGCCCTGCCGCGTGACACCGTTCATGGCCGGATCAAGATCACCGAGCAGGGCGAGGTTATCTCCGCGCGGTATTCGACGCGGCCGATCGCGCACCGCGAGGTGGAGCTCGCGGTCGGCGCAGTGCTGGCGCGGTCGTTCCCGATCCGCGACTGGGACGGCGGCGAAGAGACGCCGGAGGAGCACGAGGCGATCCACGCGATGATGGATCGCATGGCGGAGGTCTCGACGGCGGCGTATCGCGACCTGGTCTATGGTGACCCGGACTTCGTGCGGTTCTTCTACGAGGCGACGCCGATCGACGCGATCTCCCGGCTGCAATTCGGGTCACGCCCGGCGAAGAGGACGACGTCGAACGATATCCGCGACCTGCGCGCGATCCCGTGGGTGTTTTCGTGGACCCAGTGCCGCATCATCCTGCCCGGATGGTACGGGCTCGGCACGGCATTGCAGGCGGGCATCGAGGAGTACGGCCTCGATGCACTGCGTGACCTGCACGAGCACAAGCCGTTCTTCCAGACGATGCTGGCGAACGCCGAGATGGCGATCAACAAGGCGGACATGGAGATCGCGCGGCGGTACGTCGATCTGGTTGAGGATGAGGCGCTGCGCGAGCGGATCTGGGCACGACTGGTCGCGGAGCATGACCTGACCGTCGACATGCTGCTTCGCGTCACCGGGCAGTCGCAGTTGCACGAGAACACGCCTACGCTCCAGCGCACGATCGAGCGTCGCAACCCCTACGTCGACCCGCTCTCGATCATCCAGGTCGAGCTGCTGCGGCGTTGGCGGCGGAACCCGGATGACGCGGACCTGATCGACACGTTGCACCTGGCCGTCAACGGCATCGCGGGCGGTCTCCGCAACACCGGGTGAGCCCAGGACAGCGCGTACAATGGCCACCATGACGACGCGCGAAAAACCCACAACAGAAGAGAATCGCACGACCGACCGCCGCTTCCTGGAGGTGGCGGTCGACGGTGTCGCCGTGTGGTCGAACGGCGGAGTGCTGACCTACCTCCTGCCGGACGGCATGGAGCCGGAGCTCGGCCAGGTTGTCTGGGTCCCGGTGCGCAACAAGATGGTGCATGGCATCGCCATGCGCGTGACCGCCGAGGTGCCGGAATTCTCGACGCGGCCAATCGGTGGCATCGCCGAGCCGCCAGTCGGACTGACGCCGGAGCAGTTCGCCGTCGCCGAGTGGATGGCGCGCGAGACGGCAAGCACCTTCTTCTCGTGCGCGACGCTCTTCCTGCCGCCCGGTCGCGCCTATCGGGCCGTCGAGGTGCTGTCCCTGAATGAGGACACCGATCTCGGGCGAGGTCGAGCTGACGACGCTGCAAGAGAAGGTCGTCGACCTGCTCATGGAGCGCGGCGAGCTGACGCTGGCGCAGCTGAAGAGCGCGACCGGCCAGCCACTAACCTCCGTCGTACCGGACCTCGTGGGCAAGGGGGTGCTCCTGCGCGAGATGCGGCCGGACGACAAGGTTCCCGGCATGCGCATGCTGCGTTTCGTGCGCGTGCTGGACGCCGATGCCGAAATCCCGGAGCGGGCACCGAAGCAGCGCGCGGTGATGGAGGAGATCGTCCAGCTCTATCGGGCCGCCCAGGAGCATGAGACGGACCTGATCCCGGTGCAGGACCTGCAGCAGGTGATCGACGTCGACGGCGCCGATGCTGGAGGCCCTTGCCGGCGCGAGGCGCGATCGAGGTTGTCGAGCTCCCGGCGCGGGAGGCACCGCAACCGCGCGCGGCGGTCGCGCCGACGATGAACGCCCCGCAGGCGGCCGCCTGGTTGACGCTGGAGCGACGACTGGCCGCCGGGGATCCGACCCCGAACCTGCTCTTCGGCGTCACGGGGAGCGGCAAGACGGAGATCTACTTGCGGGCGGTCGCCTGGTGCCTGCGGCATGGGAGGAGCGCGATCATCCTCGTACCGGAGATCGCGTTGGCGACGCAGGTCGTGCGTCGCTTCATCGATCGCTTTCCGGGGCGCGTGGCGGTGCTGCATTCCCAGCTGACGCCTGGTGAGCGCTACGACATCTGGCAGAGCGTCGCGTCGGGTGAGGTGCCGGTCATCGTCGGGCCGCGCTCGGTGCTGTTCACACCGGTGCGGAACCCGGGCGTCATCATCATCGACGAGGAGCACGACGCCTCGTACAAGCAGGATTCGGAGCCGCGCTATCACGCGCGTGCGGTGGCGCAGAAACTGGCCGAGACCTATGGAGTGCCGCTCGTGTTGGGCAGCGCGACACCGTCGGTCGAGTCGATGTGGCGCGCGGAGCAGGGCGAGTACCACCTGCTGGAGTTGCCGGAGCGGGTCGCGCCGGTGCGCGGGTCGAACCTGAGCCAGCGCCTGGAGCTGCCGGACGTCGAGATCGTCGACCTGAAGGACGAACTGCGACAGGGCAACAGCGGCATGATCAGCCGATCCCTCAAAACCGCCGTGCAGCGGTCGCTTTCGCGCGGGGAGCAGGCGATCCTGCTGCTGAACCGGCGGGGAATGTCGACCGTGGTGATGTGCCGCAGCTGCGGGCACCGGCTGGAGTGCCCGAACTGCGATATCCCGCTTGTGTTCCACAAGGATATGCACGAGCTGGTCTGCCACCGTTGTGACTTCCGGATGATTCCGCCGGATGGCTGCCCGGAGTGCGGCGGCCGGCTGGACTATTTCGGCGCGGGCACCCAGCGCGTCGAGGACGAGGTGCGACGGCAGTTTTCGGACGCGCGCGTCATGCGCTGGGACCAGGATGCGATCCGTCGCTCGGGTGGTTACTCGGCGATGTTGCAGCGCGTCGAGGACGGGCATGTCGACATCATCGTCGGCACGCAAATGGTCTCCAAGGGTTTCGACTTGCCCGGCGTGACGACGATCGGCGTTGTGCAGGCGGACTCCATGCTTTACCTGCCGGACTTCCGGAGCCCGGAGCGCACGTTCCAGCTCCTGACGCAGGTCGCCGGTCGCGCGGGTCGTCGCGGACCGGGGAGCGTGGTGGTGTTCCAGACGTACACGCCGGACCACTACGCGGTGCTGGCGGCGTCGAAGCACGACTACCGTCAGTTCTACAAGGACGAGATCGGGTTCCGGGAGCAGTTCCGCTTCCCGCCTTATTACCGGCTGGCGCGATTCGTTGTCCGCAAGGAAACGGAGCGGGAGGCGGCGTACGAGGCGGAGATGCTGGCGCGCGAGCTGGCGCGATACGCCCGCGTGAACGATATCGGCATGGAGCTTTTGGGCCCGACGCCGGCGTTCGTCGCCAAGATCCGGAACCAATACCAGTGGCAGATCGTCATGCGTACGAAGTCGCTCGATCGCATGCTTGACGGACTGCCGATCCGTCCCGGGTGGGTCGTGGATATTGACCCGGAAAGTATGCTTTAGGAGAACGATTGTGGCTGCCAGCGGGCAGTTTGTAGTCCCGGACCATGTGTCCGGGACATGGCCCGCAGGGTCATAACGCGCATATGTCGCCCTCCGGGCGCTGTCTCGCACACATGGTGCGAGACTACGAGTGCAAGACAGCAATCTGGCTAATCTGGAGAAGCAAAGAGTGGCACTACTGACTATTGTGAAGGACCCGGATCCGGTGCTCCGGAAGAAGGCGATCAAGGTGCGAAAGGCGGACGACGGCCTCCGCAAGCTCGCCGATGACATGTTCGAGACCATGATCGACGCCCCGGGCGTCGGGCTGGCCGCGCCGCAGATCGGCAAGAGCATCCGGCTGATCGTGGTGCATGTCGACGCCGATGAAGAGGATGGGACAGAAGAGACGTCGCTGCGGCTCCTGAACCCCGAGATCATCAAGGCGCATGGGTCCGAGATCGGTGCCGAGGGCTGCCTGAGCATTCCCGGCTGGGCGGGGGATGTCGAGCGACACACGCACATCACCGTGAAGGCGATCGGACTCGACAATAAGCCGGTGCGGATCAAGGCCGAAGGGTTCCTGGCGCGCGTGCTTCAGCACGAGATCGACCACCTCGACGGCATTCTCTTTCCGGACCACATCGAGGACAAGAAGAATCACATGTGGCCGGTCAGCGAGGACGATGAGGACGCGCCGGCGGCAGAGTAGCCGGAGACCGCCGCCCTGGGTAGCACCGGGCCGGAGGAGCGTCGCAGCGCTCCTGAGTGTCCGGTGTCCTGGCTGATTGGGGGTGGGATATCCTGCCCGACACCGGCCACTACGGGCCGGTGCTACCCAGGCAAATGTCGAGTGTGCAAGAGCGAACCCGCCGTCTACGGGATGATGATCTCGGGGCGGGTGACGCGGCAGCGCTCGGCGTGGACGATCTCGCAGATCTGGTCCACGGCGACGTCCAGTTTCTCGGCCTCGTTGAACACCACGTAGGTGAAGTTCTCGACTTCCTTCAGCTCGGTGCTGGCCGTTTGGAAACGCTTCATCAGCACGTCGGGGTCGTCAGTCTTGCGGTCATGCAGGCGCGTGTACAGCGCTTCCATCGACTCCGGTGCGAGGAAGATCGAGATCGCGTCCGGGATCAGGCGACGGAGCGTGCGCGCACCCTTCACATCGACCTTGATGATCACGTCGCGGCCCTCGTCCAGACCCTGGACGATGGGGCTGCGAGGGACGCCGTAATGGTTTTCGTAGACCATCGCGTTCTCGATGAAGTCGTTCTGATCGATTCGCGCGACGAACTCCTCTTTCGAGAGGAAGACGTAGTGCACGCCGTCGACCTCGTTGTCGCGCATCGGTCGCGTGGTCGCGGTGACGACGTACTGCGCAGTGGGGAATGTCTCCCGTAGACGCTCGATCACCGTGTCCTTGCCGACACCCGAGGGGCCCGAGATGATGAAAATGCGGGGAGTGTCGGCGGTCCGGATACCGTCGATCAGCTCGTCGCCCTCGGCGTAGAGCGCCTTCAGTCTGTCATCATGGTCGGTGTCATCCGGTCGGGACGTCGGCGTATGCGGTACCAAGAGGTGCTTCTCCCCATCGCGTGCTGGTTCGGACAAGTGGGAAACGCGCGCGGATGCGGCGTTATCTGCCGAGGATACCGCGAAGTAGCAGGAAAAGGGTAGGGTGGGATGTTCGATGTCCTGACGACCGGTGCTGTCGTCGATGAGTTGCGGCGTACAGTGCTCGATGGCCGGATCCAGCGCCTGGGGATGGTCGATGCGCTGACGATCGGCGCGGAGATCTATGCGCGCGGGCGCCGGTGGCATCTCATCGCGAGCGCCGACGCGCAGAATCCGCGTATCCACCTGACCCGGTCGATGCCATCGCTCGACCCGAACACGATCACGCCGTTTGGCCTCCAGCTGCGCAAATACGTGCGGGGCGGCTTCCTGATCGACATCCAGCAACCACCGCTCGAGCGCGTCATTCGCCTAAGCATCGCCAAGCGCATGGGTCCGGCGACCGAGAGCGAGACCGACGAGGAGAGCGATGTCGAGGACGATGAGGAGGACATTTGGTCCGGCGAGAACGTCTCCCGGCTGGATCTCGTCGTTGAGATCATGGGGCGGCATTCGAACCTCGTGCTGGTCGATGAAGAAGGGCTGGTGCGTGAGAGCGCCAAGCGCGTGACGCCATCGATGAGCCGCGTGCGCCCGGTCCTGCCGAAGCGACCGTATGAGGCCCCGCCGCCACCCGACAAGCCCGATCCTCGCCAGCTGACCACGCCGTCGGTCGAGCAGATGATCATCACGGCGAAGGGCAGCGACAAGGTCGCCGACCTGCTCGTGCGCGGCTTCCGGGGTGTGTCGCCCCAGATCGCGCGTGAGGTTGCCTTCCGGATTGCTGGCAATACGGCCGCGACGATCGCCGACCTCGGGCCGGACGATGCCCGCGCGCTCGCGCAAACCGTGCGTGGCATGTTCCAGCCGCTCTTGACCGGCGCCTGGGAGCCGCACCTGTACGAGAAGGACGATGTGCCGGTCGGGTACGGCGCGATCCCGATCACCTACCTGGCCCAGGACGCCGAGGCGATCGAGGTCGACTCGATCTCCCAGGCGGTCGAGATGGCGCAGGATGCTTCCGGCGAGACGACGCCGAAAGACCATGCCCAGCGTCGGGCGCGCATCGTCCAGTCGATCGACTCGGCCGTCGGGTCAGTCAACAGCCGACTCCGGTCTCTGAAGCAGCAGTTCGAGCGCACACGCGACACAGAGCAATATCGGCGCTGGGGTGAGACGATCTACGCCTATCTGTGGCAAATCCAGCCGGGCGATACGGAGCTGGTCGCGGAGACCGAGAAGGGTGAGGAGCGCATTCCTCTCGACCCGGCGAAGGACCCGAAGGACGTCGCACAGGAGTATTTCGAGGAGTACCGCACCTCGCAGCGTGTCGCTGAGAACCTCCCGGAGCGCATCGAGGCGGCGGAGAACGAGCTGGCATACCTGCAGGCGTTGCGGGTGCATGCCCAGCAGGCCGAAGGGTTCGCGGCGATTGAGGCGATTCGCCAGGAGCTCGAGGAGCACACCGGAGGACGCCACGCGGGGAACGAGCAGAAGGGGCACCGTGCTTCGAAGAAGCAGGCGCAGAAGAAGGTGCAGCCGCTCACGGACGACGACGGCAACCTGGTCTACATCGGCCGTTCCGGACGTGAGAACGCGCAGGTCACGTTCGATATCGCCGGGCCGGACGACTACTGGTTGCACGCGCGCGGCGTCCCCGGCTCGCATGTGATCCTGCGGCTTCGCGTACCGGCGGAGGAGCCGGGCGAGGACGCGGTCGAGACGGCAGCGGCGTTGGCGGCCTACTATTCCGGCTCGCGTGACAGCGGGACGGTTGAGGTCGACGTGACGCAACGGCGGCACGTGCGGAAGATCAAGGGCGGCGGGCCCGGGATGGTGACGTACCGCAACGAGTACACAATCCCTGTGCGCCCCGCGAACGAGGATGAGCTGCGCAAGGCCGGCCGGATCGAATAATCACTCATATTCCGTTGGCTCTTCGCGAGGAGTGCACAGCGTACAGCCGGCCCTCGTGGCCGGCTCATCTGCGAGAGCCGGCACAAGGGCCGGCTGTACGGATCTGGTGACGTACCGCCGCACCTCGTGTGCGGCGGTACGAAGCTAAACGAAACGGCCCCAGGGAGCAATCCCCGGGGCCGTTTGCATCCGCGTGTTGCGGTTGTCTGTCTAGACGTCGTCGGCCTTCTCGACCTCGGCGATCTCCGCGTCCTCGACGGCAGCGCCTTCAGGCGTCGTGGCGCGGCCGCTCACGGTCGTCTTGGCGAACATCGAGGAGATGATGATGCCGACTTCATAGAGCACAACCAACGGCACGGCGACGACCGCCATGTTGTACGGGTCCGTGCTCGGGGTGATGATCGCGGCGGCCACCATGAGCAACAGGAACGCGTACTTTCGCCACTTCCGCATCTGGTCCGGCCGGGCGATGCCGAGCTTCGAGAGGACGAACATGATCACCGGGAGCTGGAATGCCAGCCCGAGGCCGATCATGAGCGTCAGGAAGAACGAGACGGTATCGTTGCCCGTCGGCTGCCAGTTGAAGACGTCCTTGTTCCAGTTCGACAGGAAGTAGAGGGCGCGCGGGGCAGCGATGAAGTACCCGTAATAGACACCAAGGATGAACAGGATGGTGACGAAGGGGAGCGACATGAACAGGAATCGCTTTTCCTTGCGGGTCATGCCCGGGGCAAGGAAGGCGATGAACTGGTAGACGATGATCGGCATCGTGATCGCGAGCGCGACGTAAAGGGCGACCTTGAAGGAGAGCGTGAGCGGGTCGGTTGGGGAGAGGTTCTGCAACCCGTCGACCGCGTTCGCCTTCTCCCGAATATCGACCAGGATACGACCCTGGATGATGAATCCGAAGATGAACGCCGGGACGATCGCCAGCACCATCTTCATGATGCGGTCGCGGAGCTCCTCGAGGTGCTCCTGGAGCGTCATTTCTTCGAAGACGTCGGGCTCGTCTGTGATCTCCGGGATTCGTGGCACCCGGAGCGTGGGAATTTTCTGCATGAATGAGCGCGCCATAACGGTTCTGTTTCTCCTGGATGATCCTGCGCGCATCGGCGCAGCTGATCGCTACCGGTGGAGTGCTCTGGCGCGAGGTCGGACCATGTATCTTCGCGACGTTGTGGACGACCAGGATGGATACACGGTTCGTCGGCGACCCGGACGATGCCGGGAGGGGTGACAGGCCTATTGCCTGTCGATTTGCCGCAAGGTCGTTCGCTCGCAGTTAACGGGTGGATGCGCCCGGCGAACCAGACGCATCCACGCCGCATCCGGCGTGTCTGTGCGGGAAGCCCGCCTGCCGGGGTTTCGGTGCTGTCAGGGGCGAGGGCACGCCGGGGCGATCACCCTCGCGACGGGCAAGCGCCTAGGCGTTGTGCTCGTCGATGTAGCTCACCGCGTCGCCGACGGTGCGAATCTTCTCGGCGTCCTCGTCCTTGATCTCAAGGTCGAACTCCTGCTCCATCGCCATGATGACCTCGACAAGGTCGAGCGAGTCGGCATTAAGATCGCCGATGAACTCGGCCTCCGGGACAACCTGCTCGGCATCAACGCCGAGACGATCGGTCACGATGCTCTGGACACGCTCAAGAGTGGTAGCCAATTGATTCCTCCTCAGAAGACAACGTTCGACGCGGGTCCCCTTGCGGGGAGGCCGTCACCACGCTGGCCGCCGTGCGGGCGACCCGGGCTGGAGACGTCACCATGAAGCGCTCCACCGTGTGATGGTAGCGTACCCGCTGCATGATACTGCAAACCCCGCGCCCCGGCTAGGATTTCCGGTTACGCGGCCGGCCCGTGTGGGGTTGGTCGGCGGTGCGCTCCGGCGGGAGCTGGCGCGAAACGGTGCCCAATACGCCATTGACGAACTTGCCGGAGTTCGGGCCACCGAAGCGCTTGGCGATCTCGACGGCCTCGTTGATGACCACCCGGTACGGGACATCCGGCGCGTGATGCAGCTCGTAGATGGCCAGGCGGAGAACGTTGCGATCGACAATTGCGAGCTGGCCGATCGGGAACTGCGGCGCGGCGGTTTCGATGATCGGATCGATCTCCGACATATGCGCGGTGACGCCTTCAACGAGCCGCAGCGCGCGGTCCGCGACCGGCTTCGGCACATCGTCGACGCCAGATTCGTCCTCGTCCGTCGTCTCGATCACGGATTCGGGCAGCGACGTGTCGTCGTGGCGGATGCGCTCGACGATGTCCTCCAGCGGGCGCTGGACGCTGTCCATCTCGTAGAGGGCCTGCATCGCGAGGATGCGGGCCTGGTGCCTGGTGGCGGTGCGGTCGACGTAGGCACCCGCGCCGAAGGCGGCCGGGAGCTTGCCGCGCCCGCGCTTCTTTTCCGGAGCCGGTGTCGAGCCGGGCTCCGGGGTGGGGGTGTCCTGTGGTTCTGGGGTCTCAGGGGTCATGCGTGTCCTTGGTTCTCGAAGGAGATGGTATACCGCCACACGTTGTGTGCGGCGCCGGAGGCCAGCTCCGGCGGTATCGGGTATAAGGTGCCTGGTCGGCTATTCGGTGACCGGAACGATGTCGTCCACGTAGATATCGACGCTGCGCACCGTCATGCCGAGCATGCGGCCGGCGGCGACGCCGACCCGCTCGCGGATCTGGTCGGTGAGGCGGGCGACATTCGTGCCGCTACGGACAGTGATCGATACGACGGCGTCAATCTGGTCACCATCCACGGTGACACGAACCTTGCCATCATCGAACGACTTGCCGCTGCCGGGCTCCACCGTGTCCTCGGTCTTCTTGCGGCGGTGCGTCGTCAGGGCGACGACGCCGGCGATATCCATCACCGTTGTCTCGATGAGCTGGATCAGCACGGCCGGGGCGATGCGCACGGTTCCGCGCACCTCGGTGGCCTCGTCGACCTGCACGGTCGTGGTGACCTCAGCGCGGTCGGTCTTCGGCGTTTTGTCGTTGTGTCCGTCGGTCATGGCAATGTCCTCGGAGGGATCATTCCTCATTCGTCCACCTCGTCCTCGAAGCGCCCGCCAAGCCGGTCCATCAGCTCGGGGATAAAGCCCGTGTGAACCTCTCCACGCTGGAACGCTCCATCGGCGAGGATGGCGCGGTGGAACGGGATGGTGTGCGTCACCCCCGTCAGCACCATCTCCCGCAAGGCTCGCTCCATGCGCGCGACGGCCTGCTCGCGGGTTGCGCCCCACGAGATCACCTTCCCGAGCAGGGAGTCGTAATGCGGGGGAATTGTGTACCCCTGGAAGAGGTGGGAGTCCATGCGGATACCCGGACCGCCGGGCGCGACATACGTCTCGACCGTCCCGATGGATGGGCGGAAATCGTGCGCGGCGTCTTCGGAGGTGATACGGCATTCGATGGAGTGACCGCGCGGCGTCAGCTGCTCCCGCTTGACGACCAGTTTCTCGCCAGCCGCGACGCGGATCTGCCAGCCGACGAGGTCGAGGCTGGTGACTTCTTCGGTGATCGGGTGCTCGACCTGGATTCGGGTGTTCATCTCCATGAAGAAGAAATCACCGCTGCTGTCGAGCAGGAATTCCAGCGTGCCCGCGCTCCAGTAGCCGGCGGCCTTGGCGCCCTTCTCGGCCGTGCGCAGCAGGCGCTCGCGCACCTTCGGCGGCAGGTGCGGGGCCGGGGCCTCCTCGACGACCTTCTGGTGGCGGCGTTGCAGCGAGCAGTCGCGATCGCCGATGGCGAGCACGGTGCCGTGCTGGTCGCCGAGCACCTGCACTTCGACGTGGCGTGGCTTGAGGAGGTAACGCTCGATGTAGACATCGCCGTTGCCGAAGGCGCTCTCCGCCTCGGACTGCGCGACCGGGTAGTAGCGAGCCAGCTCGGCGTCGTTATGGGCGACGCGCATGCCGCGCCCGCCACCGCCAGCGACCGCCTTGATGACGACCGGATAGCCGATCTCGCGCGCCGCTTCGCGGGCGTGCGTGAGCGTCGGGACGATACCCTGCGTGCCTGGCAGGAGCGGCACACCCGCCGCCTTCATGACCTTGCGGGCCTCGGCCTTGTTGCCCATCTTCTCGATGACGTCGGGCGCGGGGCCGATGAAGGTAACGCCGACCTGCTGGCAAATCTCGGCCAGCGTGGCGTTCTCCGCGAGAAAGCCGTAGCCCGGGTGAATGGCATCGCAGCCGGTCACCAGGGCGGCGGTGATGATTGCCGGGATGTTGTTGTACGACTTCGCCGCCGCCGCCGGCCCAATGCAGACGGCCTCATCCGCGAGGCGGACGGGCAGGGAATCGGAATCGGCTTCGCTATAGGCAACGACCGCCGGGACGTCGAGGTCCCGGCAGGCCCGAAGGATGCGGAGGGCGATCTCACCCCGGTTGGCGATCAGGATCTTCTTGAACACGCGTTGACCTCCCCGGTCGGTCCTGCAAGCAATCTGCGCGATCAGGAGGCCATCGAGAGGCCGCCATCGACGGAGAGCACGTGGCCGGTGATGAACGATGCACCGTCGGAGGCGAGGAAGGCGACCGCGTTCGCGATGTCCTCAACCGAGCCGAACCGGCCCAGCGGCGTGCTCTCAAGCAGCTGCTTCTTCAGGTCCTCGGGCAGGATGTCGGTGAGGCGGGTGTCGATGAAACCAGGGGCGACGGCGTTGACGGTAATCCCGCGCGAGCCGACTTCCTTGGCGAGCGACTTCGTCAGCCCAATCAGGCCGGCTTTCGCCGCCGCGTAGTTCGCCTGGCCGGCGTTGCCGGTGAGCCCGACCACTGAGGTCAGGTTGATGATGCGACCAGAGCGCTGGCGGAGCATCGGGCGAACCGCCGCCTTGCTGGTCAGGAAAGCACCTTTGAGGTTGGTGGTGAGGACGGCGTCCCAGTCGTCCTCGCTCATGCGCATGATGAGGTTGTCGCGCGTGATGCCGGCGTTGTTCACCAGCACATCGATGCGCCCCAGCTCCTTCGTCGCGGTCTCGATGGTCTGGGCGGCGCCCTCGCTCGTCGAAACGTCGGCGGCGATCACTTTCACCGTGCGACCGGACGTGGAGAGCGTCTCCTCGGCCTGCTTCGCCACCTCGGCGTCGCCACGATAGGTGACCACAAGGTCGTACCCGTCGCTCGCGAGCCGTTGGGCGATGGCGAGACCGATACCGCGGGTACCGCCGGTCACGACGGCCACAGGAGTCGTCTGGGTGTCACTCATCAGGTGCTTCCTCTTTCGTTCCTAAGGTGCGGGCCCGGCACGTCGCCGGGAACTGGGAGCTCGTTCGTGATTTGGGTCAGGAGGTCGCGCGGCGCGTCCCGGCGACGCCCCAGCGGACAAGCCCGGCGGCCCAGGCGAGCCCGGCGCCGAACGCGACGAGGACGACGTTGTCGCCTTCCTTCATCGCCCCGGCATCGGCGGCCTCGGCGAGCGCCATCGGCACGGAGCCGGCCGAGGTATTTCCGTACTTGTCGAGATTGACCCACACCTTGTCCATCGGCAGCTCCAGCTTGCGCGCCGCCGCGTCGATGATCCGGTAGTTGGCCTGGTGCGGGATGAGCAGGTCGACGTCCGAGATCTCCAGGCCCGCCTTGCGGATGGAGTTGATCGCCGCCTCGCCCATGACGTTGACGGCGAAGCGGAACACCTCGCGGCCGTTCATGCGCAGGTGCGGACGGGCGTCCGGGAAGAGGTCGGCGCTCTCGGGCACCAGCTGGGCCCAGCCGGGAACGTAGAGATGCTTGTGACCGCCGCCATCGGCACCCAGCTCCGTGCTGAGCAGGCCGCGCTCCTCGTCGCTCGCCTCCAGCACCACGGCGCCGGCGCCGTCACCGAACAGCACGCAGGTGCTGCGGTCGGTGTAGTCGATATAGCGGGTGAGGGTGTCGACACCGATAACCAGCGCGCGCTTGTAGACGCCGGTGTTGATGAACTGCGTGGCGACGGAGAGCGCGGTGACGAACCCGGCGCAGGCCGCCTGGACATCGAACGCGGCCGCCTTGCCGCCGATTTCGGCCTGGACCAGGGCGGACTGGGAGACCAGGAAGTCGTCCGGCGTGGCGGTGGCGACGACGATGAGCTCCAGCTCATCCGGGCTCATGTCCGCCTTCTCGAGCGCCTTGCGGGCCGCGGCGACGGAGAGCGACGTGGTGGAGTCGTCCTTGCCGACGATGCGCCGCTCACGGATGCCCGTGCGCGAGACGATCCACTCGTCGTTCGTGTCGACCATGCGCTCGAGATCGTGGTTCGTGAGAACCCGATCTGGAACGGCATAGCCCCATCCGGTGATTGCGGCGTTCGGCATCGTTCTTCCTTGTCCCTGCCGGTGTAAAGGTCGGTCCCCGGTGGCGCTCCAGCCTCATCATGCCCGCGGCACGATGTGAGGTCACCGGGTGGTCCTGGTTGCGCTCCCATGATACCGGGTGTGCGGAGCGCGTGCGCAGGATCGGCGCGTGGGGCACAAGGAAAGGCGGGAGAGCATGCTCACCCCGCCTGTTCCCCTACGCACTGTCATGTGACGAGCGAGCGCCCGCCATGACGGTGATCCTAGGCCTCCGAGGAGCGCCGGCGCTCTTCGATCTGGATCACCTGCCGGCCGCGGTACTGGCCGCAGCTCGGGCACACGTGATGGGCCTTCTTCATATCGCCACAGCTCTTGCAGGGCACGAGCTGCGGGGCGGTGATGAAATGATGGCGGCGGCGATTGCCCTGATGGGCCCGGCTAATACGCTGTTTTGGAAGTGCACCCATGTCGAATCCTCCTGGAAAAGTGTCGGGGAACAGCCCCGGGTTTGCCTGTCTGACGGATCGCCACCTGGTGGCGATCCCGTTCTACTCATCCTCGCCGAGCAGTTGCTCCAGCGCGGCGAACCGCGAATCAACCTGCGCCTCGGGGTCTTCCGCGATGGCCGGCGGGCCAGGGCAGTTCTCCCCACAATCCGGACGCATCGGGAGCTCGAGCAGGATCCACTGCCGCAATAGCTCCGTCATGTCCATCTCGTGCGCATCGTTGATCTCGAAAGCGATCTCGTCGTCATCCTCTTCCGACACCCGCTGCACGCGCGACGGCGTAACACCGGCTCCATTCCGTACATCGACGGTCTGGCGGAACTCTTCCGCGAACTTCGTGCGGAAGGGCTGGTCGTATTCCTGGAGACAACGCGCGCATTCGAGCTCGACGACGCCCGAGACCTGGCCGCTGGCCAGGATACCGGACTGGATGCGGGTCAACCGAATCTCGCCGGTGGTGTTCCTCGCGACGAGATCCTCATCGAGGGGGAAGGTGGCGAGGTCGATGTGAACATCGCGCCGGCCGCCGATCTCCTCCATCAGGAGCGACGCGACGTTGAGCCGCGTCTCATCGTGAAGCTGAATCATATCCGCGTTCGTCATATGTCCTACCATCCTCGTCCGTCTGTCGGGACAACGCGTCGTCGGCAAACGCACGAAGACGCCGGGATGACACCCGGCGTAACCGTCACAGTATACGGCGAACGGGCCGGATCTTCAATTCGGCCCGTTCGCCGGCCGCTAGCGATTCTTCCACCAGATCGCCGCGTTCAGCGCCGAGGCGAACGTCGTCCACGCGAGATAGGGAACCAGCAGGAGTGCGGCGACTCGCGAGATAGGCCAGAACGCGCGAATCGTCAGGAGGATTGCGCTCCAGAGTCCGACGATCTCAACGAGCGCGAATCCCGGCGCCCGGAGACCGAAAAAGAGGACACTCCAGAGGGTGTTCAGGCCAAGCTGGATCTTATAGATCCGTCGCGCGTTCTCCCGCCGCTGACCGGTGCCCTCCGTGTCCACGAGGTAGTCGGCGACACCCATCATCAGGTAGAGCGTCGTCCAGACCGGGCCGAAGACCGAGGAGGGCGGATTGAACGATGGTTTGCGCAGGGTACGGTACCAGTCATTGACGCTGCTGGAGGTCGCGAGGCCGCCGATGGCGGACGCGGCGGCCGGCAAGGCGAGCGAGCGCAGGAAGCGGGGAAGATTGTCACGAATGTCTGTGTCTTGCACGGGAGGTCTCCTCTGCCGTCGATGCTGTTCGGCGGTCTCTTGCCGTGGCGCAAGTTGGTGGCCATGCATCTATGCTGCGAGTGACTATCCGAGCTTTCCTCGAGCGAACGGAGTTCCTGGATGACGTCTTTGCGCCGCTCCCGTCTCTCCGTCGTCCGCGCGTATATCCTCTTGCCGCATCTCACGCCGATCATCGCGGTCATGACGGGAACGGCGGCGTTTGCGTGGATCGCGCGCGGAGGGTGGCCGGGCGGGGTCGATTTCTCGATGCTGATGGTCGCCATGTTCGGCGGTCAGATCGCCGTCGGCGCCGTCAACGAGCTGGTGGATGTCGAGCTGGACCGGGTGTCGAAACCGTCGAAGCCACTCGTCACCGGCCTGGCGACGGAGCGCGGCGCGCGCGTCATGGCCGGTACCGGCATGGTGTTGATGGCCCTCGGCAGCCTGCGGTTTAGCCTGATGGCGCTCGCGCTCTGCGCGTTTGGGAACGGGGCTGGGCGTTGCCTACAGCTTCTGGTTCAAGCGTACGCCGTGGTCGTGGGTGCCCTATGTGCTCGCGATTCCGTTGCTGCCGATGTGGGTATGGACAGCGCTCGGGGAGGTGCCGGAGGCGTTGGTGGTGCTGTACCCCATCGCCGTGCCGGCGATCGTCGCGCTGCAAATCGCGCAGTCGATCCCTGATATCGCGGCAGACCGGTCCGTTGGGGTGCAGACCCTGGCGGCCATGCTCGGTGAACAGCGGGCGGCGTGGGCGGCGCGGATGCTCGTGCTTGCGTCAGCGTTGCTGGGCGTGTGGTTCGCGCCCCAGGCCCTGTCGGACCCGGGCTATGTTGGGCGGGCAGGGGTGATTGCGGTTGCGCTGATGGGCGTCGACGTGGTGTTGTGGCGGGTGAACAGGGATGTGGGGCGGATGCGAATGTTTCCGCTGGTGGTGATGGCTGTCGGGGTGCTCGGCGTTGGATGGGCGCTCGGGATCGCGGGTTAGCCTCGGACGGCGTCCTTCGCGTTCTCCATGGTGTCCAGCGTGCGTTCGACGGCGTCTTCCATGACCGCCATGCCGCGCCGGACGGCGTCCTCGACGAGCTGGACCTGCTCCAGGACGAACACGTCCATCTCACCGCGGGTACGCTGCGCCTGCTCCTCGGCCTGCCGCAATATCTCCTCGCCACGCTGGCGTGCCTCTGCCAGGATCACGTTCTGCGAGACCATCATCTCGGCGCGGTCGCGGGCGGTTTGGACAATGCGGGACGCCTCGTCCTGCGCCTCGCCGATGATCCGCTCGCGTTCCTTGATCACCCGCTGGGCCTGCTTCATCTCGTTCGGCAGCGCCACGCGGAGCTGATCGACGATCGCGAGGAAATCAGCCTCTTCGACCATCACGCGGTTGCTCAGCGGCACACGCTTGCCACCGCCAACCAGCTCTTCCAGCTCATCGAGCAGGTAGAGGACGTCGGCGGCGTTATCGCCAGGGTGCTGCATATCGCCACGGTTACTCATCGATCGGCCCTTCGTCTCCACGTTGTGGTCGTGTTGCCCGTTTTGCCCCGGCTACCGCGCCCGTTCGCGCAAGGCGCGTTCCACGTTTGGCGGAACCAGCCCCTGCAGGTCGCCGCCGAGATGCGCGACCTCCCGGATGAAGCTCGAGCTGATGAACGAGTATTTCGCGGAGGTCATCAAGGAGACACGACTTCGATCTCGGGCGCGAGGTGCTCGTTCATATGCGCGTACTGGAACTCATACTCGAAATCGGAGACCGCCCGCAAGCCCCGGACGATCGCGAGGGCGCCTCGTTCGCGGGCAAACGTCACGGCGAGCCCAGAGAACCCTTCCACCACGACCCGGCTGGAGAAAGGATGATCGCTCTCGGCGATCGCTTTCTCGGCCAGGGCAATACGCTGGGGGATGGAGAACATCGCGCCTGGTTTCGCCGAGCCCTCATAGACGGCGATGATCAGCGTGTCGAACAGGCAGGCCGCCCGCAGCGCGACGTCGAGGTGGCCATTGGTCAGCGGGTCGAAGCTTCCCGGGTAGATCGCGATGCTCATGCGGGCGATTCATCCTCCACGCCGGCGTTGTCGCCGGGCTCGTCGACCCATTCGTAGATCGAGAAGCACGTGTCCCCATGGCAGCGGTGGCGAAGCGCCTCGAAGTGGCCAACCTGATCCGGTGGCTCGACGCGTGGAGAATGACCGAGGACAACAATTGAGCCTGATTGTACCAACTTCGACCCTGCCAGCGATTCGAGCGTCGGGATGATGTCCGGGTCGGCGTAGGGTGGGTCCATGACGATCAGGTCGTACGGTTCGGACGCCCGCTCGATGAAACGATCGACCGGCATCTGGTGCACCCGTCCCTGGCGCTCAAAGCCGGTGCTGCGGAGGTTGTCGCGGATCACCGCAGCGGGCTCCCGGCCCATGTCAACGAAATCGGCGTGCACGGCGCCACGCGAGAGCGCTTCGATGCCGATCGCGCCGGTGCCGGCGTAGAGATCGAGCACGCGATCCGGCTCAACGCCGAGCGACAGGAGCGAGTTGAACACGGCGCCGCGGATCTTGTCCGTCATCGGCCGAGTGGCGTGGGAGGGTGGCCCCTTCAATCTGCGGCCGCGGGCCGAGCCGGAAATGATGCGCATGAACGAGCTTTCCTCTGGCGAAGGTCAGGAGATGGAGGTCGATGGTTCCTTGCGGGTGAACCAGAACTGCTGCAGACGGCGCTTGAGCCGGGGGAATCGCGTGTCGCTGATATCCGGGTCGACCGCCACGAGCCGCTCGGCGAACTCCCGCGCCCGGTCGAGCATGCGGGTGTCGAATCCCTGCTCGAGCCAGCTCAGCTCCGGCAGGCCGCTCTGCCGCGTGCCGATCATGTCGCCCGGGCCGCGCAGCTCGAGGTCGCGTTCGGCGAGGACGAAGCCGTCATCCGTCGCGACCATCGTGTGCAGCCGGGCATTGCTCTCCGCCGACGGGTCGTCCGAGAGCAGCAGGCAGTAGCTTTTGTTGCCACCACGGCCAACCCGGCCCCGGAACTGGTGCAGCTGGGCGAGGCCGAACCGGTCGGCACCCTCGATCATCATCACCGTCGCGTTCGGGATGTCGATCCCGACCTCGATCACCGACGTCGAGACGAGGATGTCGAACTCCCGGTCGCGGAAGCGTGACATGATCTCGTCCTTCTTCTTCGCTGGCATCTTCCCGTGAAGGACATCGACCTTGAGGTCCGGGAAGACCTCGTTCTGCAGCCGCTCAGCCTCGGCGACGGCCGCCTTCGCCTCGATTGCGTCCGACTCCTCAACGAGCGGGCAGATGACGAAGATCTGGCGGTCCTTCTGCACTTCGTGGCGCACGAGGTGGTAGGCCTGCGAGCGATCCGGCCCGACGAACTTGCTGGTCTCGATCGGGATACGTCCCGGCGGGCGCTCATCGATGATCGAAACGTCCAGGTCACCGTGCAGCACGAGATTCAACGTCCGCGGGATCGGCGTGGCCGTCATCGAGAGCAGGTGCGGCTGATAGCCGTGCGCCTTGTCGGTGAGCAGGCCGCGTTGGCGGACGCCGAAGCGGTGCTGCTCGTCGATCACGACGAAGCCGAGATCACGGAAAAGGACGTCGTCCTGGATGAGGGCGTGCGTCCCGATCAGGATGTCGATTTCGCCCTCGACCAGTCCCTTCAGGATCTCGCGGCGGGCGGCGGCGCGGGTCGAGCCGGTGAGCAGGGCGACGCGGGGTCGGAGCTCGTCCGGCAGCGGATCGAAGAGCTTGAAGAAGCTCGTGGCATGCTGCTCGGCGAGCAGTTCCGTTGGCGCCATGATCGCTGACTGGATGCCGTTCGCCTTGGCGAGCAGGGCGACTGTGGCGGCCACGACCGTCTTGCCGGAGCCGACGTCACCCTGCAGCAAGCGGGTCATCGGCTCGTCTTTGCTGATGTCGGCGAGGATCTCGCGCACGACGCGCTGCTGGGCGCCGGTGAGCGAGAAGGGGAGCACCTTCTCGAAGGCCGCCAGGACCTCGCGGTCGACCGAGATGGCGCGGCCTTGCTCCGCCTTGCGCCGCAGCTTCTGCTGGACAAGGCCGAGCTGGAGGAGGAAGAGGTTCTCGAACATCAGCCGCTTGCGCGCGAGCCCGAACGCGTCCGAGGTTGGCGGGTAGTGGATGTGCTCATACATGTGCTCGAGCGGCGGCAGGAAATCCCAGACGTCGTCGTCGATGAACTCGCGCGCATCGGCGAGCCAGTCGACGAGGTGCTTCTTCGTCGCGTCGAGCGCATGGCGCGTAAGGTTGCGCATCGACTTCTGCGTGACGCCCTTGGTGAGCGGGTAGACAGGGATCAGCCCGCCGGTGGAGAGGCCGTCCTTGCCGACCGGCTCCCACTCCGGATTCGTCAGCGAAAGCCCGCCGGGACCAGGCACCAACGTGCCGGCGACAACGATCTCCGAACCCTCGCCGAGCTGCTTCGCGATCCAGGTGCTGAACCAGGTGATGCGGATCGAGCCGGTGCCGTCGAAGAGGCGAGCCTGGACGCGTGGCGTCCCGACGCGGATCTCGCGGAAATCGACCAGGGTGCCGCGTATCGTGACGTCGCCGCGCAGGCCGATTGGGTCATCGAGCCGCACGGTCTTGGTGTAGTCGATATGGCGGCGCGGGACGAGCTGCAAGACGTCCTGCAACGTATGCAGATTCAGGCCGTCCTCGTACTTCTTGACGTTCTTCGGGCCAACGCCGGGCATCTCCGTGATCAGCGCGTCAGGCGGGAGCGATGGCACCGTCACCGGGCGGCGCGGCGCGCGCTCCTTCGGCGCATGACCGGCGCGTTTCTCGCCAAGCGCCGTATTCAGCTTCCCGATTTCGGGGCCGCTTGCCGGCTGGCCGATGATCGGCTTGATCGCTTGCAGCGTCTTGCCGATTGCGGCGATCTGCTCGCGCCGGGCGTCCTGCTCGCGCGGGAGATGGCGCAGCGACTCGATTGCCGTCGCCAGCACCGTCGCGGCTTCGTGGGTGGTCGCTGCCTGCGGTTGGAGGTGGCGAAGGGTGTCGACCGCCATGGCAATATCACGTGCCATCTCCGGCCCGCCGATCCAGACACGACGGAGCGCGGCGATCGCATGCTCGAGCTGCTGCGCGCCGGAGGTTCCTCGGTTGAGGGATGGACGCCGAACGGTGGACACGGCCTGGGCCTCGCTGGGCGGGCGCACGGTGCGGAAACGGCTGAACTCCGCACCCGCGACCCGCGGGATACGGAGTTCAGTCTAGAACATCAGTCGAACACGCTGCCGGATTAGCGGTTGGGCGCGGAGAGGGTGAGGATGCCGATCGCGCCGGGGCCGGCGTAGGTGCCGATCGTCGAGCCGACCCAGTCGATGACAATGTTGGCGTCCGGGAACTGCTGCTGTAGCTTCGCGGCGGTCGCGTCAGCGTCCGCCTGGTTGTCCGCATGGAGCACGGCGATGTCCGTGAGTTGCCCGGACTCGACGGCAAGGTCGATGGCGCGGGCGAGCGCCTTCTTCCAGGTCCGCACACGCTCGACGGGCGTCAGGAGCCCGTCGATAAAGTTCAGGATTGGCTTGATGCCGAGCGCCGACCCGACCATATGCGAGGCGCGGCCAATGCGGCCTCCCTTGTACACGTAGTCGAGGGTCTGGAGGACGGCGAAGCAGTTGGCACGGTCGATGGCGTCGCGCGCGGCGGCTTCAACGGCATCCAGGTCACCCCCGGCTTCCGCCGCGCGTGCCGCCTCGATGACGACCCAGCCGAACTGCATCGTCGCGCCGCGCGAATCGACGACATGGATGCGCGAGGAATCTACTTCGTCGGCGGCCAAACGGGCGGAGTTGTACGTGCCTGATAGCTCCGAGGAGAGGTTCACGCAGACGACGTCCAGCCCCTTGTCCAGAGCCGTGCGGAACGCCTCGGCGAACTTCGCGGATGACGGCTGCGATGTCTTCGGGAGCTCTTTTTCACGCTCCAGCAGCTCGAAGAACTCCTGGCGGGTGATGTCCTCGCCGTCGACATACGACTGGTCGCCGAACGTGACGTTCAGCGGTACGACGGTGATTTCGTACTGGTTCCGGAGGGCAATCGGTAAGTCACTGGCGGAGTCGGTGACAACCGCCACCTTGCGTGAGTCAGTCATGGTTTCGGGCCTTTACGACGACGCCCAGAACATCCGGGCCGATATGCGAGTCGATAACGGGTCCGAGCTTGATGAGGCGAATGGGCGCTTCCGGTGTGGCAGGCTGAAGCGTGTCCGCGAGCTTGTGCGCGTCATCCGGCGTCGTGTTGTAGAGGATGGCGATCTCCTCCGGCACGATGTTGTCCGTCGCGAAGTCAGCCAGCGCGCGCGTCGCCTTGCTGCGGGTGCGGGTGCGCTCATAGGGGATAACCTGCCCTTCGTCGATGCGCAGCAGTGGCCGGAGCTGGAGGAGCGAGCCGAGCATTTGTGCGGCCTTGCCGATGCGTCCACCCCGCCGCAGGTGCTCCAGCGTCTCCACAAAGAACACGACGTGATAACGCCCCGCCTCGTTGCGGAGCGTCTGGGCGATCGTTGCCGCGTCAAGCCCCTGGTCGGCGAGGTCTGCCGCGCGAAGGACCTGGAAGCCGAGCCCGTAGCTGACATTCAGGGTGTCGACAAGCTCGATGCGGATTTCACCGGCGAGGTTCTGCGCCGCGATCTGTGCCGACTGGAACGTGCCGCTGAGCCGGGAGGAGAGGAGTGGGGCGATGATCTCGGTGGCGCCCGTGGCCCGGAACGCGGTCTCGAAGGCGCCGACGGAGGGCTGCGATGTGGTCGGCAGTTTCTCGGCAGTCGACATCTTCGCCATGAAATCGTCGGTGGTGATGTCGACCTGGTCGCGATAGACCGCGTCCCCGAAATGTACGTTGAGCGGCACCACGGTGATGTCGCGCTCGGCGACCAGATCCGGGGCGATATCGCAGGTGCTGTCGGTGACGACGGCCACCTTTCGAGCGTTCGTCATGGTTTCTCGGATCACTCCTGGTCCGGGTATGCTGCTGGAGTCGTGAACGCGGCCAGCATCGTTGCCCCACATCATGCATGTTCGGGGCCAGAGATGCGCGGCGGGTGTGGCTACTCGACCGAGATCAGGTACTGGTAGTGAGGCTGGTTGCCCTCAACCACCTCGATCTCGGCGTCGGGGAAGACGCGCGTCGCCTCGTCCTGAAGCGCCCCGGTGCCTTCGTCCGTTGCACCTTCGCCGAGGAAGACGGTCAGCAGCTCGGGCTCGAAGCGGGTGATGAAGCCAAGGCAGGTGGCGATGATCTGGTCCAGCTCGGCTCCGGACGCGACCAGCTTGCCATCGACGAGCCCGATCATCTGTCCGGAGACGACGTTCACGCCGTCGAGCTCGACGTCGCGCACGGCCTGGGTGATCTCGATGGCGTGGACGTCGGCCATGCTTTCCGCCATCGCTGCGACGTTCTCGTCCAGCGGCTCCTCGGCGTTGAAGGCGGAGAGGGCCGCGAGGCCCTGCGGAAGGGATCGAGACGGCACGACGACGACCTGTTTTTCCGTGAGGTCGGAGACCTGCTGCGCGGCCATGACGATGTTCTTGTTGTTCGGCAGGATGATGACCTTGTCGACCGGCAGCTGTTCCGTGGCCTGGAACAGCTCTTCCGTGCTCGGGTTCATCGTCTGGCCGCCGCGCACGATGAGATTCGCGCCCATCGCCCGCAGCGCATCGCCGAGCCCCTTGCCGGCGGCAACGGCGATGATCCCGATCTGACCATGAACCTCGACGGGGGGGTCGGCGTCCTCAGCTGCGGCGTCCGTGCCTTCTAGAGCGCTTTTTCGCTGGCTGGTGAGCTCCTCGGTCTGGAGGCTCATGTTGTCGATCTTGATCTGGTCCAGATAGCCCAGCGAGAGCGCATACTGCAGGACGTCCCCGGGGTCTTCGGTGTGGATGTGGACCTTGATGATCTTGTCATCGCCGACCGCGACGACCGACTGGCCCATGCTCCCGATCTTCTCGCGGGCGGCCTCGAAGTCTATGCCCTCGCCGAAGATCATGAAGTTGGTGCAGTAGCCAAAGGCGTCTTCGCCGTGGAGATCGGCCACGTCGTCGAGGAATGCCATCTCCGCGCCGATATGCTCGGGCGTGCTGGATTCGTCGATCGTCGTGTCGCCAAGTGCGTAACGGTAGAAGCTCTCCAGGATGAACACGACACCCTGGCCGCCGGCGTCGACAACGCCCGCCTGCTTCAGGATCGCGAGCAGGTTCGGCGTGTCGGCCAGCGCCTCGCGAGCTCCGTCCAGCGACTGCTCGAGCACGTAGACGATGTCCGTCTGGTGCTTTGCTGCTTCGGCGGCGCGTTCAGCGGCGACGCGGATGACGGTCAGCATCGTGCCTTCGACGGGCCGCATGACCGCTTTGTAGGCCTTCTCCCGGGCGCCGTCGAGCGCGCGGGAGAAATCAACGCCGTCGATGGCGTCCTTCCCGGCGATCGCGCCGGCGAAGCCGCGGAAGATCTGGGAAAGGATGACGCCGGAGTTGCCCCGGGCGCCCATCAGCGCGCCGAACGCGAAGCGGTCCGCCACCGCGGAAACACTGGTGCTGTTCTCGGTCTTGCGGGCGGCCTCGAGCGACGCATGCATCGTCAGCGTCATGTTCGTGCCGGTGTCGCCGTCCGGGATCGGGTAGACATTGAGCGAATTGACGCGGTCGCGATGGTGGTCGAGCCACTGGCTCGCGAAGGTGAGCGCGTCCAGGAGGTGTTCACCGTTCCAGGCAGTGGACGGCGTGATCGGGCGCGTGGTCGGCGTACTGCTCATGCTGTCTTCTCGGTCTTCGCGCTGACGCGCAGCCCGTCGACGTTCACATCGACCCTGGCGACCTGCATGCCAAGGAGGTGCTCTACCTGGAACTTCACGGTTTGCATCACGTTCTGGGCGACGGTGAAGATCGGCGTGCCGTACTCGACAACGATGGATACCTCGATCTCCAGGCCGTCATCGGTCGTGACGATGCCGATGCCACGTGGGCTATTGGTGATGCGCAGGCGACGGGTGATCGCGGAGCCAAGCGTTTGGGGGCCCAGATCGACCACGCCGTAGCAGGACAGGACCGCTTCGCTGATCGTGTGCGCGATCGCGTTTTCGGCGATCTCGACGCGACCAGTAGGGACCTGAGGGTCTTGCCATACGTCATGTTCGGACATGGGACACGCTCCTTTCGCCAGACGCCATCGCCGACGGTATGGAGGAAAAATACCCTATTTGCACGTCGGGAGTGAGGATAAATGGATGACAGGCGGTAGATCGCCCCGGTCAATCGTGACCGTTGGCGATGACCTGTCGCATGTGCTAGGATATGGCCTTGGTAACGGCGCCGTCCACCAGACGGCGTTGCTTTCATGCCCGGGGCGGCGTGAAGGCGCCCTGATCACTGAGATCATCCATTGCACTATGCGCGTCTGCGGGCTGTCGGACCAGGTTTCCCGAGTCGCCGCACCAGAGAGTTTTTTGAAGGGAGCATGCCCGTGGCCGGGAAATGTGATGTCTGCGGTAAGGCCAAGACGTTTGGCAATAATGTGAGCTTCTCCAAGCGCCGCACGAACCGGGATTTCCGCCCGAACGTGCACAAGAAGCGCATCGTGATCAATGGCATCAGCCTGCGGCTTAATATCTGCACGCGCTGCCAGCGCTCGCTTGGCAAGGCCGGCAAGGTCGCCTAGCGCGCCCTGCGATCACGCACGAGAGACACCCGGTGGCTTCGGCCGCCGGGTGTTTTTCGTCCAAGTGGAGCAGACGTCATCCCGAGCCGATGGCCGAGCGCAGCGAGGACGTCGTGTCGAGGGATCCTTGCACGGGCCGAGTGCCTGTCATGCTGGCGCAGAGATCCCTCCACGCGCGTCCCGCTACGCGGTCCGCTTGGTCGGGATGACGTCAGGGCAGGGGCGCATGAGATGGACACATTGAGCTGGACGCTCCGCTCAGAATGACGGTCTTTACGTGTCTGGCATGTGGCCCGACGGCATACTCGCGCCAATCAGCATGACGGGCGGCTCGGGTGGCACGTGTGACTCTGAGCGGGGGACGTCTTAGCTATGTAACGCTTCGAGTGCGAGGGTTGCTTCGTCGACGATGAATGGATCGGGGTCCTGCGATCTCGCTCGGTCGAGCTCTGTGAGAGCGACAGGGCCGCCAATGCGCCCCAGCGCCCAGGCGGCGTGCCCTCGGACGATAGCTTCGTCATGCGCCCGCAGCGCCTCGGTAAGCACCGGTGCGTCGTCCTCCGTGCCGATGTTGCCGAGGGCGACGGCAGCGTTGCGGGCGAGGCCCCGGCGCTTCGTGCGTGGCACCGGGGTGCCAAAGTAGGTCGCGCCAAACTCCTCGTCCGTCATGCGCAGCAGCCAGTGCAGCGACGGGAACGCGTTGTTCACCGATGCCGGCTGCAGCTCCGGCTCGTCGACGATCTCCGCCGCTCCGGTGTAGGGGCAGGTGTCCTGGCAGACGTCGCAGCCATAGACCCAGTCGCCCATCTTTGGCCGAATCTCGTGCGGGATAGCGTCGCGCAGTTCAATGGTCAGGTACGAGATGCAGGTCGGCGCGTCGATCGTGTAGGGGCCGACGATGGCTCCGGTTGGGCATTGGTCGATGCAGATCGTGCAGCGGCCACAGTTCTTTTCCAAGGGCGCGTCCGGCTCGAGATCCAGCGTCGTGACCATTTCGCCCAGCAGGACCCAGGTGCCGTGTCCCGGCACGATGAGATTCGCGCTCTTGCCGTACCAGCCGAGACCCGCCCGCGCGGCGACGGCACGCTCGACGATGCGCGCGGTGTCGACGAGCATCCGGACGTCCAGCTCTTCGTTGAGCTCGTCGCACAAGGCGCGGTGGAGCGCTTTCATCCGGCGCTTCAGGACGCGGTGATAATCCTTGCCCCATGCGTAGCGGGAGATGCGGCCGCGCGGCATGCCGTCGTCGGGCTTCTCGGCGGGGCCGGACCAGTAGGCGAGGCCGAACGAGATGATCGACCGGGCCTCGGGGTGCAGATTGCGGACGTCGGTCGAAAAACGCGCCCGCTCGGGCGTGAACCAGTCCATCCCCTCGACGTGTCCGGCCGCGATGTGGGCTTCGAGATGATCGGCGACCGCAGGGAACGGGTCAGCGGTCGTCACGGCGTTCACCGAAAGGCCGTGTTGCGCGGCGAGCATCTTGACGCGGGCGGTGAGGCGCTGGCGCTCGGATGGAGGCGACGTGTGAAGGGTGAGGGGAGCGGTCGTAGGTTCCATCCGTCCAGTATAGGGTGCTAGCCGAGGGCTGCGTCCGGGTCCGTGGCGATGGTCGCGACGGCGTCCCAGTCCAGATGGTTGGCGAAGCCCCAGGCGACCGCGGAGACAACCTGCGGCACGAGGATATCCGGCATCGCGTCCTGGATGGGACGGATCACGCGCTGGTCGCGGCTGACGATCTGGAGCCCGTCGGGCGTAACCGCAACGGCGGCGCGGAGGTGTGCGCCGGGCATCATGTCGAAGAGGTCGCCGAGCGCGTCGGCCGGGTCTTCCTGACCGGTGAGGGTCGAGAGCTGCCCCGGGGTACCAACGACGGCGTCGAAGCGGAGGGCGATTTCGAGCTCATCGTCCGTAGCCGGCTGGAGGTCGAGGTGTGAGAGCGTCGAGATCATACGTACCGCGCCGTTCGTATGGGCGGGGAGGTCGGAGATGAGCCGACGCAAGGGCTGGTCGCGTGTGTCGAGGACCAGCGCGTCGTGCCCGAAGAGGGCGTAGATGTCCATCCTCGCGGTGCGCGTCATGCCCGGGCCCGGGGTGCGGTTGATCACCTCACCGCTTTCGTCGCGATTTACAGAAGCGGTTGCGCCGTCTACGCGGTCGATCAGGCCGGGATGGATGCGTGCCGCCTTCAGGCGGGTGAGCACTGCGTCTCCGGCGGCATCCGTGCCGAGGACCGACCGCAGCGTGACCGTGCCGCCGAGTTCGCGGAGGGCGAGGGCGATTGCTCCGCATCCGCCAGGCAGGATCTCATCACCGTGGTGCTCGGCGACCAGGTCGCCGATAATCGCGAATCGCTTGGTCATTGTCTGTCGTTTTGCCCCGTATCGGTGTTCGCCCGGATCGTCTCGAAAATGCTCGCAGGTATGAGGGAATTCGACAAGGACGTCATTCCGTGCCGTATGCTAGGTCATATGGAATAACCGGGCCGCCATATGGTGCGCCACCGGTTCGCGCGGCGGGAGATGAGATGGCAAGGGCGCGATCGACAAAGAAACCGGCGACGCCGACCGTCGGCTCGCTGCTCGGCGAGTGGGTACGCAAGACGCGCACTGCGCAGGGGCTCAGCCAGCGCGCGCTGGCCGACCAGTCCGGGTTGAGCCGGTCATATGTCTGCGATATCGAGCGCGGACGTGGGGCGGAGCCAAGCCTCGCGACGCTGGACAAGCTTTCGATGGCGCTCGGCACAACGCGTTCCGACCTGATGCAGGCCGCCGGGCTGATCGATAAGGCCCTGGTGCCGCGGGAGTCTGACGCCGAGCGCCGATTGCTCTCGGTCTACCGCGACCTGAGCGAGGCCGGGCGCGAGCAGGTGATGCGATACGCTCGGTTCGTGCACCACGATGAGCACAATTGGCAGCAAGCGAGCCTGGTCGGGGAAGACGAGGGCGGCCCGGTCCGTCGCCCGCCGCAGCGAGACCAACCCGCGTTGGCCCTCTTCGAAATGGAGGGGTGATCTCCTGACGGAGCGTCTTCAGGACAATGAAAAACGCCGCCCCGGGAATCCCGGTGGCGGCGTTCTCATTGCCGTAGTGTGGCGGGCGAGGAGGTTACTCCTCCGTCGAGGTTTCCTCGGCCGGAGCGACAGCCTCGGCGGCCGTGGCGGCGGCAGCGGCTTCAGCCTCGGCCTCGGCGGCCTTGGTGGCGCTGGCCTCGGCAGCGGCGGCTTCAGCCTCCGCCTTCGCCTGGGCCGCCTCGCGCTCGGCGCGGATGCGGGCGCGCTCCTCGCGGGCCTGGGCATCGCGCTGGGCAGCGGCCTCGGCCTCCTGCTCGGCGCGGAGCCGGTCGAGCTCCTCGCGGCGGCGCTGGCGCTTGGTCTTCACGTTGCCGGTGGCCTGCGCGGCCTCCATGCGCTTGGTGAAGCGCTCAACCTGGCCGGCGGTGTCGACGATGCGCTGCTCGCCCGTGTAGAACGGGTGGCAGACGTTGCAGAGGTCGACGCGCAGCTCCTTGCGGGTGGAGCGGGTGGTGAAGGTGTTGCCACACGAGCAATGGACGGTGGCTTCCTGGTAATTCGGGTGGATTCCCGGCTTCATGCTTCTGTTCTCCGTCTCTGGTGAGCCAGGTGGTGACCTAATCGGCAGCCGCGGTCTCGGCGGCCGGGGTCTGGGTGTTCAGCTGCTTGGCGCCGCCGATCGGGTAGACCTCCGGCGGGTAGACGCTGATGCGGCGCTTCTGGCGAGAGATCGTCTCGAAGCGGACAACGCCGTCGATCTTGGCGTAGATCGTGTGATCCTTGCCGATGCCGACGTTGTTGCCGACCCAGAACTCGGTGCCGCGCTGACGGACGACAATCGTCCCAACGCGCACGAACTCGCCGTCACCGCGCTTGACGCCAAGGCGCTTGGACTCGGAATCGCGACCATTGCGCGTGGAGCCCATACCTTTCTTGTGAGCCATGGTGTGTGTCCTCTCTACCGGCAGCGAGTGCCGTTGTGGTGCTAGCCGTTGATGCCGGTGATGGTCAGGCGGGTCTGCTCCTGGCGGTGGCCCATCTTGCGGCGGTAGCGCTTCTTCGGCTTGTACTTGAAGACCACGATCTTCTCGCCGCGGAAGTGCTCGTCGATCGTCGCGGTCACGGCCGCGCCATCGACCACGGGGGTGCCGATCTTCGTCGAGCCGTTGCCGCCGAGCATCAGCACGCGGTCGATGGTGATCTCGCTGCCGGCGTCATCGCCGAGCCGCTCGACCACGATCCGGTCGCCCTCCGACACGCGGTACTGCTTTCCGCCGGTCTCGATGACCGCGTACGGCGTGGTTCCGTTCTTGACTTCGCTCATCTACGTCATCCTGCCTGTTGGCCCCTGATCCAGCCTGCGGAGTCACGCCCGTGTGGGCTGTGAGGTGGCGCCGTTCCGCACGTTGCTGCACTGTCCAGGGATGCCAGCGCTCAAACGCTGGCCCTGATGCACACAAAATTGGGCGCCCAAAGCACCCAAGACACCATAGTGTAGCACAAACGGGGGTGCCGGTCAGGGCGCCGTGTTCATTAAAAGCGGAGCAAAAGCGGGAGGGCTCGTAGCAGCCCTCCCGCTTCGCGCCTCATGCGGTGGTGACGCCTAGCCCTCGTAGTGCTCGTCGTCGGCGTCCGCCTCGGCCTTGGTCTTATGCACAACCCCGTCGCGGTGCTCCGGGGGCGTGTAAATGGTATAGACCTTCAGGTCCTTGTCGGCCGAGGTGTTGACGATGTTGTGCTCAACCTTCTCGGGAATGATCACGATGGATCCGTCGACCAGCTTGTGCCGCTCGCCATCGAGGATCGCTTCGCCCTCGCCGGCCTCGACGCGGAAGAACTGGTCTCCGTGCTCGTGCGTCTCCATGCCGATCTCTTCGCCCGGCTTGAGCGTCATCACGACGAGCTGCAGGTTCGGCGCGGTGTAGAGCACCTCGCGGAAGTTGCTGTTCTCCAGCGTCTTCTTCTCGATGTCGATGGAATATCCGGCCATGTGATGACTCCCTCTCGCTCGAAGTCGATGACCCTCATGATGAGAATCATTCTCAACTATATGTAGTATACATCAATGAGATCATCCGGATGCGGCCTACGACGCCATTCTGGCGATGCGCGTCCGGTGCGGTGGTCGGACCGACCGCGCCAGCAATCTCCACTAGAATGGTGGGAACGCAAGCCCCGGCGACGGCGCCCGGGCCTAGTGGAAAACAGGCGGATCATTCTCGTGTCTCACGACCCAACCTCATCCGACCTGCGCATCGGCACGCGCGGCAGCGCCCTGGCGATGTGGCAGGCCACTACCGTGCAGCAGCTCCTGCGGCAGCGGTGGCCGGACCATGCCTTCGAGCTGGAGATCATCCGGCCGGAAGGCGACCTCGACAAACACTCCTCGCTGACAGCGATCGGAGGCCGCGGGGTCTTCACGTCGGCGCTGCAGGTTCAGCTGCTCGACCGCCGGATCGACCTCGCCGTGCACTCCACGAAGGACTTGCCGAGCCTCGCGCCCCACGGCGTCGCCATCGCCGCGTTCCCGCAGCGGGAGGATGCGCGCGATGCGTTGGTCAGCCGGCACGGCGTGCCGCTGGAGGAGCTTCCGCGCAACCCGGTCATCGGCACGTCGTCTCGCCGGCGCGCGGTCCAGCTGCTCGCGGTGCGCCCGGACGCGCAGATCCGCGAGCTGCGCGGCAACATCGACACCCGCCTGAAGAAGGGCCGCTCGGACGACTACGATGCGGTGATCCTCGCCTCGGCAGGGCTGCACCGGATGGGCTGGGAAGACCAGATCACGTCGGTTCTGCCCGTCGATGTCTCGTGCCCGGCCCCGGGCCAGGGCGCGCTGGCGGTAGAGACGCGCGTCGCGCCTGACCTCGCGTGGCACCTCGTCGTGGCGCTGGACGACACCGACGTGCGGCACGAGGTGGCGGCGGAGCGGGCGTTCCTGCGCGGCGTCGGTGGCGGCTGCACGACGCCGATTGGCGCGCATGCGAAGGTCGAACGAGTGCATGGGATCGCGACGATGCGCTTCTGGGGCATGCTGGCGTCGGATGACGGGGCGCGGCTGGAGCGGATCTACGAGGAGTTCCCGCTCGACAAGGCTGAGGACCTTGCGTTCGAGTCCGCCGTGCGTCTGTTGCACGTGGTCGCGCCAAAGTGGACCGGTGTCGGTCCCGCCAATGCGCTGTCAGGGCTGCGGGTGGTGGTGACTGGCTCGGACGCGCAGGGAGAGCCGCTGATGCGCGACCTGCGCGAGCATGGCGCCGCACCGCACCGGATGCGCACGATCGAGATCGCGCCGGTTGAGGAGGACGCGGATGTCCGCGCGACGGTGGATGAGGCCGTCGGTGGTTCCGTGGACTGGGTCGTCCTGACGAGCCCGAACGCTGTTCCGGCGCTCGACGCCGCCCTTCAGGGCCGGCTGATGCAGGCGCGGGTCGCGGCCGTAGGTAACCGCACCGCCGACACGCTGCGCGAGGCCGGGATCGAGCCGGCGCTCGTCTCCGCCGGGCCCGGTGCCGCGCAGCTGGTGGAGGACCTGGCTATGGCCGGTGTCTCCGGCACGTCGGTGGTCTGCCTATTGTCCGACCGGGCGCGGCCGACCCTCGTTGACGGGTTGCGTGCCACCGGCGCGCAGGTGCGGATCGTGACCGCATACCGGAATCAGCCGGTGCCGGATCTGGACGCCCAGACGCGCGAGATGGTGCGGCATGGGCGAGTGGACGTGATCACGTTCGCCTCACCGTCCGCCGTCGAGAATTTCGCACGGCTCGTTGGGCACGACCTTCCGGCGATGTCCGGAGCCGCGTTCTTCGCGATTGGGCCGACGACCGCGGCGGCGCTTCATGCCGCCGGGATGCCGGTTCATGGAGAGGCGACGTCGCAGGACGCCGCCGGCTTCATCGATGCATTGCGACAGTATTTCGGCCATACCGGCCAGCCGGAGGGCACCCGAGCGTCATGACCAACGATATCGCCTTTACCCGAACACGCCGCCTGCGCCAGACGCCCGCCCTGCGGGCCTTCGCGCGCGAGACCACGCTCGCGGCGAGCGACTTCATCTACCCGCTCTTCGTCGCGGAAGGCGAGGGGATCCGCAAGGAAATCTCCTCGATGACCGGGCAGTACCAGCTCTCGCTGGATCACCTGAACGATGAGCTGGACGAGCTGCGCCGGCTCGGCATTCCGGGGGTGCTGCTGTTCGGCATCCCGGCCGAGAAGGACGAGATCGGCTCCGGCGCGTTCGCGGAGGAGGGGATCGTCCAGCGGGCGGTGCGCCAGATCCGGGAGCATGCGCCGGAGCTGCTGATCGTCACCGACGTCTGCGCCTGCGAGTACACCAGTCACGGGCACTGCGGGGTCATCGTGGATGGCTCGGTCGACAACGACCAAACGCTGCCGCTGCTGGCGAAGACGGCGGTCAGCCACGCCCGGGCGGGAGCGGACATCGTCGCGCCGTCAGACATGATGGACGGCCGCGTCGCCATCATTCGCAAGGCGCTTGACGCCGCCGGGTTCGTGAACACGCCAATCATGTCGTACGCCGCGAAGTACGCGTCGGCCTACTACGGACCGTTCCGCGAGGCGGCGGAAAGCACGCCGACGTTCGGCGACCGGCGCACGCATCAGATGGACGCCGGGAACCGGCGCGAGGCGATGCGCGAGATCGACATCGACCTCGCCGAAGGCGCGGACGCGATCATCGTCAAGCCGGCGCTTGCCTATCTCGATATCCTCCGCCAGGCGCGTGACCGCGTCGATGTACCGGTCGTGGCCTATAACGTCTCTGGCGAGTACGCGATGGTGAAGGCCGCCGCCCAGCTTGGCTGGATCGACGAGCGGCGCCTGACGCTGGAGACGATGCTCTCGATGAAGCGCGCCGGCGCGGACCGGATCATCAGCTACCACGCAAAGGATGTCGCGCGGTGGCTCGCTGAGGGCGCGACCGCCTGATCTGCTGCGTACACCCGGCCCTCGCAGCTGCGAGCGGTGGCCGGGTCTTGTCCCTGAACCCGGCCACGAGGGCCGGGTGTTCGAATATGCCGGGAAAGGGCTCCAACGTGACCAGATCACCAATGACGATGACCGGGCGCGACCGCTTCCTCGCCGCCGCGAACATGCGCGAGGTGGATACCACGCCGGTGTGGTTCATGCGCCAGGCGGGGCGCTGCCTGCCGGAATACCGCGAGCTACGAAAGACGCACTCGTTTATTGAGCTGGCGCATACCCCGGACCTTGCCGTCGAGGCGACGCTGATGCCGGTCGATCGCTTCGGTGTCGACGGCGCCGTGCTTTTCGCGGACATCATGCTGCCGCTGGAAGGCATGGGCGTCCAGTTCGAGATCAAGCCGGGCGTCGGCCCGGTGATCGAGCATCCGGTCCGGACGATGGCGGATGTCGAAGCGCTTCGGGTCGTGGGAGCGGAAGAGGGGACGCCGTATGTGCTCGAAGCGCTGCGGATGTTGCGCCGTGAGCTTGGCGACCGCGCCGCGTCACTCGGGTTCGCCGGAGCGCCCTTTACGCTGGCGTGCTATCTCGTCGACGGCAAACCGACCAAGGAATACCCACTGACCAAGGCGATGATGTACGGCGCGCCGGAGGTGTGGCATGCGCTGATGGAGAAACTGACGCGCGTGACCGAGCTGTACCTGGAAGGGCAGGTTGACGCGGGCGCCGACGTCGTCCAATTGTTCGACTCCTGGCTTGGTCTGCTCGATTCCTACACCTATCGCGAGTTCGTCCGGCCCTATACCGCGCGGATTTTCGCCCACCTGAAGGGCAAGGCCCCGAGCATCCACTTCAGCACCGGCACGATCCAGCTGCTTGCGGACATCCGCGACGCGGACCCGGACATCGTCAGCGTGGACTGGCGCCAGCCGCTGGCGACGTCGTGGGAGACGATCGGGCACGGCAAGGGCATCCAGGGCAATCTCGATCCGGCGTTGCTGCTGGCGCCATGGGATGCGGTCGCATCGCAGGCGCGGACGATCCTCGACCAGGCGGCTGGCAGGCCAGGACATGTCTTCAACCTCGGCCACGGCATCATTCCCCAGACGGATCCTGACCAGCTCTCTCGGCTGGTGGAATTGGTGCACGGCTACGAGCCACAGGCGCTGCCTGAGGGCGATCTATACTGACGGTATGTCACCCATGAATCCCGCGCAGGAGCGCCGCAAGGGATGAGCACCCAGTCCGACACCGACGCCCGGGAGCGGATCCTGGTCGTCGATGACGAGCCGAATATCCGCGAATCCGTGGCGTTTACCCTGCGGCGCGAGGGATTCGATGTCGTGCTTGCCGAGACGGGTCTCGATGCCCTTGATCAGATGGAGCAGCGTCCCGCCGTGGTCGTGCTCGATATCATGCTGCCCGGGCTGGACGGGCTCGAGGTCTGCCGGCGCATTCGCCAGACCTCGTCCGTCCCGATCATTCTCCTGTCGGCGCGAGGGGAGGAGATCGACCGCGTCGTGGGACTCGAGATCGGCGCCGACGATTACCTGACCAAGCCCTTCGCCATGCGCGAGCTGGTCGCCCGCATTCGCGCGCTCATCCGCCGCCGGCATATGGACCATCAGGAGCGCGAAAGCACGCAGGGACCGCAGGCCGCGCCCGGTTCGGTTGCGCCGGTGGATACCGCGTTGACCGTCGGTGACCTCACGATCGACACGGCGTCCCGCCAGGCAACGCTGCGCGGGACCGCCCTCGATCTCAAGAAGAAAGAATTCGACCTGCTGGAGTATTTTGCGCGACACCCGGGCGTGGTCCTCACGCGCGAGGCGCTCCTGCGCGAGGTCTGGGGTTACCAGCACTACGTCGACACCCGCACGGTCGACGTCCACATCCGCTGGTTACGTCAGAAGCTGGAGGACGATCCGGGTGAGCCGCAGCGCCTCCTGACCGTGCGCGGCAGCGGGTATCGCTTCATGGCGACCGATGTCTGAGACCCCGGTGGAGGAGACTTCGGCTCCGGCGTCCCCGGGCCGCGGCTGGAGAGGGCGTCTCGGCCCCGCGCCGCGTTGGACGAACACTCTTCGGTTCCGGATCGCCGTGCCGTTCCTCCTGTTGGCCGTGTTCGTCTTCGGCATCCTTTACATGGTGCTTTCCAACAGCATTGAGGACGAATACATCTCCCGCATCTCCGATGAGACCCGTAGCCAGGCTCGAATCGCCGCCTATGCTATCGCCGATGCCCGTGCGCGTGGCGATACCGACCAGCAGGTAGTCGACATCATCAGCCACTTTGGCGAGCTGACGGGGGATCGCTATACGCTGATCGATCCCGACGGGGTTGTGCTCGCGGACACCGTCGCCGACCCGGCGACGATGGAAAACCACGCGCACCGACCCGAAGTCGAGGACGCGGTGAGCGACGGCATCGGCGAATACCGCCGGCTGAGCGACACGGTGGGCCGGTCGTTCCTCTACGTGGCCGTCATGGTTCCCGACGAGTCGGGGACGGTGCTGCGCGTCGCCGTGCCCGTGACGGAGATCAACCGCGTGGTGGGCGATATGGGGCGGTCGCTCATCCTCGCGGTGCTGACCTCGCTCGTGCTGTCCCTGGTGGCGTCGTGGCTTATCTCGGGGAGGCTGTCGCGGCCGCTGGAGGCCCTTCGGGTGCAGGCACGGGCGGTCGCGGGAGGCGATTACTCCGCGCGTGTCGAGCCGAGCAGCGTGGTGGAGCTGCGCGACGTCGGGCGGTCGTTTAACGTCATGGCGAGCCGGCTCGAGGACGTGATCGAGGAGCGCGAGCAGACGAGCCTGCGGCTGGAAGCGATCATGGCCAACCTTGTTGACGGCGTGGTGCTGACCGATGGTGAAGGAATGGTCCTGCGGATGAACGCCGCCGCTGCGGGCATGTTCGACACTTCGGAAGAGGAGGCCTTCGGCCGGCCATTTGTGCAGGTGACGCGCGACCACGAGCTTTGGTTGGTGCTGCGGGATGCCCTGGGAGGCAAGAAGAAGCCGACCGCGACGGTCGAGCACGGCGTCGAGCGGGCATCGCTGCTGATTACCGCCCGTGGGATCGACGACGACGGCGAGCGACTTGGATTGGTCGTCCTCCGCGACGTCACTGATATCCGTCGCCTGGAGCTGGTACGGCGCGAGTTCGTCGCCAATGTCTCGCACGAGCTCCGAACGCCGCTGACGTCGATCCGGGCGATGGTCGAGACGCTGGAGGCCGGGGCCATCGAGGAGCCCGGGATGGCCGTGGATTTCCTTGGCCGGATCGTCGGTGAGGTCGACCGCCTCAACGCCCTCGTCGAGGATTTGCTGGACTTCGCGCGGCTTGAGGCCGGGCGCGCGCCCTTGCGCCTGGAGCGGGTGAATATCGGCGAGGTCGTCCGTGTCGGGGCGGAGCGGCTTCGACCCCAGATGGAGCGCGCGCGACTCGACCTGCGGTTCGAGATCGGGGATGACCTGCCGGAGATGGAGGTCGACGTCGGCCGTATCGAGCAGGTGATGGTCAACCTGCTGCACAACGCAATCAAGTTCACGCCCGCCGGTGGGCATGTCACCGTTCGCGTCGAGCAGCGCAAGAATCGCGTCTATGTCGACGTGCAGGACACGGGCGTCGGCATCCCCGAGGACGAGCAGGCGCGGCTGTTCGAGCGCTTCTACAAGTCGGACAAGGCGCGTCGCTCCGAGGGAACCGGCCTGGGGCTGGCGATCGCGAAGAACATCGTCCAGTCACATGGCGGCAAGATCACCGTGACGAGCGCGCAGGGCGAGGGCTCGACGTTCAGCTTCTGGCTGCCGCTCGGCCGGAAGAAAGCGCTCCGCCGGGCTCGCAGGCACGCGCTCGGGCTGCTCTAGCAGGAGGCGGCAGGGAGGACATGTCGACCAGCCATGAGCCGTCAGACATGGCTGCTCGTGGTCGAAAGTCCTCTGCTTCGGCCTATTCGGAACGGACCTGATCCGGGCGGGTCTCGGCGGCGCGGAGGGAGAACGTGGCGCCGACGGTGAAGAGGATGACGGCGGTCACCCACAGCGCGGCGTCCGGGCCCGCCAGGTCCGAAATGGCGCCCAGCGCGAGCGGGCCGATCACGTAGCCAACGTCGGAGAGCGCGCGGTAGAGCCCCATCGCGCTGGCCGTCTGGCCGGGCGGCGCGACGTCGGCGGCATAGGCGCCCGGCGCGGCCCCGGCGATGCCGGTGGAGGTCGCCCAGAAAACCGAGGCGACCATGAAGAGGCCGAAGCTGTCAGCAAAGGTGTATGCCAGCATGGCGATGCCGGAGAGGACGGTCGACGGCACGATGACAGCCTTGCGCCCGAAGTGGTCAACGAGCACGCCCGAGGGATAGACGAGGATCAGCCCGACGATCGACACCATGCCGAGGCCAAGCCCGATCTGGTCCGGGCTAAGGCCAATCTGCTGATCGGCCAGCAACGGGATGACGTTGAAGAGGCCGCCCGTGCGGGCGAATGCCGCCGAGAGGCTCACGAGGCTGATGAGCACGATACCTTCGGAGCGCAACAGGGACTTCGTCTGGCTCAGGAAGCCGGCTGCCTGGGCGGCGCGCGACGGGTGCGGCCGGGAGGCGAGGTCGCGCGTCTCCGGGACGAAGAACCAGGCGATGGCGGTGACGAGGGCGGCGAGTCCGGCGTTGGCCCAGAACGGCGCGGCGAGGCCGAAGTTGGTCGCGAGCCAGCCGCCTGGCCAGGCGCCGGCACCGACAGTGACGATGAACACCCCCTGGTAGATCGCCATCACGCGCCCACGGTTCTGCGGCCGGGCGATGTCCGCGAGCACGATCTGGCCCCCGGTCAGGACGCCAGCCGCACCGGCGCCAGCGATGAAGCGCCCGGCGAGGAAGACCTCATAGGTCGGGGCGATGGCGCAGATGAGCGTGCCAACGACCGTCAGGATCCCGCCCAGCGCAAGCGCCCAGCGGCGTCCAAGGAGATCAGCGACGCGTCCGGCTGGCACATTGACGATGAGGCGTGCCAACCCATAGACGGCCACTGTGAGGCCGATCGCCGTGTTGCTGACGCCGAAGCTCTCGGCGTAGAGCGCCGTGACCGGCACAATCGCGCCAAACCCAAACTGGTTCGCCGCGATCAGGACGCACATCCAGACGAGGATCTTCTGCCCGGTGGCGTCCAGGCCGATACGGTTCGCTCGCTCCATCTCTCTCCTCCGCCCGCAGCATCGCATCGGCACCCGGGGCACGCAAGACAGCCCGGTCCCGTATCATGGTCGGAGCATGATGGGCCTTCCGGCCCGTCACGGGACGGAATCGTTGAAGGTGAGAGTCGTGTCGTCTGGAACAGAGGGAACCCATCAACCGCCGGGGAGGCTGGCCGATCGCTATGACGTCCAGCAGCCGATCGGCGAGGGGGCGACGGCGATCACCTACCGGGGGTGGGACGACCGGCTTGAGCGGGTCGTCGCGATCAAGATCCTCCGCCGGGACATGGCGCGGGACGAATCATATGTGCGCCGGTTCCGCCAGGAGGCGCGCTCGGCGGCGTCCGTCTCGCACGGCAATGTCGTCGATGTCTACGACTTCGGCCAGGAAGACGGCAACCTCTTCATCGTCATGCAGTTCGTCGATGGTGAGGATCTCAAACACCTCATCCAGCGCGAGGCGCCTTTGCCGCCAGCGCGGGTCCGCTCCATCGCCGGGCAGGTGCTGGATGGCTTGCAGGCGATCCACGCCGCGGGAATCGTCCACCGGGACATCAAGCCGCAGAACGTCCTGATCGGCCGCGACGGCATCGCCCGGCTGACGGATTTTGGCGTGGCGCATGTCCATGAAGACACGGGGCTGACGACCGCCGGCACGACAGTCGGGACGGCCGCCTACATGGCGCCGGAGCAGGCGCAAGGCGGGAGGATCACGCAGGCGGCCGACATCTACGCGGTTGGGGTCATGCTCTACGAGATGCTGACCGGCTTCCTGCCGTTCAACGGCCCGACGGCGATGGCGACGATGCTGGAGCACATCCAGCGCGACCCTGTGCCGCCGTCACAGCGCCTGCCGGGCCGCGGCATCACCTCGGCGATGGACAGCGTGGTGCTGCAGGCGTTGGCAAAGCAGCCGGAGCGTCGCTTCAACACCGCGCGGGCAATGAAGCAGGCGGTCGGGCCCGTGTTCTCGCCCGGTGCCTCCCAGCAGGCGACGGTCGTGACGCCTGCAGCACCGAACCAGACTCGTGTCGCGCCGGCATGGACGCCGCCTGCGCGTGGCGCGTATCAACGGGAACCCGCATACGCCGAACCACCACGGAACGAGGGCGCCGGGGTGAACGCCGCGGTGCGCGGGTTGCTGGGGGTGCTCCTGATCGGGGTGTTGGCGGTCGCCGCCTGGCTGCTCGTGCAGTACCTGCCCGATGTGGGAACGGAGGACCCGGCCGCGCCGACTGCAACGGTCGAGGTTACTCAACCTGCGCCGACGGCAACGGATGAGCCGGCAGGCGTGATCGAGCCGGTGAGCCCGACCGAGGCTCCGCCAACCGAGGCGCCGGTTCCGACGGAGACGCCGCAGCCGACACCTGAACCAACCGATACTCCCCAGCCAACTGTTACTCCCGAGCCGACGCCGTTCCCGACGATCGCGCCAACGGAGGAACCCTCGACTGGCATCATTGAGCCTCTCGACATCACGCCGATGCCGACGGAAGCTAACTAGGACACGACGAGGCGTAAGACGCCGCGAATTCGACGCACGACCACAACATGGAGGACCACGGTGGCCAACGCACGCGAGAACGGACAGCACATCATCGATCTTCGCTCCGACACCGTCACGCGCCCGACGCCGGCGATGCGCGAGGCGATGGCCAACGCCGAGGTCGGCGACGACCAGTACGGCGAGGATCCGACCGTCAACCGCCTGGAGGAGATGTCGGCGGCGCTGCTGGGCAAGGAAGCCGCCGTGTTCGTGTCCAGTGGCACGATGGGCAACCTTTCCGCTGTGCTGGCGCATTGCGACCGGGGTGATGAGATGATCCTCGGCAGCGAATCGCACATCCTGTGGTACGAGAGCGCCGGGCCGGCCACCGTCGGTGGCATCTCCCCGCGGACGGTGCAGAACGCGCCGGACGGCACGTTCGATCTGGATGAGGTGGAGCAGACGATCCGCACGGCGGGCCCGGGATATCCGCCGACCGGCCTGATCTCCATCGAGAACACGCACAACCGCTGTGGCGGCGCGGTCCTGTCGCTGGACTACATGCGCTCGGTGCGCGAACTTGCCGCCTCTCGGGGCATCCCGGTGCATCTCGACGGCGCGCGCATCTTCAACGCCGCGGCGACGCTCGGTGTGACGCCCGCTCGGATTGCCGCCGAGGTCGATTCGGTCCAGTTCTGCTTCTCCAAGGGGCTCGCCGCGCCGGTCGGCTCGATGGTCGTCGGTGATGCCGCATTCATCACGCGTGTGCGGGCGATGCGCAAGCTCCTTGGCGGGGCGATGCGCCAGGCGGGCGTGATCGCCGCGGCGGCAATCGTCTCGCTCGAGGAGATGGTTGACCGTCTGCCGGAGGACCATGCGCGGGCGAAGGCGCTGGCCGAGGGGATCGCGCAGATTCCCGGACTGGCGATCGATCCCGCGGCCGTGCAAAGCAACATCGTCGTGTTCCGGCCAGAGGCCGATGTGGATCAGGACGCGCTGCGGTCGTCGCTCAAGGACGAGGGCATCCTTTCGTCGGACTTCGGGCGTCGTGGCGTGCGCATGGTCACGCATTACGAGATTACGGACGCCGATATCGCCCGCACGCTGGACGCGTTGCGAGGCGTGACGGAGCGGATGCTGGAGCCGGGTTATGCCCGGGCGTAAACCTGGCTCCGGGCTCGCCGGGAGCAACGATCGTCCTCGGCGTGACGGGGGGCATCGCCGCGTACAAGGCGGCCGACCTGACCAGCAAGCTGGTGCAGGCCGGTGCCTCCGTGCACGTGGTGATGACGGAAGGCGCCCGTGCGTTCATCCAACCGATGACCTTCCAGGCCCTGACCCGTAACGAGGTCTACACGTCGGTGTTCGATGGCTGGGAAGGCGATCAGGCGGGCCATGTGACGCTTGCGGCCGAGGCGGATGCCGTCCTCGTGGCACCGGCGACGGCGAACAGCATCGCGCGGATGGCGCAGGGCCGGGCGGACGACATGCTCGGCGCTATCCTTCTGGCCACGCAGGCGCCGATCATCGTGGCGCCGGCGATGGAGCATCATATGTGGCATCACCCTGCCACACAGGCCAACCTCGCGACGCTGAAGGGGTGGGGCGTGCGGGTCGTCGATCCGGAGAGCGGTCATCTCGCATCCGGCGCAAGCGGCGATGGCAGGCTGGCCAACGTACAGCGCCTCCTCGGGTCGATTCGCGCCGCTCTGGGTAAGGGCGGTCCTTTGGACGGCCGCACGGTGATCGTCACCGCCGGTGGGACGCGGGAGGCGATAGACCCGGTGCGCTACGTCGGCAACCGCTCCTCCGGTCGGATGGGCGTCGCGATCGCCGAGGCGGCGGTCGACGCCGGCGCGCGGGTGGTCGCTCATTGCCGGCCCGACGGTCGGCGAGGTCCCTGCCGGTGTCGAGGTGTGTCGCGTCGAAAACGCGCTTGAGATGGACGCGGCTGTACGCGCGGCGGTGCCCGAGGGCGATGTGCTGGTGATGGCGGCTGCCGTGGCGGACTATCGCCCCGCCGAGCAGCACCAACAGAAGCTGAAGAAAGATCCCTCCAGCGACGAGCTGGTGATCCGGATGACAAAGAATCCGGACATCATCGCGGGTGTGTCCGGTGGCGACATCCTCAAGATCGGGTTCGCCGCCGAGACCGAGTCGCTTCTCGATCATGCGGCTGGAAAACTCGACGCGAAGGGTCTGGACATGATCGTCGCGAACGACGCCGTGGCAACGATCGGGAGTGATCGCGTGGCGGCGACGTTGCTCACCCGTGGTGGTGGCGACCCGCGCGTGTTGCCCGAAATGGACAAGGGCGCATTCGCGTCGGAGCTGATCGGTCAGATCGAGCGTCTCCTCGAGGAACGCGGCGCATGATCACGCATCCGTCGGCGCGGCGCCGGGCGAACGAGCAGCGCTCGCAGGTGGCGATGGAGGTCCTGCTGGTCCTCTATGCGATCGCCTCGACCATCGTCATTGCACGCACGGTACTCATATTGCTCCATGTTTCTGACCGGATATGGATCGGACGGGTGATCTACGGGACGACGTCCCTGTTCACAGATCCGCTCTCGTCGGTTCCGGGGTTCTCGGTCGAGTTGATCGGACCGTTGACGATGGTTGACCTGCTATTGCTCGGTCTGGTCGCGCTGTTTCCGCTTGGGCTGCTGGCCACGAGCAAGCGGCGATAGGCGAGTGGGCCACAACGTCAGGGATATGGGATCATTGGCGTCGCAGACGACGTTGTAGAAGAATGGAGAAACGCTCATGATGAAGAACACGGTACGCGGCATCCTGGGCCTGGTGCTGACGGCGGCGGCTACCTGGCTGGCGAACTACCTGGTCGACAAGATGTTTGGCCCGGACGAGCAGTCGGCCTAGAACGTTTTTGATCCCAATGCCCGCCCGCCTGCGCGCGGGGACGGGGCGATACCGGGGCCGGAGCGCGCCAGCCGCGTCTCCGGCCCGTGGTTTATCAAAGGTGGAGATGGTGCCCACGAACTCCAGGGAGCGACGGCGTCTGAAGCCGGGCGATCGTGTCCTGGTCATCGCGAATCCGGCCACGCGCGTGGATGTCGAAGCGGTGTACCGGTCGCTTGGGCGTGCCCTGCCTCCGGGTATTCGGATGCATCTTCACCTGACGAAGAAGACCGAGACGGCGGCCGACCTCGCCAAGCGCCTGAAGGACGCCGCCGACTGCATCATCGCGGTGGGCGGTGACGGCACGGTGTCGTCCGTGGCGGCCGCGCTGCATGGCAGCGATGTGCTGCTCGGGATCATCCCTGGCGGATCCACGAACATCATCGCCCAGGAGCTTAGGCATTCCGGCGAACATCCCGGCGGCGGTGAAGTTGCTGTTCGGCGACTTCGAGGTTCGCAAGATGGATGTTGGCGTCTGTAACGACCGCTATTTCCTGCATATGGCCGGCGCCGGCTTCGATAGCCACCTCTTCGATAGCGCCGATCCGGAGATGAAGAAGCGCGTCGGGTGGGTGGCGTATCTCCCTGCGGCAATCCGGGCGTTGCGCGAGCCTGCCTGCAAGTTCCGGATCACGATCGACGACGAGACGATGGTGCTGGAGTCGCCGTTGGTGCTCGTCGCGAACGGATCCTCCGTGATCAACCCGCGCATCAAGATCGGATCGAGCATCCGCCCGGACGACGGCCAGCTCGATGTGCTGGTCGTGACGGCGACGAAGCCCCACGAGCTGGCGAGCGTCCTGGCGCGGTTCGCGTCGTCCACCATGGAAGACTCGCAGTTCGTGATCTATCGCAAGGCGCAATTGGTCACGCTGGAGTGCTCGCGCCAGATCCCGGTACAGCTTGACGGCGACGTGATCGAGCGCACGCCGGCACGGTTCAGCGTGTTGCCGCAGGACATCGGGGTAATCGTTCCGGTCGGGTCAATCCCCGAGTAGAAAGCATCCACTTTCCGGGACGCGGTAACCGGCGCAACCAGGATCAAGAGAAACGGCCCAGGTGAGAGCTCACCTGGGCCGCTGTCGTGTCGTGGTGTGTGCTGCTGGCTACTCGCCCGGGGCGGGGCAGGAGTTCTCGTTGGCGGAGAACTCGAGCGTGCCGGATTCTGTGATCTGCACGACCGGGACGACGTCACCACAGGAGTTGATGAAGTTCGTGCCGGCGGGCGACGAGGTGTTGAACGCGAAGGTCGAGCCGACGTACAGGTCCGTCTGCTGGCCGGCGGGCAGGACGCCCTCGTACACGAGCTGGCCATCGACCGTGAGGCTGATGTCGACATCCTCGACGGCCTGGAGGGCAACGCCCGTGCGGTAGACCGGCGCGGTCTCTTCGACCTGCTGGGCCTCACCGGCGTCCTGGCGACCACTCACCTGCGCGGCGGCCTCCTCGGTCGTCGCGGTCGGGGCGATCTCCTGCGTCGGGGCAACGGTCGGCGGGGCCGGGCGATCGGGAAGCTGGGTCGCGAGCGAGACCTGGTCCATCTCAGGGGTCGTGCCGATCGCGGCGACGGTTCCTTCCGGCGATGTCTCGGACGGCGTCACCCAGATGCTGTAGCCCCATGCGAAGACAATGGCGCTGAGCACAATCGCAAAGGCGATGATGGCAAAGTTTGGCGCCCAATGGCTCGGCATGTCGATCGGAGGCACAGAGGTTGCACCTACCGCCGCACCGCCCGGGATGCCACCGTGGGCTTCCTCGAAGCGGGTGAGCATGGCACTCGCGTCGAGCTCCAGGTACACCGCGTAGTTGCGCACAATCCCCCGCTGATAGATCAGCGGCGGTAGCGCGGAGAAGTTCTCGTCTTCCAGCGCGGCGAGGTGATGTCGATTGATCCGGGTTGCTTGTTCCGCTTCGCGCAGGGTGACGCCCTTATGGGCGCGCGCCTGTCGTAGCGTCTCTCCAAAGCCAGCCATACGTTCTCCGGAGGTCTCTCTCGTCCCCAATGCGTCGGGTTCTTGTCGTGATTGTCAGGTCTACAAACGTGCCAGGCGGGAAAACGGCGTGCGTTTTCCGGTCGATGGTGTGTCGTGTGTGGCGCCTGGACGCGCGTCCCTCCCGCGCGCAATTTGCATGGACTAGTCTACCGCTCTCGGTTCCCGATATCCGCCTTTTCCTACTTCACGAGGCAGATTAAACGTTCGTACGCCGGTTACTCGTTGCCGACGGCCCGCCGATCCGGATGCAACCGGGCGAGCAGGCGGTCGATGCGTGGTGTGGCGTCCTCCGCCACGTCGAAGTCGTCCAACCACACCTCCTCGTCGGCGGGCAGCCACCAGCAGCCGATCGTTGACTTACAGGCGATGTCGCCCTCATTGACCATCTGGCGATGCGTGAACGCCCAGTTGTTGGTGCACCACCCGCGACCCGGCTGCTCGCTCGGCCGGTAGTTCCGGCAGGTCATACACGCCTTCGTCACCTTTGGCGCGATCTCGATCTTCATGTCGAGCCACTCGTCGTCGGCTTCCATGAGGTCCTGCATGTCGAACTGCGGCAGTTCCTCGGGAGCGTACCACTCGTCCTGGGGTGGCTCCGCCAGGCGAACGCGTTGTGCGGCCGGCCGCTCGACGATCTCGTCCGCCGGCTTAACGGGTTGTGCTTCCCGACGCACCTCGCGCTCCTCGGTTCCGCTCTTCTCCCGGGTTCGGTGCTCGGGCGCGGGCTGCTGCTGGCGCTCGCGTCGGGCGAGGCTGATCGGATTGCGAGGCCCAGGGGCCGCGTTAGCGGTCGCTGCCGGCATCTCGTGCCCGTCATTGGCGAACAGCCGGGAGCGGAAGGCCTGGAGGTCCTCTTCCCGGTGCAGGTCGAGCGTTTCGCTCACGGGTGCAACGTCCGTCATGCGGGCTTCGGTCGACGGCAAGATCGCCGACTCGGCACCCTTCAGGGCCTCCGCCTCGGCGACGTGCTTGGCTCCGCGCCACCAGCTCTGGCGGGCATCGGGCGAGGGAACGAGCGGCTCGCTCGTCCGTGGGCGCTCGATGGTGTCCCGTCGCGGCTGGATTCGCGTGCGGCCGTCCGGCTCTTCGACGCGCTCGACGTTGGCGCGCGGGTGCAGGACGGCCGATGTGCTGGCCTGGGCCGTGTCCGCGTGCACGATCGGCCGCGTCTCGACGGGCGGCGCTTGCATGACCGGGATGTCCGGCATCGTGCGAGGCTCCGAGTCCGCCGCCGCGGGCATGGGCTGGCGACGTTGCTGATTGTTCTCGAGGCGGCTCGCCTGGTTCAGATCGTGGGCACGCTTGAGGGCGCGCTCATAGGACGAGGCGGCCGGTGCGGCGTCCGCGGTCGGCGTGGGTTCGGGCTCGGGAGCGGACGAAGGGCGACGAAGCAGCGGGAGTTCGAATTCCGCCGAGATTTCCGGGACAGAGTCGAATCGTCCACGTTCTGGAGCAGCGCTGGGCGGTAGCTCCTGGTCGACTCTGTCAGGTTCCGGCTCACTCTTCGCCGCCGTCATCTCTTTTGGGGCGTGGGGGTTGTCCCGGAAGCGTCGCAGGCGCCGGGCGCGGGGGCTCGGCGTGCGGATTCCCTCGCTGATCAGCGCGTCGTCTTGCTCGTCGACTGGCGTAACCTGCGGCGTCTCTTCCTCGACAAAATCGTCAGGCTCGAAGGTCGGCTTCTCCCGGGCGGCCGGGGAGGCCTCGATATCGGCCTCCTTGATCACGGCGTCATCATCGGCCGGCTCAGCCTGCGGGGCCTTTCGGCTCATGTGACGCTGGCGCGCTCGCTCGATGGCGCTTCGGCTGTCTCGATAGAAGAGGTTGCGCCGCTCGTCCTGCTCGGCATCGTCGTCCTCGTCGGCGAGCTTGTAGACGCTCTGGTCGACCACTTCATCATCGAGCTGGGCGCGCTCTGCGCTTATGCTCGTCGGAAGCGACTACAGAGGTCACCTCATCGTCGTACGAGACGGCGATAGGTGCGGTCGGCAACTGGTTCGGGATTGGGTTGGCTGATTGTGCGGCGGGCGCGTCTTCTGCGTTGGCGGGTTCCCAGAGATCGGACCCCCAGGCATTGCGGCAGGCGAGTTCCGCCTTCCGCACCAGGATCCGGACATCACTCGACACCTGGCGATCCGGATGGGTACACCAGCCGTTGCCTGACATCCCTGAATCCTGGAAGAAACGGCACGTCGCACAACGCCGTTTGATAGATGCCATCTCATCGACCTTTGATGTAGTGTCATGTCCCCGGGGTAAATTGGACACTGCGGACTCAACCCGGCATGCTGGATCCCCACGATCAGCGGGCCGTGCTTCGAGTGCGATAGAGAGATGAACACCCCGTTTGCAAGAGTGTACCCCTCGCCCCCTGTCTTGTCTACATGGCACCGGGCGTTCGTTCGATCTGTCTGTACGCCGCATCCGGACACATCGTCCGGACGGAGGTGGGCCGGAAAACCCCGAAACGACGGGAGTTTTCAGGGCCTCACACGATCCGGACGATGACGGTCGGCTGACAATCTGGCACGGACGGGGTGCGTACGTATACCAGTTGAGGAACCATCGTATGCCGCCGGGATTGCCCTCGATCGGCGACGGAAAATCGGGCGGCGATGACCCAGGGAGGAGCGTTCCATGTTGGCGCTGACGAAGGACGACATTCGGCAGACAGTGTCGATGCGAGACGCCATCGAGCTCGTGAAAATGGCTTTCCGCGAGCTGAGCGACGGGCGTGCCCAGGTGCCGCTGCGGACGTTCATCGATGTCGAGCCGGGCCGCGATGTGATGTTCATGATGCCGGCGTATCTGCCGGGACTGCAAGCGCTTGGCTTCAAGATGATCTCGATCTTCCAGGAGAACGGGCAGCGCGGGCTGCCGGTCGGGAACGCGATCGTTTGTGCGGTGAACGCCGAGACGGGTGTACCGGAGGCGTTAATGAACGGCGCGTACCTGACGGCACTCCGCACCGGCGCGGTCTCCGGCGCGTCGACCGACCTGATGGCTCGACCCGATGCGAAACGCCTTGTGGTGATCGGCTCTGGCGCACAGGGGGTGACCCAGGCGGCCGCCGTGTGCGCCGTGCGGGATATCGAGCGGATCACGATTGTGTACCGGCACCAGGAGTCATTTGCTCGCTACCGGGACATGGTCGCGGACGATTGGCCGGATTTGCTGGATCGTCTCGAAGGGACTGACGACGCACAGGCTGCCGTGCGCGAAGCGGACGTCGTCTGTCTGGCGACGACCTCGAAGACACCGGTGTTCGAGGATGCGTGGATCCAACCGGGCACGCATGTAAGCGGCGTTGGCTCCTTCACGCCGCAGATGCAGGAGGCGCCCGCGGACTTCGTGGCACGGGCCCGCGTGGTGGTGGATATGAAGGAGCATGCGTTGGAGGAGGCGGGCGACCTCATCATCCCAATGCGCGAAGGCGTGTTCCAAGAGGAGCATATCGTCGGGGAGCTCGGCGAGGTGGTGAGTGGACGAGTCGCCGGTCGGGTGTCCGACGATGAGGTGACCTTCTTCAAGTCGGTCGGGAACGCTGTGCAGGACATGGCAGTCGCGAATGCGGCGTATCGAGCGGCACGCGAGCGGGGCCTGGGCTCGGAAATCGATCTGGGATAAGGAAGGTCTTTGACCGGCTGTTAACGACAGAGCCCCCTCCGGATGTTGGTCCGGAAGGGGCTCTGGATTTCTCGGTCTAGTCCGCCGCGGTGAGCGCCGGCTGCTTCGCCGCGATCGGGCAGGTGCCGGTTCGGCACTTGCCTTCAACGATGTGCTCGCGGAACTCTTCCTCGTACTTGTCGAGCAAGGCGACGAGCGGCACCGGAGCGACCTGGCCAAGGCCGCACAGCGACAGCTCGATGATGTGCTTCGAGGTGCGCTTGATCAGCCCGAGATCCTCCAGCGAGCCGCGTCCGAAGCGGATGCGGTCGAGGATCTCGACCAACGCCGGGTTGCCGAGGCGGCAGGGGACGCACTTCGAGCACGACTCGTAGCGATTGAAGGCGGTCAGGTACCGGGCGAAGTCGACAACGCAGACGTTCTGGTCGAACAGGACCCAACCGCCGGAACCGAGCATGCCCTGGACATCGTTCAGGGAGTCGAAGTCGATCGGGATGTCGAACTCGTCCGGCGTGATCGGTCCAGCCGAGACGCCGCCGGTCTGCACGCCCTTGAACTCGTACCCCTCGCGCATGCCGCCCCAGACTTCGTTGAGGAGATGGTTCATGGTGACGCCCATCTCCACTTCAACGACGCCATGCCACTTCGAGGGCCCCTGCATGGTCATCAGCTTGGTGCCCTTGCTCTTCTCGGTCCCGAGGCCGGCGTACCATTCACCGCCGTTGACGATGATGTCGGGGACATTGGCGAGCGTCTCGGTGTTGTTGGCAACCGTTGGCCGCTTCCAGATGCCCTCTTCGACGGAGCGCGGCGGCTTGGTGCGCGGCTGGCCGCGGACGCCCATGATCGAGTACATCAGCGCCGATGCCTCGCCACAGATGTAGGCGCCACCACCCGTGCGGACGCGGAAGGCGACGTTCTTGCCCGTGCCCAGGATGTTCTTGCCGATCAGCCCAAGGCGCTCGGCATCAGCGACGGCCTTGCGGAAGCGCCGGATGCCCAGCGGGTATTCGCCACCGATGTAGTTGTAGCCGCGCTCGGCGCCAACCGAGATGCAGGCGATGAGGATGCCCTCGAGAATGCGGTGCGGATCAGCCTCGTGGAGATGCCGGTCCTTGTAGACGTTCGGCTCACCCTCGTGGCTGTTGCAGACCACGAACTTCGGCTCGTTGCGCGCCTTGCGGCCCGACTTCCCACTTGATGCCGGCCGGGAAGCCTCCACCCCCACGTCCCCGCACCTCTGCGGTCGTGACTTCAGCGATGGCTTCTTCCTGGCTCATCTCGAAGAGGACCTTGAAGTAGCCCTGGTAGGCGCCTCGGGCGATGGCGTCCTCGATCGAATCGGGCTCGATCACGCCGGCGTTGCGGGTGAGGAGCTGGAGCTGGTCCTTGAAGAAGGGATGCTCGCTCAATGGGCGGGCATTACCGACCGGCTTGTCGCCGCGCACGCCGACCGCGAGGTCCTCGCGCGAGCCGTCGATGACGCCCGCAACATCGCCGAGCGTGACCGGCCCGTAAACGACCGGGAACTGGCCCGGGCGCTTGACCTCGATCCACGGCTCCATCCAGAAGGCGCCGTTGCCGCTCACTTCGCGGACGATCGCCTTCGACCCGGCCGTCTCGCGAACGCGGTCGAGCACCTCGAGGGCGCCCTTGGCGATGGAGCTGGAACCGACACCGACGCTGATCACCGTGTCGTTGCCGTCCCAGAGATTCGTCCAGCGGTCGACCGCGGACTTCTGGAACGAGAGGAAGTCGTCCTTCGAGTTCAGGCGGGTAAGCTGCTCGCTTGCGGCAGGACTAACCATGGGACTCCTCGCTTCCGGTCATGGCCTCGCGACCGGCGATGGCGCGGTTGACCAGGTCAGTCGAGCGATTCTGGTGTGACGTGGCTGGCGTAGTAATCGTCGATCTTGACCACCGGTGAGCGGTCGCAGACACCGAGGCAGAAATTCACGACCTGCACGCTCAGTTCCTCATCCGCGGTGATCTCACCGTCCCCGACGCCGTAATTGTCGCGAAGGGTTTGCACGAGCTTCTGTGAGCCGCCCACGTAGCACGACATGCCGTGGCAAATCACCATGTGATGATGCCCGCGAGGGGTGGTTCGGAAGTCAGCATAGAAGGTCAGGATCGCGAAAACGCGAGAGGGCGTCGTGCCGAGGTGCTCGGCAATGATCTCCGTCGCTTCCGGTGAGACCCAGCCGAAGTGTTCGTTGACCTCCTGACAGGCGATCAGGATCAGCTCCTGCGCCTCGTCATGGTCACTGTAGGTGATATGGGACATCATCTCGCGTACGACGTCCAGATCGATCTCCTGCCGGCCCGTGAAGGGCGCGGGAACGGGTCGTACGGCGTGTGTGTGATCGGCTTCGGCCACTCGGCACTCCTCCCTGTCGCTCCGCGCGCGAAATAGCGGTGCGGCAGTGCGCATTTCGCGAATTGCTATCCGGGTCAGTATACCAGCGTGGCCCTGGCCTCGTGGCGGAGAAAGACGACAGGCCGGCGTAGGCGCCAGCCTGTCGTCATGTCGTCGATCTGTGTGACTGCGAGGGTGTGTTAGCCCCGGAATAGCTTCCGAAAGTCGCCGTCGAAGTCGTCGAGGAAGAGGTGCATGTCGATGACGTCGCTTGCCGTGACACGCGGGCCATCGATCGGGCCCTCGGGCGCGATACGGTCGTCGTCGTGGCCCTGATGCTGTTCGTGCTGGAGGATGGCGTCCTCCGTCAGGCGCCGCAACGCGAGCTGGGCTTCCTGCGGATCCGCGTCGTTGAGGACCGCGGCGACGAAGTTTCGCGCGTGGCAATCCTCGCACTCGACGAGCATGGTCCAGATGTCGGACTTGCGCGAGATGATCTCGATGTCCTGCGTGCTGTACTCACGATGGCAGACCACGCAGCGATTCATGTTGCGAAGAACGATTTCCTTGATGTTGGCTTCGGGGTCCATGAGCAACCTTCTTTGATACCTGATTCGGAGCCGGGCACTGCGCGTATGAAAGCAGGAAACGTGCCCGTACAACCGTGTCAGGACCGCGACGGTCCTCCCTTGTCGAAGTCGTCGAGGTCCAGCGAGTTAATGAAATCCCGGAACACGCCCAGTTGGTCGGCGCCCTCATTGCCGGCCGCGGTTTCGGCCCCCGATGGGGCATCGCCGCTGAACATGCCGGAGCCTTCGAAAATGTCCGAGACCGGCTCACCATCATCGTCCAGCGACACGCCGGCGTTGTCCATCACGGTGTCCTCGATGAGGATGCGCGCGTCGGTGCGGACGGCGAGGGCGATGGCGTCGCTCGGGCGGGCGTCGATCTGGATCGTGCGATCCGCGAGGGAGAGCACGACGGTGGCGTAGTACACCTGGTCGTTGAGATCCGAGATGACGATGTGGTCGATCGAGGCGCCGAGCTCTTCGAGCATCGCGCGCATCAGGTCGTAGGGAAGGGGACGGGTCGGCGTGACACCTTGCAGCTCGAGGGCGATCGCCTCGGCTTCGTAGGGCCCGATCCAGATCGGCAGGTGCCGATTCCCGTGCAGCTCCTTCAGGATGACCACGCGGTTCTGCGTGACCAGGCTGACGCGAATGCTTTCGACGCTGGCTTCAATCATCGGCAGGCCCTTTCCGCAGGTGGGTGTTTCCGATGGATGCCCGTTGCGAGGCGCGGAGAACGACCCGTACCGGTCACGATGTCACCGCGCGCCAGACGCGTGGCGACATACTCCAGTCTACACCGCGAGGGTGGGTGACGCGCGTTGGAGGAGACCGGTGATCAGGATGCGAGCTCCGGATAATCGGGATGATCGACCGGCCCCCAGACGCTCGTCGGCCAGTAGACGATCCACGCCTTCCCGATGATGCGATCTTCCGAGACGGGGCCGAAATAGCGGGAGTCCTCACTATTGGTGCGGTTGTCGCCCATGACGAAGACGCTCCCCTCGGGCACAGTCACCGGGGTATTGCAGTACTCCCAGCCGAGGGGGCAATTGCTCTCCCGGCCACCGACGTAGTTCTCGTCCAGCGCCGTGCCGTTGACGAAGACCTGGCCGTCGTGAACGAAGATTTCGTCGCCCGCGAGCCCGATAACGCGCTTGATGTACGGCTTGTCCTCGCCCGGGGAAGGCGGGGTGAAGACGATGACGTCGCCGCGCTGCGGATCGCCCCAATCGACGATCGGGGTCGTGTTGTGCTCATCGACACCGGGAATCCAGTCGACGAAGTCCCAGGCGTCCAGCGCGCGGTAGGAGTTGCGGTTCACGAGCAGCATCTCGCCGTTTTCGAACGTCGGCATCATGCTGCGCCCGTCGACCTTGAAGTTGAGAACGAAGGTGCGCACCAGCACGAAGATGATGAGCGCGAGCAGAGCTGTCTCGACGATCTCGCGCAGCATCGAGTGGCGCTTCGCGCCGCTGGCTGGCGTCTTGTCGGGCGTGCTGTATGTGGTGGCGGGATCGTTCTCGAGGACCGTCGTGTCGTGACCGTGTCCGGTCGGCGCGGCAGATCCGGACAGGGGTGTTTGTCGGTCAGTCATGCGTGCGCGGTACCTCATGATGCGATGAACGTGAAGTCGAGTGGGTCCTATCCCGGACCTGATGATACACCCGCATGCGGCGAGGGCAAAAAACTACCGGGATGGAGGCTGGCCCTCCATCCCGGTACGTCCGCTCGTTGGTGTCAACGCCCCACAGGTGTGTGGGTGAGGGAGCCGTGACTAGATCTCGTCGGCGCGAATGTTGCGCTCGCGCTTGTCCGCCTCGATCTTGTCCGCCGCCGTCTCGCGGCTATCGCGCGCAGACGCGGTCAGCGTGGTCGTTGTCTGCGACGTGCCGTGCTCGATCGCATCGTCCGGCTTCTTCTCGTCGCCCATCCCGGACTCTTCCTTGAACCCACGGATACCCTTGCCGAGCCCGGAGCCGATCTCCGGAAGCTTACCGGCACCAAAAATGATGACAACAATGACGAGGATAATCGTCAATTCCTGCCAGCCGAGACCCATCATCGTTCGAAATCCTCCTACTGTGGGACCGCCGCGGACGTCCTCTCTTGCCCGACCTGAACACGTTGTCTTGTCGGACCATGGACAGTATAGCCAGCGCCCCGGGCTTGCACCACCGAACAGCGGCGCGTTGGACCTGTCCTAGGACAGGGCGAAGCTGCTGATGATCGCCACGACGACGAAGAATCCGGCGATTCCGATCGTGAACTGGTAGAGGGTCTTCTCGAACCCGCGCCGCGTGCGCTGGATCGATTCACCACCGGAGCCGAAGGCGCCACCGAATGCGGAGCCCTTTGTCTGCAGCAGCAGCAGGAAGATGAGCACCACCGAGATGATGATCATGACGAGGTTGATCGCGATATCCACGTGCGTGAAATCCTCTGTCGAGCGAATGCCGAATGCGGTGCCCGGTCAGGGCGGATGCACCCCGGCAGCGTAGCACCCCGGCCGCACCGGGTTCAACAACGAGCGTGGCCAGGAACGGCACTATGCGCGGTTGCCGGCCGCCTCCACCATGGCGGTGAACGCAGGAATCTTGAGGCTGGCTCCGCCGATCAAGAGCCCGTCGACCGCCTCCGCCGTCAGGAACGATGCCGCGTTGGCATCGTTCGCGCTGCCGCCGTACAGCAGCCGGACATCATCCCCGGCCTGCCCGACGCGCTCGACCAGCTGCTCGCGGATGAAACGCGACATCTCGGCCGCGTCGTCCGGTGTCGCGGCAACGCCGGTGCCGATGGCCCAGACGGGCTCATAGGCGATGGTCAGGTGCGCCAAATCCGACGCGTCCATGCCGTCCAGGGCGCCTTCCAACTGCCGGCGCACGACGTCCTGTGCATTGCCGGCGTCGCGCTCACCGGCTGTCTCGCCGACGCAGAGAATCACGTCCATCCCCGCGGCGAGCGCCTTGCCGATCTTCGTCTTGACGATCTCATCGGTTTCCTGGTGATAGGCCCGGCGCTCGGAGTGCCCGATGATCACGAACGATGCGACGGGGCCGAGCATTGCGGCGGAGACGTCGCCGGTATAGGCGCCGTTGTCCGTGGCGGCGCAATCCTGGGCGCCGAGCCGGATTGCTGTACCGGAGACGATCTCCTGCAGCGGCACGAGCCACGGGAAGGGCGGGGCGATTCCGACGTCGACATGACCGCGCACCTCGTCCGCCAGCGATGCGGCCGCTTGTGCCAGCTCACGGGCCTCCTCGAGCGTCGTGTTCATCTTCCAGTTACCGACGAGATACGGTGTCGTCATGCTTCCTCCTCCGGAACGGCGGCGATGCCGGGCAGGACCTGCCCTTCGAGGAACTCCAGCGACGCGCCGCCACCGGTCGAGATATGGTCGATACGGTCCGCCAGCCCCAGCTTCTCGACAGCCGCCACGGAGTCGCCACCGCCGATCACGGTATAGCCGTGCGCGTTGGCAACTGCCTCCGCAACGGTTCTCGTGCCGCCGGCGAAGGCATCGTTCTCCGTTACGCCCAGCGGGCCGTTCCAGAGGATCGTCTTGTGGCTCGCGACGGCGTCTGCGTACGCCTTCGCGGTCTCGGGACCGATGTCGAAGATGGCCACGTCCGGCTGGATGGCGTCCACGGAAACGACCTCACCGGAGGTCGCCTTGATGTCGCTGGCGACAATCACATCCGTCGGCAGCATGAGGGTCACGCCCTGCGCCTTTGCCTGGTCCATGATCGACCCGGCCGTGCTGACGTGATCCGGCTCGACCAATGACGTGCCGACCTCCTTGCCTTGCGCGAGCAGGAAGGTGTTGGCCATCCCGCCGCCGATCAGCAGCGTGTCGACGCGGGAAAGCAGGTTCTCCAGCACGGCGATCTTGTCGGAGACCTTCGCGCCACCAATGATCGCGGCGAACGGGTGCTCCGGCGCTTCCAGCAGCTTGCCGAGGGCATCGACTTCCTTCTGCATCAGGAGACCGAGGTACGCGGGCAGGTACTGGGCAACGCCAGCGGTCGATGCGTGCGCCCGGTGGGCCGCGCCGAAGGCATCGTTCACATAGATATCGCCGAGGCGGGCGAGCGCCTGCGCGAACTCCGGATCGTTCTTCTCCTCGCGCGGGTCGAAGCGGAGGTTCTCGAGCAGGGCGACATCGCCGTCCTTCATCGCGTTCACCGCCTGCTCCGCCTCGTCGCCGATCGTGGTCGGGATGATGGTCACATCTTTCCCAAGCAACTCACCAAGGCGCTTGCCGGCCGGGGAGAGGCGGAACTCGTCCTTCACCTGCCCCTTGGGGCGCCCGAGGTGGCTGCAGAGGACAACGCGGGCGCCGTGATCGCGCAACCACTCGATAGTCGGAAGGGAGGAGCGAATGCGGGTGTCGTCGGTGATCATGGTCCCGTCGAGGGGGACGTTAAAGTCAACGCGGCAGAGGACCCGCTTGCCGCGGACCTCTGCCGACGTGATGGATCGCCTGGTCATAGGACGCGTCCTTGTATGAAGCGCGGGTGCGGTCACATGACCGCACCCGCGTGTCGAGCGCTACGCCTCGGTATCGAAGCCCTGCTCGCAAACGAGGGCGGCGAGGTCCGCAACGCGGCACGAGTAGCCCCACTCGTTGTCGTACCAGGCGACGACCTTCACCATGTTCTCGCCCTGCACCATGGTCGACTTCGCGTCGATGATGGAGGAGCGGGAGTCCATGCGGTAGTCGGAGGAGACGAGCGGCTCCTCGGAGTAACCGAGGATGCCCATCATCTCGTCACTCTCGGAGGCGGCCTTGAAGGCGGCGTTGACGCTCTCGACGGTCACCGGCTTGGTGGTCGTCGCTACGAAGTCGACCACCGAGACGGTCGGGGTCGGGACGCGGAGCGCGAAGCCGTCGAACTTGCCCTTAAGCTCCGGGATCACCAGCGAGAGGGCGCGGGCGGCGCCGCTGGAGGTGGGGACGATGTTCTGGGCGGCACCACGCGCGCGGCGCAGGT
>CAVUJM010000010.1:0-77676 GCA_963741795.1 uncultured Chloroflexia bacterium
CAGTCCATCGCGGACCATCACGGACAACAGGGTCAGCATCTTGTTCGCCACGGCGATCACGCCCATCTTGTAGGCCTTGTCCGGGCGCGCCATGTACGTCTGGAAATAGGCTCGGAAGTACGGATCATGGCGGGCCGCGACGCGGGCGGCGAGGAACAGGGCTTTGGTGATGTCGCGTCGCCCGCCCCGAATGTGGCCCTCTCGGTGCTGCGTGCCACTGTGGGTCGGATGCGGGGCCACCCCGGCCAAGGCGGCCAGCTTGCGCCGGTCCAGCTCGCCCAGCTCCGGCAACGCCCCGAGCAACCAGGTCGCGGTGACCGGCCCGATGCCGGGCATCGACTGCAGTTGCACCGCCCGCGCCTGCAATCCCGGATCGGTCGCCACGGCCTCGGCGATCGTCGTGTCCAGCCGCGCGATCTCGGTCTCGAAGGCCACGGTGAGCAGGTCGCAGGAGGTGATGATCTCGGCGCGGATGCTGCTGGCGGCCTGGTTGAGATTCATCACCCGCAGCTTGGCCACCTGGGAGCGGCGCCGGATTAGGGCCATCACGCGGCGCTGTGCGGGCGATTTCGCCGGCGTCGGGGCCGGGGCTTCCCGGACGCCATAGCGCGCCAGCAGCCGGGCATCGACGCGGTCGGTCTTGCCCAGGCGGCCCCGGCTGCCCGCATAGTCGGCGATCCACTTCGGATTCATCACACTGCTGTGCCAGCCGGCGGCGCACAGGTGCAGATGCAGCCCGACATGCAGGGTCCCGGTCGCCTCCATCACCACCCCCACGGGGGGCGCCTCGGCATAGCGCGCAGTGACCGCCTGCCAGCCGTCCGGGGTGTTCGGCACCTGCCAGGTCGCCTCGCTCTCGGACGACGCGAGTTCCAACGTCGCCTTCGCCACATCGATCCCGAGCCAGAACGCCATGGGTCTGTCCTTTCCTGGAGTGTTCCGCTAGGCTGGACCCGTCGCCATCGCCCCATCCTTGTGAGATATGGGCGTGACAGCCCGAGTAACCGTTTGGGGATCCCGGTGGCGACCGCTCCAGCACGCGATGCCGGGACCGCACCTACGCGATGGTCGCGGAACCTCGGGGTCGAATGGTCGCCGGCATCACGTCTCTCCAAGATACAAGGGGTCGACCGCCGTAGCTGCGCCCGTGTCGACCCGATCGACCGCAGGTCGATATGTGAAGCCCGGCGCACTTCCATATATCCCGCCACTATGCGAAACTGCCGGTACGGGAATCGACGAAACCGGGAAGAAACGCATGGCGGCAAGGTCGTATTGGCTGAACCTGTTCTCCATCGGCACGTGGCAGGAGTTCCTCGACGCGGGAGCCTCCGTCACCGGCTTTCGCGAGAACCGCTGGAGCCAAACCCAACTCGTCGCGTCCAAACTAGCCGAGACCATTAGGCGTTCGATCAAGTGCTTTAGGGTGAAGGGGATGTGTGAATGCCAGCAGGAGTGACTTCGATTACTCCACCAGACGATTCAGGGAGCGATGCGTTCAGCCGGTATTGCTACCAGGCGCATGTTGCGTTCCCTTATTGTCTGGATTGCGCCCTTGACGGAGGTGTGCTGGCCGTCGTGCCCGAACACTTCGAAGATATTGCCATAGAGCGAGCTGATTACTGGCAGCTAATACAAATCAAGACTGCGCAGAACGAGGATCTCGGGCCGTGGAAGCTGGAACCATCTCCTCGCTCCAAGTGGCGCTCTCCGTTCTGCTTTGCGGACCCACAGATCGCTGCCTGACGACAGAATCACCATTGAAATCCATTTGGTTGGAAGGACCAGCCAGCAGAAGTGATCAGATTCAGATGCTAAAGAGTGAGGAGGGAAAAGAGGGCATCGTAGCCAAGATTCAAGGAAGGATTGGAGATTGACTGTGCTGAGTGCATAAGCCTTCTGGAGCGGCTGAGGCTTCATAGTGATCTGCCCGCACGCAATGCCATTGCCAATAACAACTTGCGGCTCATCTTGGTAGCAAGCGCCCCATCTTTCAGGAGACGTAGTAAAGCAGATTTACGCAGCAGTCATCTCCCAAATTAGTACAGCGATGGCGGCTGAGCTACGAGCTGCCGCTCTGGCTTCATGAGATCTTTCATCCCGACTCCATGAGCGATGAAGCACGCTTGACTTATGAAGCCAAGAGGCTCCCTCGCGAACATCTTCGTTCTCTATTGTCGCCTGTTAGTCAGCCAGCGCGACCATTATTGAGGCGTATGACAGAACCAGAAAAGAGAATGCCCAGTGTTCTGGAGCAAAAACTCCTAGCGAGCCATCAGGCACTTCTTCGATGATAGAGAACGCAAAGAGTTTGAGGGCTAATGCTACAACGCTTGAGTTTGAGATACTGTCGTCGAACGAGTGGGATGGAGATAGATTGATAGAAGATGTCCGTGAACGTCTCAGGATTCGGGTTGAGGCATTGTGTGACGCTCACGAGGGTGCGGATCGTCCTGCTGTTGAAGTATGGAGAGAGTTGCTCAGTCGACTAGACGGATGGGCGGGTTCCTTGGATGGCCATGGAGTATTTGGGAAAGATCCAGATATCTTGCTCGGTGAGGTATGCGAGATGTCCGATCTTTGTATGGTGAAATTGGGATGTGGACGTGCGCAAGGCTGTTCCAACCAACGATCTCTGGGGAAGCGCGACTGTTACTACTAGTGGACGCATTTAGTGGGCCAAATCGAAGTCTGGAAGGCAGAACAAAGTTAGCAAAGCTTGATTTTCTCTTGCGCTACCCGAGTTACTTCAACCGTGCACTAGAGCTACGTGTGCCTAATCGTGTTCTGCGATCTCCATTTGACGACGAAGACACGATCGAGAGCCGAATGATCCGGTATCGATACGGTCCCTGGGATCCTTCTTACTTCGCCTATAGGAAAGCTTATCGGACACGGTCTCGTGGAGCAGGTCCCTATTCAACATGGTGTCGGCTACAGAACGACAGAAAGTGGCCGTGCGCTTGCCCACGAGTTGATGGCAACAGAAGCATGGGCGCCGTTTGCCGAGGGCTCAAGTCTGTTGAGACGACATTTCGACCTCTCTGGGACTTATCTGAAGAACTTTATCTATGAAATTTTCCGGAAGTCACCCAAGCAAAGTGGGGAAGACGAGTTGTGAGAGTTCAGTTGCACTGGGTGGACCTAGTCGGTGGTGGCAGGCGGGTGAACTTCGAACCCGGCTTGAATATCATTACTGGCCCGATATCCTACAGGGAAGACCACGCTTCTTCGTCTTTGCCGATCCCTACTGAGTCCCAGCATAACGATATCCGACTTCCCTAGAGAAGCTCGAGAGAATGTAACGTAAATTGCTGGAGCTGTGACACTGGGCAACCGCCAGTATTCCATTGTTCGTCCACTAGTATCTACAGACACTGCTAAAGTCGAAATCGCTGATTCAGATGAAGGGTGGCGTTTGCCAGCCTCTCGTATTGACTCGACTTCGCATATGACATACGGGAAATGGCTGCTGGAGCGACTTGGCTTGCCAGAGCTGAGGGTACCATCAGCTCCGACGAGAGTTGAGAGCGAGCCAACACCAGTATCAGTAAACGACTACTTCTTGTACTGCCGACTAACTCAAGACGAGATTGACAGCAGCGGCTTTAATACTCAGATCCATTCAAGAATATCAAACGAAGGTACGTGTTTGAGATCGTATACGGGCTATTCGATCCACAGGCAGCGCTCGTACAAGAGGAGTTGCGAGATGTACTTTCGACTATCAGACAATTGAGGGTGCAAACAAACGCATTCCAGCAGTTCCTGACGGGGACACCATGGGGAAATAGAGCTGACCTGATCAATGACTTGGAGACCGCACGTCAAGAGTTGACAGCAATTCAAAGCGAAGCCATTTTTCAATCGGGAGAGGCCGAAGCAGTCTGCTTCGATTGATACATTGCAGCAGCGGCTTCGACGCCTGAGCTCCCGTCGGGAGCAAGTCATGACTGAAATTTGAGCTAGAGCAAAGCGCTGTCACCAATCTCGAACGGCTGGCCCGACAGCTGGACTCCCAGATCGCAAAACTGACGAGATCAATCGTCGCCGACACTGTGTTTGGAGGTATTGAGTTCTCTTCTTGTCCTCGATGTGGATCTGCAGTCGATGTCACTCGGGGCAATGATGTTGTCTGCGGCTTGTGTCTCCAAGCACCCAGCCATCATCGAGTTGATCGCTCGGCCATGGTGGCGGAACAGGACAGACTTGGTATTCAACTTGGTGAGACGCGGGAGTTGATCGCTACTAGGTTGGATAGGATTGCATCCCTCGAGCGCGAAATCCTTGACCTTAGTAAGCAGCGAGAGCAACTATCTGAGGAACTGGACTACATTAGTGCGTCGTTTGTCTCTGATCACGCCTCGGAAATAGCTGCGTTGGCGGCGGACCGGGCAACTGTGAAATCTAGGGTGCAGCGGCTAGAGGATTACTTATCGCTGCTGACGAATCTTGATCGTGCACTCGGAGATTTAAACGCCCTCGAAGAGAGGCGAGCGGACCTTGAGGCATTGCTAGAAGAGGCGACTGCACGCTCTGATGTTGCTGAAGGGAATATTCAGTATCTAGAGCGCAAATTCGACGAGCTTGTAAAGCGTTTTCGCATTCCTCGCCTCGAAGGCCCGGAGGAAGTTCGGATAGACAGACGCACCTACCTTCCTGTCATCTACGGGCGTCGGTTTGGTGAACTCAGCTCTCAAGGACTTCAGGTACTCGTTAACGTGGCCCATGCCCTGGCACATCACCGGACGTCAATCGCCTTATGCCTCGGTCTCCCGCAGATTCTCTTCATCGACGGACTGACGAGCAACCTCGGGCATGAGGGAGAAGACCTCGAGCGGCGCATCGAACGCCATGTACGACTACCTCATCCAGCTTTCGAGCGAGCTGGGAGAGGATTTCCAAGTGATCGTTGCTGATAACGATGTACCTGCGCAGGCTGAGCCATTCGTGCGATTGAGGCTTGAAGAGGGAGAGCGGCTGATTGTCATGAATCCAATTCAGGACGAATAGCGGAGCGGACCGTCTCATAACACAAAGCACTCGCTACCTTCCTGCCCATGAGCGATGGGTGCTGCAAAGACACGTTATGATCCGCGTGGTGACTGTGGTGGAGATAGGTGGCCGAACGCCGCCCGAGCAGAGTACGCACGAACGATCCGCCGCCGCGTTAACGTCCTTGTGGAGTGTATTGGTGGCTAGCGTCAACTCGCAGTTCTTCCCAACGCATCATCCACCGCCGCCTCGATCGTCTGCCCATGACCCTCGCGCCCGGCCGCCCGGTGCATCACATCCCCCGACTTCAGGTACTGCCCCAGCACCACCGTCACCATCCCGAAATCGACGTTCCCCGCGACCTCGTCCACCTTCCACCCCGAGTTCGGGATCCGCTCGTCCACATACCGCTGCGCGATCTCGGCCGGCTCCAGCCCCTCGTCATGCCCCTGCATCCCGTTCGCGTCGCTCATCGTCCGTGCTCCTCTCGCGCCACCCGGCGCCCTGTCCATCGAAAAAGGAAAACCGCCGGCAACCCCTAGAAGGGCACCGACGGCGTCGTCTCGTCCGGCGTCCGGCCCAGCGCCGCGTCGATCGCCGCGGCAATCGTCTCGCCGTGCCCCTCCGCCAGCTCCACCTGCGTCTCCTCGTCGTCCGACGCCTCATACCGCCCCAGCGTCACCGACACATGCCCGGCCTCATCGTCCCCAGACAGCTCCTCGATCCGCCAATCCTCCGCCTGGTCGCCGTACGCGTCCTCCAGGTACTCCTCGGCGATCTCCCTCGGCTCCAGTGGTTGCTCGCGCTCCGTCATCCTGCCTGCTCCTCGCTCGGTCCGAAAAGCGACGCCCCGCGCCTCACGCGCCCAAGAGGCTCCGCGCCATCTGCCGCACGCCCATCGCAGGAGCGGTGCCCCGCCAGGAACCGGGGAGGGGAGCGCCGGGAGCCAGGTAACCATAAGGAAGATGTTCAAAACCCCCTATATACACGAGTTCTGATCATCTTCCTTATGGCAATGCGACCCGTACCGGGCACAATGCCGATCCCGCACGAACCACGGACCCGCCTCGAACCGGCGAGGGGAGGGCCGGAAGCCAGGGAGGCAAAAAGAAGATGGTTCAAAAGTCCCTGTACACACGACTTCTGAACACCTTCTTGTATGTCGGCCCCTGGTTGCCCGGCATCGCCTGTACGGGCGGTATTCATGAGCGCCCCTGGCAGCGCCAACCCCGGACCCGCCACGCACCGGCCAGGGAGGCAGGGCATTGACGATAATCAAGATGTTCAGGTTTTCCTATATACCTGAAACCTGAACATCTTGACCATCTTGCCCCGACATCCCTCGTCCTTCTGCCCCGTCCGCCGTACCCCGCCGGCCGAAAAACACCCCGGCCATCCCGGAACAGGGGCAGGGGAGGGGAAGCCACCCCAAACCCGTCCTTAAACACACCCTAACGGCGATGGACACACTCCCCCCATACCCACCTCATACAGATCCCTCTACCCTTAATACACATCGGCAACACCAAAGTGCGCCACCATACCTCCCACCAAATCAGGCCCCACCGAACCGGAGATCCACGGTAGCCCTGGCCCCGCAGTGGCCGGGGTCCGTGCCCAGATGCCGCATCTCGCCCCGCCATCCTCTCTCGGTAAGGGTCGACCGCCGACCTTGCTCCCACCAAAAAGAAACCGTCATTCCGACCGTAGGGAGGAATCCCCCGGCGAAGCCGATCGACCGCAGGTCGATACCCAACCGCCGCATCCCGACCGGAATGCACCCTGCCTCCATCCCATCCCCATGCCCTCGCTTGTGTAGGGGCAGACTCTGATGTCTGCCCAATCGATCCGCAGGTCACCTTCGGGTGCCCAAGGGTCGATATCCCCGCGCGTCAAGATGCTCAGGTTTCTCCATTGCCCTAACACCCCGAAAACCCCGCAACCACGCCAAAAACCGCCCCAACCGAAATCAAGATGCTCAGGTTTCCGGTATACGGCAAAACCTGAACATCTTGACACCTTGCCAGCCATCGCCGCATCGCACGGCGTCATTGCCTCAGGGCACCCATCTCCCGCCTGGTAGCCCCGGCCCCGCGGTGGCCGGGGAGTACGCCGACGCTGCCCATCTCGCCCCCTGCCGGGGCGCCCTGCCCTCATCAACGCCCCGAACCACCCAACATAAGGAAGATGTTCAAAACCCCCATATACAGGGAGTTCTGAACATCTTCCTTATGGCAACCGACCCTCCGCAAACACGTGATTGACCATGATCCTGATCGCCTTGCCACCCCACGCATCCCGCCCCGGATTGCCGCGCATGCGTCCCCTTTGGCACAATGGGCAAGCATCCCGGCACCACGCCGGGCCTCTTGTCATGCCGCCACACCCATCGGAGCTCCCATGCCCGCCGACCGCCACCCCGATACCACCCACACCACCACATCCTTCGGGGGCGAGGCCGAGGCTCGCGCGCGACGACGCGCGCGGCCGCGACAGACGCCGCCGCCACCGCGCCCAACCCGACCACCGACCACGCCACCACCCGGAGACACCCCCATGTCCACCCAGCAATCCTCCGATCTCGGGCTCCAGTGGAAGTCCGGCATCGACATCCGCCAGATGTTCATCGACTTCTTCGAGTCCAAGCAGCACCTCCACATGCCCAGCTCCTCCCTCGTCCCGCCCGCCGGCGACAACTCCGTCCTCCTCACCACCGCCGGCATGCAGCAGATGACCCCATACTTCCTCGGCCTGGAAACGCCGCCGTCCGTGCGCATGTGCTCCGTCCAGAAGTGCTTCCGCACCGTCGATATCGACGAGGTCGGCGACGAGTCCCACAGCACCTTCTTCCTCATGCTCGGCAACTTCTCCGTGCGTGACTACTTCAAGAAGGAATCCCTCGCCTGGTCCTGGGAGTTCCTCACCGAATGGGTCGGCTTCCCGAAGGACCGCCTCTACCCAACCGTCCACCCGGACGACGAGGAGGCCTACGCCATCTGGCGCGACCAGGTCGGCGTCCCCGAAGACCGCATCTTCAAGCTGGAGGACAACTGGTGGGCCGCCGGCCCCACCGGCCCGAACGGCCCCGACAGCGAGATCTACGTCGACCGCGGCGAGGAATGGGGCTGCGGCCAGGACGACTGCGCCCCCGGCTGCGACTGCCCGCGCTACCTCGAGCTGTGGAACAACGTCTTCATGCAGTACAACACCACCGCCGACGGCACCCGCACCCCGCTGCCGAAGCCGAGCGTCGATACCGGCATGGGCCTGGAGCGCCTCGTCCTGCTCATGCAGGGCGCCCGCACCATGTACGAGACCGACCTCTACCAGCCCATCATCGCCCGCGCCGCCGAGCTCGCCGGCATCGCCTACGGCACCGACCCGATCCAGGACAAGTCCCTCCGCGTCATCGCCGACCACGTCCGCGGCTCCGTCTTCCTCATCGGCGACGGCGTCCTCCCCGGCAACGAGGGCCGCAGCTACGTCCTGCGCCGCGTCCTCCGCAAGGCCATCCGCCACGGCCACCTCCTCGGCATCAAGACCGAGTTCATGGCCGACCTCGCCCGCGTCGTCATCGACCAGTTCGGCGAGGCCTACCCGGAGCTGCTGCGAGCGCCAGAACCAGATCACCAAGGTCATCGCCTACGAGGAGGCCAGCTTCGGCCGCACCATCGCCACCGGCATGACCCGCCTCCACGCGCTCGTCAGCGAGATGCTGGAGAGCGGCCAAACCGTCATCCCCGGCGAGGAAGCCTTCCGCCTCTACGACACCTACGGCTTCCCGCTCGAGCTCACCGCCGAGATGGCCACCGAGGAGGGCCTCTCCGTGGACGAGGAGGGCTTCCGCCTCGCCATGGAGCGCCAGCGCGAGACCAGCCGCTCCGGCGCCGCCTTCAAGGCGGAGGGCCGCGACCGCGCCGATCTCTACGCCGCCATCCGCCCGCGCACCGAGTTCCTCGGCTACACCGAGACCGAGGCCCACGCCACCATCGTCGCCATCCTCGGCCCCGACGGCGCCCTGGACCAGGCCGAGGCCGGCCAGCAGGTCGAGGTCGTGCTGGACAAGACGCCCTTCTACGGCGAGTCCGGCGGCCAGGTCGGCGACTCCGGCGACCTCTACACCGAGGCCGGCCATGTCAACGTGGACGACACCCGCAAGCCCGCGCCGGATCTCTTCGTCCACCGCGGCACGGTGGAAGAGGGGTTCATCCGCGTCGGCGAGCCCGTCCACGCCCGCATCGACGCCGACCGCCGCATGCACATCCGCCGCAACCACACCGCGACCCACCTGCTGCACAAGGCCCTGCGCACCATCCTCGGCGAGGATGTCCACCAGGCCGGCTCCCTCGTCGCGCCCGACCGCCTGCGCTTCGACTTCACCACCATGGACGCGCCGGAGCCGAAGCAGCTCGCGTCCATCACCCGCATCGTCAACAACGAGGTCGCGCGCGACATCCCGGTGAACACCGCCGTCATGGACCAGCAGGAGGCCATCGCCTCCGGCGCCATGGCCCTCTTCGGCGAGAAGTACGGCGAGAAGGTCCGCGTCGTCCAGGTCGGCGACTTCAGCCGCGAGCTCTGCGGCGGCACCCACGTCGGCCGCACCGGCGAGATCGGCCCCTTCGTCGTGACCTCCGAGGGCTCCGTGGCCTCCGGCATCCGCCGCATCGAGGCCCTCACCGGCAACGCCGCCATCGAGCGCATCATGGGCCAGCAGCGCCTCGTGGAGGACCTCGGCCGCGACCTCAAGGTCACCTGGCAGGAGGTCCCCACCAGCGTGAAGGGCCTGCAGGAGCGGCTGCGCAGCCAGGAGCGCGAGATCGAGAACCTCCGCGGCCAGCTCGCCGGCGCCAAATCCGGCGACCTCCTCTCCGAGGCGACCGAGATCGCCGGCATCAGGTCCTCGCCGCCAGCGTCGAGGTGCCGGATCGCGGCGGCCTCCGCCAGATGGGCGACCGCCTGCGCGACAAGCTCGCAGTCCGGCGTCATCGTCCTCGGCACCGTCGTGGACGACAAGCCGGCCCTCCTCGCCATGGTCACGCCGGACATCGTCGGCAAGGGCGTCAAGGCCGGCGACATCATCCGCCAGATCGCCCCGCACGTCGACGGGCGCGGCGGTGGCCGCCCCGAGCTCGCCGAGGCCGGCGGCAAGAACCCGGACGGCGTCCCTGCCGCCATCGCCGCCGTCGCCGACGTCGTGAAGGCCCAGGCCGCCCAATGACCCATTCCGTACGGCCGCCCCTCGTGGGCGGCCCCCGGGCAAATGTGGCTGCGGAAGATGCCTCCGTACGGCCGCCCCTCGTGGGCGGCCCCAGGATGCCCCTGTCTGGCGCCTTGTCCTGCGTGGATGATGCCATCGTACCGCCGCACCTGGTGTGCGGCGTGGGCGCGGCAATGGCTCGCGCAGTGTCCCGCCCCGCATCCTCGCTCCCGGGTGCCGCATGACGGATCGAAACAGGCCCGCACCAATCCGCGTCGAGGTCCATCCGGACGACTCCCTGCCGCAGATCATCGAGCAGGTCCGCGAGCACAGCGGCGAGGCCGTCGTCCTCGTCATCCCGGATCACTGCCCGGTCCTCCTCACCGCCGCCGAGTTCCGCACCCTCAAGGAGGCCGCCGACCGCGCCAAGGTCCGCCTCGCGCTGGACTCGCAGGACCGCCTGCGCTCCCAGTTCGCGACCATGTTCGGCATCCGCAACGTCGCCGAGGCCGCCAAACGCGCCAACGAGGACTGGCGCCCGCCCCAGACCATGCTCGGCTCCCCCCGCGCCTTCGGCACCTGGCAGCAGGACGGCGACGACGCGGACGAGGAGGGCGATGACGTCGGCTTCCATGCCCGCCGCCGGCGCCGCCGCGCCGCCGAGTCGCTCGCGTCGCCGCCTCCGGCCCCGGTCGAGACCCCGGAGCCGACCACCCTCGAGTACCTGGAAGACACCCACCCGAGCTGGCTCACCGCCCGCAACCTCGGGCGCCTTGTCGCCGTGCTCATCGTCGTCGGCCTGCTCCTCATCGCCGCCGGCTGGTACTACATGCCGGGCGTGAAGGTCACCGCCACGCTCGCCCAGCAACCGATCTCCAGCACCGTCCTCTACAGCGTCGCCGCCCCCGGCGCGACCCTCCCGAGCGACATCGCCTTCACCGCCGATGCCGAGCAGGGCAGCGCCACCGTCCCGTTCACCATCACCGTCAAGACCACCGGCGTCGACCGCACCCCGGACCAGACGGCGACCGGCAGCGTCCTCTTCCGCAACCCGACCGATGCCGCCGTCACCGTTCCCGCCGGCACCGAGCTCTCCGTCTACGCCGGCCCGACCTTCACCACCGATAGCGACGTGGAGGTCCCGGCCGCGTCCGATGGCGAGGCCGGCGAGGCGTCCGTGGACGTCACCGCCAGCGCCCCCGGCGCCGCCGGCAACGTTGAGCAGGGCATGCTCACCGGCCGCCTGCCGGATCTCGGCGTCTTCTACAGCAACCGGGAGGCAGCCATCGAGGGCGGCACCGACATCGAGGTCGCCGTCGTCACTGAGGCGGACATCCAGACGCTCCAGGACCGCGTCCCGCTGGATCTCCAGCGCGCCGCCGCCGAGGGCTGGGAATCCCAGCTCCCCGAGGGGCAGGCCGTCGTGGCCCCCTCCGTCCAGACCGGCCAGCCGGACGTCCAGATCGACGCCCAGCCGGGCCAGGAGGCCGAGGAGATCAGCGCCACCGGCACGGTCGACGTCACCGGCCTCGTCTACGACCAGTCCGTGGTCGACGAGCAGACCCGCGCCTTCTTCCAGGAATCGCTCCAGGCCGAAGTCCCGGAGGGCTTCGTGCTCGACCCCGATTCCGTCGTCCTCGCCGAGCCGCAATCCATCGCCGAGGCCCCGGACAACGTCCAGTACATGGTCGAGGCCAGCGCCATCGCCAACGCCGACTTCACGGACGGCGAGCAGCAGCGCCTGGCCGAGTCCCTCGCCGGCTCGTCGTGGTCCGCCGCCGAGAACCGCCTCTCCACCACGCCGGAGATCGCCGCGTGGCACATCGAGACAAGCCCGGGCTGGTGGCCGAACCGCCTGCCGCAGGCGCCCGACCGCGTCACCATCACCGTCGAGCGTCAATCGGAGCCGGCCTCCACGCCGGACGCCACAGCCGGGGAGGGCGGGGCATGATGATGGGTGATCGCTATCTTGGCTTGGACATCGGTGAGGTCCGCATCGGCGTCGCCGTCAGCGACGAGCTCGGCAGCATCGCCAGCCCCGTCGCCACCATCCCGCGCAAGTCGGATGTCGTTTCGGCGCTCCGCAAGCTCGTCACGACCTACACGCCGGCCGCGCTGGTCATCGGCCTCCCGGTCGGCCTCTCCGGCCGCGAGGGCCCGCAGGCGCAGGCCACGCGCGACTTCGCCGAGGAGCTCGGCGCCGCGCTGGACATCCCGCTGGAGTACTACGACGAGCGCATGTCGTCTTCCATCGCCGAGCAGGCCCTCGTCAGCCAGGGCACCCGACGCGGCAAGCGCAAGGACCACATCGACGCCATGGCCGCCGCCGTCATCCTCCAGGGCTTCATCGACAACCAGCGCTGGAAGAAATCCCGCAATCGCTGAAGTCCAGCAGCATCGCACTGAAATGTGCGATGCACCGACCTCCGGTCGGTACCCTTGGTTGGGGCGACCGCGTGTCGACCCGGCACCGCAGGTCGATACCCACGCGAACGGTCTCCCCGCCGCGTACGGGCGTTCCGTGATAGCATGAACGCCAACAGGAGCGTGACCCGACAGACCAGCACCGCGCCTCCCATGGCGCAGCCAGGAATACCCGCGTCTCGACGGCCTCCGGCCAACGGCGCATCCGGATGACGAGCGGATCTGCAGCGGAGAGAGAATGATGAAGAAGCTGATCATTGCGGTGGTGCAGAACGAGGATGCCGACGCGGTCGTGGACGCGCTACTGGAAGACGACTTCCGCGCGACCCGCCTCGCCAGCACCGGCGGATTCCTCCGCCGCGGCAACACGACCCTCATGATCGGCGCCGACGAGGAGCAGGTCGACCAGGTCCTCGAGCTCATCAAGCAGCACGCGCACGCCGGCACCACGCCGCAGGGCCAGGGCGCGCAGCAGTCCATCCCGGCCGCCGCGACCGTTTTTGTCCTCGACCTCGAGGAGTACCAGCGCCTCTAGGCCACCAGACCTACATCCTGAAACTCCACGCAACGCCCCGGACGCCTACCCGTTCGGGGCGTTTGCCGTGCGTTCATGTTTTGGTTCCTCAATTGACTATGCGGCACAGGGAATATGCGATATGATCCCGAAGTGGGGGAATCGAAAATGGCAAGAGATGTAGGTGGGGTGTGGGGAACGTGGCAAGACTGTATCAACATCGTACGTACGGAACATACTATACGAAACGCAGCCACGATGCCGGCGTAATTTTATGGCAAATACATCCGAATGGCGTCGCCTTTCTCAAATACCAGGGCGTCGTCATTGGCGGGGATATTCCGGCCTATGCCATGCGCATCCTCCACGACCGGAGCTGGCTCTTCACCCGTGAGGAAGCCACCCAGTGCCGGGAGATCGACTGGGCGCCGGCCTGGGCCGATCTTGGCCGGGCGCCGGTCGGGCACTATCCGCTCTGGCTTGCCCGGCAGAAGCGGGATTGCACCGCGCTCCTCGCCGCGAGCCGCCGCATCGCCGAGGGCGAGCAACGTGCGCACCAGAAAGAGGAGGCGGACCTTGTCTCCGCGATCATCGTTGCTCCGGCGTCGACGCGTCGGGCAGCGCGGGTCGCGACCGTCGTCCCCGCATCACCAGCAGCCATGGCAATCGCCGCTCCGCACGAGGAGCCGCACCGGGACCAACTGCCGCCAGCGGGTTCTCCGCTGTGGCTGGCAGTCGTCCTGACCGCCCTCGCCGTGATCGCGATCGTCGCGGTCGCGTCCTAGACGCGCTCGGCTCCGGTGAGTTCGATCAGGCGCTGGAAATATCCCGGGAAGGTCTTCGCCGTGCACTCGGGGTCGAGAATGCGGATACCGCCGGCGCGGAGCGACGTCACCCCGAAGCTCATCGCCATGCGGTGGTCGTCGTAGGTTTCTACCTCGGCTGGTGTGACCGGGCGCGGCGTGATCGTCATGCCGTCCGCGAACTCCTCGACCTCCTGCCCGAGCTTGCGCAGCTCCGTGGCGACCGCCGCGATCCGGTCGGTCTCCTTGATGCGGTTGTGCGCCACGCCGCGGATCGTCACCGGACCGTCCGCGAAAGGCGCGATCGCCGCCAGCGTCTGGGCCGTGTCGGAGATCTCGCCCATGTCGAACTCGCCACCGCGCAACTGGCCATCCCTCGGGCCGCGCACGGTCGTCTCCGTCTCCGACATCGTCACCTCGCAGCCCATCGCCTCCAGCACGTCCACGAAGTCCAGGTCACCCTGTGGCGAATCGGTCCCGAGTCCGTCAACCCGCACCTCGCCGCCGGTAATCGCCGCCGCCGCGAAGAAGTACGAGGCGTTGCTCGCGTCCGGCTCGATCGCGTAGTGCTGGCCGGTGTAACGCTGCCCCGGGGCAACCCGGAACCACGCCCAGTTCTCGTCGTCGATCTCCGCATCCACGCCGAACGCGGCCATCACATCGGCGGTAATCTCGATGTACGGGGCCGAGACCAGCTCGCCTTCGACCTCGACCGTCATGCCTTCGCGCGCGTAGGGCGCGGCCATCAGCAGCCCGGTAAAGTACTGGCTGCTCTTGTCCCCGGCGAGCGACGTCGTGCCACCGCGCAGCCCGTCCGCGTTGACGGTGATCGGCGGGCAGCCGGTGCCCTCGTCGCTGGTCGCGTCGACGCCGAGCTTCTGCAGCGCGTCCAGTAGCGGCTGGATCGGCCGCTCACGCATGCGCGGCACGCCGTCCAGCGTGTAGGTGCCGTGCCCGAGCGCGACCGCCGCCGCGAGGAAGCGCATCGAGGTGCCGGAGTTGCCGACGAACAGCTCTGCCTCCGTCGCCGGGATCTTCCCGCCGCATCCCTGCACGACGAAGCTTTGCGCCGCCTCGTCGCCGGTCACGCGGATACCGAGCATGTTCAGCGCGGCGGCCATGTACCGCGTGTCGTCGCTGAACAGCGCCCCGGTCAGGATCGATTGCCCTTCCGCCAGCGCGGCGATCAGCAGGGCGCGGTTGGTGATGCTCTTCGAGCCGGGCACCCATGCCGTGCCGACGACGGGTCGGGTGACCGGGGCAAGCTCCATCACATCGGCGCGGAAGGACGAGGAGCTGTACAACATCGACATCGGGACGGTTCTCCGGGCACGAGGGTGGGGCAGGAATGAGGCCCTGCGACGTTCGATACACGCGCAATCGTGGCGGATCGGACACCCTGCGTCAATCGGCGGGGTTCGGTACCTGCCCGCCCAGCGCGGTCACGATGATGGTCGTGTTCGCGCGCATCAGGTCGATGTACGTCGCCGCGTCGCCATCGGCGTCGCTCAGCGCGTCGCTATAGAGCGGGGGTGCGAGCTCCACGCCGGCCTCGTCGGCGATCGCCTGCATCAAATCCGGGTTCATGACGTTCTCGGCGAAGATTGCCGGCACACCGGCATCCTCGATCTGCCCGACAAGCTTCGCGATGTCGCCGGCCGAGGGGTCGCCGGATTCCGTCGACAGCGAGCCGAGCGCGGTGCCGATGATCTCGAAACCATACGCCTCGGCGTAGTAGCTGAGCGTGTCGTGGCTGGTGACGATCTTCCGGTTCGCCTCCGGGATCGTCGCGACCTGCTCGTGAATCCAGGCGTCGAGATCGTGCAGCGCGGCCACATACGCCTCCGTGTTCGTGGCGTACGCGTCGGCGTTGTCCGGGTCGACCTCAGCCAGTGTCTGTCCGATGAGCTCCGCCGCCGCGGCCGCGAGCATCGCGTCACCCCAGATATGCGGATCATCGTCACCGTGATCGTGCCCATCCTCGACCGGGGCGCTTTCCGGTGTGGAGGTCCCTTCGCCGCCATGGTCGTGCCGCGGCTGGTGGACATCCAGCGTGTCCAGCAATGTCACCACGGTCGCGTCGGTGCCGGAGGAGTCGATCACGTCCTCCATCCACCCGTCGAAGCTCGGCCCCATCGTGAAGACCACATCCGCGTCGGCGATCGAGGCCACCGTCGACGGGTCCGGGTCGAACGTGTGGGCGTCGCCGTTCGCCGGCACGATCGAGGTCACCTCGACGTGGTCGCCACCGACGTTCGCGACCCAGTCGGCGAGGATCGAGAACGAGGCGACGACCCGCAGGCCATCGGCTGCGGACGCCCGCAGCGGGATCGTCATGCGAGCGCCGCCGGGGCTACGATGAAGCCGGCGGTGGAGCGGGTGAAGGAGCGTCGCGAGAGGGACATGGACAGGGACCTTTCAGGGCAGGGAGTGGGCAACGTTGCCGAGCACCGATAGATGATACTGAGTATCAGTATAGGTGCGGTGCAGGCGGGCGTCAATTCGCCCCGATTCGGGAACGCTTTCGCGCGCGCGAACGTCTATCCGGTATGAGCGCCACCACGAAGAGGCACTGACTCCGTGGGGCACCCCGATGTGTCCGGTCCAGATTTTCCGGGAGACGACAATGCGAACGTTTTGGAGCCGCCTCGCGACCACGGTGATGGTCATCTGGATGGCGGCATGGACCGTCACGGGTGCGCCTCGCGTGGCCGCCCAGCAGGACGATGAAGCCGCGGTCGAGCGTGTGGTGATCGACCTTGTCCGCGCCGAGCAGAACGGCGATTACAACCTGCTCTACGACTACATGGCCCCTGAATCGCGCGATATGCTGCCGCGCCAGGCCTTCGTCACCTGGTTCAAGGATCAGGAGAACCCGGTGCCGGCCGCTCCGCCGGAGATCGACTCGATCGAGTTCGATGATGGCGAGTACGAGGCGACCGGGACGGATTACCGTGACCTCGCGTTCGTCGAGTTCACGGTCCCGCTGGAAGGCGGCGACAGCGAGTCGCGCGAGATGATGCTCGCCAGCGACGGCGTCACCTGGCGGTGGTTCATGACCATGCCAAAGGATGACATCGAGACGATCGCCGCCGACAACGAGGAGTTCACGGTCGACTACGAGAGCCTCTACCAGACGGACATGTACCGCCAGCTCGATATGTTCTGGGCGCAGGTGTTCTCTGACTATGGCGCGCCGTATCGCTCGCCGATCGACATGGTCGGCGTGAATAACTACCCGTTGCGCATGCCGTGCGGCGGCGAGATGACCAAGGAGGACCTGCAGGGCGCGGCGGCGGCCTACTGCGGTCTCGACGAGACGATCTACTTCGACATCGACTTCCGCGACTGGTTCATTGGCGAGTTCGGCGAGTACGCATGGTCGCACGTCATCGCTCACGAATGGGGCCACCACATCGAGAAACTGCTTGGCCAGTTCACCTCGCTCGACCCCGAGATCTACGGCGGTGTCTATTCCATCGAGCACGAGCTCCAGGCTGACTGCTTCGCCGCCGTCTTCACGCAGGATGTCCGGGCGCGTGGCGAGATCCGCAACCGCGATGTGCTCGCCATCGAGGATCTCTCCGTCTGGATCGGTGACGCCGAAGGGTCCAACTGGGATCGCCAGGGCGCGCACGGCACGTCCGACCAGCGCCTGGAGGCGTTCTGGCTCGGTTTCGACGACGGCCTGCGTGGTTGCTACGCCAACATCGGGTCGCTCGCCGGGGGCGACTAGAGACACGCAATTGTCTCCGCGGTGAGCGAGGGGGCATCCAGGCGGATGCCCCCTCGCGTTTGTCTATGCGGAATCGTCGATCGGGGCTTCCGGTGCCTCGCCCTCTCGGCTACGATAGATCGATTCCCGGCGATAGACGGCGGGTCGACGACAGCGGGTCCCGATCGATCACAGGTGAGCGTCTAGCGACACCTGGTCGGTCCTGCCCGGAGCTTCGTCGTGATCGCTGATCCGTCCAGCGGGATTCGGGGCCCATCGATTGGCCACCGCCCAACCGGGCAACGTGGCACCGCACCGCGCCCGGATGATCCGTTCGGCAAGAGGAGAACCGCATGCAGCCCAACCGTGTCACCCGCCGCCAGTTCGCCGCGCTCACCGGGGCCGTCGCGACCTCGCTCATGGTCCGCGATGTCGTCGCGCAGGGCGCCACCCCGATGGCGACGCCGATGGCATCTCCCGCTGGAGAGGTGCGCGTGCGGCGCAACGCGAAGGACCTCACGGCTGAAGAGAAGAAGGCATTCACCGACGCGATCCTCACCCTCAAGGCGACGCCGTCGCCGTGGACCGAGGGTGTCAGCACCTACGACCAGTTCGTGCTGTGGCATCGCGATGCCTTCGAGTGCGATCTCATGGCGGCGCATATGGGCCCCGCGTTCTTCCCCTGGCACCGGATGTACCTGCATCTCTTCGAGGAGCAGCTGCGCACGGTCGATCCCTCCATCTCCCTGCCGTACTGGGACTGGACCGTCGACCAGGAGCCCGACTCCTATGTCTGGCAGGAGGACCTGATGGGCGGAAGCGGCGACCCGGATGAGGACTTCGCCGTCCTCACCGGCCCGTTCCGCAAGGATGCCTGGAAGATCACCATCTTCGACGAGACGGATGACGAGAAGTTCCCGCATCTCATCCGCAACATCGGAAAGGGTGTGATGGCGCCGGACCTCCCGACCGCCGCGCAACTGGAGGAGGGGCTGGCCATCGCGCAGTACGACGCCGCGCCATGGAACGAGCAGGCGGACCCGGCGGCCAGCTTCCGCAACTACCTTGAAGGTTGGCGCGACTGCAGCCCGAGCACATGCTCCATCGATGGCTCGACCGACTATCCGAACTGCGCCGGTTCCCACGATATGCACAACCGCGTGCACCTCTGGGTGTCGGGCGAGATGATCTTCTCGCATGAGGGCGGGCACGAGGAAAAGGAGGGTCCATACGGCACGATGGCCTGGAACTCCTCGCCGAATGACCCCGTCTTCTTCCTGCACCACGCCAATGTCGACCGCATCTGGAGCATGTGGCTCGCCCGTTACGGCCAGGTCTACGAACCGGAGAGCGGCGCTATGCACGGCCACAACCTGAACGACCATATGTGGCCCTACACGGAGATCGGCATGGAGATCTCACCGGCGATGATGCTCGACAGCCGCGCCTGGGGCTACGTCTACGACACCGACGAGGCGTAGACCGGCGGCAGTACCTCACTATCGGAAACCCGGGGACGTTGGTACGATGCCTCCCGAGGAAACCACAGTGACCGGTGCGTCATCGCACCGTGCAAAATGGAGGCGACCAGTGTTTCAGGATCTGCACATCTTCGACGTTCACGCGCATTTCCCGGTGAAGAACGGGCTCGGCGGTATTGGCGGCGGCAAGCTCCGCACCCGCGAGACCGGCCCGATCGAGAACCCGGCCGTCGCCGCGCGCCAGGAGGAGCAGGGGCAGGGCCTCGAGCGCATGCGCCACAACTGGCGGATGGCGTTCGACTTCCCCGAGCCGGAGGGCGAGATGCAGCCGGCCGACGTCCAGGCGAAGCGCTGGCTGGCCGAGCTGGACAAGCATGGCATCGAGAAGATCGGCTTCGTCACCGGCGGCGGCAACGATGCGCTGGCCGACGTCTGCGCCCAGTATCCCGATCGCTTCATCGGCTACGCCCACTTCGACATCACCCGCCCGGACGCCGCCGAGGAGCTCGAGCGCGCGGTCACGCAGCTTGGCCTCAGGGGGCTGAAGCTGCTCGCGCCAACGATCCCGGTGCTCATCAACGACAAGAGTCTCTACCCGGTCTGGGAGACCTGCGAGCGCCTCGGCATTCCCGCGTTGATCCACTTCGGCATGCTCGGCGCGGCTGGGGGCGTCTCCTACCACCCGAACATCTCGCCGGCCGTGCTCGAGCCGGTCGCGCGGGATTTCCCGACGGTCGATTTCATCATCCCGCACTTCGGCATCCAGCACGTCAAGGACCTGCTCTTCCTGTGCTGGTCGTGCCCGAACGTTGTCGTCGATTCCTCCGGCTCGAACCAGTGGGTCCGGTGGATGCCCTACGACCTCACGCTGGACGATCTCTTCCGCAAGTTCTACGAGACGATCGGCCCGGAGCGGATCCTGTTCGGGAGCGATTCAAGCTGGTTCCCGCGCGGGTTTGCCCTGCGCTACCTGCAGGACCAACTCCGCATCTGCCGCTTCATGAACATGCCGCACGAGCACCTACAAATGATCTTCGGCGGCAACGCGGCACGCCTGCTCAACGTCTCCCTGGGCGATATCGACGTTCCGCGCGCGATCGACGAGGCCTGATCGTTCCAGACGGCCATCCATCCCTGTAGCATGGAGACATGCCCCCGCACCTCGACGCGGGGTAGGGACCCTCTGGTGATACGCGACAGCGGGTCAGGGGAGCGGTGCATGCCGCATCGCTCCCGCCCGCCATGGTCACGGTGCCGGGTGCGCGTCCGGCGCGAAGGGAACTGTGCATGGCTCAGCCTGACGATGTCCGAAGCCCGATCGAGGCCTACCAGCGCTACATGGTACCGACGGAGTTCGCGCCGTGGTCGACCGAGTTGCTCGACCGTGTCCCCCTGCGTCCGGGAGACGACGTCCTCGACGTCGCCTGCGGCACCGGGATCGTCGCCCGTGAGGCGGCGAAGCGGGTGGGCGCGGAAGGCTGCGTGACGGGGCTCGACCCGAACCCGGTCATGCTCCAGGCAGCGCGGGTCATCCCGCAGGACGGTAGCGCGCCGCTTTCGTGGGTGCGGGGCCGCGCCGAAGACCAACCGTTCGACGATGGACAGTTCGACGTCGTGCTCTGCCAGCAGGGCGTCCAGTTCTTTGCCGACCGTCCCGCGGCCGCGCGTGAGATGCGGCGGGTGCTCCGGTCAGGTGGACATGTCGGCGTGAGCGTCTGGCGCGGTCCGGATCATCAGTCGGTGAAAGGCGCGCTCCTGGTCGCCCTGCGGGAGATGTTCGGGCCGGCCGCTGCCGTCGCATACTCGTTCGGCGACCCCGATGCCCTGCGCCAGCTGTTCGTCGACGCCGGCTTTGGCGACATCCGTCTCGAGACCGTGCGGCGCGAGGTACATGAGCCCTCGGCCGAGCGCATGGTCCGCATGCTGGTGATCGGCGCATCGGCGGCGGTGCCGGCATTGGCGGCCCTCAGCGAGGCCGAGCGCGACGACGCGATCGCTGCCCTGACGGAGCGGATCGCCCCGGATATCGAGGCGGTACGCGTGCCGGACGGTATTCGCTACACAATGGAGGCGAACATCCTTGTCGCCACGGCCTGATCGCCTGATCGGGCCGTCGTTGTCTTGCGATAACGGGCATCTTGCCGCATCATGACCGCAGGCAACTCACGGATATACGGGCGCCGGCATGGCACCCGCTTGCACGTCACCGTTCACGTCGGGAAGATCGTTCCCGCGTGACAAGCGCGCATCGGCGATTCGATGGGCGCTACAGGAGGACTCGATGACTTCTTCAGGATTTGATCCCAAAACCGTTCTCGCCCGTTCGCTGGATCGTCGCCGCGCCATGAAGCTTGGCGCCGGAGCCGCTGGTCTGGCCGGGGCCTCCCGCCTGATCGGCGCGAGCGCGCAGGACCTGGCGTCGCCAGCCGCGTCCCCGGCCGCGATCGAGGGCCCGCAGGACTTCGGCACCGCCGACCTGCAGGTCAGCGGGCCGGTCACGATCCAGTACTGGCAGTACGAGCTGCCGGCCAAGACCGAGATCGTGAACAAGCTCAAAGATGAGTTCATGGCCGCGAACCCGGACATCACGATCGAGCACGTGAATTTCCCGTATGACGACTTCCGCCAGCAGGTCGCGGCGGCCGTGCAGGCCGGTGAGGGCCCGGATGTCCTGAACGTCTACTTCGGCTGGATCCCGTCGTACGTGCAGCAGCAGTTCCTGGTGCCGATCCCGCAGGACTACTTCCCGCACGACGAGATCGAGAGCCAGTTCTTCCCGACCGTGCAGGCGGCGAAGATCCAGGATGAGTACTATGCGTTGCCGACCGCTGTCCGCACGCTCGCGCTCTTCTGCAACATGGACCTCCTTGATGCCGCCGGCGTCGAGCCCCCAACGAACTGGGAAGAAACGGTCGACGTGGCGAAGGCGACCGTCCAGAAGGACGGCGACAACTTCGACGTGGTCGGCATGACGTGGGATATCGGGGGCCAGGGACACAACTGGTGGCGTGAGGCGCTGATCCGCCAGAACGGTGGCCAGCCGATGAGCGACGACAACCGCGAGCTGCAGTGGACGACGCCGGAGGCGGTTGAGGCCTTCAACTACCTCACCAGCTTCCTGATGGAGCATGAGGTCACGCAGTCCGGCTTCCAGACAGACGGCCCGACGGCGTTCGCCTCCGGCAAGGCTGCGCTCCACGTCGATGGCTCCTACCGCCTCGGCTCACTCCAGCGCGACGCACCGGACCTCAACTACCGCGTGGTGCCGCTGCCGGAGCACAAGGAGAAGGCGTCGTTCGCATCCTTCTGGGCGAACACCATCACCCGGAATGCCGCCGAGGGCGACAAGCTCATTGCGGCGTCGAAGTGGATCGACTTCCTCTCGTCCGCTGGTGTCCAGCAGCAGTGGACCCCGGCGGTCGGTGAGCTCCCGGCCCGCGCCGCGCTCGCCGGCGACCCTGCCCTCATGGCTGACGAGAAGCTGGCCCCGTTCATCGAGTCGCTGGATTACTCCTACGCGACGTTCATGGTGAACGAGGCGGACCTCCGCCAGGCCGTGATGGATGCCTTCGACCAGGTCACGCTGACCGGCGTTGATTCCGAGGCTGCGATCCAGGAGGCGCAGGACAAGATCCAGCAGCAGCTGGACGAGTACTGGGCCCAGATCGACGGCTAGGGATTGATCACCCGGCTGGCGGCATCCGCCAGCCGGGTCTAGCGCGCCGGGTATGACCCGGCGCCGGCATTCCGTTGGGACACGAAACATGCACCTGACGCTCGAGCGGCGGCGATGGATTTGGGCCTATGCCTTTATCGCCATCCCGCTGCTGTTCTTTCTCGCCATCCGCATCGGCCCGACGCTGTATGCGTTCTGGATGAGCCTTCACCAGTGGGATCCTATCGCGCTCGACCGACCCTATATCGGGTTGGAGAACTATCGCGACATGGTCCACGATGAGGTCTTCTGGAAGGCCATGCGCAACACGTGGGTTTACGTTCTCGTCGGCGTGCCCGCCGGGTTGATCTTCAGCCTGCTCATCGCCCTCGGCCTGCAGCGCATGATCCGGTTCACCGGGTTCTTCCGCGTGCTCTACTTCCTGCCCTACATCACATCGCTTGTCGCGGTCGGCTGGGTTTGGCGCTGGATGTACATGCCGAATGGCCTGTTCAACGATGTCCTCGGCTGGGTCGGGCTGAATTCGAAGTTCCTCGGGAGCCCGGACACGGCGATCTACTCCATCATCGCGACAACCGTCTGGCACGGGCTCGGCTTCCAGGTTGTGATCTTCCTCGCCGGGTTGGAGAGCATCCCCGGGGACTATCTCGAGGCAGCGTCGCTCGACGGCGCGAGCGGCTGGCAGAAGTTCCGGGATATCGTCATCCCGCAGCTGAATCCAACGATCGTCTTCCTCGTCGTCACCGGCGTCATCAGCAACCTGCAGGTCTTCACCCAGATCCGGCAGATGAGCTCGGCCGGCACCGGTGGACCCCTGAACAGCACGATCAGCGTCGTCCTCTACGTCTATCAGCAGGCGTTCCAGTCGCTGCCGTCGAAGATGGGCTACGCCTCGGCGATGACCGTCGTGCTCTTTGCCATGATCCTCCTGATCACGATCTTCCAGCTCAAAGTGCTGCAACGGGACACGGAATGAGCCAGACCACCACACCCCTCCAGTCAACGATCGCTACGCCGGGCACGCTCTCCACACCGGCCGGCGGCCGCACCGACATTTTTGCCGACGCGATGGCGCGCTCGCGCCGCGAGAAGCGGAAGAAGACGTTCGCGCAGGTCATTCTCGCGATCATCCTGCTCATCGGCGCCATCTTCATGATCTTCCCGTTCGTCTGGATGATCGCCTCGTCGCTGAAGAACGCGCAGGACATCTACACGCTTTCGATCGTGCCCCCGAACCCGACGTTGGACAATTACAGGACCGTGCTGCAGGAGACCAGCTACGTTCGCTGGTTCATCAACAGCATCGTTGTCGCCGGCATCACCACGCTCAGCGTCGCGTTCTTCGACTCGCTGGCCGGGTACACGCTGGCGAAGTTCAAGTTCCCCGGCGCGACGATCATCTTCGTGCTGATCCTGAGCACGCTGATGGTGCCGACGGAGATGCTCGTCATCCCGTGGTACGTGATGTCGATCGAGATGTCGTGGACGGATTCCTACTGGGGCGTGATGTTCCCCGGTGTGATGAGCGCCTTCGGCGTGTTCCTGATGCGGGCAATTCTTCCTCGGCGTGCCGAACGACCTGATCGACGCCGCCCGGCTGGATGGCTTCTCGGAGTTCCGCATCTTCTGGAATATCGCCCTGCCGCTGGTGAAGCCAGCGGTCGCCGCGCTCTGCATCTTCACCTTCCTCGGTAACTGGAACGCCTACATCTGGCCGCTGATCGTGATCCGCTCCGAGGAGATGCGCACGCTGCCGGTCGGCATCGCGTTCTTCTCCAGCGAATCCGGCAGCGCGTTCCACCTGATCATGGCGGCCGCGGCGCTGGCGACCATCCCGGTGATCATCATCTTCCTCATCTTCCAGCGTCACATCATCAAGGGCATCGCCCTCGCCGGCCTGAAGGGGTAAGGGTCGGGGCGAACACGTGATAGCACGGTGTTCGCCCCGATCCCAACATAGAGACGTCATTCAGAGCGAAGCGATGAATCCAACGCGAAGCGGTGTTGCGGGTCAGGGCGCTCGCCTGGGAGGAATGCTCCGTGAGGACCGCCTACGTCTACATCATGGCGAATCACACCCGAACGATGTACGTCGGTGTCACCACGGACCTCGAACGCCGCGTCTGGGAGCATAAGCACGGGAAGAACCCGAACTCGTTTACCGCACGGTACAAGCTTCACAAGCTGGTCTTCATTGCCGAGTTCCCACGCATCGATGATGCGATCGCCTATGAGAAATTGGTGAAAGGCAAGAGCCGGGCATCGAAGATGGGCTTGGTTGAGCAGCAGAACCCGCGCTGGAATGATCTCGCTTGGGAATGGTTTCAAGGCGAAATCTCGTCCGGCTAATGCGCTTCGCGTAGGATTCTTCGCTTCGCTCTGAATGACGATGCTTTTCGGTACTGGCAGGACAGTGCCCATGGAGTGATTGATTTCATGTCCCACGACAAACCCGGATCGTTCCCGCATCCCGCCTATGCGAAGTACGTCCTCGAACCGCAGTTCGTCGATGCCCAGCGGCACCTGTTTTCCGCCATGATCGCTGCCAACGAGGCGCACACGCTGATGCTCGCCGCTTGCGGCATCATCCCGGACGAGCAGGCCGCGCGGCTCCTGAAAGCCCTGCGCGAGGTGGAGGAGGGCGGACCGGAGGCGTTCGCCTACGCCCCGCAGATCGAGGACCTTTTCTTCGCCGTTGAAGGCACGTTGATCGAGCTCGCCGGGGTCGAGGCGGGCGGCGATCTCCAGATCGCGCGCTCCCGGAACGACCTCGCGGCCGGCATGAGCCGCATAATGCTGCGCGAACGGATCCTCGCCGCGCGCGAGCAGGTGCTGGCCCTCCGCGCGGTGCTCACGGACCTCATCGAGCAGCACATCGACACGCTCATGCCGGGCATTACCCACACCCAGCCGGCCCAGCCGACGACCCTCGCGCATTACCTGCTGGGCGTGCTCGGGCCGCTGGAGCGCGACAGCGACCGCCTCGCCAACGCCTATGCGCGCACCAACCGCAGCCCGCTTGGCGTCGCGGCGTTCACCACCACCAGCTTCCCGATCGACCGCGAGCTTGTCGCGGACCTTCTCGGCTTCGATGGCCTGATCGAGAACGGCTACGACGCTGTTGGCACGAGCGACCACCTGCTCCAGTCGGCGCAGGCGCTGGTGAACTGCATCGGCTCGCTCTCCCGCTTCGTCTACGAGCTCCTCGTCTGGGCACGCCGCTCGGAGGACATCCTGCGCATCGACGACGCCTTTATCCAGATCAGCTCGATCATGCCCCAGAAGCGCAACCCGGTCGTGCTGGAGCATGTCCGCATCCGCATGGGCTGGGTCTACGGCGATGCGTCGACCGTCGAGACGATCGTCCACAACGCCGCGTTCGGCGACACGAACGACGTTGAGGACCCGATGTTCGTGCCGCTCAACCGCGCCTTCGATTCGTTCGAGAGCGTCGTTACCTTGCTGGCGGCCGTCCTCGAGACCGCCTCGTTCAACGTCGAGGGCATGGCCGCGAAGGCGGGGGAGGGGAATACGACCACGACCGCGTTGGCCGATGCCCTGGTGCGGGACTATGGCATCCCGTTCCGCTCGTCGCATTCAATCGCCTCGCGCCTCGTCACGCGCACGACGGGTGAGGGCTCGACGATCACCGCTGCACTGGTCAACGAGGTGAGCGGCGAGGTGCTCGGAACGCCACTTTCCGTGACGGACGCGTTCGTCCACGACGCGCTGGATCCGTGGGCGTTCGTCAACGCGCGCACGCTTCCCGGTGGCCCGGCGCCGGAGACGACGCGCAAGGCCCTCGCGGACGCTCTCGAACGCCTCCAGGCAGACCGTGACACCCTCGCCGCTGATTGGGCGAGCATCCAGGCTGCCGACGAGCGCCGCCGCACCAGAATTAGGTCGTTGTTGTAGTCTCGCCCCGCAGCCGCGACCGGCGGGCGAGACATCGACCGCAGGTCGATAGTAGCGCGGTTGCCACCGTTTGGCGCTCTGTCTGCCGCTTCGCGGCAGGTCCCGGGACTACAGATCAAGGAGACTGGTACGCATGAACATCGAAGCGAAGCTCGAACAGATGGGGTTGGTCCTGCCGGGGCCGGCGAGCTATAAACCGTCCGTCGAAGGGCCGCCGGTGCCCGTGCTCGTGCGCGGGAACATCGCCTACGTCTCCGGCCACTCCGCGCGGAACCCGGACGGCACGTCTTACCCGGTAAAGGGCAAGGTGCCGTCCGAGGTCTCACCGGAAGAGGCACACGAGGCCGCGCGGTTGACCGGCCTGACGATCCTGTCCGAGCTCCAGCGCGCGGTCGGCGACCTCGACCGCATCTCCGCCTGGCTCAACGTCATCGGGTTCGTCAACGCCGATCCCGGCTTTGCCCGAACCTCCTACGTGATCAGCGGCTTCTCCGATTTCATCATCGACCTTTTCGGTCCGGAGATTGGGACGCATGCGCGCTCGACTCCTGGTGCCTCAACCCTCGCTGGTAACGCGGCGGTGATCATCACCGCAACGGTGGAGCTCGACGGTCATCGGTAACCGACGGGCTTACTGGCTGATCCGCGCCGTCGCGACAACCACGTCCGACGGCCGGCCGTAGGCGAGCCGCTTGGCCCACGCGCTCGGGAAGGTCCGGAACGCGTGAGGGTGGCATGAGCCATAGGGGGAGCCACAGGTGGCGCGTCGAGCAGCGCGATACCGCCGACGTTGTCCAGTGGACGAGCGGTCCGGCGTGCTAGTGGCGTCGCCTCAGGTGAGTCACGGGCCCATCAGCACGACGGCACGACTGTTTGGGCCGCAGAAAACGCCGCGCAGCCGGCTCTCGCAGCCGCGGTCGGCGGCCGGCTCCCCTACGGTGATTCCAGCTCCTGGTCCCGTAAGGCACACAGGATCGGATGGTAGATGGCCTGCAGCGCCATATCGGTAAACCCCAGCAGCGGCTTGTCAGAATGCGTCCTGGCATATGTGCGTGACTGGAGGAACGCCTCGAGCCGATCGACGTCCTTCACGAAGCGCGCCTCGGGTGTGGAACGGCTCTCGTACTCCTCCCAGAGCATGCGGAACTCCTCGGCTGGCCTCTCCGGGAGCAAGGCAAAGAGTCCGGCCGCGGCGGCTTGTTCCCTGGCATGTTTCTCGGCGGCGGCCTCCGGCGACGCCTGCTTGCGGACCGCGAAGAATACCTCCAGTGCCTCCAGATCAGACCCGTCCGGGATATCGTCGGAAGCATAGGGCGGTATGTCGCCGACAACGGCCTCGGCGATATCGTGCACGACGGCGAGCTTCAGCACGCGACCGGCGTCCAGCGTCGGGTCATCCAGCGCCAGCGTCCATGCGATCAACGCCGTCAGCAGCGTGTGATCGGCTACGGACTCCGCTTCCGACGCCGGGATGCCGCGATCCAGCCACCCTGTGCGGTGCGTTCGCTTCAGGTTCTCGATGGCGCGGAAGAACGCAAGGAGATCCGTACTCATGCCGACTCCGGCGCCCCCAGCTGCTCGGCGAAGAAGGCAAGCGTCCGGCTCCATGCGTCCTGCGAATGCTCGTAGGCATCGGCGTCCGGGTCGAAGGTGAGGAAGCCGTGACCGATGCCCGGGTAGATCACGAATTCGTGGTGTTTCCCGGCCGCGTTGAGCTTGTTGTCGTATGCTGCAACGTTGTCCATGCCGACGCCATGGTCCTGGTCACCCCAGAACGCGAGCATGGGCGCGTCGACCGTCGCGACCTCGTCGTCGTCCATCGCGAGGATCGGGTTGTTCTCCGTTCGCTCGCGGACCGGGAAGCCATAGAAGGGGACGCAGGCGTCCGGCCGGGGCTGGCGTGATGCAGCAAGCATCACCATGCTCCCGCCCCAGCACATGCCGAGCACGCCGGCTTTCCCGGTGCCGTGATTGTGTGCCTTCAACCACGTCAGCGTCGCCGCCATGTCCTCAAACGTCTTCTCTTGAACCACCTTTCCGCCCCGCGCTCGTGCGGCTGCCATGTCGCGTCCTTCGATCGCGCCCTGGCGGAAGAAGAAGTCCGGTAGCGCGACGAGATACCCGGCATTCGCCAGTCGTCGCGCGAGGTCCTGATAAAACTCGCCGGGTCCGTAGATGTCGTGGATGATCATCACCGCCGGCGCCGGCGTCTGCTCCGGAGTGATCACGAATACGGGCAGTTGCTCGTCTTCCACCTGGAGCGTGATGTGCTCCTCGTGCAGGTGATCACCGCCGGAGATCGGATGCGGACACGTCTCGTGGCACATGTTGGGCTCCTTGCCATCGTGACGGGCGTGATGTTGGCATTCTGTGTCTCCCGATCATAGCAGCGACAGGGCGCGGGTGGTCCCTTCAAGGGGATGCGGGGACAATAGGGGCCGACGTGTTGGTCCAGTGATGTGAGAGATGATGCCCGTGCCGCCCAGGAGACTGTTCCAGAGACCCGGATGGGCGATGACCATCCTCATGATCGCGAGCCTCGCGGTCTTCTTCTCCGGCCCTGGCCAAACCTACGGCGTGTCCACCTTCGTCGACCCGATGATCGACGAGCTGGGCATCAGCCGGTCTGTCTACTCGATGACCTACTCGTTCGGCACGCTCGTCAGCGCCGCGTCTCTTGTCTATATCGGCCGCCTGATCGACCGGATCGGCGAGCGGAAGATCCTCATTGCCGCATCGATCGGCCTTGCCTCCGCGCTGGTGCTTGCTGAGCGCCGCCCAGGGCCTGATCTGGCTCCTCGCCGGGTTCTCGCTCCTGCGCCTGAGCGGCCAGGGCGTGCTCACCCTTGCCGCGAAGACGATCATCCCGCACTGGTTTATTCGCCGGCGCGGATTCGCGTTCTCCGTGCTCGGGTTCGCCAGTGCGGCCAGCCTCGCGCTCTTCCCGCTGTTGCATAGCCAGACGGTCGGGTGGCTCGGCTGGCGCGGAGCCTGGCGCCTCGATGCGGCCCTCCTGCTGCTCATCCTGCTTCCCGCGTTCATCGTTTTCGTGCGCAACCGGCCGTCCGACGTCGGCCTCGACATCGAGCGTGAAGAGGCGAGGCGGGACCGCGACAAGCCGGAGCTCGACCTCGAGGTGCACGTCTCCGCCGATGAAGGGATGACCCTCCAGCAGGCGCTCCGCACGCCGATGTTCTGGGCCATCGTTTCGGCCGGGCTCGTTCCCTCGCTCGTCGTCACCGGCCTGACCTTCAACCAGGTCGCCATCTTCACGGACCGTGGCCTGCCAGAAACACTGACAGCGACGACGTTCACCGTCGAGTCGATCTTCCAGGTCATCGTTACTGTCGGGGTCGGTTGGTATCTCGACCGGTACCCCGCGAAGCATGTCCTCGTCGGCGGCCAGGTCGCCCTGGCGCTGGCGATGACGGCCTTGCTGCTCTCGAACGGCGTCTGGCTCTCGTACGTCTATGCGATGATGCGCGGCGCCTCGTCCGCGCTGTGGATGGTCGGCTCGGACGTTGCCTGGCCGCAGTTCTTCGGCCGTAAGCAGCTCGGCAGTATCCGCGGCGTCGGCTTCTCGCTCAGCGTCGTCGGCGCGGCGCTTGGCCCGCTGCCGTTCGGTTTCGCGTACGATCTCACTGGCGACTATGGGATCGCGATCATGTCCCTGCTGGTGCTTCCAATCACCGGGGCGATCGCGATGGCGGTGGTCAAACCGCCGCGACGACTCGAAGGAGCAGATGCATGACGGTGACCTATGACGATGTGGTGGCGGCGCACGAGCGGATCGCCGGTGTCGCGCACCGAACCCCGGTGCTGACCTCGACGACCGCGAATCGAATGACTGGCGCGGACCTTTTCTTCAAGGCGGAGAACTTCCAGCGCATGGGCGCGTTCAAGTTCCGCGGCGCCTACAACGCCATCGCGAGGTTGGACGACGCCCAAAAGCGGGGAGGCGTGATCGCATACTCCTCCGGGAACCATGCCCAGGCGATCGCGCTCGCCGCGAACCTGCTCGGCACGTCGTCGGTCATCGTGATGCCGAAGGACGCCCCGGCGGTGAAGGTCACGGCGACGAAGGGCTATGGTGCGGAGGTCGTCCTCTACGACCGCTACAACGAGAGCCGTGAGGAGATCGGCCAGCGCCTGGCGCAGGAGCGAGGGATGACCCTCATCCCGCCGTTCGACCATCCGGATGTCATCGCCGGCCAGGGGACGGCCGCGAAGGAGCTCTTCGAGGACGCCGGCCCGATGGACATCCTCGTCTCGCCGCTCGGCGGCGGAGGCCTGCTTGCCGGCTCCGTGCTGGCGGCGAAGGCGCTGAACCCGGACTGCGTCGTTTACGGCGTCGAGCCCGAGGCCGGCAACGATGGCCAGCAGAGCTTTCGCTCCGGCGAGCTCGTCACCATCCCGACGCCTCGCACGATCGCCGATGGCGCGCAGACGCTACGGCTGGGCGACCATACCTTCCCGATTATCAGGGAGCACGTCACCGACATCGTCACGGTAAGCGACGACGAGCTGGTCGAGGCGATGCGCTTCTTCGCCGGGCGCATGAAGGTCGTTGTTGAACCAACCGGCGCGCTGGCGACGGCGGCGGTGTTCGCGAAGAAGCTCGATGTCGCGGGCAAGCGCGTCGGCATCCTTATCTCCGGCGGCAACATGGACCTCGATCGCTACGCGGAGATGTTGCACCGCTGAGGGCAGTCCACCGTACGGGCGAACCCCATGTTCGCCCTCCCCAATGAGGTAGGAACGAAAACGGCCGGTGAGCGCCACTCACCGGCCGTGTCACGTGTCCGTGATCGTCGCTGCTAGCTGATCTCCGGGTTCTCACCCTCGATCGACGCGAGGATGCTCGGAGTCGGAAGGCGCATGCTACGGGCGGCTCCGCTGAACTCGCGAATCTCCGACGGCTGCATATCCAGCGCCTGGCTCAATCGCCGCGCGATGTGCGGGCGCGGCTCCGATTTGCCCAGCTCGATCTGCGATACCGTCACGCGTGCCACACCGGCACGGTCCGCCAACGTTTGTTGCGACATATGTCGCCGTTGCCGCGCTTCCCGAAGCGTCAGCATGCCTTCTCTCCCTCACAATCACCCTGGACATGCCGCTGTGCGGGGGCACGGGCTAGCGGCTTGCCCGATCGGTGGTCCCGACCATCCCGCAAGAATCCTAATCCGGCGTCGGATGCGGTGAAAAGGTATACGAACGGCTTTCCCGGAAGGCAGTTTTCAGGCAATTCCGGACGCTCGTGTTGTTGCCGTGAACGTCCATGCTGAACGTGCACGAGGCGGGCACGACAACATCGCGGCGCCGAAGGGCTCCTTTTATCGATTTTCGACGTTTGACGATCGCTGGTGCCAACGCGTCACGGGCGGAAAGCAGCGGCAAATATCGATTCGGGATAGCATGATCGACAACAGATCGATCCGATACGCAGAAGGGATGTGACGTGATGGCGGATCCGCGGATGGAGAAATGGGCAAAGGCCCTCGTCGGCTACTCGGTGGATGTGCAACCGGGCCAGACGGTCGCGATCATAGGCCAGCCGGCCGCCGAACCGCTCATCCGGGAGGTGGCGAAGGAGGTCGTTGCTCGCGGCGGGCACCCGGTCGTGATGCCGCAGCTGGAGGGCATCACCTCCGACCTCCTGCGGAACGGATCGGATGAGCAACTGCGCTACATCTCCCCGATGGAGGAGTTCATGCGCCTCCACGCGGACGCCGTGATCAACATCCGCGCCGAGACGAACACACGTCGCATGAGCGCGGTCGATCCGGCCCGGCAGGCGCTCCACGCCGCCGCCCGCACGCATCTCTCCGAGGCGTACATGCGCCGTGCCGCGGACGGCGAGCTGGACTGGACGCTCACTCTCTATCCGACTGACGCCTACGCGCAGGACGCGGACATGGACACGCAGGAGTTCGAGGACTTCGTCATGCGCGCCTGCAAGCTCGACCGAGATGACCCGGTCGCCGCATGGGCGGAACTCCGCGTCGAGCAGCAGCGCCTCATCGACTGGCTCGACGGCAAGAGCGAGATTCATCTCACCGGCCCGGGCACGGATTTGACGCTGTCCGTCGCCGGGCGTGGCTGGATCAATTCCGATGGCCGTCGCAACTTCCCGAGCGGCGAGATCTTCACCAGCCCGGTTGAGGACTCGGTCAACGGCCATGTCCACTTTTCGTTCCCGGTCGTAACCGCCGGCCGACAGATCGACGACATCCGGCTCGAGTTCCGGGACGGTCGCGTGGTGAACGCCACTGCCGCGAAGAACGAGGACTACCTGATCCGGACGCTGGACACCGACGAAGGCGCTCGCACGCTGGGCGAGTTCGCCTTCGGCACGAACTTCGACATCCAGCGCTTTATCAAGAACATCCTCTTCGACGAGAAGATCGGCGGCACGGTCCACATGGCCGTCGGGCGCGGCTATCCGGAGACCGGCAGCACGAACGCATCGGCGATCCACTGGGACATGATCTGCGATCTGCGTCAGGGCGGGCAGGTCACCGTCGACGGCGAACTCTTCCAGAAGGACGGCCGGTTCGTCGTCTAGATGCTTCCTGGAGGTCGCCATGGAGATCATGTCCTCCTTGCTCATCGAAGAGGCACTAGACAGCGTCGCTTCGACCCCGTGGCTCGTGCTCGGCGGAGAGGCGGCGCTTCCGAACGCGCTGGCTGAGGAGGGCCGGGTCGTCCACTGGCTCCCGCTCCTTGTCAGCGAACTTGAACGGGCTATATCCGATGTTGTCGTGCGAGACGACCTACGAGTTGGTGCGTACGGTCGTGTCCTCCTGCCCGTCCCGCTGGATCGGGATCTTGCGCGACGACTCATCCTGACGGCCCAGGGGGCGCTCGTGCCAGGTGGTGATCTCCTGGTCGCTGGGGCGAATGCGGCCGGGGCGAAGTCGGTCATCGGCGACGCGCAGGCGGTGTTCGGCGCTTCCGTGGCGAGCGGGTATCGCCAAAAGCATCGCTACGCCAGGTTCATTCGAGACGAGGGTGAGCGCGTGTTCCCTGCCTGGAGCGAGAAACCGGGCTTGCGGCCGGGGAGCTGGCAGCGTTTCACCGTAGAGATTCGTGGAGTGACTCGTGATTTCGAGACTCAGCCGGGCGTGTTCGCTGGCGACCGCCTAGACGTCGGCACGGCGCTGCTTCTCCAGCATCTTACGGTGCAGGATGACGCCCGTGTGCTGGACGTGGGGTGTGGGGCGGGGATTATCGGCATCCTCGCGCACGCGCTTGGGGCATCGGATGTTGATCTCGTCGATGCCAACCTGCTCGCCGTCGAGGCCGCCGCTCGCAACCTCCAACGCCTCGGCGTTCCCGGTCGCGCGTTCGCCAGCGACGTCTACAGCGCGGTGCAAGGTGAGCGGTACGATCTCATTGTCAGCAACCCGCCGTTCCATCGCGGCAAGGAAGTCGACACCGCTGTCGCTGATCGCCTGATCGACGAGGCCCCGGCCCACCTTCGTCCCGGCGGCTCGCTCCTGATCGTCGCAAACGCCTTCCTCGCCTATGGCAAGCGCATGTCGCAGGTTTTTCACCATGTGGAAACCGTCGCTGCGACACGCCAGTATCACGTCCTGCTCGCGCGGGATCCGAGGTAATCAGCACACAGCGGTTTCGGCCCCGGGTTCCCTCGCAGTGACGAACATGCGGGTCCCCTGGCGGGGTGCTGTTGGTCCGGGACCATCGGTCATCGCCGGTGAAGCGATGAACCGGGAACGCCGCGAGGCAGACATCCCAATCGACACGGTGGAGCCGGCACCTCCGCGCCTTCGCGGGATGCCGAAGAAAGGGACACAGCTCATGCGTAGGAGCGAGAACCGGATCGAGGTCACGCATGTCGGCAGCCTGCTGCGCTTCGAGAAGCTGCGGGACGCCAACAAGCGCCAGATGGAGCAGGACGGCGAGCTGGAAAGGTTCGACGAAACCCTTCAGGAGTCCGTCTCCGACGTCGTCGCGAAGCAGAAGGCATGCGGTGTCACTGTCCCGAACGACGGCGAGTACGACAAGTCGATGTCCGGCAAGGTCGACTACGGTGCTGGTGGTCGCATGCCTTCCAGCGCCTCGGCAACGAGTACTACAAGACTGAGGAAGAGTTCATCTACGCCTGCGCCGACGCGCTGCGTGAGGAGTACAAGGCGATCGTTGACGCCGGGCTCGTCCTCCAGATCGACGATCCCTCGATAGCCGAGAACTGGGACCAGATCACGCCGGAGCCGAGCGCCGATGACTACCGAAGGTTCGCCCAAATTCGGGTCGACGCCATCAACCACGCCCTCCAGGGCATCCCGGGGGATCGCGTCCGCGTGCACATCTGCTGGGGATCGTGGCACGGACCGCACACGACCGACATCGAGTTCAGGCACATCGTCGATCTCGTGCTCCAGATCAACGCGCAAGGCTACTCATTCGAGGCGGCGAACGCGCGCCACGAGCACATTGCCTGGGCGAAGCTGGAGTCGCTCGCGCATGGCGCCGAGATCGCCACGAAGCGTCTCTGGTCCTGATCGTCGGCACCATGCATGGAACAAGGAGCAGACGGCCCGGGTCTTGCGGCTCGGGTGGCCGCACGCTTAACCATGTCACGATTCGACATCGCTTCCCGTTGGGCCCATACTTAAACGGAGGGGAATTCTCCCCCACGCCTCGCTTTACCCGGAGATTTCCTCGTGAGCGCCCTTCGGATCGCAGCCAACCTGCCATCCCGAACCGCCGTGCAACCATTTTGCTACGGCGTGCTCGCGCTACCCCCGCGCCATCGTCGCCGCCGCTGGAACTGTCTCCGCGCCCGTAACGGACCGTAGCCACCTTTCATCTCACCGTCCCTGTGTGATTGATGAAAGGATATCTCTCTATGACCATGCCTTCCGGTCCGTCCGACGAGGCACGGACGTCCGATCGTGGCCCCCGGTGGACCTCGTTCCTCCGCGCCTCCCGCGACCGCGTGCGCCTCGACGAGCTGGCTCAGTTCGAAAGCTCTCGCTTCCTTCTCAAATGGATCATTCTCGGCACCATCATCGGTATCGTCGCCGGCCTCGGCGCGCTCCTGTTCACCTGGGCCATCGAGACCAGCACCGAGTTCTTCCTCGGCCGGCTGGCCGGGTACATGCCGCCGTCGCCAGCGGGGGAGGGCGACCACGGCCTCATGGATATCGGCCGTCCGTGGATGATCCCGATCGTGACGACGGTCGGTGGTCTGATCGCCGGATTCATTGTCTTCCGGTGGGCCCCGGAGGCGGAGGGCCACGGTACCGACGCCGCCATTGAGGCTATCCACCACAAGCGCGCCGAAATCAACCCGCGCATCCCGCCGATCAAGCTGGTCGCCTCCGCCATCACCATCGGCAGCGGTGGCTCTGGTGGACGCGAGGGGCCAACCGCCCAGATCTCATCGGGCTTTGCCTCCATGCTCTCCCGCTGGCTGAAGCTCGGCCCGGAGGACCGCCGCATTGCCGTCGCGGCCGGTATGGGCGCCGGTATCGGCTCCATCTTCCGTGCCCCACTCGGCGGCGCGTTGATGTCCGCCGAGATCCTCTACCTCCACGATCTCGAGGTGGAGGTGCTCCTGCCGGCGCTGATCTCATCGATCGTCGGCTACAGCGTCTACGGCTACTTCAACGGCTGGGAGCCGATCTTCGGGGCGCAGCCGGGCCTTGGCTTCTCGGACCCGATGACGCTTGTCTGGTATGTCGCGCTCGGCCTGCTGCTTGGGCTCGGAGGGCTGCTCTACTCGCGTACCTTCTATGGCGTCCAGGCCGCCTTCCATCGCCTCCGCATCCCGCTCTGGATCAAGCCGGGGGTTGGCGGTTTGCTCGTCGGGATCATGGGCCTGTTCGTCGCCGGTTCGCTGCACACCGGGTATGGCTGGGTGCAGATGGTCATGACCGACGAAATCTTCAACCTGCCCCTATGGACGATCCTCGTCCTGCCCTTCGCGAAGATCCTGGCGACGTCGTTCTCGATCGGCAGCGGTGGCGCCGGCGGCATCTTCGGCCCTGGTATGGTTGTCGGCGGCATGCTGGGCGCGGCCGCCTGGCGGTTGGGCGAGGGCACGCTGCCGCATATGCCGGATAGCCCCGCGCCATTCGTGATCATCGGCATGATGGGGCTCTTTGGGAGCATCGCCCACGCGCCCTTCGCGGTGATGCTGATGGTCGCCGAGATGACCGGCAACCTTTCGCTGCTCGCCCCGGCGATGATCACCGTGGCCGTTGCGTCCGCGCTGGTCGGCGATGCCACGATCTACCGATCGCAGCTGCCGGATCGCACCCATGCACCGGCCCACCGCATCCGGATGAGCTTCCCGCTGCTCTCGGCGCTCTGCGCGCGAGACGCGATGCGGAAGCGCGTACTAAACGAGGAAGGGATGCCCGTCGAAGGGATTTCGGTAGACGCGGGGATGCCGCTGGACGACGCGATGCAGCAGCTTGCGGAGTCGGGCACGACCCGCGCGGTCGTCGTCGAAAACGGGCAACAGGTTGGTGAGATTACCTATCGCGATGCGCTGGCCTCCTACAAGTTGATGCTCCAGCGTGGCGTGCGACGGGCTCGCGCGATGCCGGCCTCCTCGCTGATCGTCGAGGGCACGGTCCGGCGCGGATCGCCGCTCGCCGGACAGCCGCTTCGCGATACGGGCTTGCCAACCGGCACGCTTGTCGTCTCCGTGCGCCGCAACCGGGAGACGATGTACCCGACGGCGGCGACGGTTCTGCAGTCCGGCGACCTCGTGACGATCCTCACGCCGCCCGGCAATATGGCCGCGATTCGCGCACAGTTGGAAGGTCGCCCGCACGTCGAAGAGGTGTCGGCCGACCTCGAGACCGTGGCTCCTTCCTGACGTCACTCCTGTTGCGCGGCTGGCACGGTGCTGCCACCTGCCGGGACGCCTTTGACACGCCCGCTGCCTATCCTGAAGTGGGACGGCGATATCGTCTGGTATCGCCTTGCCGGACGCTCCCGGACACGACAGGAGGCCCCCGATGAAGCGGGAACGCAGCATGGAGCGGTGGAATCTGTGGTGGGGCTTGCTCGCGATCGTCGCGGGCTTGCTCTGGTTCCTCGATATGGTGATGGACCGGCCGATGCCCGGAGCCGTCTGGGCGGCGATCTTCCTCGGGACGGGCGCGGTCTTCACCTACGGGTTCATCATCAGCCGCGCGAACTGGTGGGCGGCCATCCCGGCCGGCGCGCTGCTCGGGCTTGGCGGGCTCATGGTCTGGGCCCTGGTCGCCAGCGACTCGGCGGACGCGTACGGCGCCTCCCTGTTCCTCGGCGTCCTTGGGCTCGGCTTCCTCGCCGTCTACGCCCGCACACCGGAGAACTGGTGGGGCATTATCCCCGGTGGTGCGCTGCTCGCCATCGCCGCATTGATCGCCGCGACCGGCGTATTCGGCGACATGGGCTCTGTCGCGGTGTTCTTTGCCGGTCTCGCGCTGACGTTCGCGGCGCTGGCCACCGTCCACGTCGAGGGCCGCCGGATGCGTTGGCCGCTTCCGGTCGCCGTGGTGCTGGCGGTGTTCTCGCTGCTCTTCGCGATCAATGCCACGTCGATCCTCGAAGCGTGGAACTACGTTTGGCCGGTCGCGCTGGTCGGCTATGGCGTCTACCTGATCGTGCGGAACTTGTGGCATGGTCATGGTCACGGCCCGGAGTCCGGCACAACGACGTAGCCGGCGCGCACGCTGATCCTCACCTGACCCAGGTAGGCCGGCCGCTCGCCCAGCCCGGGCGCCCCCACTTCTGTATGATGGACGCACGTGAGCGGATGGATACGTGCGGAGGTCGCCATGGTCGCCCAGGTCGTCGAGCAATATAGGCAGGAGATAGCGGCTCTATGCCGGAAATACCGCGTCCAGCGGCTGGACCTCTTTGGCTCGGCCGCAACTGGAGCCTTCGACGACCGATCCAGTGACCTGGATTTCCTCGTCACCTTCGCGCATCCGGAAGAAGGTATCCTGTACCGCTATCTCGATCTTGCGGACGACCTCGAGCGCCTGTTCGGGCGGAGCGTTGATCTGCTGACCGAGCGCTCGATTGGGAGCAAGGAGTTCCGGGCAGAAGTAGAACGTCAGCGGACTCCTCTGTATGCCTGATAATCCGGAACGTCGGCTGCGACATGCCCGTGAGTATGCGGAAACGGCTAGGCGTTTCGTGGATGATTTGGCGCTGGATGCGTATCTGAAGAACGACGGGGTCAAGCTCATCGTCGAGCGCACGATCGAGGTGATCGGAGAAGCGCTTAACGCGGCGCGAAGGATGGACGCAACGCTCGAAGAAGCGATCCCGGATCTTCGCGTGTCTGTTGGCGTTCGCAACCGAATCGTGCATTCCTATGACGAGATCGATCACGTCATTCTTTATGAGACCGTGACGATCTCACTACCGAAACTTGTGGAGCAAATCGACAGAGTCCTTCAGGAGCGATACTAGATTCCTCCCCAATTTGTCGGGCTGCTCCATGACGCAGGGTATGCCCCTGTAACGGAGGACTTGCGGCTGAAACAGATATGTTGCCATTCAATGATTGGCCGCAATGTCCTCCTCGAGTGGCTGCATCGCTCTGATGGTGATTACTGCCACTCGTGCAACACCCCGCCAGATCTTCCATGCACCGGATCCCGTTCCGGCATTGGTACCCGGTTGATGGACGCCTTCGCCGACTCGTACTCCTCCGGCTCGCCGTACTTCATATCCGGGTGCTGGCCCGGTGGATACGCGCCAACGATCCGGTAGTCCGCGCTGTGCCCGAGGTTCCGGTGCGCCGTCCCGGCCGGCAGCAGGACGACGTCCCCGGCGTTCAATCTCACCTCGCGCCCGTTCGGACCGCCCAGCCGGACCTGCACCCAGCCCTGCGCGCATCCGAGCACTTCATGCGCGGTCGCATGGTAGTGGTGGTAGTCGAATATGCCGTTGCGCCAGGTGCCGCCCCATCCATTGGCGTGGAACCGCTCCTCGAACGCAGCACATGGGTCGTCTCCGCCCGGTGCGATGGCTTGCGGATAGACGAGCACGGGCAGGCGGTTGTTCGGAAATGTGCCGTCGTCGTCCAGCGTGAAGGTCACGATATCGTTCATGGGAAGGCCTCCTCGGGCAGGCTGATCGCCTCGACCGCCCCGGTGTTCCGCACCCGGCCAGCCAGCGTGCTCCCGCCGATCGCGTAGACCGTGTCGCCGATGATCGCCGTCGCCACCCCATGCCGTGCAGTTGGCATCGGCGGCAGCGAGGTCCATTCACCGGTCGCGACGTCGTAGGCGTCCACCGCGTCGAACGTCGTTGACCCGCGCTCACCGCCCATCACGACAACGTGACCGGAAACGAAGACGCCGGTGAAGCCGCCGCGCGGTGTCGGGAGTGAAGGAAGCGCCTCCCACGCGTCCGTCGCCGGGTCGTAGGCTTCGAATGCCGAAGCGTATCGCTCGGCTTCATCCCCGTTCGCGCGACCGCCTACCGCGTAGACCATGCCGTCTCCGGACACGACGGCAAGGTGCTCGCGCGGCGTCGGCATGCCGGTGCCGGTCGACCACGAATCGGTCGCCGGGTTGTAGATCTCGACGGCACCCGTGACCGGTCCGTTCAGGCGCTCTTCGGCGCCGCCGATCGCGTAGAGCTTGCCGTCTGCCGCCACCAGGCCGAGTGCCCCGCGCGCGGTCGGCATCGGTGCGCGCGAGTCCCATGTACCCGTTTCCGGGGAGAACGCCCACAACGCCTCGGTTGTCGCGCCGTCTTCCGTGTACCCGCCGGCGACGTAGATGACACCCTCAAGCGATGCGACGCCGGGATGATGAACGCCTTCGGGCAGGTCCGGCGCGGTCGCCCACGTCCCGGACGCCGGGTGGAAGCATTCCACCTGCGCCAGGCCGCCGAACCCGCCAACGACATAGATCCAGTCGCCGACTACGGCTGCCGCCAACTCGGAGCGGGGACGGGGCATGGGGGAAAGCGAGGTCCATTCGCCTGGCTGCACGGCGGACGGTGTTGCGGATGGAGCAATCGGCGCGCCACAGCGAATCTCCTGGCTGCCGGCCGTAGCCAGAAGTGAGCCGGGGAGCAGCAGCGTGAGCGCGATCAGTGCGGAGAGCAGGCGGGGGTGCATGAGGCGAGGACCTCCGTCATGGGAAAACGGTCGATGCCACCATGCCTTGCAAGAACGGGGCCGGTTAGCCGGCCGTCCGCTCTGCCGCGACCGAGCGCGCCGTGGATAGGCGAGAGGCTTGCTGGCGACGTGCCTGGAGCGCGAGCACGGCCGCGAGCATCGCCGCAATGCCGCCGATGAGCAGGCTCCAGCGGGCGCCGGCATGTTCACCGATGAAACCCATGAGCGGTCCGCCGATCGGCGTCGTGCCAAGGAAGGCGATCGACCAGAGCGACATCACCCGGCCCTGCATCGTCGGATCGCTCGTCGTCTGCAGGGTGACGTTGGCCATAGAGGTAAACGTGATCGAGAAGAACCCCACGACGAGCATGGCCGCGAAGGCGAGATGCAGCGTCGGAGCGAACGAGACGAGCGTGACCGAGACGCCGAAGAGCGCGGCGGCGAGCATCAGCATGCCGGCGTTCGTGGTGCGGCGTCCGGCGGTGAAGAGCCCACCGATAACCGCGCCGATGCCCATCGCGGAGGTGAGCGCGGCATAACCGCTGGCGCCGGCGTCGAGCGAGAATTCGGCCAGCAGCGGCAGGGTAACGTTGAACTCGTAGGTGAACGTCCCGATGATCGCCATCATCAGGAGCGTGGTCCGGATCGCTGGCGTCGACCAGGCATAGCGCAGGCCCTCGGCGAGCTGGCCGCTGGCGCGTTTGATCACCGGCGCCGGGTGTAGCTCGTCCGCCCGCATCCGCGCCAGCATGATAATGATCGCCACGTAGGAGACACCGTTGACGATGAAGCAGGCGGCCAGCCCGAGCGTGGCGACGAAGATGCCGGCCAAGGTCGGCCCGATGATCCGCGCGAAGTTCATCAGCGTCGAGTTCAGGGCGACGGCGTTCGTCAGTCGCTCCGTCCCGACCATCTCGCGCACGAACGTCTGGCGCGTCGGGTTGTCGAACACCTTCAGGAAACCGTTGAGCAGCGCGATGCCGTATACCATCCACAACTCTACCGATCCGCCAAGGATCACGAACCCGAGGAGCAGGCTGGAAAGACCGAAAATCGCCTGGGTGGCGTAGAGAATGGTGCGCTTTGGAAGGCGGTCGGCGACCAACCCGCCCCATGCGCCGAAGAAGAGCACGGGGAGCGCTTGCAGCGCCGTGACGATACCCAGCGCCGTGCCTGAGCCCGTGAGCTGGAGGACCAGGAGGCCCTGGGCCACGGTTTGCATCCATGTCCCGGACATGGAAATGGCCTGGCCGATGAAAAACAGGCGGAAATTGCGATTGGTCAGCGACGCGAACGTCCGCTGACGGAAAGCACTGAGCTGGCTCATGCGAAACCTGCGTTGAGGGCTGTCCCGGAGGGAAGAGGGCGCGTTAACAATGCGCCAGTATGTTGCTTACCCTATGGCAAGTTCCGCACCGTGGCAACACAGCAACCGGTCTGCCGGAAATGGAGCGACCGCCCGGGGTAGGGTCCGGACGGTCGCTTGTGGTGTTTCGAAGAGGGACGCCTTACTCTGCCGGGAACTCCGGGCGGTTCTCGACCCGCCAGATCGTGCCGGAGCCGGGCTCAGCGACAACCTCGACGCCCGAGTGCCGGTTCTCCATTTCGAAGTCACCGAAGTCGAGCACCCATAGCGAGCCATCTACGGGGTTGAAGCGCACGTCGATCGGCCGCTTCATCTCGTCCGTCAGCAACACGTGCTGCGTCCAGTCGCTGGTGCGGATCAGCACCAACGCGCGACCGACCGTCGGGAAGCCCGGCGCGGCCGTCATCGGCGTCTCATCGCCGAACAACGCCGCCGCCAACACGCCACCATTCGAGCGCGGGTCCACGTCGAACTTCGTCGCCGCCGTGTGGGTGTAAAAGGCCACCAGCGGCTTCTCCGGCTCCGGCAGGTCATCGTGGTTGGCGAGGATGAACGTCGGGTGCTCGCCGGTCTCCGGCTTCCAGCGCTCGTCCGTTACGGGGATGCCACCCATGAAGTCCGGCCAGCCGTACCAGGCGCCCGGCTTGATCTCCCAGAGGTAATCCGGCACGTTGCCGATCGGGCGGCTCCCGCGATCGTCCGGCCCCTGGTCCATCGCCAGCAGGCGGCCGTCCGGCAGGAAGCGCAACCCGAAGGCGTTGCGCACGCCCCAGGCGACCAGCTCCATCTCGGTACCATCCGGGTTTGCGCGGTGGATCGCTGCCGTTGCCGGTACCTGGCCGGCAATGCGCGTCCCCTGCGGCAGGACCTCGCCGATCTGCGTGAACGGGCCGGTCTCGATCGTGGCGTCCGGATCGTCGACGGTGAACGGGTCGCGTGTCTCCACCCGCACCTCGTTCAGCTCGATGTCGTAGCCGGGGATGTCGACGCTGTGCGGGAGCTTCTTCAGCCACCCCATGATCAGCGCGTCGAGCCCGACGATGCCCATGTTGGTCATCGACCCCTGGCCCCAATACATCTTGCCGTCCGGGCCGAAGGCGACCTCACCGGTGTGGTAGTTGCCGCCGGTCGGCAGGTTGTCGAGCACGTTCACCGTTGTGCCGTCGGGCCACAGGCGGTCGATCCGTCCTGACCCCTGCGATACCCATAACGAGCCGTCGTGGAAGACAAGGCCGGTGATCATGCCGAAGCCGTCAGCCAGCTGCGAGCGCACGCCGTCCGAGGTGACCTTCCAGACGCGGCCGCCGCGCGGCGTCTTCGCGAACCCGATGCCCGTCTCGCCGACGTACGCGTTGCCCTCGTCGTCGAACGCGAGGCTGGAGGGGAAATCGAAGCCGGTCGCGACGGTGGTGACCGGTCCGAGCTCGGACCGGGAGTAACCCTGTTCCCAGGACATGCAATGACCTTTCGTGTGGTGCGAAAACTAAGAATCGAGAGCCGGAGCGGTCTCGCCTTCCGCAGGATCTTCCGGCATCAAGCGCCGCCCGATGAGCCAGGCAATCCCGGCCACGAGCACGACCCCGACCGTGACCAGCGCGCCGCTGGCGAAGTCCGTGGTTGCCGATCCGGCGATAGCGTAGATCAGCGCCGGCGGGATCGCCCCGATCGTGGTCGCGACGAGCACGCGGCGCCAGCCGATGTCGGTTGTGCCGGACATGATCGAGACCGTTTCGGCGACGATCGGCAACAGGCGCGAGATGATGATTGCCAGTAGCCCGTAGCGGCGGATAAACGCGTTCGCCTGCCGCTTCTCCTCCGGACTGACGATGCGGTCCATCATCCGGCTCCCCCGGTGACCGACCCACCAGCCGATCATCGCTCCGCCGACGCTCGCCACGAGCGACAGCAGGAAGCCGCCGAGCACGCCGAACGCCGCGCCATGGGCGATCATGACGACGCTCGAGGGGATCGGGATGAACACGTCCGCGAGCAGCAGACTGCCACCGATCACCGCTGCCAGCCATCCTCCGGCCCGGATGTCCTCCGACGGGTCGGTGAGCAAGCGGATGCCCAGCGCCTCGACGACGACAAAGCTGACCAGGATAAGGACGGCGATGACCGCCGCGACGATCGCATAGCGTTTCATGGAGGAGGTCGATCCAGGGAGCAGGCGAAATATCGACGCGCTGTCCCCAAACTGAGGCGAGCGCCAGGGAGCATTGTAGGGGATATCCGGAATCCCGCAACGGCGTCAGGGCCGGATAATGGCGCACATGCCGGCATCACGCGGCGCGAAGGCGTCCGCGCGTGCCATGCGGTGCGTCAGGATGCCGCCTGGAGCGGCGACCGTGACTAGCGGGTTGTCGCGAACAGCTGGCGGAGATGCGCCACCAGCACGTCGGCGTTGGCGGCGGCCTGCTCAACGTCAGCTGTCGAGGCGCCGGCCTCATCGACGTCGTAGCCCAGCACCATCACGTTCCCGATCGTGACCTGCGCCAATGTGCGGTCCTCGCTTTCGGTATAGACAAGCACGTCGGCTGCGTAGCCGCCGACCTCGCGCGTCACGATCTCAGACGTCGCGTCCTCCAGGGCGCGCTTGCCGAGATACGACCCGGCGCGGCTGCCAGCGGGCGCGAGATAGACGCTGTAGGCGCCGAGCACGACCTCTGACCCGGCGCGGAGCACGGAGATCCCGCCAACGGACGTGAAGTAGGGCGTGTCGCCGACGTCCGCCCAGCGGCGGGATGTCGAGCCGTCCGCGAACGGGGCGGAGAGCAGGAGATCGCGCAGGTAGTGCGGCGAAACGCGCAGCAAGGCGCTTTCGAGGTCCAGGCCGGTGCCGTTGGGATCGAGGATCGATTGCCCGGTGACCGTGGTCGCGAGCAAGGAGGCCGGGAGACCAACGGCGAGGCCCGCGCTGAACGCGCGGCGGGAGAGGGTGGCGTTCATAGAGGACTCCTTCTAAGGAAAGAAGACCGACAAGGACGGTGGGGAGCCAGCCCGTAGCGCGAGTCTATCAGAGCGAATCCACAAAGAATTACGCCTGGTTATGTATAGAACAGGCGTTCGAGAACTGGTATGCTGCGAGGCATGACGGCTCATGATGGACATGCGGAGGAGGCAAACGGTGGTGCAGCTCATGTTCAGGGACGTGCCAGTGGCGGAGATCGAGCACACCGTCGGTCCGCGCCCGTCGGACAGATTGGTCGAGAGCGTGCGCCGCCATGGCGTGGTGGTGCCGGTGATCCTGCGCGAGATCGTCAGTGAGGAGGGTGAGCTGGCCTACGGCATCGTCGACGGTAACCGGCGCGTCGCCTCTGCCCGGGAGGCCGAAGTCGACAGCGTGCCGGCGCGCGTCCTTGCCGAGGCGACCGAGGCCGATGCCGCCCAGCTCACCCTGTTGACGAACCAATTCCGCGCCGGCAACTACGTGACCGAGCTGTGGGCCTTGCGCGCGCTGGAGCGGTCCGGGGTCGACCGCCGCAAGCTGCCTGAGCTGACCGGCATGACCAGCTCCACGATCGGGACCCGCGAAACCCTTTCCCGTCTCGAGCGCCGTCTCTTTATCGGCCTGGCCGAGGGAAGGATCACGCCAACCGTCGCGCTGGCGGCCGCCAAGCTGGGTCCTGGCATCCAGGGAGAGCTCGGCGATGCGTACGCGCGGAGCGGCAAGCTCACGAAGGCGATGGTCGACGCCGCCGCGCGGCAGGAGGCGGTAGGCGAGGAATCCCAGGAGCCAGCAGACGACGGATCGCTGCCGCAGGACATGCAGGCCGCGCTCGCCGCGCTTGCCCGGAGCGCCGTCGACCGCGGCGTCAACGAGGAGACCTGGCTGGACGCCGCACGGAGCGCCTATCGCGCCGCCCACGACGATTGACGACGTCGCGGCGCAGTGCATTGCGCCATAAGCCGGATCCCCCCGAGCGCAGGTTCAATGTCGTGCGATCGTATGTAGCCGGTAGTCCCGGCCCTTTGGTGGCCGGGGACCGCGAACCGATGCGCACCCTGCATTATGTTCGTGCCCTTCGCCGACCAGTGCGGGTCGGCGCTACCGCTTGGTAACGGACCTCTTGCGTTATCCCTGGGTCGAGGCGGTCGGGATGATCAGGCCATAGGCAAGGATGTGACCCAGCGTCATGAAGCTCATCAGGGCCGGCGAGGCGTCTGGCGACACCTCCAGCTCCGGCACGTCGAGCGCGAGCACCGCGATGAAGTAGCGGTGCGCCGGGCCCGGTGGCGGCGCGGCGCCAACGAAGTGAGTCACACCAGCGTCGTTCCGAAGCTCGACAGCGCCATCCGGCAGGCTCGAGCCATCGGGCGTACTGGCTCCGGAGGCCAACTCGGTCGTGTCACCGGGAAGATTCATCACCGCCCAATGCCAGAACCCGCTCGGCGTCGGGGCGTCCGGATCGTACATGGTGACCACGTAGCTGGCGACGCCGTCCGGCTGTCCACTCCAGGCCAGCTGCGGCGACGAGTCTTCGCCACCTGCCCCGAAGAGCCCGCTCATCTGCGGCGTCGGCAACGCCTCGCCCTCGGCGACATCGGTGCTCGTCACGTCAAAGCGGGGAAGCTCCGAGAGGAACTCGTATGGGTTCCGACTGCGGACGGACGTCGACTCGCTCATCGGTCGGCGTTCCCGATGCGGTCGGGGTGGACTGGGCGGCGGCGATGCCGGGCAGCGCGACCGCTGAAAGGGCGGTCGAAGCGAGCAGGGTACGGCGGCTCAAGTGATGAGGCATGGAGCGGTCCTTTCCGGCGATGTCGGTATGGATGCGGAACGTCGTGCCCGCATTCGCCGCAGAAGCCATGCCGCGACGCTGTCCCTAGCCGCGCAGAAGCTCGTGGATGAACTCGTCCGGCTTCTCCAGGCTGAGATAGACCGTGTTTGGGCGCAGCGGGAAGATGAGCACCCGGCCTCGCGCGCCGCCCCGCAGCGTCAGCTTCACCGCGTTGCCCATCGCCGCGTTGAACGCCCAGGTTCCCATGAAGCCATGCAGCCCGAACCCGAGCCACCACGGCACGTTATTCACCCGCTCGGCGGTGAGCACGCTAACACGCGGGATGGTGATGCTTCCGGTCCAGCCGAGCTGGCCATGGACCTCGTCCGGGCGTACATCGATCCACGAATGAGACGGTCCGGCACCGAGGAGCGTGAAGATGACGCGGCTGGGGATATTAAAGGAAAACCTGTAGCGCATGGGGGTCTCCTTTGACGCCATGGCGATCGCGATCGTGGCCTGATCCCAGTATCCGTCCACGAAACGGCCCGGGCAAGGCAACCGGAAGGGGTTGGCCGGGGTTCTGCGTATACTGTGCCGAGAGACGATGTTTCTATCAGGGAGCAAGCGACAAACGATGTCTTCGACAACGACCAGTGGCCCGAATCCGCTTTGTGAGGTTGGCATGCGCCACCCGCGCGACCGCCATCGCATGCGCCCCGTCGATGGCGCCGACCACGTCTGGTATTGCGGCCGGCACGGCATGTATGCCCAGCTTGTCGACCCGGAGCAGGCGGAATCGGCCAAGCGCGGCGACGCATGGACGGGCTATCCGGCGGTGGATGGGGTCGTCGTCGGTCTCGGTGACGAGCGGCAGGGCGGCCGGATCGTGTACTTCCGGGAGCCGTAGCCCTTCCGGGCGCGCACCGGAGGCGATGGACGGAGCGGCCATGACGAACATCGCGATGATCAACCGGAACTATCGACGAATCGGAGACGTGCCCTACGCCGTGATCGAGCCGATGCTGGCGGAGGTAGGCTCGCCGATGCTGGAGACCGGCCGGGACACGCATCTTGTCACCTCGCCCCATTCCGCGCTCTTCTGGGCGCAGGCGTGGCTCGAGAACCAGTGGAAGACGACCGGCATCCTGATCCAGCCGGAAGACAACAACCCGATGGGCCTCCGGCCATGGACGCAGGACCCGAACGGCATGCCACCCGGCGCCACGGGCACCATCACCGCGCCCGATGGCGGCCTCTTCCTCCGCTTCGAATCGGACGCGTATTGCGCGCTGGAGTGGCGCCGCCGGCTGTTCGACGACCCGGACTACAAGGGTGGCGTCTACGCGAGGACGACGACGTTGAACGAGATGCTCGGCGTCTATGCGCCGAGCGGCGATGTCCACCCGGTCACCGGGCTCGACAACGCGGACGTGAAATACCTCGAATCCGTGACGACCATGCTGATGCGCTTCTTCCGGGCCGAGGGCGATCAGCGTCGCCCGCTCGTGATCACCGAATACTAAGTCGTGAGTACGCCGTATCCGTAGACCCGGGCCTTGTGCCCGGGTTATCGACCGGAGGTCGATTGAGGCGCAATGGTCCTTCGGGCCATGTCCCGGACACGGTCGCAGCGCGTGGTCCGGGACTACGTCGTCGGGGCAGGGAAGGGGGAGCACGTGGAGCATCACGAGACCTGGGCAGCGCTCGAGCGCATCTTCAACATGACGCCGCGCGAGCGATACGAAGATGACGCCTACGACCTCCATCGTCGTCTCGTCCGGGCCGTCGAGAAGATGTCTCGCGCCGAGTTGCGCCTCTCCCTCAGCCGCTACATCCGCGACACGATGCTCTCCGAGGACGCCCTTGCCGAGGGGAACGGTTGGGAGGAAGTTCTTGCCTTCCTCGATTGGGTGGACGGAGGGATGGAGTAGTAATGCCATCATCGCTCGCCTTTTGCCTCGACGCCGCCCCGGGAGCATGGTCCACCGCCCAGCGCAAGGGCGACCGCGATGCGATTCGCCGCGCCGTCGACTGGACCATCGAGCTCGGCCGTATCGGTGACCAGGCCGGCATCGACTCGTTGTGGCTGTTGGAGGATCCGGACGGCTGGGACGCGCTCTCCGTACTCGGCGCCATTGCCCGCCAGACGGGGCGCATCCGCCTTGGCACCGGTGTCACGAATCCGTACTATCGGCATCCCGCGCTCATCGCCGCGTCGATGTCGACGCTCGACCTGCTGAGCGACGGCCGCGCGTTCCTCGGCTTCGGCCGCGGGCAGGACGAGTGGTATCGCATCGCAATGGGCATGGATACCGGCAAGCCGACACGTCGTTTGGTCGAGTCGATCGGCCTCCTGCGCCAGTGGTGGTCGCCCCAGATGCGCGCGAGCGCCCCGGACGGCGCGACCGAACTGCCCGTGCAGGGCTGGGAACGCAGCATCCGTCCGCTGCAGGGCCACCTGCCGATCTATCTTGCCGCCGTTGGCCCGACCGCCATGCGCATCGCCGGCCAGCATGCCGACGGCGTCATCTTCAACGATCTCTCGTCGATGCAGTTCATGCGCGAGGCGATCGCCGACGTCCGCCGCCACGCCGACGCGGCCGGACGTGATTCGTCAGGGTTCGTCTTCGCCGCGCGGGCGCAGGTGCTCATCACCGATGACCCGGAAGCGGTCTACGAGAAGCGCAAGGCGACCGTCGCGATGATTCACGCGCTGCCGCATATGGAACGGTTGTTGATGAGCGAGGGGCACGACGTCGACCGCATCATCACCGACGTCCGCGCCGCGATGCGGACGGAGGAGGTACTGGCCAAGGGCGGGGGATTCGCCGACCTGCGCCGCGCCGGGGACCTCGCCGCCGCGAAGCGGGCGATCCCGAACGACCTCATGCGCGAGCTCGTCGTCGCTGGCCCGCTGGCGGATGTCCGCGCGCGGCTGGAGGACATGCGCGAGATGGGCATCACCCACGTCTTTCTCGCCCAGCCCCCCGTCGGCACCTCCGCCGACGCCCTCGGCGACCTCGTCGCGTCACTTCGGTAACGGTGCTGGGGGCTGAGGTCCCTGTCGTCTCGAGTCCTGTGCCCGAGACCTGCCGCGCAGCGGCAGAAACCGCGCGGTATGCATTCCATTCATATCGGCCTGGAGCCCGACGTCTCGCCCAGAGCGGGCGAGACGACAGGAGCCGGCCTAGCACTGACACCGCAGTGGTCGGTGCTACCGGGTCAACTCGCCTGTCCGTGTCACTCCTCATGTGCATGCGCGGGACGGGCCCTGTAACCATTTCCATGACCCGTGCGTTCTGGAAAGCGAGAGGCAGTACAGCTCGGACACCCTTGTCCCTCGCATCCCTTTCCCATCCCATGCTGTCTCTCCCCGGCGTCTCTCCCGCTCCGCCCGCAAGGACGGGGAGGGAGGGAACCGGCGCCGTTCGGGATGGGGCACCACGGCACCAGATCGCCACAAGGCGAAGGGGCCGGGGTATCATCGAAAGAGCAATCCGGGAGACATACGTGACGGAAGGACAGGGCTCGACGCGAGGATTCGCTACCCGAACCCGTCCCCCCTCCGGTCACAGCGATGGCGGAGAGACGCGATGGCAACCATGAGAGCATTCGGCCGCACGGGATCCACACGCGGGGCACATCGTCGTCCACCGCGCCGTCAGGCGCTGACGTCCGCCGGTCGATGGCTCCACATCTTCGGCGCGCTCGCCATGCTGATCGGCATGTTCCTGCCGTTGACCTCCACCGGGCAGGCGTTGGCCAATCCGGCGAACCCGGCACGTAACCTGGCCCTCGCCCAGGAAGACGTCTCGACCACCGCCTTCACACAGGTGACGTTCGTCGGCGACTTCCAGGCCCAGCTCGGCTGCGGTGCGTTCGATGTGTTCTGCGCCGCAACCCAATTGACGAACCATGACGGCCTCTGGACCGGCACGTTTACGATCCCGCCCGGCTCTTGGCAATGGCAGGTCGTCGCCATGACGCAGGATGGCCAGCAGTACGCCTTCGATACCCGCGGGCCATCGACCCAGCCGGAATCGCTCTCCATCGGTGACGCGGACGCCGGCGCCTATGTCTCCTTCAACGCCGCCACGCAGGACGTCGAGGTCGCCGCCGTCCCGGCCGTCGCCCAGCTCTCCACCGACGCCGGCACCTACGCCATGGCGTTCGACAACAACACCTACACCACGATCATCCAGGCACCCCAAGACGGTCAGCTCAACGGCGAGCTGCAGCTGAACGGCGCGCCGACCGGCATCCCGCTGGTCATTCCGGTTGAGCAGGGGCCGAACGAGGTCGTCCTCGATCCGTCCGGCAACCTGATCCAGGCGGACGCGCTCGGGTATGCCACCCTCACGATCAACCGCATCGACGACGCGAGCGGCCAGCCCATCGCCGGCGGCTGCTACGAGGTCGTACAGAACAACGAGACGATCAGCCGCGGCTGCGATACCGACGACGGCATGGCCGACGGCTCGATCACGCTCTCGTTCCCGACCGGCTTCCAGCCCGGCACCGTGACCGTGCGCGAGGTCAGCGCGCCGGACGGCGTCGAGACCGCGCCGGATCAGGACGTCGACATGCAGTTCGACGCCAACACCGTTGAGATCCGCACCGGCGCCGCGCCGGAAGAGCCAACCCCGACCGAGGAGGGCGGTATCGTCGGCCTCCCGACGGAGCCGACGGGCGAGCCCACGCAACCGACCGAGCCGACGGTGGAGCCCACCGCCGCGCCGACCCCCGGTGACCTGTACGTCACCCTCGTCGATCAGAACCAGAGCCCGATCGGCGGTGCCTGCTTCCAGATCATCGACCAGGGCGGCAACGTCGTCGGTGAATCGTGCGATACGAACGACGCCATCCCCTTCAACGGCACGGTCGGCTTCACGGGCATTCCCGAGGGCACCTACACGCTGCACCAGTCGACCACCCCGGAAGGCACCCAGCCCGCCGCGGACGAGCAGATCAACGTCGTCGGCGGCATCGAGAACGCCGTGACCGTAACGGGCGCGCTCGCCGAGCCCACCCCGGTGCCCACGGGCAATATCGTCGTCCTTCGTGGCGACGACCAGGGCGGTGTCGCCGGTGGCGCCTGCTTCCAACTGATCGACCAGAATGGCAACATGGTCGGTGACCCGGTCTGCGACGAGGATGGCGATGTGCCGGATGATGGCCGCATCGGCTTCTTCGACATCCCGGTCGGCACCTATACCCTGCGCGAAACTCGCACGCCGGAGGGCGTCGAACCAGCCGCGGACACGCCGGTGCAGGTCCAGCCGGACCAGGCGGTCGAGGTTCCGGTCCAGAGCGCGCGCATCGCCGAGCCGACTGCGACCACTGAGCCGACTCCGGAGCCAACCGCCACGGCGGAACCGACCGCGACCACCGAGCCAACACCCGAGCCAACGGCGACGACGGAGCCGACGGCCACCACCGAACCGATACCTGAGCCAACCGCGACCGTGGCTGGCGAGCCCACGGCCGAGCCGACCGCGACGGTGGCCGGCGAGCCTACAACGGAGCCGACCGCCGCGCCGGTGCCCGGCAGCCTGATCGTTACCCTGCACGACCAGAACGACCAGCCGATCGGCGGCGCCTGCTTCGAGCTGCGCCAGGGCGATACGGTGATCGGCCCGGTCTGCGATAGCGACGATCCCTTCCCCGGCAACGGCAACACCGGCTTCTTCGACCAGCCATCCGGAACCTACACGCTGCACCAGACGACCGTCCCGGACGGCACCCAGCCGGTGCCGGACCAGGAGGTCCAGATCCCGGCCGGTGACCAGCAGACGGTCATCGTGCAGGCGCCCGCGCCAGAGGCGACCGAGGCCCCAAGCCCGACCGCCACGGCGGAACCGACGGCGACGACCGCGCCCACCGCGGAGCCGACGGAGGAGCAGGGACTGGTCGGTCCCACAGGGCATCCCGGCCGGTACCGGAAGCCTCGTCATCGACCTTACTGGCATGACGCTCGCCGGCGGCGCGGTCTGCGTCGAGCTGAACACGGCCGGCGGCATCGGCTTCCTCGATGCGCCGAGCGCCTGCGACAACGGTGATGGGGACGCGGATGGCACCCCGGGCATCATCCGTATGGATGGCCTGACGCCGGGCACGTACATGCTCTCGTTCACCGATGGCCCGCAGGACCTCGTCGGCGCCGAGCCGCGCGAGATCACGATCACCGATGGCCAGCAGACCGACCTGAAGCTGCCGGAGACGCCCGCGCCCGCCACGCTGGTCATCGCCTTCCAGACAGGTGACGGCACGCCGGTCACCGCGGAAGGCGCTTGCGTCACCATCGAGGGCTCCCAGTACTGCGACAACGATGCAAACGACCGTGAGGCGGCAGCCGGCACGATCACCGTGGGCGATCTCGCTCCCGGTAACTACACGATCCAGCTCGACAATCCCCCAACCGGCTACACGCTGCCTGGTGAGAACCCGGTGCAGGCATTGGGGGCCGGGCAGACGGCGACCGTACCCGTGACCGTCGCGCTGGCGACCACGGGCTTCACCGTCCGCACGGTTGATGCAGCGGACACGAACGTCGCGCTCCCGGACGCGTGCTACAGCGTGGACGGCGGCGCGGCGACCGCCTGTGATGCCGACGATGGCACCAGTGACGGCATCACGACCTTCGCCGACGTGACGCCGGGTGACCACACTGTCACCCAGACCCAGGCGCCGGCCGGATATGACCTCCTGCCTGAGGACCAGGCACAGACCCAAACGGTCGCGGCCGACGGCACGACGCAGTTCGTCTTCGAGAACACGGCGTCGGTCGGCACCGTCCAGATCACGACGCGAATCGCGGGTGGTGGCGACGTCCTGACGGGCGCCTGCTACGCCATCGATGGTGGCGATCCGGTCTGCGACGCGGACGACGGATCCGAGGACGGCGTGGTGACCTTCGCCGATCTCCGCGTTGGCACCTACACCTTCACCCAGACGACCGCCCCGGCCGGCTATGAGCCTGCCGCCGCGATCGTCGACGTGAGCGTAGTTGCCGGGCTGAACCAGCTGACCGTCGAGAACATCGCCCAGACCGGGACGGTGATCACGCAAATCGTTGATGAGGGCGGCCAGCCGCTCGGCGGCGCCTGCGTCACCATCCAGGGCGTCGGCGACCGCTGCGATGGCGGCACCGAGGACGCCGATACCGCCGACGGGACGATCCAGACGAACGGCGTCGCCCTCGGCGCGCACGACGTGACGGTGCTGTCCGTTCCGGACGGCTACGACGTCCCGCAAGGCGCGCAGGTCGCCAATGTGACGGTCGACAGCCCGGCCACGCGTGACCTTCACCGTCAGCGAGACTCCGCCGGTGACGAGCGGGCTCGATGTGACCGTGCAGTTCGACGATGACGACGCCTGATCCAGGGCGCCTGCGTCACCGTGACCAGCTCCGTCGAGGGCGTCGAGCCCGTCTCCGCCTGTGACGGCGGCGATGGGGATACGAACGGCGCGCCCGGCGATAATCGGCTTCGATGGCCTGGCCCTGGGCTCCTACCCGTGTCCCTGCAGGACGGCACCACGATCGAGGGCGGCGACGTCGACAACACGACGCCGGTGTCCGTGGACGTGATCGCTGATAGCCGCTCGACGGCGACCCTCGAGGTGCCGCGCGTCCCGACGACGGGAACGCTCCGGATCGTGACCACCGACGGCACGTCCAACCTCGCCGGCGCGGCCTACCGCATCACCGGTGACGGCTACGACGTGACGGTCGCCGACAACGATGGCACCGATGTCGACGGGACGGACGGCGTCATCCAGGTGAACGATCTCGCCCCGGGCGAGTACACCCTCGCGATGACGACGACCCCGGCCGGCTTCACTACCGCCGCGAACCAGAGCGCGTCGATCACGGCGGGGGAGACGACGACCGTTGAGGTGCCACTCACGGCGGTCCCGAATCCGGGCTCGCTCACTGTCAGCACGCTGTCCGAGGGCGGCGATCCGCTCACGAACGCCTGCTATGCCCTGAACCAGGGCGGTGTCCGGATCACCGAGGCATGTGACGGCGACGACGGCGCCAACGACGGCACGACGGCCTTCGCCGACCTCGACGCCGGCACCTACCAGCTCGTCCAGACGCGCACGCCGGGCTCGCAGTACGCGACCGCCCCGGCGCAGGATGTCACCATCACCGCTGGCGAGGAGACCACGGTCGAGATCCGCATGTCCGTACGTCCGGGCCGTCTGGTCGTCGTCACTGTGGACCAGGCCGATACCACCGTACGCCTAGACAACGCCTGCTACGGCCTGGAGAACGGGGCCACGTTCGGCCCGTTCTGCGACGCCGACGACGGCACGGTCGATGGACGCGTGATCTTCACGAACGTCCCGGCTGGGGAGTACACGCTGACTGAGAGCCGTCGCGCCGACCGGCTTCGAGGCCGCAGCGGACCGCACTGTCACGATCCCGGCGGGTGGCTCGTTGCAGGTGACCGTTGCCAACGCGCGCATCCCGGTGCCGGAGGCTACCGGCCAGCTCGTCGTGATCCCGCTTGATCCCGACGGCAGCGAGGTCGCTGGCGGCTGTTACCAGGTCTTCGACGGCGATACCGCGGTCACCGATCGCGTCTGCGACAACGCCGATGACCAGCCACGCCGGATCATCTTCAACGACCTGCCGATCGGTGATTACACCGTCGTCGAGCGTCTTGCGCCGTCGCCGGACTACCTCACGGCTGATGCGATGCCGGTCTCGATCGAGCAGGACACGACCACCGAGCTGCGCGTGCCGCACCAGCTCAAGCCGGGTCGGCTGCTGATCCAGGCCGTGAACGACACCGGCCTGCCGCTGCAGGGCGCATGCTTCGACGTCACCGACGATGGGCAGGATGTGATCTGCACCACGGGGACGGGCGAGCTGCTGCTCACCGATCTCACGCCAGGCACGCGGACGATCACGCAGACGCAGGCGCCATACGGCTACAAGCTGAACACCACGCCACGCCAGGTCACCATCCTTCCGGGCCAGACGGCCGTCGTGCGGATCGTCTTCGAGGTCGCGCCGCCGCCGAACACCGGCACGGTGCAGGTCCAGAAGTTCGTCTGCCCGGCCGGCGAGGATGGCGAGCGCACGCTCTTCCTCGGTGGCGCGCAGGGCAACGCCCAGCTGAAGCAGACGGTCGGCTGCGTGCCGGCGGTCGCCGAGTTCACGCTCGTCCCGGAGGATGCCGCCGCAAGCAACGAGCGCGCGTTCGCCACGACGACCGAGGGCCGCTACCAGGTCACCGTCGAGGAGGGCATCTACGTCCTCACCGAGACGAACCCGGACCTGGCCGGGAACTCCGCGGCGCGCCTGCGCGTCGGTGTCGGCCTGATGACCACCGTCGTGGTGATCAACTACATCGCGCCTCCGCAGCCGGAGCCAGCGACGGTCAACGTCGAGGCCTACACCTGCCCGCCGAGCTTCAACGGCACGACCTATGACGACTTCGTGGCGAGCTGCATCAACGACTCGTCGCCGACGAACCAGGTGACGGTTCGCGCCGAGGGCGAGAACCGCTACAAGCAGGTCACCGGCGACGGCGGTGTGATCGGCGTGACGACATTCGACGACCTTCCGGCCGGCCAGTACGACATCTACGCCGAGAAGCCGTACACGGTCCCGCTGATGTACATGTTCTGCGGTGGCAATGCCGACTACCCGGCGGACTACAAGGTGATCAACGGCACGGTCACGACGACGCTCGACAACGGCGAGGAGATCACCTGCGAGGTGTTCCTCATCCCGGAGCAGATGTCGGCCGAGACCGGCGCGATCCTCGTGCAGAAGTACTCCTGCCCGATCGACGCCCCGAAGAAGGGCTACGATTTCCAGGCCGAGTGCAGCCGCAGCGAGGAGCAGGTCGTCTTCGAGATCGAGGTCTTCAATGGCGAGATGCAGGACTTCGAGCCGCTGACGCGGGTGACGGCGAACGCCGACGGCATCGTCCGCTTCCCGAACCTGCGGCCGGGCACATACAAACTGACCGAGGTTGATGGCCAGTGGTGCTTCGCCCAGTCCAACAGCGTCAACGCCCAGGGCAACGTGATCGTCCAGGCGAACAAGCTCTCGGAGGTCTGGGTTTACAACTGCGTCGGCACGCAGCAGCCACCGAACACCGGTTCCGGTGATGCGGCGGACCTGCTGAACGGCCCGCGGGAGGCGACTCCGGTCGTCGCCCCGGTCGACCGGCGCAACGCCGACTGACGGCACAAAGAAGGGCCCCGAACCGGCATCACCGGCTCGGGGCCCTTCCCGTTTCGTCGTTTCGTTTGGCGATGGGTTGCCTTCGACGTCCCGTGTAGTCTCGGGCCCGTGCCCGAGACCGGCACGCAGGTGCCGCCACGCGTATCGACCTGCGGTCGATGTCTCGGCACAGGGTACGAGACTACAGACGGGTGCGTTACGCCGCCTCGATCACGAACAGGGCCGAGGGGGTAGCTGACGGCGTCGCTTCCTGCACGGCCGGCACCGGGGTCGCCGTTGATTCCGTCTCGCCGAAGTCGCCGAGGATGCCCCAGATCACTCCCGCCACGACCAACGGCACGATAATGAGGGCGAGGATTACGAGGTCGCGCTTCCCGGGATCGCGGGGTAGCAAGTTCTCCAACAAGGCCATCGGCTCCTTCTCACGCCGTATTGACGGCGTGCACGGTTGCACATCACTGAGCAGGGTATACACCATAGGGCGACCGGCGTCATGCCGGGCCATGATCGACCGCCGCATCCTATGCGGGTGGAGGAGTGCCGATAACCAGCGCACGGAATAGGGAAACGACCTTCATGCACGATGGAACAATTGCCGGGGAGGACGGGCTGCGGCGTTGCCCCTGGGCGCTGTCTCACCCGCTGAACCAGCACTATCACGACACCGAATGGGGTGTGCCGGTGCGCGGCGAGAAGCCGCTGTTCGAGCGCATCATGCTGGAGGCATTCCAGTCCGGCCTGAGCTGGCTCACCATCCTCCGCAAGCGCGAGGCGTTCCGCGACGCCTTCGCCGGCTTCAACCCGGAGGTGGTCGCCGCGTTCAGCGATGACGACGTTGCGCGCCTGATGGCCGACGCCCGGATCGTCCGCAATCGCGCCAAGATCCTGGCGTCGATCACGAACGCCAGGGCAGTGCTCGACCTCCGCGCCGACGGCGGGCTGGACACGCTCGTCTGGTCGTTCGCGCCCGACTCCACCCCGGCGCCGGTCGCTCCCGCCGACGTCCCGACCACCTCGCCAGAGTCGATCGCGCTCTCGAAAGCGCTCAAGAAGCGCGGCTTTGTCTTCGTCGGCCCGACCACCGCCCACGCCCTGATGGAGGCCGTCGGCATAGATCGACACTCACCTCGTCGGCTGCTTCCGGCGCGGCGTGAGGGATATCTCATAGGGGAGGGCTCTCGCAGGCGGGGGCCGTTGTTGCACCAGGGAAGGGATACCGCAATCAGGAGCGAGTATGCTGAATTCGTTCCTCAGGAACGGGTCACCCTTTCGGCTTTCTTGGCTTGCCACCCAGAGGAGGTCCCCGATGCCCCTTTACTTGACCAGGTTCAGATATACACCCGCCACTTGGGCAAGGCTTGTCGCCAACCCCGAGGATCGCGGGCGGCCGCCACCCAGTACATCGAGGCGGTCGGTGGCACGCTGCAAGGTTTCTGGTACGCGTTCGGTGAGCACGACGCTTACGCGCTGTACGAAGCCCCGGATAACGTGGCGATGGCCGCCAACTCGCTCGCTATCACTGCCGGGGGAGCACTCAGCTCGATGGAGACCATTGTCCTGCTCACGGTCGAGGAGACGCTGACCGCCCTCCAGCGGGCCGCTTCGATCACGTATCGTCCTCCGGGCAACGAGGGATAGCGAGAGCGGGTCGATCGAAGCCCAAGCGATACCAGCCTGGGCATCAGATTGCCCGTCCCTCCAGATTGCCGATTACGTCCTCGATGTACGCCACATCCGAGCGGTACAGCCGTGCGTGGTCGTGCAGTTCCGCGTTGCCGGTGCGCTCGGCCGCCTCGTCGCTGTACCGCGCCAGGTCGCGCAACCGTTCCTGCGCCATCCGCAGCACGTCGCTCAGCGGGTACGGAATTCCGTAGGCGTCGACAAGCCGCTGCAACCGCGCGATCTGCTCCTCCGTCCCGAACGGCCCGGCCTCGACGTTCTCCGGCGCGGAGAGGGGCGCGATGCGGTAGGCGAGATACGCGAGGTCCCACAGGCGCGAGCCCGGCGACGCCATGTCGAAGTCGATCAGCCCGACGATCTGGCCTTCGCGGAAGACCATGTTGTACGGCGCGACATCGTTGTGGCAGATGACCTCGACCGGCCCATGCGCTGGCTGTCGCCATGCAGCGTCCGGGTCGTCGTAGCCCACCGTCGCGTCGTGCAGCCGCCGCAGCATGCGCCCCGCGTCGACCAGCGTCTGCTCGTGCCAGACGTACTCCGGCATCGGGTAGTTCGGCACCGTCCCGGGAACGAATTGCACGATCTCCCGTCCGAGCTCGTCGGTCCCGAACGGCTCCGGCACCCAGTCCAGCCCGGCGTCGCGCAGATGCCGCATCAAACGCTGCACGCCCGGCGTCCATGGCCCGGCTGTCCGGTAGACGCGGTCTCCGCGCCGGTGGTGACGCCGTCGTTCCGCCGGAGAGGTGAAGCTCGGGATCCGGTTCATCGATCGTCCTCGGGGCAGCGATAACCGCCTTATGTGGAGTAAGGGTTTTCACGATGGATCATCTGTCGTACAAGGGTCAAAGGGCACTGTATCGATCCGGGGGCGTGCCTCGGCGCAGTGTATCCGGAGGTGATCCTGATGGCGAACGAGATGTATCCGCAGCGGACGATGGAGACCGAGCAGCGCATGAAGGAGCTCGCGCCCGCCCAGCACGAAGCGTTCATGAACTTCAGCAAGGCCGTGTTCGCCGAGGGCGCGCTGACCGAGCGCGAGAAGCAGCTGATCGCGGTGGCGGTCGCCCACACCACGCAGTGCGCCTATTGCCTGAAGGGCCATACCCAGTTGGCCCAGCAGAAGGGCGCGACGCACGAGCAGATCATGGAAGCCATCTGGGTCGCCGCCGAGATCCGTGCCGGAGGCGCCTACGCGCATTACCCTGGCGCTGGACGTCATGGGCCAGCCCGCCGGCGTGGGCGACGACTAGAGCGGCGATCGATCCACGTGCTCGTGTAGGGGCGGTCGGGCGAAGGCCCGGGTGAGCCTGCAAGGCAGGCGAAAAGCGGGAGCGACCCTTCGCCGCCCATCGACCGAAGGTCGATACCTGTTAGTCCACCTGCGGTGCGGAGGGCGGGAGAATGTGCTCGACCTCCGCTCCGAGGTCCTTGGCCAGGTGGCCGCAGCGAGCGGTGGCAGGCTTGCGGGGTCCGCTCGATGCAAAACAGGAGGATGGTCTCCGCCGGCTCACCGAGCGAGGCGACGAACGCCGCGCTGTCCAGCCCGTCGAGCGCGAGATGCGTATAGCCCTCGATTAGCTCCGGCGAGAGCCCATCGCGGTCGCTACGGCGGATGCCGGCCGCGCGGTCACGGGCGTCCTGCGCCTGCACGAGCTCCTTCGTCGGAGCGACGTCCAGCCGGTGCACGTACCGGATGCCCATCTGGGCCAGTCGTTCCTGCAGGCGATTGCTGTTCGCGAAGGCGTACTGCGCCCCGCGCACGCCCCGGCGCATCCTCGTATCGACGAACACGTCGACGCCGGCCTTCTCGATCGCGTCGAAGAAGCTCTCCTCGGTATGCCCGTAGACTCCCGCCGTCACGATCCGCATGAATCCCGTTCTCCTTCCTCGCCCGTGCCGTCGTTGACAGGCCCGCGCCGGTTCCCGATGATCACGATCATGACAGGACTCCGCATGGAAAGGAACGGCGCCTCGTGAAGATCACGCGCATGAACGTCACGCCGGTGGCGATGGCCGATGCCCCGCTGCGCAACGCGCCGGGCATCCATGAGCCGTATGTGAACCGGCTCATTATCGAACTCATCGGTGAGGACGGCCAGAGCGGTTGGGGCGAGGCGGCATTCTCCTCGCAGACGTACGAAGATTTGCAGAAGATCGCCTCGATGGTTGAGGGGCTGGACTCGTTGGACCAGGCCTCGATCTACCGCGCGGTTGCCGCACAGCTCGCCACCGATGACGAGGAGCGGGTCGACCCGGTGCTGCGGAACTTCCGCACCGCCACCGACAAACCGGCGATGGCCGTCTCGCGCACCTTCAGCGCGATCGAGGTCGCCGCGCTGGACCTCACCGGCAAGCAGTTCGGCGTGCCGGTCTGCGACCTGCTCGGCGGCAAGGTGCGGCCGAGCGTCTCCTTCAGCGCCTATCTCTTCTACAAGCATGCCGGTGGCGGCGGGGAAGGGGACGACGCCCGCGAGGACGTCTACGGCGAGGCGATGTCGCCGGAGGGCGTCGTCGCGCAGGCGAAGGCGATGATCGAGCGGCACGGGTTCCCGAGCATCAAGCTCAAGGGCGGCGTCTTCCCGCCGGAGCAGGAGATCGCGGCGATTCGCGCCTTGCGCGATGCCTTCGGCCCGACGGTGCCGCTGCGGCTGGACCCGAACGCCGCGTGGACGGTGGACAGCGCGGTGACGGTCGGGCGCGAGCTGGACGGCGTGCTGGAGTACCTCGAGGACCCCTCCGCCGGGATCGACGGCATGGCCGAGGTCCGCAAGCGCCTGCTCGCGGAAGGCATCGACATGCCGCTGGCGACGAACATGTGCGTCACGGAGTTCGCGCAGATTCCGGAGTCCGTGCGGAAGGACGCCGTGCAGGTGATCCTCGGCGATCACCATTTCTGGGGCGGTCTGCGCGCGACGCAGGAGCTCGGCCGCCTGTGCGGGACGTTCGACCTCGGCATGAGCATGCACAGCAACTCGCACCTCGGCATCTCGCTGATGGCGATGGTCCATGCCGCCGCGGTGACGCCGGATCTTACCTACGACGTCGATACCCATTACCCGTGGCTGCACGAGGAGGACGAGATCGTCGTGGGCGGGAAGATCCCGTTCACGAACGGTTCGATCGCGGTGCCGGAGGCGCCCGGGCTGGGCGTCGAGATCGACCGCGACGCTCTCGCGCGGGGGCACGAGCGCTTCCTGCGCATCCCGTATCGTGACCGCGACGACGTCGGCGAGGCGCGCAAGGTCATCGACCCGAACTGGTCTGCCGAATTGCCAGGTGGTAAGAGCCGCGCGTCGAAACCGTCCCGTAGTCTCGCACCACGTGTGCGAGACATCGACCGTAGGTCGATATGGGCGCGATATGACCCTTGCGCCGGGTCATGTCCCGGCCACGGTGGCCCGAGGACTACACGGGGATTGGACGCTCTTCGCCGCCTAATCCAATATCCCGCGCAGGGTTGGCCAGGCGATATTGCGGCCGGTGATGACGCCGACGACGGGCTGATCGGTGTCGATGATCCCCATCGCCGCGTACGCCGTCGCCGCCGACCCTTCCGCGACAACTCCGTGCTCGTGGAAGAGCGCCCGGATCGCCGCGCGGATCTCGTCCTCCGATACCGCGCACATCGGTACGCGCTGCTCGCGGATGATGTCCACCGTCACCGAACCGGCCTCGACGTTCCCCGCCAGCCCATCGGCCAGCGTCTCGCCGATCGGCACCTCCACCGTGTGCCCGGCCTCGACGCCTGCCGACACCGCCTGCGACTGCTCCGCCTCGACGCCAACCAGCGTGATGTGGTCGTGCCCGCCGATCTGGTGCAGCCGCGTCGCCATCCCGGCCAGCAACCCGCCGCCGCCGACCGGCACGATGATGGTGAACGGCTCGGACGTCACCGGCAGCTGCGCCAGGATCGCATCCAGCACGGTCGACTGCCCGGCGATCACCTGCGTGTCGTTGTACGGCGAGAGGTAGTGGGCGCCCTGCCGTGCCAGGTCCAGCGCGTGTGCCTCGGCCTCGTCATAGCTCCTGCCATGCAGCACGAGGTCGGCGCCGAGCGCCCGCAGCTTCTCGATCTTCAGCGGTGAGGCCGTCTCCGCGACGACGATCGTTGCCGGGATGCCAAGCTGCCGCGAGGCCCACGCTACACCAAGCGCATGGTTCCCCGCGGACGCGGTGACGATCCGCTCGCGGTCGCCAAGCGCGCTCAGCGCCGCCAGGGCACCGCGCACTTTGAACGAGCCGGTCGGCTGGAGCGACTCCAGCTTCAGCCACCGCTCCGGCCCGGTGCCGATGCGGACGAGCGGCGTTGGTGCGAGGTGATGCTGGGTGATCATTCGCGCCTGGTGCAAATCGCTCGCGGTCGGAATCGGGACGTGGCGGGGCATGACGAAGCGTCCTTTCATCGGTCGATAGGGCCCGGGTAAACGTGAGCACATCATACCCGGCGATCATGCGCCGGGAAGAGGGCGGCGGGAACGGATCGCCATGCTCAGCCGAAGATGACGTCGCCGTCCTCGGTGATCCGCCAGCCAGGGTTGTGCGCGACCTCCCACGTGATCCCGTTCGGATCGCGGACCATGGCGTGGTAGATGCCGCCGAACTCCCCGGATTGCGGCGCCTTCACAGCCGTGCCGCCCGCCGATATCAGCCGCTGGAAGGTCGTGTCCACCTCCTCTGGCGACGCGACATTGTGCGACAGCGTCATCCCGCTCACCTCCGGCAGCGGCGACGGCATCCCCTGGTCGCGGGCGAACTTCACGGCGTCGAACAGTCCAAGCACGAGGCCCGGCGCGACCTGGAAGAAGACGATCTCCCCCGGCACATCCAGCATCGGCTCCCAGCCGAGCCCGTCGATGTAGAACGCCCGCGCGGCGTCGAGGCTCGCGGTCGAGACGGTCAGGAAGTGGAGTTGCGGCTGCATGTGCGGTCCTCTCGTCGGCGTTATTCCGGGCTGATCCGGCTCCAGAGGGTGAAGCGGAACAGGGTCATGTAGCCCATCCGCTCGTAGACGTGCCGCCCCTGGTCGGAGGCGATGAGCATCGTCGGCAGCGAGGGGTCGGCCAGCGTCGCCGGCCACGTCACCGCCGAAGCGAACCCCTTTCGCCGCGCTTCCGGCACGGTCGCGACGTTGATGATGTTCGTGATGCCATCGGACACGAACGCCGCCGACGTGCTCACGGGCGTTTGGCCGTGGTACCCGACCCACATCCGCATTCGCGCGTCGTCGAGCACCGTCGGGCCGAACAGCGTCCCCGGTTGTTGCAGGACCGCATCCGAGATGGAGAAGCCCCGCACCGTGACCTGCTCGGCATCGCCGCAGCGTCTTTTCGTCGCGCACCGGGATGACGCTGCATCCCTCCGGCGCTGCCGGAATCGCTCCACCGGGCGCGCGGAGCATGAGTGGTGCGTGTCCCAGCAACGTCCAGCCGTGGTCGCGCAGTTCCGGCGTCGGCCAGGCGCTGAACAGCAGCACGCGTCCGGTGTTCGCTCCCTCCGTAAAGCCGTAGAACGCGTCCAGGGTCTCCATTGCTTCTGCCGCCCGGTCCGGGAAGAGGGGCGAGAGCAGGGTCGCCGAGTTCACGATGAACGCCGGGCGACCGACGTTGACGGCCACAAGGTCGTCGCGCCGCAGCACGCGCGCGCCGAGCGCGGTGCCCAAAGCTTCGTCGGCCCCGCTCCAGTTGCGCAGGAAGGCCTGCAGCAAGGAATCAGACGCGGGAGTGCCGGGGTTCCCAGCCGGCGATCCGGTCCGGGTCAAGCGCCATCATCGACATGCATTCGCTCCCCGGCTCAGGCGTCCAGCACCGCGAGCAGTTCCTGCAGGTCGGCGATCGTGCTTGCCGTGATCGGGTCGAGCACCAGCTGGACATGCGCGATCCCCATCTCGGCGTAGGCGTGGAGCTCGTCCGCCAGCCGGTGGGCGTCTGTACCGTCGAGCCCCTGCGGCACGCCGTAGTCGGAGACGCGCCCGGAGCCGCCCTTCATCCGGACCAGCGGGGCGATGGTCTTCACCAGCGTCGCCGGGTCGCGCCCGACGTCCTCGCAGATGGCGTCGACGCGGTCGAGCAGCTGCTGCAGTCCCTCGCGGGTGTTGCCGTAGTCCTGGCTCCAGGCGTTCCACATCGGCACGTCCGGCAAGCGTCAGCCGCAGCATCTTCTCGCCGAACGAGCCGATCATGATCGGCGGGCCGCCGGCCTGGACCGGCGTCGGGAAGAGCAGGGCGCCATCGATGTCGTAGTACTCGCCGTGAAGCGTGCTCTCGCCGGTCGCGAGCAGCTCGCGAATGACCTGGTACGCCTCGGCGAAGCGGCTGAAGCGGTGATCGTACGGGATGCCGAAGCCACGGTATTCCGGCTCGTGCCATCCGGCGCCGAGGCCCAGCACGAAGCGGCCGTTGCTGATGGTGTCGACCGTGGCGGCCATCTTCGCGATCATCGGCGGGGTGTGGAAGAGGGCGCTGGCGACCAGCGGTCCCAGCTGCACCCGCTCGGTGACGGCGGCGAGCGCGGCGAGCGTCGTCCACGCCTCGAACGGCCCGCGCGGCTCGCGGCGGTCCTCCGCGTAGCGATACATCAGGTGGTCGCCGAGCCAGATCGAGTCGAGCCCGATCCCTTCGGCGGTTTTCGCCATCTCCTCGAGCTGCGGCCACGTGTACTCGTACTCGACCTCTGGCAGCTGGACCCCGATCTTCAACGGACGCGGCATGGAGCGATCTCCCGGTCATGGTGGTGGATACAAAAACGGGAAACAGGCGCATGGAACGCCCGTTTCCCGTCATCATACCCGCCAATTGCGGCCGGTCACGCGATCAGGTCGACTTCTCCGGCCGGTCGCCCTCGATGCGGTCCGCGAAATCGCCGGAGGTTTTGGGCCGGTCCGCCGTACGTGGCTTCTGGTACCCGGGTCCGGCGTCGGCTCGGACGGCGCGCCGGGGTTCGGGAAGATCCCGCCGCCGCCACCGCCTCCGGGGTTCCGGCCGGGCGGGTTCAGCGGCGAGTTGCCGCCCCGCGTGCGGATGCCGAGCTTCGGCAGGATCACCATCACTACCAGCGCGACCACCACATAGATGACGATCTGCTTCAGGTCCATCGTTCTCTCCTTCAGGTGCGCACGGGCACGGCGCCCGCTCACTGCGGGCGGTTATGCCAATTGCGTGCCACCCTGCGGGAGATCGCTAGCGAATAACCGGCTCGGAGCTCTTCCTGTCGGGGAACGCCGAGCCCCATTCCGACTCGTCGAAGCCGTATTTTGTCCTGCCCCACTGCGACTCGCGCTCGTTCCCCTCGCCCCGGAAGAGGGCATCGCTGGAGCCGAAGTCGAGCCCGCCGAACTCGATCGTCTCTTGGCGCGCCATCTGTTCGCGCATCGCGCGCTCCTCCCGCGCCCGGCGGTCGTCCGAGGCGAAGATCGATGGCGCTGCCGGCTCCTCGGGGACCGTCGCCCGGCGCGGGGCCGGGGCGTTGGCCTTCTTCTTGTCGTCCCTGCCGAACATCCCGAAGACGAGGGCGATGATGAAGATGATCAGACCGATCGGGAGATCGGCGAGGATGTCGGTGATCCTGTCCACGGTGGTGCGCATATCCCTTCGGTGCGTGTGGCGCGAGCATTTCCCAAAGGATACAGGGCGACGGTTCACTATCGCCGCTCGGGTCTGAGCGACCGAGTGAAGTGCAATGCGGAGGAGGTGGAGGGCCGCACCGCCGCGCCGACCTGGGCCGTGCTCTCGATCTGGGCGCTGCTGGCATGGTGCCTCGTCGCGTTCGTCGTCAACCTGTGGTGGACGAGCCGCTGCAGGCGTTCATGGCGCTGGTCACGACCGCCGGGTTCGGCTACGCGGCCGTCGCCTTCGTCGGCCTCGGCGAGGGCTGGGAGGACGTTGCCCGCTCGCTGCCCGGCCCGGCCCGGCGGAACGACGCGGCGCGATCCGACGATTGACCTCTGTCCCGGAAACCGATACAACGGGCCGGTGCGAAACAATGCGCCGGCCCGCTGCAATCGAAGCTTCCTGGACAGGAGGAACCGCATGACCTACGACGAGATCGTCGAGCTGATGAATACCGACCCGGTCGTTCAGGACCTCCTGCACGCACCGATCCCGGCCCGGCTCGCTTACGTTGCCCCGGATGGCACGCCGCGGGTCATCCCGATCAGCTACCTCTGGAACGGCGAGGCGTTCGTGTTCGCCTCGCCCCCAACGTGGTTCAAGATCAGTGCGATCAGCGCCAACCCGAACGTCGCGTTGACCGTCGACACGAACGAGTTCCCGCCGACGATCCTGATGGTGCGCGGGATCGCCACCGTCGAGCTCGACCAGGGGTTGCCCGAGGAGTACATCGAGGCATCCCGACGCATCGTGGGCGAGGAGAAGTTCCCGGCCTGGGAGGCCGAGGTCCGCTCTGAGAATCGCAACATGGCGGTCATCCGCGTCAAGCCGACGTGGGTGAAGGTCGTCGACTTCGACACGCGCTTCCCCGGCCCGGACGCTCCCGGAAACCCCGACGCTTCGTAGACCCGGAGACTGGTCTCCGGGTCACGTTGGCAGGTGTCTATCTCGCTCCACTGCGGACCCCGGACACGAGGTCCGGGGCTACGATTGCTCCGCGAGCAGCGCCAGCAGCGTCGCGCTCGTCGTGATCCCCTGCCACAGGCGCTCCACGCGGTAGCTCTCGTTTGGCGAGTGGTTCGCCTGCTCCGGCGCCCCGTACGGCACGAGGAACGAGGGGATGCCAAGCGTCTTCGTCCACGCCGCGTCCGGCAGCGACCCGCCGACGAGCGGGATGTCGATCGGGCGCTTGCCGAACCCGGCCTCGACCGCATCGCGGACGACCTCCGCCATCGGGTGCTCGACCGGCGTGTACGACGGCAGCATCCCGCCGTCCATCTTCACCAGCTCGATCTGCTCTCCGGTGCGCGCAACATACGCGTCGACGTGGGCCTTGATCTTCTCCCATATCTCGTCCGGCGTTTGCTCCGGCACCAGGCGCATGTCGATCTTCACCGTCGCCTTCGCCGGGATGATCGTCTTGCTGCCGGGGCCGCCGTAGCCGCCGGTGAAGCCGGCGATATTCAATGTCGGGCGGGCCATGATGCGGTCGGCATACGGCAGGTCTGCCGGCGGCACCATGTGGTCGATCCCGATACCGCCGATCGTCTTCTGGGTGTCGAAGGGCAGGCTGTCCATCGCGTTGCGCGCGCCGGGGGTCGGCTCGAGCACGTCGTCGTAGAAGCCCTCGATAAGGACATTGTTCTGGTCGTCGATCATCGTGTTCAGCAGCCGCACCAGCTGCCAGATCGGGTTCGGCGCGACGCCGCCCCAGTGGCCGGAGTGGAGATCACGGTTCGGGCCGGTGGAGCGCAGCTCGACGTAGAGCATGCCGCGCACGCCGAACTCGATCTCCGGGTACTGGTCGTTCGTGACCGGGCCGTCGGAGGTGTAGACGAAGTCTGCCTTCAGCAGGTCGCCGTACTTCGCAACGGTCTCATCGAGGTGCGGGCTGCCGACCTCTTCCTCCCCTTCCAGCAGGACCTTCACGTTCACCGGCAGCGACCCGGTCGCCTTCATCCAGGCACGGATCGCGGCGATGTGCGAGAAGTGCTGCGCCTTGTTGTCCGCCACGCCGCGCGCGTAGATGCGTCCGTCGCGGATCTCCGGCTCGAACGGCTCGCTCTTCCACAGCTCTAGCGGGTCGGGCGGCTGGACGTCGTAGTGGCCGTAGAAGAGGACGGTCGGCTTGCCGGGCGCGCCGAGCCACTCCCCGTAGACCATCGGGTGACCGCTCGTCTCCAGCAGGCGCGTCTCCAGGCCGGCGTCCCGCAGCAGCTCTGCCTCGATCGCGGCGCACTCCGGGATGCCGACGTTCTGGGCGCTGATGCTGGGCTGGCGGATGAGGCGGAAGAGGTCTTTCAGGTCGGCGTCGCGGCGGGATTCGGCGTGGGCGAGGACGGCGGCGAGATCGTCATGGGTCGCGGGCATTCAGGGCTCCTGTGCGTGGGATCGCGGTCGGTTCCCCCGCATTGTCCGGGAGTTTTCGGCCCCGTCAAGTCCATGCCGGCCGCGTCGGGACAGCGGTGAGCGCCGGGATGGGATATTGACGCGGTCCTCCGGAGTCGTTAACGTCTCATTCATACCAGTCACGACATTCACGTCACGGCATCGCCGGGACCTTTGTCTCACGTCGCGCACGCATCTGTTGAGGGACATCAGGGGAAGCTCACGCATGCCTGTGCCTTGCCCGCTTGGTACTCATTGGAGATGAGGCGGCCGCTCCTGTCCGCGCTCATCGCGACAGGAGCTGGAGGTCCGGGATGATCCTCGCGGAGATGGCCAAACCGACAGTCGAAGCGGAAGCGCAAGCGGTGAAGAGGGCCGAGCACAATGACCCCGTCGCCCTGTCTTACGTCCGCTCCTATCACCTGATCCGCACCGCGGTCGGCTTCCTGGGCTCGGCGCTGCCCTTCATCCTGGTGTTGGGTTGGGCCGGGCTCCATGGATGGTGGAGCCTGCTGGGTTCGCTCAGCGCCTACTACCACACAGGCATGCGCGATTTCTTCGTCGGGATCCTCGTCGTGGTTGGCATCCTCCTGCTGACCTACAAGATCGCCGATCGTCAGCGTGACAGCCTGCTGAGCTCCCTTGCGGGTATCTTCGCGATCGGCGTCGCGCTGTTCCCGACCGCGATCCCGCCCGGGCTGCAGCCAACGGTGACACCGACGCCGATCCAGGAGTGGCTCACCGAGGAGCGATCGCAGCTCATCCACTTCATCTGCGCGGGGCTCTTTATCTTGTGTCTCATGCTCCTGTGCGTGTTCTTCGCCTATGGCGAGCTGGAGCCGGAAACGGAGGAGTTTGACGGCCAGCGGGGCGTGGTGCCACCAAAGGCATGGTTCACCGTCCACCTCTCGATGGCGCTCCTCATCCTCCTCTCGGCGCTGTTCATCGTGGTGACGCAGCTATTGCACGTTTGGGACACGTACTCGGTGCTCATCGGGGAGGCCGTGGCGATCTGGGCGTTCGGGGTGTCGTGGTTCCTGAAGGGCATGGATCTCAAGATCCTGCGGCCAAGACCTGAGGAGACCGCCCGGTCGACCTGATCGGCCCACCTCACACCCTCGTGGCACCGGCCATGCCTTTATCCGCCCTAACGCTTCGGGTTGTTGTGAGGGCAGGAGAAGGGCATGGATCTCGGCATCAAGGGACGAACGGCACTGATCAGCGGCGGCGATTCCGGCATCGGGCTCGCGACCGCGCGCCTGTTGCAGGAGGAGGGCGTGACCGTCGTTCTCACCGACCTCGACCAGGGGAAGCTGGACGCTGCGGTCCGGGATCTGGGCGGGAACGCGCACGCTTTCGCCGCCGACGTGACGGACCCGATGTCGGTGGGGCGGTTGGCCCACCAGGTGCAGGATGCCGTGGGCGACGTCCACATCCTCGTCAACTCCGCGGGCATCACGGGCGCGACCGGGGCGTTCCACGAGATTGACGACGAGGAATGGGAGGAGACGCTGGCGGTCAACCTGATGGGTGCGGTGCGACTGACGCGCGCGTTCCTGCCGGCGATGCGCAAGAACCGGTGGGGACGCATCGTGTTCATTGCCTCGGAGGATGCGGTGCAGCCCTATCCGGACGAGATCCCGTATTGCGCGGCGAAGGCGGGGTTATTGGCGGTGTCGAAGGGACTGTCGAAGCAGTACGCAAAGGAGGGGATCCTCGTCAACGCCGTCTCCCCGGCATTCATTTCCACGCCGATGACCGACGCGATGATGGAGCAGCGCGCGGAAGAACACGGCGTCAGCTTCGACGAGGCGATCGAAAGCTTTCTCGTAGAGGAGCGCCCACACATCGAGCTCCAGCGCCGTGGCGACGCCGACGAGGTCGCATCCGTGATCGCGCTCCTCTGCTCGGAGCGGGCCTCGTTCGTCGTCGGGGCCAACTGGCGCGTCGACGGCGGCTCCGTCGCGTCGATCTAGAGCCCCGGCCCTTGCGCCTCCAGCCCGGCGGCCTGGAACAGCTTCTCCTGTGCAGCGAACGCTTCCCGCGCGGCCGCCTCGGGGTCCTTTGCGGCGATCTGACGGACACGGTCGCTGAATGGCTCGGTCTCGACCGGGCAGTTGACGCCGATGGCCCTCAGCCGCCGCAGCATCTCCGGCGCGGGAATGGCGCCGGTCTCCATCGGTAGCGTCCGGACCTGGTCCATCTGATCGTCGGCGGCCACGCCGGCCGGGGCATCGTTGGTGTGCACCAGCAGGATGTCACGCGGGTCCAGCGCGTCGATCTCCGCCATGTCCGCGTGCGATGTCCAGAAGTGGAACGTGTCGAACAGGAGCCCGACGTTCCCGGTCCCGGTGTCCTTCGCCATCGCCAGCACGTCCTGCATGCGCCAGACGAACTCGTGCGTGAAGGTGTCGCGCAGCGTCTTCGGTCCAATGAACTCCAGCGCGAGACTGATCCCGGCGTCGGCGAGCACCTGCGCGAAAGGTCGCAGTCGGGCCATGTACCAGGCGTACTGGGCGTCGCGGTCGCGCTCGTTGTCGCCGGGCAGCACCCACGTCAGCGTCGTTGTTGCGCCGATTCCCGCGGCGATCTCGGCCATTGGCCGGAGCTGCTCCAGCCCCTCGGCGGTCTGCCAGTCGACCGGTGGACCCCACGCGCCAGGGCGGATTCCGGCGTCTTCGAAGAGGGCGCGGACGCTGTCGACACCGTCACGCTCGGCCATCGCGACGGCGTCCGCGAGGTTGAAGGAGAGCCCGCGAAAGCCGGTGCGATGCGCGAGGTCGACCTGCTCCGGCAGCGAGAGGCCGCGGATGCCGAGATGGCCGGGGTTGAGGGTGTTGAACATGGTCGTCCTGTTCTGTGAGGGGCCGTTTTGCCCCAGGCGGATCGCCCGGGGCTGCGCCGTAGCGGGTGCCCTGCATTGTGCCGCTGGCTTGCGTCGTCGCCGCGTTGGACTGGCAATCTATGCCACGGTGAGACCGGCGGCAACATCTCGCCCCATCGTACCCACATATTCAGTTTCCATAACTATTGACAAAAGACGGTAACTGGACATAATAGTAGTCGGGTCTTCCGGGTCCTCTCCTATGTCGACATATCCACTCTTGGGGAAGTCATATGATCCGTTCATTCGCCACCCGGCGACCATCGTTTTCTAACGTTCCGCGCTCGTTGTTCTATATCCTAACCATCTTCATGGTGATGTTAGCTGCAGCTGTTGGACCCTATGGGGGGTGGCTCATAGCCTCACTGTCTCCGGTGTCCGCAAGCGCGTCAGCGCAGGACACGATGGGTAATGGCTGTGCCGGCGACTACGCTTTCCAAGCCGACGTGGTGTGCCCCGTCTCCTACGACATCCAGACGTACATCTCGTCGGTGCGGGCCTTTCCCGGAGGGGTGTCGATCGGGTTGACTGCTGAAGGCATCGATCTCGGCCTCAGCTGTGATGGTGCTGCCGCAATTGTCTCTATGGCTTCCGGGGAATATGGTCGTCTGCAACAAGGCGTGCGCGAATATGACGATCTATTGTGGGCCAATCCCTATATCACCGTCGAGGTGAACGCTCACGCAATCTTGTCCGCGACAAACATCCCGGAACTTGTCAGCCATGGGAACCCGATCGATATCGTCTTTGCCGACTACTGGACGCCTGGAAGCCAGGGGCTCATGTGGAGCCAGCTCAATGACCCGACCCATGTGTTCAGTCCGGGAACGTGTACAGGCAGCGTTTCCTGATCCTGAGCATCTGGACCCAAGCGGGGCGGCGGCCGTCGCCCCGCTTGCGCACACCATCATGTTCGCACTGCTTAACCAGGACCTTCATCTCGAGTTCGTCTTTCCGTCGCAAGCGGCAACCCATCTAACCGGAGACTGTCGTTCGACTCGACCGTCGCGTTGCTCGACGTGAGGGCAAAGCCCGGACGGCCGTCGCTCGCTGGACCAGCGACTCAGTCGAGCCGACCCTCGCCAGTTGATCGAGGAGTGGCGGGTTGTGCCCGCCTGGTCACCAGCACCTGAAGCTGCTCGCACGCGGCTGGCAGGTCGGCTTCCCTACCGGCGAGCGGGTTGTGCTGGTTCGAGCAGGTCATGTAGGCGATACGAGTCTAGGTCGGGGATCGTTGGGGCGTCGGGGAGGTGATCACCCACGCTCTTTTGTACAGCGCGGAAAAGCAGGGCCTCTGATCCATAGCCAGTCGAGAGCAGCTGCGAGAGACGGTTCAGGCAGGGGCAGGTAGACACCACGCACGGGCTCGGCAGGACTGAGATACAGGACCAGGCGCACCCGGAGCGGGCCCGTTTCCTATCTGGCTCCAGTTCAGCTCGTTTCGTCCCTGTGGCTAGGTCTCAGCCGGCCTAGGCTCTCGCAATCCGGCCGCGGCGAAGAGTCGCTCCTGCGCGGCGCACGTCTCGGTGGCTGCCGCGAGCGGATTCCGTGCCGCGAGCTCGTTGATGCGGGCGCTGAACGGCTCGGCGATGACCGCGCCGTCGTACCCGAGGCCATCGAGCACGCGCAGCATCTCCGGGGCCGGGATAACGCCGGTTTCCATCGGCAGTGTCCGCGAAAGGTCCTGCTGCTCGTCGATCGGGATGCCCACCGGCGCGTCGTTGGAATGCACCAGCATCACGTCGCCCGGCTGGAGGATCGCCATATCCTCGACGGTGCCGTGGCCGCAGTAGTGGTGCCAGACATCGAAGAGGAGCCCGACGTTACCAGTGCCGATGTCCTTCGCGAACGCCAGCATGTCCTTCATCGTGTAGATGAACTCGTAGGTGAACGTCTCTCGCAGCGTCTTTGGCGAGATGAACTCGATGCCGATCGAGACCCCGGCGTCGGCGAGCGCCTGGGCCAACGGACGGAGCCGTGCCTGCAAGAATTCATACTGCTTGTCATACGGGCGGACGTTGTTGCCCGGCATGATTCCGGTCGTGACCCGCGTCACGCCAAGCGCGGCGCCGAGCTCGGCAAGCGGACGCATCGCCTCGATCTGCTGGTCGCGCACCGCGTCGTCCTGCCAGTGCACACCTGGACTCCAGAGCGCGGGGCGGATGCCGGCGTCCGTGAACATGGCGTGCAGGTGGTCGATGCCGTGCGCGTCGGCGATGGCCTTGGCTTCCACGATATCGAAGAAGACGCCTTCGAACCCGGCCGCTTTGGCGAGGTCGATGGATCCTCGCAGGTCGAGACCTTTGATCCCGATCGTTCCCGGATGGAGCGCGTTGAACATGGGGTGTTTCCCTCCGTGCCTAGGCCAGCACCTCGTCGAGGACATCGACGCTGAACGGCGTCGCTTCCGGACTGCGACCCGGGACCGGATCGGCCGCCGGGTCCTCCGGCAGCGAGACGGTCTGGCCAAGCTTCGCGGAGAGGTATGCGGCCTTGATCACCTGCAGTACCCGCGTGGCGGCGTTGATATCGGCCGGGTTCCCCGCGCCACGCTGCACGACGTCGATAAAGTGCCCGATCTCGGCGGTGAAGGTGCCAACCGGCTCGAACGTGCGACTACTCGATTCTGGCCAGTGGTACAGGTGATGGTGGAGGGCCGTTTTGGAGCCCGAGATCGCGCCAAGCTCCGCGCTGATCTCGAACTGCCGCCGTCCCTCGACGTCCAGCGCCCAGCTCGTCAGGATCTCGCCGACCGAGCCGCTGGCGAAACGGATCATGACCTGACCGGTGTCCTCCGTCGGCCAGCCCTGCAGCAGGAACCGACTGAGGAAGCCGGTGACCTCGATCGGTCGGTCGTCACCAGCGAGCGCCAGGAGCCGGTAGGTGCTGTGGTAGCCGGTATCGAGCAGTTCGCCGCCGCCTGCATGCTTGATGTTGGTGCGCCAACCCTTCTGGTCTCCGCCCGGCACCGACCTGGCGTTCGAGTGAGGATCGAACGACCGGCTTTGGAAGGCCTCGATGGACCGGATGATGAAGGGATGCCCGAGCGTGCCCGTCGCCAACAGGCGGCGCGCCTCGATCAACGACGGCTGGAAGAGCTGGTTGTGGGCGCTCATGAACGACACGCCCGCCTCGTCGATCGCCGCCTTCACCCGGCGGGCATCCTCGAGCGTGGTGCAGAGCGGCTTCTCGCAGAGAATCGCCTTGCCGGCGCGCGCGGAGGCGATCACGGCGTCCGTGTGGAGGTGATGGGGGAGGCAGATGTCGACGACATCCAGGTCCTCATTTGCCAGCATCTCCTCCAGCGAGCCGAAGACCTTGGCTGAGCCGCCTGTGTGTCGCTCGCTGAACGCCGCGGCGCGGTCGGCGTCGATCTCGGCGATCGCGACGATCCGCGAGGCCTGGGGGAAGGCGTTCCAGCCGATGGCATGCTGGTAGGCGATACCGCCTGATCCAACGATACCGACGCGAAGGATCGACGAACGGGATGGGGTGCTCACTGCGGATTCCTCCTGCCCAAGGGCGATGCGGATTGTCGTATGGCCCGGTTCGGGGCGATTGTATCCCCGTACCGGAAATTCTCAAGAGGAGGGAGGGTCTTGTCGGTCAGCCCGCGCGTCGCCGTAGCGGCTCGGTTTCCCCGCGCGGACGCATGATCCGCCCGAGCCCAATCAGTAAGGCGGCGATGAGCAGGAATGCGGCGATCATCACCCCGACGGTGATGGCGACGTCGGCCCAGCCACCGCTCTCGCCGGGATCGAGGAAGTCGTACGGGTACCAACCGGTGTCGCCGCCGTACCAGAGGGTGAATCCGAGCCAGGCGAGCGGGTAGATGCTGAAGAAGGAGAGCGACCACAGCGGAACCGTGCGGTGCAGCGGCACGAGCAGGATGTCGATCAGCATCACGATCGGCAGGAGCTGGTGCATGAAGGAGCTGGTCCAGGGATGTTCGCCGTTCAGCGGGTTATAGAGGCCTTCGAGCAGGGCCGCATAGACGACACCGGTCGTCAGCATCATCATCACGGACGTGCCTCGCACGATATCCCACGCCAGCGGCGAGCGATGGCGCGTGAACACGGTCGCTCCCAGCAAAAGGACAACGCCCGCGAGCAGGCTGCTCTGGTTGGTGAAGAAGTGCCAGAAATGGGCCTCATTGAGGTCGACGTAGTTCTTCCCGACGGCGACCAGGGCCAGCGCCCCGAAGACCAGTCGTGCGAGGAGTATCCACCGTGGGAGCATCGCCGGTCCCCTTTCCGCCGGGTATACGTACACTGTCGGTGACTATTGTAGGCCGTGGCCAGCACCGTGTTAAGGTGCGGCGGGGTATATCGCGCAACCAGGTCCCATGCCGGCCCGGCATGGTTGTGGATCTCACATCCTTTCGTATCTCATGGCGACCTTGCTACACTGCGGGGGCAACCCGGGTCGGATTGCATGGGCAGCGACGCGTTTCATCCCTTGCCGTTGGTCGTCGAAAGGAGAGTGCCAGGGGAGTGGTGACGGTTCGTCCCCCTCGCCGGTTATCGCTTGTCGCTTCCAGCCCATCATCGAGATACGCTTCCGGAGGATTGACGATGCAATACCACCGCGCGTTCGGCCCTCGACTCACCCTCTTTGTTACATGTTTGCTTCTGGTTGCTGGCTTCGCTTCACCGGCCGTCGCCCAGGACGGGTCGACCGATATCTCGTTCACCGTCTCCGCATACACATGCGAGCAGGATCCCGGTACTGTGAGCGTCGCCGCCGGCAATATCCCCGGGGACTGCGTCCCTACCGCCGGCGTCAGCTTCACGGTGGCCACCGATGACGGCTCGTTCTCCGACGTCTGCACGACGGACGACTCCGGCAACTGCAGCGTAATGGTGCCCAACGAGGCCATGGTGACGGTGACGGAGGACACATCGACGGCGCCAGCCAACACGGCGCCGCGGGAGAACCCGATCACCACGGAGGCGGTCACGGAATTTGCCGGCGCCCTCTTTATCAATCTCCGACCGGCGCTCCGTCCGCTCCGGAGCAGATCGAGTTCCGCATCTCGAAGTACACATGCGATACCGATCCGGGGGACGTCAGTGTGGCCGCCGGGAACATTCCCGACGATTGCGTTCCGACCTCAGGTGTGGCGTTCGCGGTAACCGCAGCCGATGGATCGGCAGTCGGGTCCTGTTCGACTGACGATACCGGCCTGTGCATCGTCAGGGTGCCGAACGAGGCAATCGTCACGGTCACCGAAGACACGACGACTTCGCCAGCCGGAACTGCACCTCGCGAGAACCCAATCACGACCCAGGCAGTAACCGAATTCGCTGGGGCACTCTTTATCAACCTGCCGACCGGTGGCGAGACGCCAACCCAAGTGCCGGCGGAACCCACCACCCCCGTCGAGCTCCCGAACACGGGTGCCGGACCACGTCAACCACTCCCGATAGTGGGGTGGGGATGGTGTTCCTGGTGGTCACCGCGGCCGCAGCCTGCGGAGCGGTCGGCATGGCGGTTCGTCGCCAATCTTCATAGGGATCAGCCGTCGGACGACGCCCGACGGCTGGTCCCAAGTCAAGTCAGACGGATGAAGCGCCCGGCCGGAGGCAACTCTGGGCGGGCGCTTCCCGTTTGCGGCGCCCCATGAACCCGAAGTGCGCGGACCGTCCCACCCCGCAGGTTGTAGGTCGCTAGTTCAGGGGAGGCGGCTGGCCCCCATGCGCTGACGGATGCTCACCGCGCAGTGATCGGTGTGCGGACGTCGGAGCGCGCTGACGCACCGGGCGCCGGGGCGGGCAGGCGCTGCTCGGGTATGCCGATCAGGGCGTCGAGGTCGGCCAGCAGTTGCTCGCGCGGGTCAGCCGGTGCCGGTTTCGCGATCGGGTCCAGCGCCTGCTTCAGCTCCGCGATGACGTCCTCCACCGGACGTTCCCGACCTTCTGCCCAGATCGCGTCAAGGGCATCTCCGAGTTCCGCCTGAAGCTGCGTCAGCGATCGCTCGTGGCGCATGC
>CAVUJM010000011.1:0-37081 GCA_963741795.1 uncultured Chloroflexia bacterium
GAGGCACTCCGCTACGAGTAAGGTTCGGCGAAGCCTCGCACGCTGCAGCGCCTTCCATATGGGAGATCGTCCTCAAACCGAACGACCGCAGGCAGTTCCTCCTTGGAACGGCCTGCGGTCGCTTGCCTGCCAGATGCTATTCGCGGCCAGCGGGCGCGTCAGCAGAAATATACAACTCCTCTATGGCACTACCCATCGTCGCAAATCCTGGCCAGTGAACCGCTGCAATTCCGTTGACGTCGGGCTCAAGACCAGGGCCAACGATATATGGTTTGACAAGCTGGATCGGGGTCTCGAAGTAGGCCCAAACGGCAGGAACATCCGCAACGAGGATGCGCTCCGCCTCCTTGAACATGTCGATGCGGGCTTGCTCATCCTCGAGAGACGTCGTCGCCTCGCGGACCAGTTGGTCGTATTCCTCGTTGCTCCATGGATGCCGCCCACCGGTGAGCCAGACACCGAGCATGTTCGACGGATCGAAGTAGTCCATGCCGTAAGAGACCCACCCGAAGAGGATTTCGGTCGGCTTGGCATTCATCTGGTCGTAGAACGCCTGGCGGTCGATCGTCTGGAGTTCGACGTTTATGTTCAAGTGCTCATTGAGCATTGCCGCATACGCCTGGGTGGTGGCCTCCTCGATGGGCACAGCTCCGCCGCGCACCGTCATTGTGAGGTCCGGGAATCCTTCTCCATCGGGATATCCCGCTTCCGCCAGCAGTTGGCGGCCAAGCTCGGGATCGAAACTCTGGATAGCGGCAAGCTCGTCGGTATTCGACGCCGGGAATCCGGGGGCCAGGAACGATGGAGCAGAACGAGCCTGACGACCAAGGATCTGCTGCTGGATCGCATCGCGATCGATCACATGGCTAAACGCCTGGCGAACCTTCAGATCGTCGAAGGGGGCGGTGTTCACATCGAAGAAGAAGTAGAGACACGCGAAGTCGCCGACACCCTGATAGATTTGCGCGGCTGTCTCCGGGTCGCCTTCCATAATCTGAAGTTCGGCCGGAGCCGGACGCTCCATGTAATCGATCTGTCCCGCTTCGTAAAGCGTGAAGGCGGTGGCCGGCGCAGCCATCTTCACAATGATCTTCTGCAGCGCGATCTCCATGTCGCCGGTGTATTGATCGTTTCGCGTGTACACGATCCGTTCATCACGCGCCCATTCCTGCAGCTTGAACGGGCCGGAGCTTACGTGCGTATCCGGGTTCGTGTTATACAGCGGGCCGTGCTCATCGAGCGCGGCGGCGGAGAGCGGCATTGAGTACAGGAGCTTGGAGACGAGGTACGGCGCAGGGTCAACCGTTTCGAAGATCACTTCGTACTCGGTCTCGCCCTGCCGGACGCCAACCTCCTCGACAGGCACTTCCCCGGCGGCGGCTTCGGCGTAGTTCAAGAGGTTTCCACTCCAGAACCATGTGAAATCCCACGCATGTTCGGGATCAGCCGAGTACTGGAATGTACGGACGTAATCGGCGGCCGTCACGGGGTTCCCGTCAGACCACATCAGCCCGTCCTGCAGCGTAAAGGTCCAGATGGTACCGTCCTCGTTGCTGGACCAGTCGGTCGCGGCACCGGGTACGATCTCGAAATCCTTGCTGAGCCGCACCAGCGGGATGCTGAAGAGATCAGCGACACTTGGACGCTCATAGACTTGCTCGTAGAAATCGAGCACCTTCGAAAAGCCCGGATCACCAATGACCCGCAGGACTTGCTCCTCAGGAGCCGCCGCGTCTTCGGGAAGCGCACCGTTCTGGAAGACACTTTGCCCCGAATACGCGGTCATCGGCAATGCACCGGCACCCTGGAACAGGCCCCCGACCGCAAGCCCGGCGACTGCGGACGTGCCACCCTTAACCGCGGATCTGCGCGTCAGCTTGCGTCGGAAGAACTCGGCATCCTGCGGTCGCATGGTGTGCAGGGTCTGGAGGAACGACTGTCTCTTGTTCACCGGGCGTCTCCTTGCGCGCGGGCGGGAGGTCGCGCCTCCACCCGTCTCGTGGTGGTCAACAACGCTCGCTGCGGCTAGTTCTGACGCGGGTCGAGGGCATCCCGCAGGCCGTCTCCAACAAACGAGAAACTCAACATGATGAACGCGATGGCGGCCGTCGGGAAGAGGCCGAGATGCCAATACACCCTGACGTACGGTGCACTATCGGCGACCATCTTCCCCAACGACGGCGTCGGTTCGTTGATCCCGATGCCGAGATAGCTGAGGCCGGCCTCCGCGAAGATAGCCGTTGGAATTGCGAGCGTGATTGCCACGATAACGGGTGCGACAGCATTCGGCAAGAGGTGGCGTATGGCGATGGCCCAATCAGTCGCGCCCATACTTCGCGCGGCGAAGACGAATTCCTGCTCGCGGAGCGTCAATAATTGGGCTCGCATGAGCCGCGCAAGCGTCAACCAGCTCGTTAAGCCAATGACGATGATGATGTTTCCCACCCCAGAACCAAGCACGGTCATCAGGAAGATGGCGAATAACAGGCCCGGGAACGCGGTCATGACTTCAATCAACCGCATCACCCAGAAATCGGTCCAGCCACCGCGGAGTCCGGCAGCGAGACCCAACGGGATCCCGATCGCGCAAGCCACGCCGACTGCGGCAAAGCCAACGAGCAGCGACGTGCGGGTTCCGTACATGACACGGGTCAGAAAGTCGTGGCCAATGGTGTCGGTACCCATAGGGAACTCGCGGCTGGGGAACATGTTCGCATCCATCAAGCTTGCTTCGGCATAGTGGGTGGGCGCCAGGAGCGGCGCGCCGAAGCCAAAGATGACGAGGAAGACGACCAACACAAATCCGACCATGGCGAGCTTCTGTCGTCGGAAGCGGCGCACGGCGTAGTACAGGGCCGAACGGGCTTCCAGTTTTCTGGCGCCGGCTTCCGCCTTCAAAAGCGTCCCGGTAGTAGGTATGGCCATGCGACGATCCCCCTCCCTACCGTAACGACCCGCCACCAAGCCGGATCCGGGGATCAAGCACGGTGTAGAGGATATCGGTGATGATGTAGACAACTCCCCACAGCAAAGCTATTAGCAGCACCAACGCCAGAATCATGGGGTAGTCGCGAGTCTGGGTGCTGGATACGAAGAAGCGGCCGAGACCGGGGATGCGGAACGCTTGCTCGATAAAGATGGAGCCGGTCAAGATGTTCGGGACCTCCGGCAAGAGGATCGTCACGAAAGGGATCATGGCGTTCCTGCCAACGTGCCAGGTCAGCACACGGCGTTCCGAGAGACCCTTTGAGCGCGCGGTCCGCACATGATCACTCCGCAGCGTCTCGAGAATGGAGGACCTGGTATATCTCGCTACCAGCGCCATGGGCGCGAGGGAGTAGGCGATAACCGGCATAATGTAATGCTGAGGTTTACCCCATCCGCCAGGCTCCAGCCAACCGAGGTAAATACTGAAGAACAGAATGAGCCACATGGCCACAACGAAGTTCGGGAGCACCAAACCGAGTGTCGCGAGGAACGACACGGCGTAGTCGATCCATGAGTTCTGCCGGATTGCGGCGATGAACCCCATGAGCGTACCCAGGGTATAGGCCAGGATAATTGTTGGGATGCCGATCTTTAGGGTCGTTGGCCAAGCCCGCGCGATCAGGCTGGTCACGGTTTCGGTCGGGCTTTGGAACGGTACCCCGAAGTCACCTTGGAGTGCGTTCCACATGTACTTCACATACTGTACGTAGAGGGGTTGGTCGAGACCGTACTTTGCCAATTGCGCTTGCCGGGTCGCTTCTGGCAACCGCCCTCGCTCATCGGGGGCAAACGGCCCACCAGGCACAGAATGCATGAGCAGGAACGCAATAATGGACACCATAAGGAGCACAAACAGGAGCCCAAATAGGCGAGTGACAACGTAACGTCCCAAGGGCAACGATCCTTCCGGCATGCTGCTCGACGTTAAGCCCGTCCGAACAGCCTGGACAGCATGTGAATCTCACCCCGTTGTGAGGAGTATGGATTTGTGCGATGCCCTATTGTTCAGGAAACGTCACAAGATCGCAATACCAGCAGAGCCAGAACCACCCCCCATCAGGATTCATCCGAAGGTAGCAAGAAGGGGGAAGCACGCCTCGATGCGAGCTCCATCGTCCGGACGGTCACGGTCACGACCACGACGACCATGATCGGGACCGTGCTACTGATGACCTGGATGCCAAACCTCCAGGCCTCCCGCATCGCCCCGGCTGGGGCGCTGCGGTACGAGCAAGATCTCACACGGGCGGGGCGCCGATGGGTGCCTCGCTCTACGCCAAATATACACCGTACAGCCGGCCCTCGTGGCCGGCTCGTATCGCGGAAGAAGCCGGCCACCGCCCGCAGCTGCAAGGGCCGGCTGCACGGAGAACGACCGTCATGACCACCATCCGGCGCGCAACCCCCGCCGACATCCCGGCCCTCGCACGCACGCTCGCGCTCGCCTTCGCCGACTACGTCTGGACGCGCTGGACGGTTCCAGCCGAAGATCACCTGCGCCGACTGGAGGCGCTCTTCACGCTCGATCTCGAAACGCTCGGAGTGCCCCACAACGAAACCTGGATGACCAACGACGCGAGCGCGGTCGCCGTCTGGATCCCGCCCAAGGCGCTCCAGACGCACACGCCAAACTGGGAACGGCACGCGGAGCGCTCCGCGCCCCTGCTCGGCGACCGGCTCGCCCTTGCCGACGCGGCGGACGCCCTCATCGGCCCGCAACGGCCTCAAGCGCCCGCCTGGTACCTCGCGACAACGGGCGTCCGCCCGGAGCGGCAGCGCCAGGGGCTGGGCAGCGCCGTCTTGCGGCCAGTGCTCGACCGCTGCGACATGGAGGGCATGGCCTGCCTGACCGAGACGTCGTCGCCAGAGAATGTCGCATTCTATGGAAGGCTCGGGTTCACCATCCATGCCGAGGTAGCGATGCCGGACGACGGCCCGGTCGTCTGGATCATGTGGCGCGAGCCGGCGCGGTAACCGGCACGCAGACGTCGATGCGTACGCCCTCACCGGGAGCGCTGGCGATCTCGAACGTCCCCCCAAGGCGCTCCGCGCGGTCGCGCATCGTGTGCATCCCGAGGTGGCCGGGGAAGCGAGCCGGACGCGTCAAAGCCCCGCCCGTTGTCCTGCATCACCAGGCGCACGCAGGCATCCTCGCGCGCCAGTGAAAGCCGCACCTGCGTCGCTCGGGCATGCTTGACGGTGTTGTGCATCGCCTCCTGCGCGATTCGGTAGAGCGCCTCCTCGCTCTCCAGCGGCAGGTCGCCCACGTCGCCCAGCGTTGCATCGACCTCGACGCCGTACCGCGCCCGCAACGCAGCCGCCTGCTTCTGGAGCGCCGCGACGATGCCCTCCTCCTGCAATGCCTCCGGCCGTAGCTCGAAGATCAATGCGCGCATCTCCGCCAGACCGGCCTCCGCAAGCGACAGCACATACTCCAGCGGCGCGATCGCCTTTGCCGGGTCGTCCTCGATGACCGTGCGGGCCGTCCGCGCCCCGAGCCCGATCCCGAACAGCGCCTGCGAGACGGAATCGTGCAGCTCGCGCGCGAGGCGTTGCCGTTCCTCCAGCGCCGCCTTCTCCTGCGTCGCCGCGAACAGTTGCGCGTTCTCCAGCGCCACCGCCGCGTGCGAGGCGAAAGCCATCGCGATTTCCGCGTGGTGCTCCGACCATGCGTGGGCCTCCGAATGGTCGACCGCAAGTAGGCCGATGACCTTGTCGCGCAGCATCAGCGGCACGCCCATCCAGGCGCCGATATCGTCCGGGACCACGCCAAGGTCGACCACCGCCCGCTCGCGATACGCGGCGGCAAGCGGAGTGTTGGCATGGATATCCGGGATGATGACCGGTTCCCGTCGCCGGACGACCTCGCGGCTATGGCGCGACCGCTCCAGGGGCCACGACCACGTCATTACGTCCATCCCCAGCGGGCCGCGATAATCCAGCATCCGCAGATGATCGCCACCGTCCAGCGCGAAGATCGCCGCCCCGCTGTACTCCAGCACGTCGCCCAGCCGCTCGAGGATCACGCCGAGCAACGGTTCCAGCTGGGTGGTCGATGCGATGCTCGTCGAGACCTCCAGCAGCGTCGACAGCTCCTTCGTGCGCTCCGTCACGCGCTGCTCCAGCAGGTGCCGGGCGCGGACACGGTCGGTGATGTCCATCATGATGCCCTCGACTGCAGTCGGGGCCCCGGCAACGTCGCGCACCCGCCGCCCCTGGTCCATGACCCACTTGCGCTCCCCGGACCTCGTGGTGATCGGATACGTCAGGTGGAATGGCTCACCGGCCTCGACCGCCCGTTCGATGTCCCGGCGCAAGCCCGGCAGCTCGTCCGGGTCGATCAGGTCGAGGATCGACGGCGTTCCGGCCTCCAGCTCCTCCTTCGTGTAGCCGGTCAGCGCCTCCGCGCCCTCGCTGACGAAGTCGATGCGCCATGGCGACCCGGGGATGCTGCGATAGGCCATGCCCGGCAGGTTCGCTAACAACGTCGAGAGCGACTGCTTGCTGCGGCGCAGCGCCTCCTCCTGCCGCTTGCGAGCGGAGATGTCCCGTGCGATCGCCGCCACACCGATCGGCTCCCCGGCGCGGTTACGGACCGGTGAGAGACTGACTGCCACGGCGACGCGCGAGCCATCCTTCCGCACGCGCTCCGTTTCGTAGGCATCGACGTGCCCGCCATGCGCGATGCGGGCGAAGACCTCGTGCATCCGGTCCTTCTGGTCATCCGGCACGAGAATGTCCATCGACCGGCCAATGATCTCGTCGGCCGGGTAGCCATAGAGCCGTTCGGCGCCGCGGTTCCAGGAGGTGATCTGGCGGTCGAGCGTCTCGCCGATGATCGCGTCGTCGGACGATTCGACGATCGCCGCCATCCAGGCCAGCGTCTCGTTCGCCTTGCTTCGTGCGACGGCGGCGCCCAGCGTCTGGGCGGCGGCCTTCAGCGCGTCGAGTTCCGGCGCGGAAAACTCGCGTTCCTGAACGCACTCATCGAAGCCAACGAAGCCCCACCAGGCATCGTTGACGAAGATTGGCACGATCACGAACGAGCGCGTGCCCTCCTCCTCGAAACCCGGCCGCTCGTCGTCTGGCAGGTCGCGCGTATGGGTATGGAGCGTTTCGCCACGCTGGAAGAGCTCGTACCAGCGTCCGTTGCCGAGCTCGCGATACGAGAGCACCTGCAGCTCGGGGTTGGATTCCGGCACGCCCGGCGCCGACCACTGGTTCATATTCCGGGCGTACGGCTCGCCATCCTCGCCCATGAAGTTCTCGAACACGTAGACGCGGCTGACCGCCGTCGCCTCGCCGAGCCGTCCCAGCACCTCCAGCGCGCCGCCCGGCCAGGCGAGGTCATCGCTCAGGAAGCGCTCGGACATGAAGCGCACCGCATCGAGGGTCGCGTCGCGCCGGCGCACCTCTTCCTCGGCGCGGCGACGCTCGGTGACGTCCTGATGCGCGCCGACAATGCGGGCGATGCGGCCCTCGCCGTCGCGCACGGAGATGCCACGCGTGACGATCCAGCGCCAGGAGCCGTCCTTGTGTCGCAAGCGGTGCTCGACTTCGTAGGACGGGCGCTCCCCGGCGAGATACTGCCGAAGCGCATCGTCCACACCTGTCAGATCGTCCGGATGCGATCCGGCTCAACCACTCATCGAGGACGTTCGGGATCTCCGCGTCGTCGTAGCCGAGCATCGCCTTCCAGCGCGGCGAGAAGAAGACCTCGCCCGTGCCGAGGTCCCAATCCCAATGCCCCTCGTTGGTCGCCCGCAGCACGAGCTCGAGGCGATCGGCCTGCGTGGCGAGATCGGACGGAAGGCGGTCACCGGGGTTGCTGTACATGCGTCGTCCTGTGCTGGCGGGTCTCCGCCTTTTGGCGGAGCACCCGGCTCCACCCGGATACGGAGCCGCAATTCGGCCCCACGTCAGAGGTTTGGGCGATGTCAGGGATCCACACTGGAGCACAGGGGAGATCGCTCACCCAACTGCTCAGCGAAGGACACCGACCATGCGCGACCTCAACCACATCTACTCGGAGTTCCTGGTCCGGAACACGATCCGCGAGCGCCAGGAGCAGGCCCAGATCTGGAACCGGCTCGTGGTGGCGATGTCCGATCGCCCCTCACCGCTCCAGCGGCTGGCCTCAACCGTCCGCGGCATGCGGCGGCCTCGTCAAGCTGTGCTGGAATGCCCGCCAACAACCGGCTGTCTCGTCGGTGACTGTGCGTGCGTAGGGGGCGACCGCGTGTCGACCCGACCCGCCTAGTCCACCGCCGGGATCAGCCCGGCGCGCATCGCGGCCAGCACCGCCTGGGTGCGACTCTGCACGCCGAGCTTCGAGAGAATGCTGCTCACATGCGTCTTGACCGTTTTCTCGCCGATCGAGAGGTTGCGGGCAATCTCCTTGTTCGATTGCCCGTCGGCCAGCAGGCGCAGCACGTCCGTCTCGCGGTCGGTCAACGACTCCGTCGTCTCGGGCGCCCGCACCTCCCGCATCAGCCGCACGGCGGCCTCCGGCGAGAGCTGGACCTGCCCTGCGGCGGCAGCCTTCACCGCCCGGCGCAGTTCGTCGGCGTTCGTATCCTTTAAGAGGTACCCGATCGCGCCGGCGCGGACTGCCCCGACGACCGAGGCGTCCTCCAGCACACTGGTCAGGGCGACGACCTCGACGCCCGGCGCCTGCTGCCGGATCTCCGTGATCGCGGTGATGCCGTCCATGACAGGCATCAGCAGGTCCATCAGCACGACATCGGGCTGGAGCGATTTCGCCAGTTCCACCGCCTCGGCGCCATTGGCCGCCTCGCCGACGATCTCCAGCTCGGCATCCAGCTCCAGGAACATGCGCAGCCCCTGCCGCACCACGCTATGGTCATCGGTTACAACAATGCGGACAGTCATGATTCCCTGCCATGCCGCTCAAACGAACGCCGACCTCCGGAGACGTCTCCGGAGGTCGGCGATTTCACGCTCTGTGATTCCTGTCCAGACGAAGGACGCCTGACGCATGATAGATCAGATGCGGATCCTTGAACAGGAGTGCACGGGCATCGCGGTATTACTGCTGCGGCAGCGGTCCGCCGTTGATCAGCCATTCGGCATGCGCCTGGACCGTCGCCGGGTCCGTCACACCAGACACCTGCTCGTCCTGGGTCGCCTCGTCAAACTGGGTTCCGGACTCCGTGAACATCATCGTCTCGACTGTGTCCTCATCCGGGACACAGCTGCTGTAGGCGTTCGCCACCTCCAGCGCCGACTCCAGGTCGATGTCCGTGACAATGTGATCTTCGATGTTCGCAAGCGACGTCGGAACCGATGTCGGCATGCTCTCGAGCGCGCTTCCACCACCCATGGTGGAGATCACGCCCTCGACCAGCGTCTTCTGGCGATCGAGACGCCCCTGCATGTCGCTCGGGTCCTCGGTGTACCGGGCGTAGACAATCGCTTCCTGGCCAGAGAGGGTAATCTCGCCGGCCGGGAACTCGTTGCTGCCAACCGTGAACGCGGTTTCATTGTTGATCGTGATCCCACCAATGGCATCGATCGCCATGGCAACGCCTTCGAGATCGATAACACCGTGATGATCGATCTCGATCCCGAGGTAGTCCTCAACCGTGCTCGTCGCGAGATCAACGCCGCCCTCGGCAAGCGCCTGGTTGATCCGGGTGCTGCCAACGCCGTCGAGCTCTACCCGCGTGTTCGGCAGGACATTTAGGGCGCGACACGCCTGGGTGTTCGGATCCAGATGAACAACGGCGATCACATCTGACGCGCCTGTATCCGGCTCTTCGCCCTCGTTCGCGTCGGAAATCATCAGCAAGATAGTGATCGGCTCCGACGTCATCTCCGTCTGGCCCGCGTCCTGCGCCGCAACCAATGATGAGGTTGACATCATCATTGCCATCAGCAACGTCCCCGCCACGACCAGGACCCTACTCGTCTTTAGACTCCGCCCCATGTACTCTCTCCTTGATGACACCAACCGACGACGGTGTTCATACTACCCAACGCAAACAGATTCGTCCATTTACCATAAAGAATCGAGCTAGTTGAGACGGTAACACCGCTCGGAATCGAACGTTTCGGCGAAATAATGGCTATACCTGAAATCGGCGGAGGCCCCTTGTTACCCGTATCCGACGAAACGTCTCGAATCCAAAGGAACCAGGATCGTACGATGTGGCCAATCATCAAGCGCTTCGCCGCCTACTACGCGCCACATAAGAAGCTCTTCACGCTGGACTTCTCCAGCGCCGTGCTCTCCGGCGTGCTGGAGCTCGTCTTCCCGCTCGCGGTGCGGCTGTTTATCGATGAGCTGCTGCCGGACGGTGACTGGGGCGTGATCATCGGGGCGTCGGTCGCCCTGCTGATGATCTACCTCGTCAACACCGGGCTAATGGTCGTTGTCAACTATTGGGGCCACATGCTCGGCATCAACATCGAGACCGAGCTGCGCCGCCGCGCCTTCGACCATCTGCAGCGGCTGCCCTTCCGCTTCTATGACAACAACAAGACCGGCCACCTCATCGGCCGCGTCACCAAGGATCTCGAGGACATCGGCGAGGTCGCCCACCACGGCCCGGAGGATCTCTTCATCGCGGTGATGACCTTTATCGGCGCCTTTGCGCTGATGTTCGCCGTCCATGCCCCGCTGGCCTGGATCACGGCGGTCATCGTCCCGCTCATCCTGTGGTTCACGACCCGCTACGGCACGAAGATGACCCGCACCTGGCGCGATCTCTTCAGCCGCGTCGGCGAGTTCAACGCGCGCATCGAGAACAACGTCTCCGGCATCCGCGTCGTCCAGGCCTTCGCCAACGAGGACCACGAGCGCGAACTGTTCGCGACCGACAATGCGAAATACCGCCAGACCAAGCTCACGGCCTACCGGCTGATGGCGGCGAGCATGTCCATCAACTACCTCGGCATGCGCCTGACCCAACTGCTGGTGATGGTCGCCGGGACCTACTTCGTGCTGAACGGCGGGATCACCAACGGCGAATTCGTCGCCTTCCTGCTGCTCGTCAACGTGTTTTTCCGCCCCATCGAGAAGCTCAACGCCGTGCTGGAGATCTACCCGAAGGGCATCGCCGGGTTCCGGCGCTACCTCGAGCTGATCGACGTCGAGCCGGAGATCGTCGACGCGCCGGACGCGATCGACGCCGGCACGCTGACGGGCGAAATCCGCTACGAGGACGTCTCCTTCGGCTACAGCGGGCACCGCAAGGTGCTGGAGCACATCGACCTCGCCGATCCACGCCGGCGAGACGGTCGCCTTCGTCGGTCCTTCCGGTGCCGGCAAGACGACGATCACCTCGCTCCTGCCACGCTTCTACGACGTTGACAGCGGGCGCATCACCATCGACGGCATCGACATCCGGAAAATGACACTCGCCTCCCTCCGCCGCGAGATCGGCATCGTCCAGCAGGACGTCTTCCTCTTCAATGGCACGTTCCGCCAGAACATCGCGTACGGCAAGCTCGACGCGACCGAGGCAGAGATCCGCGAAGCCGCCCGCCGCGCCCGGCTCGACGGCGTCATCGACGACCTGCCTGAGGGGCTGGACACGATCATCGGCGAGCGCGGCGTGAAGCTCTCCGGCGGCCAGAAGCAGCGCCTTTCCATCGCGCGGATGTTCCTCAAGAACCCGCCGATCCTGATCCTCGACGAGGCGACCTCCGCCCTCGACACCGCGACCGAGCTGGCGATCCAGCAATCGCTGAACGAGCTGGCCGAAGGGCGCACGACGCTGGTCATCGCGCACCGGCTGGCGACGATCAAGAACGCCGACCGGATCGTCGTGGTCGACGAGGACGGCATCTCGGAGCAGGGTACGCACGAGGAGTTGCTCCGCCGCGATGGCGTCTACCGCCGCCTCCACGACGCCCAGTTCGGCGGCATGGTCGCCGCCGACTGAGACGAGCGGAGTGACCATATTGCCGTCGTCAAGCATGGGTTCTCAACAAAGGTCCGTCACTCTGAGAGCCCCACGCGAAGCGGAGTCGCCACAATACTCCTCTGGACAGAGGTTTGTTGGGCTGATACTCCCGATATACATTCCGGCGGGAACTCGCTTCGCGTAAGGTGCCTGCCCGTGGCGTTGGGAGAAGGCTCGCTAACGCTTCTCAGGCTTCGCGCTCGGCCGGCAACCGGGGCGAACCTTTCGCTGGCGCTCAGTGGAGCGTCTTGCCCGATGTGTCTGGTTCGCCTGGCCCCTTAAATGACGTCATCCCGACCAAGCGAACCGCGCAGCGGGACGCGCATGGAGGGATCTTTGTCTTGGCGGAACGTATCTAAAACGCGGGGCAAGGATCCCCCGGGCGACTCCGCAGGAGCCGAAGCGGAGCGGCCCTTCGACACGGTCGTCTCTCTCCGCTCGACGGACCGGCTCAGGATGACGGGTTTTGGAGAGAGCGGTAAGCCCAGGCAACGTAGACGGCCTACTCAGAAGACGTCTCTCATAAGGAGCGCTTGCAGAAGGTAGCCACCTTTCGCGAGCGTCGTACACTATGCGGAGCAAGACGTTTGGCGGAAAAGTCTGCGATATGCGTGTGTACTCTGCCGGACAACATCGCGCACCGTGATGAGTTCATGTCATGGATCGCCGTCGCCCGACGACGCCTTCCGATGGAGTGAAAGACCAGCAATGACGGATACCGAGAGCACCAAGGCAGCCACGCCGGACGAGACCACATCCGACGCGCCTGCTACCGGGGCCGACGCGACCATGCCCGAAACCGACGCCGGCCAGACCTTCGCAGACGTCGCCGCCGCCACGCCGGACGAGATCAACGCCGCCGACCGGTTCTATTCCGCCGCCTTCACCATGCCGGGCGCGCCCGAATCCTCGCCGGACGGCCAGTTCATCGCCTTCCTTCAGCGCAATGCCAATGGTGAGCAGGAGTTGTGGGTCGCCCCGACCGACGGTAGCGCCCCTCGCCGCATCGAGGTTCCCTTTGCCCCCATTGAGGACGCCGACCCCGTCACCGGTCGCATCATCCGTGGACCGCAGTGGTCGCCAGACGGCACCCGCCTCGCCGTGACCGGCATGCACCCGGACGGTGACCGCACGGCTGTCTGGATCGTGCCCATCACGACCGACGAGGACGGCCCGGCCACCACCGGCGAGACGCCGACCGGCACCGCCATCGACCCCTCGGAGATGCCGGACGCCCCGATCGCCACGACCGAGAATGAAGATGACGTCGCCCCGGTGGTCGACGACACCGCCCGTATCGTGACCGAAACGCATCATCTTGGCGACGACGAGCACCCCGACGACGATGCACCCGACGGCGCCACGGCATCCTCGCCGGTGGACTACCTCGTCGGGAGCGACGACGACGAGCACCCGCAGCACGACGTGGCCGCCATCGCCGAAAACGCCGCGGAAGAGTCCCGCGCGCGTGGACCACACCTGCTGGTCGACCACGCCCATGCCGATCGCTCGCCGCGCTGGTCGCCGGACGGCGTCCTGATCGCGATGGTCAGCACCATCGACGGCCGGGATGTCATCGCCCTGACCACGGCCGAGGGCGGCGACGCCTCCGCCGTCGAGATGCTCAGCTGGAGCCGCAGCCATGACCGCGAGCCGGTATGGTCTCGCGATGGCAAGTTCCTCGCGTTCCTGCGCGTGCTGCCGGAGGCCGACGGCTTCCACGACATCTATGTGTTCTCCCTTGAGAACGGCGAGCTGCAGAACCTGACATCCGGCAAGTCGCCGGCGATCCGCCACTCGCTGGAGTGGGTGCCGGGGCGCAACCTCGTCGCCTATGTCACCCGCGAGAACGAGTGGCTCTCGATCTCCGTCATCAACGCCGACAACAAGGCCGGCTGGACCGTCACCCGCGAATCCGGCGACAAGACCGACCCCCGCTTTGCGCAGGACGAGGCCCGCATGGTCTACGTCCGCACCGAGGGCTTCACGACGGTGCTCTGCGAGCGCAGCCTGCACTCCTCCAGCGCGACCGCGCTCGACCCCGGTGAAGGCGTCGTCCGCTACCCGCGTTGGCTGAACGGCAAGCGCGTGGCCTACGCCTTCAGCGCGCCGCAGCGGCCGGTCGGCTTCCTCGTCCAGGAGAACACCGCCAAATCCGACCGCACCGCGATCGTCCTGCCGGACCAGCCGTCGATCGGCGGGCAGGACCTGCGCCAGCCACAGCCGTTCGAATTCTCCGTCGGGCCGGAGGAGATGTTCTCCGGCATGCTCTACCGCACGCCGGGTGTCGCCGACGCCGCTCCAGGCATTGTCTACCTGCCGGACGGCCCGTTGGCGACGCGTCGCGGCGAGTTCCAGATCGAGGAACAGGCCCTCGCCAGCAGCGCGATGACCGTCCTGACCCCGGTCATCCACGGCGCAAGCGGGTTCGGCGCGGCCATCGAGAACGACCTGAGCGAGTTCGCGGCAACCGAGCTGGAGAGCAACGACATCGCGGAGGCCGGCCGCGCGCTGGGCCGCGAGGAAAGCGTCGACGCCAATCGCCTGGCCCTTGTTGGCCACGGCTTCGGTGGCGCGCTCGCGCTGGTCACCGCCGGCGCCCGCCCGGGCGTCTACAAGGCCATTGTCGCGATCGACCCGATCGCGGAATGGTCCGAGGAGATCGCCGGTGCGGATGTCGCCTGGCGGACATGGGTCGTCGACCGCTTCGGCATGCCCCTAACCCACGCCGACCACTACGCGCTGCGCTCACCCGCCACCTTCTCGGCGGTCATCGACGTGCCGCTGGTGCTTGTTCGTACGGAGCGCGCGCCGCAGCATCGCCGGACGCAGTTCGACATGCTCACCGCCGACCTCGACGAGCTCGGCGTGGATTACCGTGTGATCGACGCGCCGGACGAACCGCTGCCCGCGACGCTGCGCCGGATCGGGCGCGAGCTCACCGGAATGCTCGTCGCCGGCTAGATACCCAGGCCCTCAGGAACGGGGCACGGTCGCCGCGCGCGATCGTGCCCCGTCGCCGTGTATGCCGGCTCTACCCTGTCACCGGTCCACGGGAGCCATGTATCATGGCACCAAACTGACAGCGGGCGGGAGCGCTCGCTGGCTGTCCGCACCGACCACATCCCCCGGGTCCCTGCCTCGTCGCTATCCCTGACGCCGTCGCGCGATCCGCACCGGTACCTGGCTGAACCGACGGGGAACGAAAGCTGAGTTCATGACCGAATCGCTGCCCCAGGCGACAACGACGTCACCTGAGTCGAACCGTGCCCATCGCACCACCCGCCGCCGACTGCTCGCCGCATCCGGCGGTCTCGCCCTGACCGGCTCCCGCCTCTCCTTCCCCCGCGCTTCGGCCCAGACGCCCGAGGCATCGGGCAGCGACGGCACGAGCGGAGGCTTCACCCGTCGCACCGGCGACGACATCATCGTCGAAACCAGTGTCGCGGACATGCGCCAGGCGCTGGACAAACAGGAGTTCTCGATCGAGCACGTCGTCGAGGCGTCGCTTGCGCGCATCGAGGCGCTCGACCAGCAGGGCCCGACGCTCAACGCGATGATCGAGCTGAACCCGGACGCCATGGACATCGCCGCCCAGCTGGACGAGGAGCTGCGTGCCGGTCAGATCCGCGGACCGCTCCACGGCATCCCCGTGGTGCTGAAGGACGTGTTCGCCACCGCCGACGGCATGCTGACGACCTCGGGCTCGCTCGCCATGGAGGACAACCTTCCCATCGCGGACGCCTTCATCGTCCAGCGGATGCGCGATGCCGGGATGGTCATCCTCGGCAAGGGCAACATGACCGAGTGGTCGAACTTTCGCGGGAACGGCATGCCGAACGGCTGGAGCTCCCGTGGGGGCCTGACCGTCAACCCGTACGTCACCAGTCACTCGGCGTGGGGGTCCAGCACCGGACCAGCTGTCGCCGTCGCCGCCAGCTACACGCCCCTCTCCGTCGGAGTCGAGACGGATGGCTCAATCATCTGCCCGGCCGCCGCTCCGGCGTCGTCGGCATGAAGCCGACCGTCGGTCTCGTCTCCCGACGCGGTACGATGGGCGTCTCGTTCTCGCAGGATTCTCCCGGGCCGATCGGGCGCAGCGTCGAAGGACGTCGCCTACATGCTGGAGGTGATCGCCGGATACGATCCGGATGACATCGCGTTCGGCGAGCTGGGGACCACCTTCCCGTGGGCCAAGCTTCCCGGAGTTCCCGGTACCGGACCAGGGCGCCCGCAGCTACGTCAAAACGCTGGACAGCGCCGGCCTGAAAGGGACGCGTGTCGGCGTCGTGCGCTCGTTCTTCGGGCTCGACCCGGAGGCTGACCGCCACACCGAGGACGCTCTCCGCGCGATGCGCGAGCTGGGTGCCGAGATCATCGACGACCTCTATATGGAGAGCTACGGCGAGTTCCAGGACGGTATCGGCGAGGGCAACATCGTCGCGGCGGAGTTCGCCTACAACCTGAACGACTACCTCACGACGTACACGCCGGACGGGCCGATCCTGTCGATCGACGACCTTCTCGCCTTCTACTGGGACCATCAGGTGGAGACGGAGTTCTGGGGGGAGGGTGACGGCCTCCTGATCGCGCAGACCATCAGCCCGGACGCCATCTACGAGGACTGGTACATCGAGCAGCTTGAGCTGAACCACACCCTTACCCGCGAGCAAGGCATCGACCTGCTCATGGACGACAACAACCTCGACGTCCTCGTCGCGCCGTCCTGCCCCCTGCCCACCGAGGCCTGGGCGAACGACTTCGCAGGATCCTCGACCCAGGCGGCCGCGATGGCCGGGTACCCCTCGCTAACGTTACCCGTCGGGTACACCAACGGCCTGCCGGCCGGCATGCACCTGTTCGGGAGGGCCTTCAGCGAGCGCAAGCTCCTGCGCTACGCCTATGCGTTGGAGCAGAGCCTGAACCTCCGCCGCCCGCCGGAATATCTCGACGAGATCCGCTGGGACTAAAGCCGTTTCCCTCCTTCGCGACCGATGGCACAATGGCGCCACGGATTGTTGCATTGCGAAGGAGCCCACCCATGACAGAGCACACGATCGCCAGTCTTCGCGCCCGCATGGATGCCGATACCCTCGACGCCGAGGAGATCGTGGAGTGGAGTCTCCGGCGCATCCACGAGCTCGACCCGCAAGTCAACGCGGTTATCGAGCTCAACCCGGACGCCACCGAGATCGCCCGTGAGACCGACCGCGCCCGCCGCGAATCCGGCGCGACCGGGCCGCTGCACGGCATCCCCGTCCTGATCAAGGACAACGTCGCCACCCATGACCGCATGCAGACCACCGCCGGCTCGCTGGCCATGGTCGACGGCGTGCCGAACCGCGACGCCTTCATCGCCCAGCGCCTGCGCCAGGCCGGCGCGATCATCCTCGGCAAGACGAACCTGTCCGAGTGGGCGAATATCCGCTCCCGCTACTCGGTCAGCGGCTGGAGCGGGCGCGGCGGCCAGACCGTCAACCCCTACCAGCTCGATCGCAACCCCTCCGGCTCCAGCTCTGGCTCCGGCGCTGCCGTTGCCGCCAGCTACACGCCCGTCGCGGTCGGCACGGAGACCAACGGCTCGATCGTCTCGCCCTCCGGCGCCTGCGGCATCGTCGGTATCAAGCCCACCGTCGGCCTCGTCAGCCGCTCCGGCATCATCCCCATCTCCCACTTCCAGGACACCGCCGGCCCGATGGCGACGACCGTCGCCGACGCCGCTGCCCTGCTCACCGTCATCGCCGGCGACGACCCCGCCGACCCTGCCCAGAACCAGCACGATCCCGCCGACGGTCCTGCGTATCCGGCCCGGCCCGCCGACTGGACGCCCGGCATCGACTACTCGGCCTTCCTCGACAAGGACGGCCTGAAGGGCGCCCGCCTCGGCATCCTCCGGCCGGAATCGAGCGACCGCCCGCCGGCAAACGCCATCTTCGACGCCACCCTCTCCGCGTTGAAAGACGCCGGCGCCGAGCTCGTCGGCCCGCTGACGCTGCCGCATGACAAGGAGCTGGGCACCTCCCCCTACATCCTGAAGGTCATGCTCTGGGACCTGAAGACGGATCTCGCGAACTATCTGCGCGACTATGTCGACCCTGCGTTCCCGATCCGCTCCGTGGATGACGTCATCGCCTTCAACAAGGCCCACGCGGCCGAGGAGATGCCCTGGTTCGGGCAGGACCTGTTCGAGATGGCCGCGGAGTGTGGCGAGCTGGATGACCCTGAGTACATCCATATGGTCTCCGAGGTGCAGACGTGGGGACGCCGCGAGGGAATCGACGCCCTCCTGCAGGAGCACAACCTCGACGCCATCGTCGCCCCGACCAACCTCCCGACCGCGCGCATCGACCTCGTCAACGGCGACCGGGCGTCCGGCGGCACCTCGACCCCCTCGGCCGTGGCAGGCTACCCGATTGTGACCGTCCCGGCCGGGTACGCGTCCGGCCTCCCGGTAAACGTCTCGTTCATGGGCACCGCCTACTCGGAGCCAACGCTCATCCGCCTCGCCTACGCCTTCGAGCAGGTCACCCAGGCCCGCCGCGAACCGACCTACGCCGACCCCGGCATCCTCCCGCCGGGGTAGAGCCGTTTAGGATCACCGTCATTCCGACCGCAGGGAGGAATCCCCCGGCGAAGCCGATGACGCGCAGCGTCATACCCGCGCTACCACAAGGGAGGCGCCGTCCATGAAGACCGCCTACGTCTACATCATGGCCAGTGCCTCCCGAACCACCTACGTCGGCGTGACGACAAACCTTGAACGGCGCGTCTGGGAGCACAAGACGCACTATTGCCCGGGCGCATTCACCTCTCGCTATGGCATCACGAAGCTCGTCCACATCGAGGAATACGCGCGGGTCGATGATGCGATTGCACGGGAGAAGGCATTGAAGAGCTGGTCACGCGCCAAGAAAGTGGTGCTTATCCAGGTGGATAACCCACGCTGGAACGACCTCGGGTGGAACTGGTTCGATGAAGCGGAGATCCTGGCTGACCGCGCGCGGCATCAGGCTGAGCATGCTGACAGGCAGGACGCGATAAGGGTCGGACGTCGCGCCGGGGTATCGACCTCCGGTCGATCGGCTTCGCCGGGGGATTCTTCACATACGTTCAGAATGACGAACGTGCGGTGAACATTCCCGACACCGAAGCAAACGTCATTCCGACCAGCGGGAGGAATCCCCCGGCGAAGCCGATGCCCCGAAAGGGGCATAGTCCGTATCACCGAGCAGGTACCATATGCCTGTATGGACACCGGGCTGGGGAATGCCCGGTCTGAACGACACCGACGCAAAGGCCCTCGCCCGATGGATGACCAACACCGCCAGCCCGACCCGCTCGACCAGGACGACCAGCAGACCGGGGACCCCGGCGATGCCGGGGACGCGCTGGAGGCTGACGCCCCGGACGAGCGCCTCGCGCCCGAGCCAGCAACGGTGGCGGACGCCCGCCCGCGTCGACTGCGCATTCGCCCTGCGGCCGAAACCCCGCTCGGTGCCCCACCTCGGGACACCACACCGGCTCCGACCGGCCCGCGCTCCTGGCTCTGGCCGCTGATCAGCCTCATCGGCCTCGCCGCCGTCGTGCTCGTCAACTGGCTCGCGAACTGGTTGCCCCTCAACGACATGTCCACGGGCGCCATCTCCGACGCCCACCCTGTGCCGTTCCAGCCCGCCGGCTGGGTCTTCAGCATCTGGGCCGCGATCTACGTCCTGCTCGCCATCTTCGTGATCTACAGCTTCTTCCCGACCGGCCGCCGCGACACCCGCATCCGCGCCGTCGGCCCGGTCTTCCTTATCGCCAATATCGCGAACATCGCCTGGATCTTCTCCTGGCATTGGCTGCACTTCCAGAGCTCGCTGATCGCCCTCGTTGTGCTCCTCGGCGCCGTCGCGTCGATCTACCTCATGCTCCGCGCCGCCCGGCACGACCAGGCGCTCTCGACCGGGCGCCGGCTCATCGTTGCCCTCCCCTTCTCCGTCTACCTCGCCTGGGCGACCATCGCAACCGTCGCCAACGTCGAGGTCTGGATGCGCGAGGGCGGCTGGGACGGTGGCCTCTTCGGCCTGCGCGGCTGGACGGTCATCTTCCTCCTGCTCGGCGCCATCATCGCCGCCGGTGTCGCCTTCTTCGGGCGCGACGCCGCCTTCCCGCTCGTCTTTGTCTGGGCCTACCTCGGTATCGCCCAGCGCCAGTGGGACGACGACAAGCTCATCAGCATCCTCGCCATCGTGCTTGTCATCGCCGCGGCCGCGCTCACCGTCATGGCCTTCATCCTCTCCTTCGACGCCCGCTCCGGGCCGCGCATGGAGACCACCTCCCGTCGCCCGATCTGGCGACGCGGCAGCGAGGTCCCACCGGCCGGATAGCGGACCGGGTAATTCCCCGATGAGCAACCTTGGGGCACAATGCCCGTGGACAACCGCCGCGCACGCGAGATCCGTCGCGAGGACCTGACACGCAATGACCGAATCCGAGACTACCTCCGCACCAGACGACGCGCTGGAGGCGCCCTTACCCGTCGCCGACGCCGGGGCACCAGGACGCTCGCGACGCCGCTGGCGCGGGTTCCGCACCGCCCCGAACGTTGGCGAGCCGGGCACCCTCCGTACCCCGACCATCCGCCCCCTGCGCGATGCCAGGCTGCCGCAGGCGCTCAAGTCCGTCCCCTTCCGGCGCTACTGGACGAGCCAGATCGTCGCCCTGATCGGCACGTGGATGCAGAACGTCGGTATGCAGCTCGTCGTGCTCTCGCTGACCACCTCAGCCTTCGCGATCGGCGCCATCAACGTCGCCGCGGCCCTGCCGATGCTCCTCTTCAGCCTCTACGGGGGCGTACTTGCCGACCGCTTCGACCGCCGCAAGATCATCATCGCCACCCTCACCATGCTCGGCGGCGTCTCCGGCATCTACGCGTTCCTGATCGGCACCGACCGCATCGAGTACTGGCACATCCTCGCCCTCGCCGCCCTCGCCGGCGTCATCAACTCCTTCGAGCTGCCCGCCGCCCAGGCCTACGTCTCCCAGCTCGTGCCCAAGCAGGACCTCCCGCAGGCGATCGCCCTGAACTCCGCCTCGTTCAACTCCACGCGCATCGTCGGTCCCGCCGTCGCCGCCTCCGTGATTGGCGTCATCGGCCTCGCCGGTGCCTTCGTGGTGAACATTGTGACCCTCATGGCCCCGATCGGGACCCTGATCCGCCTGAAGAAGATCATGAAGCCGCACGTCCGCTCGACCTCGAAGGCCTCCGGCCTCTCCGAGCTGCGCGACGGCCTCGCCTACGTCCGCGCCAACGACGGCATCTACGGCCTCATCCTGCTGCAGGGGCTCATCTCGTTCTTCGTCTCCCCGAACCTGCTCGTGCTGCTCCCGCTCTACACGACGAACGTGCTCGGCGGCAGCCAGGGCTGGGTCGGGTGGATGCTCTCCGCCGTCGGCGTCGGCGCCCTCACCGGCGCGCTCGTCCTCCTCCGCGGCAGCCGACTCGAAAGCGCCGCCGCCCGGCGCATGGTCATCGCCCTCGCCGGCCTCGCCATCGGCCTCGCCTGGCTCGGTCTCTCGCAGAACGTCTGGATGGCCGTCCCCGGCGCGATGATCGCCGGCTACGCCTTCTCCAGCGGCAACTCGCAGCTCGCCACCCGCCTCCAGCAATCCGCGCCGGACGAGCTCCGTGGCCGCGTCATGAGCCTGAACATGCTCGCCTTCAACGGCGTCATGCCCTTCTCGACCCTGCTCGTCTCCGCCCTCGCCGAGGTCTTCGGCCAGCCGTTGATCCTCGTCGTCAGCGCCGCCCTCCTCGGCGCCGGGTCCTATGTCATCTGGAAGCGCATGGCCCACAAGGCCTTCATCCCCGAGATCGAACCCGGCTCCGCCGCCCAGCACGCGCTGTAAGGCGATCAGGATCATCGTCAATCACGTTTCCGAGGGGACGTGATGGCCGGTTGACGATAAGGAAGACGTTCTTAATTGCCATGTACGGGAAATTGAGAACGTCTTCCTTATCGTCGTGTTGGGCGATGCTCCTTATCGCCTCCGTTGCTTCTGTTTCTCGTTCCCCGGTCGCGAGAATCACGGGTTGGGCGTATCCTTTTAATGCAGGAGTTCGCGCCCCGCGCGGTACCACCCGCACCCACCGACCCGACGCATGTATGCCTCGTCACGGCCGCTACCCGGCCCGCGCAACAGCCCCTGCCCCGGACGCAGGAGGCCATCCCACGGAGAGACCCATGGACCACCCAGCCAACACCAACGGCCACGCCGACGCCTCCCAGACCCAGAAATCGACCTGGACGACCAAAGCCGGCCTCGCTCGCATGCTCAAGGGTGGCGTCATCATGGACGTCGTCACTCCCGAGCAGGCCCGCCTTGCCGAGGAGGCCGGGGCCGTCGCCGTCATGGCCCTCGAGCGCGTCCCCTCCGACATCCGCGCCCAGGGCGGCGTTGCCCGCATGAGCGACCCGGACCTCATCACCGGCATCAAGGAGGCTGTCACCATCCCGGTCATGGCTAAGGCCCGCATCGGCCACATCGTCGAGGCGCAGGTGCTTGAGGCCCTCGGGGTCGACTACGTCGACGAGAGCGAGGTCCTCACGCCGGCCGACGACCGCTACCATCTCGACAAGCACGACTACCGCGTCCCGTTCGTCTGCGGCGCGCGCGATCTCGGCGAGGCCCTCCGCCGCATCGGTGAAGGCGCCGCGATGATCCGCTCCAAGGGCGAGGCCGGCACCGGCAACATCGTCGAGGCCGTCCGCCACCTGCGCGACATCACCGGCGCCATCAAGCGCATCCAGGCGATGCCCGAGGCCGAGCTGATGACCGCCGCCAAGGATCTCGGCGCGCCGTACGACCTCGTCGTCGAGATCCACAAGACCGGCAAGCTCCCGGTCGTCCTCTTCTGCGCCGGCGGCGTTGCCACGCCGGCCGATGCCGCGCTCGTCATGCAGCTCGGCGCCGAAGGCGTGTTCGTCGGCTCCGGCATCTTCAAGTCGGACGATCCCGCCAAGCGCGCCCGCGCCATCGTCGAGGCCACCACCCACTTCCAGGACCCGGCGAAGATCGCCGAGGTCAGCCGTGGGCTGGGCGAGCCGATGCGCGGTATCGAGATGTCCACGCTGGACGAGGCGGCGCAACTCGCGCGCCGGGGCTGGTAGCGACATGACGGGAACCATCGGGGTCCTCGCCCTCCAGGGCGCCTTCGCCGAGCATAGACAGATGCTGGCCGGGCTCGGCATCGCCGCGCGGGAGGTCCGCCTCCCCGCGCATCTGGAGGACGTCGACGCGCTCATCATCCCCGGCGGCGAGAGCACGACGATCGGCAAGCTCCTCCGCATCACCGGGTTGGACGACGCCATCCGCGAGCGTGCGGAGTCCGGTATGCCGGTCTGGGGCACCTGCGCCGGGATGATCCTGCTCGGGCGCGACGTCGGCGACTCCGGCAGCAAGGTTGTGGCCCAGCCCCTGCTCGGGCTGATGGACATCCGCGTGCGCCGCAACGCGTTTGGCGCCCAGCTCGAGTCGTTCGAGACCGACCTGCACGCGCCGGAGGTGGCCGATGTGCCGATCCCGGCAGTGTTTATCCGCGCGCCGGTGGTCGAGGAGCGGGGGGCGGACGTTACCGTTCTCGCCGCGTTGCCGGACGGCCGCCCGGTCGCGGTGCGCCAGGGATCGCTGCTGGCGACGGCGTTCCACCCGGAGCTGACCGGCGACCTCGCCTTCCACCGCTACTTCGCGGGCATGGTCGCCGAGGCTCTGCAGCACGCGTAAGGACGCAGTCCCCAACGTAGGGGTCGACCGCGTGTCGACCCATCGACCGCAGGTCGATACCCGGCGGTACGATACGGAGAGACGGCCCTGCTGGAGACTGATCCGGCAGGGCCATTGTCATCCCCCTATACAAGCATGCGGATCGCCGTTACGTTTATCTGGATACCCGGGCCCCAACCTCAGACACGTTTCGCGAAAGGCACCACACGCGATGTCCCTGCACCGTCATCTCACCCGCCGCCAGCTCGCCCAGGGAGCGGCCGCCAGCGCCGCGCTCGCCGGGGGTGTCGCCCTCCCCGGCGCGGCCTCCGCCCGCCTCCAGGCCACGCCGGAGATGTCCGGCGCCTGGGACGTCATCGCCGACCGCGTGGCGGCCGTCGCGCCGATGTCGACGTTCCTCGCCAGCGAGCTGGTCGACGGCGAGATCGTGCCGCTCGGGTCACTGAACCCGGAGCAGGCGCAGGGCGTCGGCTCCTCCTTCAAGCTCTATATCCTCGCCACGCTTGGGTCGCAGGTGCGCGACGGGCTGCACGACTGGGGCGAGCCGGTCGAGATCGTCGAGGCGCACAAGAGCGTGCCGGGTGGCGACATGCGCTACGTCGAGAGCGGCACGCGCTTCACCCTGCGCTATATCGCCGAGCGCATGATCCAAAAGAGTGACAACACCGCGACGGACCACGCGATCCTGACGGCCGGGCGCGAGAACGTCGAGGAGATGTTCGTCACCGCTGGCCACGCCACGCCGGAGCGGAACGTCCCGCTGTACACGACGCGCGAGTTCGCGTTCATGAAGTTCGTCTACCCGGACGTCGAGGGCTACCTTGCGGCGGATACCGCCGAGCGGCGACGGATCCTGGAAGAGGAGATCAGCCAGCTCGACTACCAGGACCTGCTGGCGGCCGCCGAGCAGCAGACGGCGCCGCGCCTGATCGACACCGTGGAGTGGTTTGCCAGCCCGACGGACCTGACGAACGTCATGCTGTTCCTGAAGACGATGGCGGAGTCCGACTTCGCACTGCAGCCGCTGCTGGAGATCATGGCGCTGGAGACGCAGTTGTCGTTCGACGGCGAGACCTGGCCCTATGTCGGGTTCAAGGGCGGCTCGGAGATGGGCGTGCTGCACGGGACATGGCTGATGCGGCGGCACGACGGGCGGTGGTTCGTGCTCTCCCTGGGTTTCAACGATACGGAAGAGGCGATCGACCTGGAGGCGGCGATCGGCGCGATGACCGCGGCGGTGGAGGCGCTGGCGATGACGCCGTAGCGATCCGCCGAAGGATGGAGCCGCGCATCCTCCCATTAGGTAGGCGCGATTAGGCAATTGTGCCGATGCTTCCGCCGTGCCCGGTTCGTAGAGTAGAAGCGTGGTCGGAGTGATGCGACTCCATCCATTCCATCCATTCCTCCTTCCCTTCCCCGCATACCCCGCCCCCAGCCAGGCGGGGTATGCCTTTTAAGGGCGATGCCGGGAACCAGGGAGCGGGCGGGCGCGTCTCTTTCATGGAAACCCTGCCATCGAGGCCGAAATTCTCTGCGTCTGCTGTGAGGTACCGATGTCCCAACCCCGCCAAATTGTGCCGCCTCCGGGCAACCCGATGCATGGCCCCTTCATCATGGTGGCCGTCTTCTTCCCGGCGGTCATGGTGGGCTTCGCATGGTATGTTGCCGCCAGCGGCGTGCCACTCGGCAGCGCCATGGGCATCCTTTACCTCCTCGGCCTGGTAGGGATCTTCTCGATCGGCACCGTCGCGTGGTCGGGACGCAGGATCGAGCAGGAGCGCAGCCACCTCTCGTCTCCGGACGTGGTGGCCGCGTGGCGGCTGACGAAGCACGAGTACCTGCGCTTCGTCCGGGCCGAATGGCGCCACCAGACGGCCTGGCTCGCGGGCGCGTTCGCGTTCGGGATCGGCACCCCGCTCCTCTTCTCCCTGGAGGCGCGCGACCTCCGGTTCACCGCGCTCAACGCCGGATGCGGTTTGGTCGTCGTCCTGATGCTCCTGCTGGCCGAAATGCCGCCCCTGCGCACGAACGCGAGAACGCGGGATGTCCGAATCGGTACGGAAGGCATCGAGGTGATGGGCCGATATCACCAGATGGATGCCTGCGTCATCCGCCCGTTAGGTAAGGGGCGATTAGGCAATTGTGCCGATGCCCTCTCCGCGCGCGGCCCGTAGAGTGGAAACGTGGTCGGAGTGATGCGACTCCATCCATTCCATCCATTCCTCCTTCCCTTCCCCGCATGCCCCGCCTCCAGCCAGGCGGGGTATGCACTTTAACGGCATGGTGGGGGAACCGCCGGGCGTCGCGCTACGTCTGGCGGATGATGGTGCCGTGCGCCGCCGACCCGTGTCCGCTCATTCCGCTCCGGAGACGAACCGTGCTCGACATCCGTACCATCGTGCCGCCCCCGGGCAACCCGATGCGCGCCGTCTTCCTCATGCTGACGATATTCTTCCCGGCGCTCCTGGTCGGTTTCCCGGCCTCTGTCGCCGTCGCCGGCGGGCCTGTCGGGGCAACCGTTGGCATCGTCATCCTGCTCGGCGTCGTGGCGGTGATCGCGCTCGGCGCCCTGGTGATGCGGGGACGCGCGTTCGAGCGGGAGCGCCACCAGCTCGCAGCCGACGTCCTGGCGGCATGGCGGCTGACGGAGGACGAGTACCGGCGCTTCGCCCGCGCCGAGCGGCGCCGGTTGGCCGCATGGATCAGCGGGATGCTGGTCATCCCGCTCGCCTTCAGCGTGCTCGTATTCCTGCAGGTCGACGACCCCCGCGCCGGCGGCTCCGTGCTGCTGGTCTCCCTGATGATCGTGGGGATGATCCTGCTCGTGGAGATGCCGCCGCTACGCGCGGGCGAACGGACGCGGGAGGTGCGGATCGGCGCCCGGAGCGTGGAGGCGATGGGGCAGTATCACGAGCTGCGGGGCTCCTGGCTCCGCCTTGACGCGGTCGGGCTGCTGCCGGGAGATCCGGCCGTGCTGGTGATCCGCGTCGGTGCGGGCAACCGATCCCACATGGTGCGCGTTCCGGTCCCCGGGGACCGCCTGGCGGAGGCCCAGGCGATCGTCGAGCACCTCGCGCCTACCCCGCCCACGGGGGAGACCTATCCGGAACTGCTGCGGCGCGAGCGGGCGAGAGACGCTCGCCAGGCGCGCTGAGAGCCCGCGATCGCTCGCGACTACGTTTTCTGACGTAGCGCATTTCGCAGACTTTCTGTCTCATTCTGGAAGGAATTTACGTCATTCATATGACGCGTGCGATGCGCGGTGTTTGCGATGCTGGATGGGTCTTCGTCACTGACACAGGGCGGCGCCTCCCGATCCCCGCCGGGTCCCGAGCGCACGTCACACCAGCGACGGAGCTCATAACGGAGGTGTTCCCATCATGCGCCGAACGTTCCTGAGCCTGCTCGGGGCTCTGCTTCTCATGCCACTGGGTTTGATGTTATCGCTTGCGCACCAGGCGACGCCGGCAGGCGACCTGGGGCGCAGTACCCTGAGGTCGGCGTCACGATCACCGATACCGGCTTCGATGTCACGGTCGACCCAATCCCGGCCGGTTACATTTTGCTGAAGGTCACCAACTCGACCGATCAGGAGATCGGCGCCGGGCTCTTCGGGATTCCCGCCGGGCGGACATGGCAAGCCTAAAAGCCAGGCGACGCCGGAGCCGGGCAACTTCATTCCGCCATTCTTCTACGATATCCCTATTGCCGGAGGCCCCAGCAGCGTCCCCTCCGGGGAGACCCGGGAGCAGGTCGTCTACGTTACCGCCGGCGACTGGCTCGTGGGCGGTGAGGGCGACCAGCCGCCGCTGCAGGTCACCGTCGCCGAGACCGCCGATTCGGTGATGGACGCGCCGACAGCGACGCCGAGGTCACCGAACCGATTTCGCCTTCTCCGGTTTCGAGAAGGTCCATGCCGGCCACCAGGTCTGGGAGATTCACAACCAGGGCGACCAGCCCCACATGCTCGTCCTGTTCCAGGTGCCGGACGGCACGACCCTGCAGGATCTGATGGCGGCGATGTCCCAGGGCGAAACGCCACCCCGGCCCCGGGCGGGCTCCAAGAGTCGGATTTCCGCCTCGTCTCTGGCGGTCAGATGCTCCTGCAGTCGGCGGGCACCTCAGTTGGACGTCGGTCGACCTGCAGCCGGGAACCTACGTCGCGATCTGCTTTGTGATCGATCCCGCGACGGGCATGCCGCACGCCATGGAGGGCAGGTCGACCTCTTCCAGGTCCCCGGCGATTGTGCCTGGGGGACACCGGCGAACTGATCGCCAGCATGAGCGAGGAGGGAGGGTTGCCGGGCGCCCGGTATCCCTCCCTCCACGCGTCACCGCGTTCCCCGCACTGCCCACACCCGGGCGCTCAGCCGTATCGAACCGTCCTCCGCCACAGGGAGCCGCGCGCGAAGCCGCTCCCGCAATGCCGCCTTCCGGTTCTCGTCCAGCGACTTGGTGTAGCCCGGCGCCGTGCCCTGCCCGCCGAGGAACGGCTCCCAGTAGTCGTCGAAATTGCGGAACACCGTCGGTACCGTGATGCCCTGGACCTCGACATGATCTAGCCCGGCGCCCCGGAATAGTGCAGCGAGCGGTGTCGGCTGGCAGAAGGCGAAGCGCCGGCCCTCGTCCATCTGGAGCGCGCCAGGATCCAGCTCGACGGCAACGTCCCAGAAGTGGCGCATCAGCTGCATTCCCTCGGCGTAGTCCCAGACATACGCCGCCACGACGCCGCCTGGGCGGAGGGCCCGCCGCATCTCCGCGACCGCGCCGGGCCTGTCCGCCTCCGGCACGAAGTTCAACATCAATCCGGAGACAATCGCGTCGAACGCCCCGTCCTCCACTGGCAACGACCGCGCATCGCCCACCGCGAAGCGTGCCCGTGGATCGTCGACCTGCGCGCTGGTGTGCGCGACGTAGCGTTCGGAGCTATCGATGCCCAGCACGGAATCCGGTTCGGCGAGGTCGAGGATCGCCTGGGTCAGCGCGCCCGCGCCGCACCCGACATCGAACCAGCGGCCTCCGGGCGGCACGTCCAGCCACGGGATGAACTCTCGCGCGACGAGCCGGCTCCACCGACCCACGTAGCGCTCGTACGCCGGGGCACTGTCCCACCCCTCACGGGGCTTCTCCTGTGGGTCCTTCGCGCTCATCGCGGTCCACCTTCCTGACGCGCGGATGCCTGCCCCCTCGCCGATGCCCTCCACTGTAGCAACCGCGACCGGCCACTGCGTTCTCCGAGAACCCCGGGGGATACGTGAAGGACTGCTACGGTCGTGAAAACCGGGACATAAGGAACCTGTCAACCTACCCGTCTGTCTTCTACAATCCATCCAAATTGCGCCTGCGAGCCACGAATATCATCACCAGGAGGGTCATATGTCGATCTCTTCTTCGCGGTTCTCGTCTCCTCACCCTTGTCCTCGGCATTGCGGCGGGTCATCGTCGGGGCGACGCTGACGCTGAAGCCCTTCAGCTCACTGCACGCCGACGCTCTTCATCGCGGCGAGCCTGATCCTCGCGGGGTTGGGCGAAGAGCCACCTCCGGCGAAGCTTGCCCCCGTCGAGCCGGGCTGCCGTCGCTTCTCGGTCCGGGCCTGATCGCTACCGGCCTCCTCGCCCTGCTCCTGCGGGACCAGGCCATTCGCGTTATCGTGATCGTCGTCGGCGTCGGCCTGGTGGTCAGTGGCGCGACTCGCATCTGGGCGGTGTTCACGCGACGAGCGGACGGCGGGTCAAGGTCTCGTCGGCGGGCTGGGCCGCCATCATCCTCGGCGGCGTCCCGCCCTTTCGTGGCGGGATGTCACCATTCTGGTCCTCGCCCTCCGTCGGGCCGATCGCCGTGATCCTCGGTATCCAGCAAATCCTCCGCAGCTTCCGCGACGGCTCACCTCCCTCATCCAGCGCCCGGGAGGGGAGACCATCGCGTCTCTGCCAGGTTCTCCGTATCGCCCAGGTCACCGTCTCGCTGATCGTCGCCCTTGCCCTCGTCGGCGTCAGCTCGTTCCTCAATTCCGGAGACCCGCGCTCGCCGAGTTCTACAACGCGCCGGACGACCTGCCGGACGCGCCAGGCCAGCTCGTCCGGGAAGAGGGCTTTGACCGCGCCATGCCCGAAGGTTCCCGTGCGATGCGGATCCTGTACACGACCACGATGATCGACGCCGGGTCGGGACCGCGAGCGCGCTCGTCATCGTCCCGGAGGACGCACCCGCCGACCCGCTTCCCGTCGTCCTCTGGACTCACGGCACCACCGGGGTCGCCCGGAAGTGCGCCCCGTCCAACCTCGACGACCCGCTGGGCGCGGGCGCCATGCCGGCCAGCCAGGCCGCGATCGACCGCGGATGGAACGATCATCGCCCCGGACTACCTCGGGCTCGGCGGTGAGGGGCCCCACCCCTACCTGATCGGCGCTCCGACGGCGCAGTCCTCGCTCGACGCGGTTCGCGCGGCGCGGCAGATCGACGACATCTCGCTCTCCGACCAGACGGTGGTATGGGGCCACTCGCAAGGCGGAGGCGCCGCGCTGTGGGTCGGCGTCGAGGTGGAAACGTACGCGCCGGATGTGCCGCTGGCCGGGGGTCGTCGCCATGGCGCCGGCGAGAACCTGCCCGCGCTCGCCTCGTCCATGCTCGAGAACCCGGTCGGCCTCCCTTCGCGGCGTTTATCGTCCAGGCCTACAGCGACGTCTACCCGGACGTCTCCTTCGACGACTACACGCGACCGTCGGCGCGGGAGGTCCTGCGGTCGATGGCCGACCGGTGCCTCAGCGAGCCGGCCACCCTGCTCTCCATCGGGTCGGTGATGAGTGGCAGGAAGCCTCACGCAACCCCTCACCCAGGGCGCGCTCGCGACGCGCCTCGAGGAGAACGTGCCGCCGTCCACCTCGACCGCGCCGACCCTTGTGGCCCAAGGGGCGATCGACGATCTCGTCAACCCGGAGGCCCAGGGCGCGTTCGTCGACCAGCTGTGCGCCGCGGACAGGTCGTGGAGTACCACACCTTCGACGGCCGCGATCACCTCACGGTCGTCGCCGACGACCCGCCGCTCATCGACATCCTGCTGGGCTGGACGCGGAACTGCTTCGCCGGCGCGCCCACGGCCACGGAGTGCTCGTCCACCAGCCACCCGCAGGACGGCTAACGCCCCCACAGGGCGCGACCGCTGAAGGGAGCCAGGCCCAACGCGGATACCGAACACAACAGGAACGGCCCTGGCAGGACGCCAGGGCCGCTTTCGATGGACCGACGCCGGGACGCTACTCCGCGATGCGGTTCCAGTTCGCGATGTTCCAGTAGTTGTAGCCGAAGGGGCCGAAGCCGAAGTTCGCCTCGTTCAGCCACGTCGCCGCGGCCGACTTCTCGGCCACCTGCACGAGCGGGATGAGCGCGACGTCCTCGACCAGCAGGTCGTTCATCTGGATGAAGAGGTCGATCAGCTTCTCCGGGTCCGTCTCGGTGCGGACCTGCTCGAAGAGCGCGTCGTACTCCTCGTTCTGGTAGCGCTGCTGGTTCGGGGCCGACCAGCTGTTCTCGGCCTGCGAGATGTTCGCGCCGTCCGGGCCGGCGTACCAGTTCTGCATGAACGTGATCGGCGTCGGGGCGCCGGCGCCGGTCTGGTGCATGTTCACGTCGTAGTAGAAATGGCCGGTGTTCTGGTCGTTGCCGGCGGAGCTGTCGAAGTAGACGGAGCCCTCGATGTTCTGGATGTCGACCTTGATGCCGATCTTCTCCAGGTTCTGCTTGATCACGGCCTGCATCTGCTGGCGGATCTGGTTCGTGGTGGTCATGTACTGGATGCGCAGCTCGACGCCGTCCTTCGCGCGGACCTCGCCATCCATGGTCCAGCCGGCGTCCTCCAGCACCTGCGCGGCGGCCTCCGGGTCGTAGGTGAACGACGTGTTCGGCGACTCCAGGGAGGAGATGCCGGAGATGACGTCCTTCGCGGCGCGCTCATCGTCCCCGCCGAGGAAGAGCTCATTGGCCATCAGCTCGCGGTCGATCGCCATCGACATCGCCTTGCGCACGGCCGGGTCGGTCAGGAACGGGTGCGGCGTGTTCTTCTCGGAGCGCTGGCCGTCGACCTCGGTGTTCGGGTCGGAGAAGTTGATGTGCATGCGCTCGGCGTAGGCGCCCGGGTAGACGATGAGCTTGCCGGCGCCGGCCGCCTCCATGTTGCGCAGCAGGTCCGGATCCACCTGCAGGTACCACGCGAAGTGGTACTCGCCGGTCTCCAGCACCGCGCGGGCCGCCGCCGAGGCCTCGCCGCCGCCCTTCAGCAGCACGCGCTCGAAGTACGGCTTGTTCGGCTCGCGGTAGTTCTCGTTGACCACGTAGGTGACCTGGTCGTTGACGGAGAAGGACTCGACCACGAACGGCCCGGTGCCGACCGGCTGCTGGCGGAACGCCTCCATGGCCTCCGCCGAGCCATCGCCGAGGACGTGCTCCGGGTAGACCGCGCCCTGGGCGTTGCCGGTGAAGGCGGCGTACCAGAGCGGGTTCGGGTTCGTGAAGGTCACCTCGACGGTCAGGTCGTCCGGCGTCTCGATGCTGGCGATGGGCTCGAAGGCGTCGATGGAGGTGGAGGCGTTGTCCGGGTTCATCACCCATTCCCAGGTGAAGCGGACATCGGCCGAGGTGAACGGCTCGCCGTCGGACCAGGGGACGTCCGGCAGCAGCCTGAAGGTGACCTTGGAGAGGTCCTCGGCGAGGAGGCCGTTGTCGAAGCCCGGGACCTCCTGCACCAGGTTCGGGAGCAGCCCGGCGTCCTCGCCGTAGTGCATCAGCGGCTCCAGCACGAGGCTGGCGGCGAGGGTGTCCTTGTCGCCGGCGGCCTGGTGGGCGCTGAGCTGGGACGGCGCCTGCCACTGGATGATCTTCAGCTCGCCGCCGGAGGCGCGCTCCTGGCCCTCGGTGCCGTCCTCCGGGCGCGGGGTGCCGCTGGCCATGCCGGCCCCGCCCTGCGTTGGCGAGGCCAGGTGGACGGCGTCTGCGCGGCGGCGGACGCCAGGCGCAGCGCGGCGCCCGGGCCGACGACGCTGGCGATGCTCATCGCGACGCTGGCCGCCACGCCGAGCGCGGTGGCGCGCTGGAGGAAGGTGCGGCGGGTGATCTGGCCGGCGAGGAGCTGCTCGGTGAGGGCGCGGAGGGGTCCGGTGGACTGGGACATACGGGGGACTGCCTTTCGGGTCTTATCATCAACGGGCCAGGATCACTGGGGAGCCCGCGAATCTTTTCAGCGCCACGCAAACGCGCAACGGGGCCTATGGTAGCGCGTCGCGCCCGATCTGTCGCACCCGGACATGGAGAGGTTGGCATGTGTCGACCCGTGACGCATAGGAAAGGCGATAACGAGCATCGCCACTACGGAACGTTGGGGCCCTCGTAGGGGCGATGCTCGTCATCGCCTTTTGTGGACCCTTATTCGCCGGGCATTCGGTACAGCCGATCCGTGTTCAATTCGCTGGATTGTTGGCGATATAGGTCCGGATGCGCTGAAGATCGTGCACATCCCTCACGATGTGGTCGTAGTAGTTCCGTTGCCGAATTGGCGGTCATACGGCGGCCAGCCACGCTCGCGGACGCCACGCGTGTGATGGTGCCCGGTCGTCCCTTTGAACCACTTCATGATGTCGCCGAGCGCGAGACCGAGAACGTTGTCGGGGCGCGGCTCGATGAACGACCAGACCATGCAGATGATTCGGCATGATGACCGAGCATCGAGCGAGACACCCGGGAAGGTGGCCGGAATGGCGTCCCAGAACCCGGCGCTCATCTCGCCGATCTCGTTGAGGATCATCTCTCCGTCGATGGACCTCCCCGAAATAACAGACGTTACCGGCGGTCCTTGTGACGACGTGGTAGAGGGCCGGCGTACGATGGTCGTAGCCCCGCAGCCGCGTCGCCCTGCGCCATCGATCCGAATCGCGGGCCACGTTCGCCTCCTGGTCGTGTGGTTCCCCAGCGATGACGAGCATCGCCCCTACGAGGAGACGGTTACCGTAGGGGCGATGCTCGTCATCGCCCTAACTGAGGCGGTCCCTACTTCGCGGTAGCGTCCCAGCGGAAGAAGCGGACGGCGAAGGCCAGGAAGACGGCGAAGATCGCCAGCAACACCGCCAGCTGCGGCCACGTCTCCGCCATCCCCGCGCCGTCCAGCATCGGCCCCCGCAACGCCTCCACCGCGTACTTCAGCGGCATCAGCGCGATCAGCGGCTGCAACCACCCCGGCATCGCCCCCAGCGGGAAGAACACCCCCGACAGGAACATCATCGGGAACGTCACCATGTTCGCGTAGCTCGCCGCCGTCTCCGTGTTCCGCGCCACCGCCGCGATCGCATACCCGATCGCCAGCATCGCCGCCGCCGACACCACCAGCGCCAGCAGGATCAGTCCCCAGTTCCCCCGCACCGTCAGCCCGAACAACACCCACCCGAGCCCGATCAGGATCCCGCTCGTGATCAGCGACATCACCAGCGCCGCCACGATCCGCGCCAGCAGGAACTTCCACAACGCGAACGGCGTCACCTTGATCCGCCGCAGGATGCCCTTCTCCCGGAACGACACGAACGACGTCGAGATCCCGATGATCCCCGCGTTCATCAGGCTCATCCCCAGGATCCCCGGCACAAACCAGTCGATATAGCTCGCGTTCTGCGTCGAGATCGACTCCTGCGCGATCGAGATGCCGCTGCTGGCCCCGGCCACCTCCATCACCACCGAGCGCGTGGCGCCGACCGCGATCTGCTGGCTCGGCCCGCCCGCGTCCGACGTCACCATCCGGATCGCCTCGCCGCTCCCCTCCTCCGGGAACACCAGCACCACCGTCCGGTCGTCATCCCGCAGCGCCGCCAGCTCGTCATCCGTCGTCCCCGCGTGGACATCGAAGGCATCGCTGGACTCCATCGCGCCGGCCACCGCCGCGCGGGTCGGGGTGTCCGCCCCGGCGATGCCGACCGAGAACTGCTGCATGGCGTCGTTCCCGAACACCGCGCCGAACATCACGATGAAGATCGCCGGAAAGGCGAGGTTCCAGAACAGCGCCGCGCGGTTGCGCACCGTCATCTTCACATTCGCGAGGACCATGGCCAGGAAGGATCTCATTGAGTTCGTGCTCCGTTGGGGAGAAGGGAATGCATCGTGCCGCCGGAGCTTGTCTCCGGCGTTCGCGCCGCACGCCGGTGCGCAGTGCGAGGTGCGGCGGTACGAGCAGCTAGCGCTTGCGGCGGCCGCGTTTCGGGGGCGAATCGTCCGGGGGCGGGGTGTCGCCGTTCTGGTTCTCATAGGTGCGGCCGGTGAGGGCGAGGAAGACGTCCTCCAGGTTCGCCCGCGTCGAGGTCAGCTCCGCCAGGGCGATGCCCCGCTGCTCCGCGAGCTGCAGCATGCCGACCAGCGTCGCCTGCACATCGCCGGTGGCCGCCTTCAGCACCGTGCGCTCGTCCTCCCGGGTCACCGTCGCGCCGGTCACGCCCGGCACCGACCGCAGGTCCGCCTCCGAGAGTGCCACCCGCCCGTTCGCGGGGATCGCCGCGCTCACCACGGCGTCCTGCGGCAGCGCGCGGATCAGCCCGTCCGGGGTGTCGCAGGCGATCACGCGGCCACCGTCCATGACCGCGATGCGGTCGCAGAGCGTCTCCGCCTCGTCCATGTAGTGCGTGGTGAGCACCACGGTGGTGCCCGCCGCGCGGACGTCGAGGATCGTCTGCCAGAGGCTGCGCCGGGCGTGCGGGTCCAGCCCCGTGGTCGGCTCGTCCAGGAAGGTGATCGTCGGGGTGTTCACCAGCGCGAGGGCGATGCTGAGGCGCTGCTGCTGCCCGCCGGACATCTCGTCCACCCGCGCGTCCGCCTTGTCGCGCAGGTCCACCAGCCCCAGCAGCTCGTCGGCGCGCTGGCGGGGTCCGGCACCTCGTAGAAGTGGCCGAACAGCTCCAGCAGCTCGCGGGCGTTCAGGTAGGGGAACAGCGCGGTGGATTGCAGCTGCACGCCGATGATCTTGCGCACCTCGTCGGCCTGGGCGACGGCGTCCAGCCCGGCCACGCGGATGGTGCCGGCGTCGGGCGCGCGCAGGCCCTCGATCATCTCCAGCGTCGTGGTCTTCCCGGCGCCGTTCGGCCCGAGGATGCCGAAGATCTCCCCGGCGCGGACGTCGAGGTCGATGCCGTTGACGGCGGTGAAGTCCTTGTAGCGTTTGACGAGCCCGCGAATCTCGATGATGGGGGCGCCGTCCGGGCGGGCGGTCGCGGGCGCGGTCTGGGGCGATGTGGCGGGGTGCTGCATGGGGGGCTCCCGGGGTGACTCGGTTCAACCCTGCAACTATAGTGCAGCCGCCCGTCGGCTTCGTGGCGATTCTGTGACGGCGTGCCGCGCCGCGCGGGGAGAGGGCGGCCCGTGGGGAGCCGCCCTCTCGTGGGGGAAGGGGAAGGGATGGACGCCTCGCGAGGCGCTACCCCTGGATGGAAAGGAGCCGGCCGATGCGTGGCTGGCGCATCGCGAGGCCGACCCAGGTCAGGATGGCAAGGGTTGCGGGGAACAGGAACCACGGATCCTCCAGGCGCACCTGCGTGGCGACCGCCCCGCCAAGGTAGCCGGTCAGCAGGATCGCGCCGATGACGGCCGTGCGCGGCACCGTGTACAGGATGGTGCTGACGAGCAGCGCGATCCCGATCGGCACCACGACGCTCTCCGGGTAGCCGAGGTCGGCCGAGCCCTCCACCGCGACCCCCAACTTCAGGATCTTCGGGATCGCGTCCGAGAGCAGGAAGGCGATGAGCAGGCCGCTAACGATCCAGCTGGTCCAGGATGTGGTGGATGATATCTGCCGTGCATAGCCGCTGTGGGTTACCATGGTGCCTCCTTGTGGTTTGTGGCCGTCTGCCGATATGCCTATGATGCCGACTTTAGAACGGATGTGCTTCTCCGATCCTGCGGAGTCGCCGTGCTCCTTCCGTGACATCTCGCATGTGGCCGCGCGGGACACTGGGAGCCGGACCCGATCGACCACGCCCGGAAAGGTTCTCGTGACACGCTCTCCCCTCCCGCCTGGCTTTCCTTCCTCTGGGGCATCCTGTTCGGCGGCCTGAACATGTACTGGACCGCCGGCGGCGACCTGCTGGTGGACCATCTCGCCATCGCCATCCAGGAGGATGTTACCGCGGGCGACACGGCGCTGCTCGTGGTCAACGCGCTCGGCGGTGTCAGCAAGATCGCGCTCGGGCTGCTCGCGTTGGGCACCATTCGCGGTGGGGCCGGCGCATCCCTACCGGCCGCACCTCGCGCTGCTGTACGCCGCGGGGGTCGCGCTGCTGCTGTATGGCGGGGCGAACTGGACGCAGATGCTGCTCGTGGAGTTTGGGCGCGTGGATGTGCCGCTCTCGATCGGGGCGGCGCAGGTGCGGTGGTACCT
>CAVUJM010000012.1:0-21521 GCA_963741795.1 uncultured Chloroflexia bacterium
TGGTGCAACCAACCCATTAAGACCCCCCAGGACACGGAAAGCGAGACCCGGACCGAGGACGATACCGTGCCCCCCCATGTCCGGTGTCCGGTATGCGTGCGCCTCGATAGTGGCCTTTCGGCCACTATCTTTCGGACACATGCCACGACATGCTGATGAGGTGTCGTCCTCAGCGGACCCACCTGATCGTTCGCCCATCGCGCATCCATCCGGAAAGTGAGCTCATTCATGACGACCCATCGCTTCGACGAGTCCCTTTCCCGTCGCACCGCCGTTACCGGATTCGGAGTCACCGGGATCGGCATGGCACTCGCTACACGGTCTTGTCAGGTACGTGCCCAAGAGGCATCCCCTGAAGCATCGGCTGAACATGCCATCGTTGGCACATGGGTCCTCCAGTTCGAGGATCCTGCCATGGCGCCCGTCGTGACGGTCTTCGGTGGGGACGGGAGCTTCATCGACGCCGGATCCGGCCACGCCGGCGTGTGGGAGGCGACCGGGCCTGATTCAGTCCTTCATACCGCCGTACATGTCTTCCCGGACGCGAACACCTACTTGGTCATCGGCGGAAGCATTGGCCTCGACCCGTCCGGAGAAAGCTGGAACCAGACATACACCACGATGGTTGTGGCCGCTGACGGGACTGTCCTGAATACGCGCAGCGGCAATGTCCAGGGCAGGCGGCTGCATGCAGTGCCGGAGGACGAGATGAACGCACCGCTCGACGTTGTCCCGACCTGGACACCGGGCGCGACGCCCACGTCGTAAGCGGTAAGTGGGCTTCTCCATCCCGGTCTACGGTGACACTGCATGTAGATGAACCGAGGGTGCTACACAGGAAGGCCGTTCCCAACATCGATACCGCACGGAGACCCGACCCATGTGTCGGGTCTCCGGCTGTCGGCGCCGGGCTTCACAGCTATGCTTGTGCTACCCTGACCACGGCTAACCGTCCGGTGGCCACGCGCCGCTCATCCCACGAGGTCCTTTCCATGGGAGATATCCCAACGACGACCAACTAGACCGCCCGCCTGCCGCCCGGTAGGCCCGTTGTCGTCATCTCCCGAGGACCACCGCATGTTCCCACCGTTCACCTGGCTCCAGCGCCTGGGCGATCTCTCGACGCCCAGGCTTGTCGCGCTGATCTCGTTCTTCGGCCAGCTCTACTTCTTCGTGCCCGTCATGACGCCTTACCTGCAGGGCAAGGGACTCTCGCTCGCCCAGATCGCCGGCATGCAGACGCTCCTGATGGTTACCCAGCTCGTCATGGAGTTGCCGACCGGCGTCCTCGCCGACCGCATGGGTCACCGCCGCAGCTACCAGCTCGCCCTCGTCATGGCGACGCTCGGCGAGGTCATCACCCTTCTCGCCAACGCGTACCCGGCGTTCCTGCTCGGGCAGGCCGTCGCCGGGACCGGCTTCGCGTTCGCCTCCGGCAGCGTCGATGCGCTCGTGTATGAGTCCCTGCCGAATGACGACCGCACAGCGCGGATGCAGCGCGCAAAGGGGCAGATCGGCGCCGCGATGCAGCTTGCCAGCCTGTTCGCATATAGCGTCGGAGCGTTCATCACCCGTGAGCTGACCCACGAGAGGATGCGCCTCACGCTCAAATTGGATGTGGTCGGCGTCGGGATGTCCGTCGTCCTGGCCCTACTGCTGCACGAGCCGGCGAAGCAGGTGATCGCGTCCGGCCACGGCAGCCTCGACCTGATCCGGACCGGCTGGCGGTCGCTGATGCGCTCCCGCGAGCTCCAACGGCTGGTGCTGATCTCGATCGTCACCAACGCGTTCGTGGCCCACCTGCTGATCTTCTATCAGGATTATTTCCTGCGCGCCGGCGTCGCCCCAGTCTGGCTGGGGCTGGGGCTCGCGCTTGGCTCAGGCGTCGCCTTCTTCACCCAGCTCCACGCCTGGCGCCTGCCCGCCGTCCTTGGCACGCGAAACGGCCTGATCGTCGCGACCGGCCTGCCGGGGGTGCTCTACATCCTCATGGCGCTGACGGATCGACCGATCATCGCGGTCGTGCTCTTCATCGTGCAGTGGGGTACGGTGCAACTGGCGATCCCTCTCTTCGCCGGGCTCTTCAACGCGCACATCGAGGAATCAGCGCGAGCGACCTCGCTCTCGCTAATCAACGGGGTCGTGACGATCTACATCGGGATCGGCGGCGTGATCCTTGGGTGGCTGGCGTCCTGGAGCCTCTCCGGCATGTTCGCGATCCTCGGCGTAGTTATCCTCGCCGGCACGATCATCGTCCGCCCCGCGCCAGAAGACGACGTCATTCCGGCGGAAGCGTTGAGGTAGCCCCCGATCCAGGGGTCGCCACGGATGCCGCAAACGGCGTAGTCCCGCACCATGTGTGCGGGACATCGGCCACAGGCCGATAGCTGCGCGTTATGACCCTGCGGGTCCTGTCTCGGACACTGGTCGCAGCTGCGTGGTCCGAGACTACGGGGCGACGGTCAGCACCTCGCCGGAGACGATGGCGCGGAGGGTGTCCAGCGAGACGTCCGCCAGCGACGTCGCCTTGGAGCGGCCCGGCGCGTCCGGCACGTCGATCACACTCGGCACGACGAGCACCGGCATCCCGGCCGCCTCCGCGCTGAGCGTCCCGGCGAGCGAATCCTCGATCGTGATCGCGTGCTCAACCGCCACGCCGAGGCGCTCCGCCGCCGTGCGATACGGCCACGGATCCGGCTTGGCGTGCGTCATCTCGTCGCCGGCGATGATGAACTCCACGACGTTGTCGGGCAGGCCCGTCGCCGTCTTCTCGACGACCGATCGCCAGGCGTTGCTCACGATGGCGCAGCGAATCCCGGCCTCGGCGATCTCGTCGAACAGCTCCGGCACGCCCGGCAGCCAGGGGATGCCCTTGGCGTCCATCAGCTCGATCACCCGGTCGCACTGCCAGACGATGATCTCCTCGTTCCCCAGGGGAACGCCGGCGTCCTGCATTCGCTTGGCCGAGAGCGGCATCGGCGAACCAACACACGCGAGCGAGTCCTCTTCGGTCCATGGCACGCCGTACAGGGTGGACAACTCCAGCTGCGCCTCGATCCAGTACGGCTCGGTGTCGACCAATGTGCCGTCGTGATCCCAGAAAACCGCCTTCAGCTCTGACACGTGATGCCCTGTCCCTACTCGGTACTATCGAAAAGACGCCCGGCACGATGCCGCCGGGCGATGTCCTCACCAGTGTAGGCCACCCGGCCCGCTACCGCGCCGGCTTCGTCGCCCGGAAGAGCGTCTTGCTGTCACTGAACGAAACGACCGTGCCGGGGTCCGCCGCGTCGGTGACGACAGCGAACACCTCGCGAGTCGCCTCAGGTGCCTCGAGCAGCATCAGCCGAAGCTCGTCGGTATCCTCCGCGCTGGTGCGGGAGCGAGAAGTCCAGTCCGCGAAGTCGTGCACCTTCGTGAACGTCTCCGTCTCGCCGACGGCGAATCCGGTGTGCTCCAGCAGCGCCGTCCACTCGCCGATGGTCAGCGAGCGCACATGCGACGGATCGCGGAGCTTCTCAAAGCGGTTGAAGAACGCGCCATCCTCGCCTTCCGGCACCGTGCTGTCGACCAGCAGGAACGATCCCTCCCGGCACCAGCACCCGGAAGACCTCGCCCACGAACGCGTCGATGTGCGGGAAATGGTGCGGCGCGATGCGGCAGGTCACAAGGTCGAACGACGCGTCATCGAACGGAAGGTCCTCCGCGTCGGCGACCGCCACAGAGACATTCGCCAGGCCCCAGTCATCGAAGGCCGCCTTGGTGTGCGCCAGCATCTCCGGGGTCAGGTCACTGGCGACGATCGACCCGACGTGCGGCGCGAAGGCCCGGGCGACATGCCCGCCACCGGTCGCGATATCCAGCATGCGCGTCTCCGGCGTTGCGCCGGCCAGCTCGACCATCCGCGCCAGGTCCTTGCCGGTCGCGTGTCCGGTGCTCCTTACGTACGCATCGCCCACCGAACCGTACTGCTTGCGAACCGCATCCTTGGCGGTGTCGCCGGTCTCCTGCATCGTCATCCGTCGCTCCTCATTGCCAGCGCACCCGCGCCTGCCGCCCGCTTCCGGGCGCGTTCCTCGACCTGTACGGCCTCCTCGCGGCCGACGTTGTCCATGACCTCGTCGACCCGGCCCGTCCAGTCAAGATACATGAGCGTGAGGCCGATGTACTTGAACGGGATCGCGATTGCGTAGATCAGGCTGCTGAGCACATTGAGGAACTCGATCGACGGTTCCAGCGTAAGCAGGAGGATGATCCCGATCACTGGTCCGGGAATCACCCCGATCACCGCGAAGAGCAACGCCTTGCCCGCCGTGCGCCACCACCGCCCGCTGACGGCCACCGCGCTGGTCGCCCGGGCGCCCTGCCAGGTGCGTGCGTCGTCGATCATCACCGCCTGGCTGAACAGGGACCACCGCACGGCGTCGCGCACGGCGAACGGGATGCCGATGATCGTGAGCGCGCGCAGGAGCACGCCGATATCGACGTGGAGCCAGCCCTCGAAAAGGTCCCCGATGCGCCGGTACGCCCGCCCGTAGGCGCGCCAGGCGTCAGTCGGGCGGCCCCTGCGGATCATCTGCACCACCGAGACGACCGCCGGCCCGATCAGGATCGCCTCCAGCACCGAGAGCAAGCCACCGGCGAGCAACGAGGCAAGCAGGCGCGATTCCTCACTACGGCCAATCAGCTCGACGACCCACTCCACCGGCGGGTGCGTCACCAGTGCGCGCTGGATGATCGCGACAAGCAGCCCGAGGGGGAACATAAGCATCCCGACCGAGGTGAACGTGCCCCGGTAGGTCCAATAGACGCGCGTCGCCCGCACCAGCTGGTGCCGGGCGATGGTGACCAGGTAGACGACCACGCTGAAGATGGCCAGGACGATGCCAGCGAAGAGCCAGGGCCGCAGGGTAAAGAAGACCAGGGCCTTTGAACCGATGTCGGAGAGACCGCAGAAGACATCTCCCGGCATCGGCCCCAGCCCGGTCGCGTGCGGCAGGAAGAGATTCCGCTCGCGCGCCTCGTCGACCCAGGTGATCGGCCGGTTCCACTTCGTGCCGCGCTGGGGTCCGCGCGGGCCGTTGAACTCCCACGGCTGCTTCTCGCCCCAGCGTCCGTTGAACAGGAGCCAGTCAAACTGCCCGTCGGCGCGCGGCTCCGACGGCAGAAGCACGACCTCCGGTTGAATACGGCGGCTGGGCGGCGAGGAGTCGTCGCAGCCGAAGCCTGTGCCGTTCTCGCCCCATCCGATATACACCTGCGCGCCGAATTGCGACGCGTGCGACCCCGCGGAGGGGTAGATGATTGGATGGAAGCCGTTGCGCCGCACCTTGCCGGAGGTCCAGTCGGTCCGCTCCCCGCCGGCGTGCTGGGCCATCGTGATTGAGACCGGCTCGGAGGCCAGCGCGCCCTCGATCGTCGATGCCGCGAAGTTCAACTGGACCATTTCCCAGTCGCCTTCGTGCTTGTTGTTGAAGTCGTTGTAGAGATAGAAGAGCCAGTACTGGACAACGAGGCCCTGCAGATCCTCCTGCACGTTGGCGCGTCCGGGGATGAGGTCCTCGTTTTCCGGGCTGGCGATGCGCGCGTAAACGGTCGGCGCGTAATCCTTCAGCTTGCGCCGTCCCCACTGCTCGTAGGAGCACTGCGGCTCGAGCGGGTTGCCGGGAAAATCGAGGTAGTAACCATCGCCGAGGAAGGCGATGTCCTGCATCGACGGGCCGGTGGAGATGATCGGGTCGAAGGAGGCATCCTCGGCGCCAGAGTCGAGCCGGAGGATCACCTGCGGATCGCCGAGTACGGCCTCGACCGGCAAGGGCGTGTAGGGTTCGCCCGCGGTGTCGCAGGCGAAGTTCTGGCGCTTGAGGTAGACGATCGGGGCGTACCGCTCGACCAGCTGCTGCTCCGGCGACGAGGACGGATGCGTCTCCACCGGCTTCAGGTCCGCCGTCGAGACCTGCGCGTCGACGGGCACCGGCACCAGCACGGCCAGGAACAGGAGAAGCGCGAAAAACGCTACGCCTCCCTTGACGAAGCGTCGATGGGCCCAATCGTAGCCTTGCTGCTGTGATGTATTCGGAAGAGCGATGAGATCTACGAACAAGCGCAATGACCTTCGCATCTGGTGGAGACACAATCCACCCGTAATCCGTCAGCGCCAATTCGCCAGTTTCGAACCACCAGTACAACATCACGGCACTGGCGATCCTGTCAGGATGAGCTCACCTGCAACTTCCTCCCCTACTCGATAAGATCCGTTTCCCGGGGGCCGAAGATGAAGAGATGCTCCAGCCAGGTTTCCGGGTCGCCGGTCCAGGTCAGGGCGCGAACCTGATCGCGGGAGCGGCGGCCGCTGGCGACGCGCATCGCCTCCCACCAGCCCATCTCGACGGTGCCCTGCGGCTCGCCCTCGCCGACGTCCAGCGCCTTGTCCTCGACCAGGATGCGCAGCGCGGGCACGCCGTTCTCCCGCAGTTGCCAGTCGACCCCACCGAGGAAAAACAGCGTGGCCGAGCGCACGACGGGCAGGTTCCGACCCTCGCGGTTCCCGATCGCGCCCTTGATATCGAACTCGTGGCTGACGATGTCGGCGAGCAGCACGGCGCCGTGCTGCTGAAACGGATACGGGCTCGTGTTCGTGACCAGATGCCATTCCCCGGCAATGTCCGTCAGCGAGCGGTGCCGTCGGGCCTCGAGGTGCCGCGCGCTCCACTCCGGCCCCGGGGCACCCTCCATCTGGCCCTTGCGGATATCATCCAGCGCCCCGGCGAGGTGCGCGACGACGTCCTTCACCGTCCAGCCCGGAGTGGCGGGGACCGGCAGATCCCGATTCTGGTTATTCACCAGCGACAGGATTCGCCCCTGCGCCTCGCGATAGTTGGTCCAGTAATCGGGCATGGTGTGAGAACTCCGTACGCCGGCCTCCAGTGCTGGGCCGGGATGCGCGCATGCCGGCCACAAGGGCCGGCGGTACGGGGCTAGATGCGCCTCCATCATCTCGTGGGCGATGGCGGTGGCGCGGTCCTTGTCGTCCGGGGCGAGATCGCCGTCGATCACCAGCTCGCGCAGGTGGTCCTTGATGTCGGCGATCCATTTGCCGGGTGGGCGGTCGAACATCGCCATCAGCTCGTTGCCGTCCAGCGGGCTCTGCAACTCCGCCAGGGCACGCTCCTCCTCCAGGCGGGCGATGTGATCGCGCAAGCCCTGCACGCGAACGGCCGCCGCGCGCTGCTTGTGCGCCCGGCCGGAGGTGACGTCCGCCGCGGCGAGATCCAGTAGGTCATGCAGGACGTCGCCTGCCTCCAGCGCCATGCGCCGCACGGCGCTGTCGGTCCAGGTATTCGCGTCGTACGACGCTGGCCGCAGGTGCATATCGACGATCTGCCGCACCTGCTGGCGGGTCGCCTTGTCGGCCTTCAACCGCCCCAGTAACTGCGACGCGAGGCTCGCGCCGACATGCTCGTGCCCGAAGAAGTGCACCTCGCCCCGGTTGTCGACCGAGCGGGTCAGCGGCTTGGCCGCATCGTGCAACAACGCGGCCCAGCGCACCTTCGGGCGCGGCGGCGCCTGCATGATGACCTTCTTGGTGTGGTCCCAGAGGTCCTTCTCGCGATGGACGCCGGGATGACTCGACGCTGAATCGGCCAGCGCCATCAGCTCCGGCATCGCGACCGTGAAGAGCCCCGTCTCCAGCAGCACGTCCAAGGCGTGCCCGGCATACGGCCCGCAGAGCAGCTTGGTCAGCTCCGCGTAGACGCGCTCGACGCTGATCGTGCGCAGTGTCTCGGCCTGCCGCGCCATCGCCGCGTGCGTCTCCGCCTCGACGCTGAAGCCGAGCTGGGAGACGAATCGCGCCACTCGCAAGAGTCGCAGCGGGTCCTCGGCGAAGCGCTCGTCCGCATCCCCGACGGCGCGCAGGGTGCCCATGGCAAGGTCAGCCTGCCCATAGAAGGGGTCGATCACCGCCCCGTTCCGCACGTCGACCGCGATGGCGTTGACGGTGACATCGCGTCGGGCGAGGTCCTCCTCGATGGTATGACCGAAGGCGACCTCCGGGTGTCGGCTGCCGGGCGTGTACTGCTCGCTGCGGAAGGTCGTGATCTCGACCAGCACCGGCTCGCCGTCCTTGCCGGGCATGACGAGGCCGATGGTGCCGAACTTCTCACCGACGTCGTAGAGTCCCTCGTTCGGCACGTGCGCGGCGATCTCGCGGGTGGCCGCCGGGGTCACCGAGGTGGCGAAGTCGAGGTCGGACGGCACGTCCCGATCCAGCAGCAAGTCACGCACCGGTCCACCGACGAGGTAGAGCTCCGCGCCGCGCACGGCGAAGGCGTCGGCGAGTGTCTGCACGATCGACCGCTGGTACGGCTCGAGCCCCGCCAGCAATGTGGGCGGGTTCGACGCGGCTCGGGTTGTCTCGGCTGGCTGCTCGGGCATTTCGGGGACGTGCTCTTTCCGTGCGGGCGTGGGCGGCCGGTGGCGACCGCTTGTCGTCCGTAAGTTTAACCATCACGCCGATACAGGGCCGGTCCCCCTGCCCCAGTCCCGAGACCTGCCCGGGCCAAGGCGATCACGATCATGCTCAATTGCGTTTCGACGGCAAAAGGGGCCACCACATCGTCGACGTGCGCCACCGTGACCCAATCCCGTCAAAGGCATCAAAGGCGATCAAACATGCGGGTGTACGGGGCGGCATCATCTTTGGGGCCAAGGCTTGCAAGCAAGATGATCATAATTCCCGGTACAGGGAGTTTTGAACGTCATGATTCAGGCACGGGCGGGTGCTCGATCATATGACAGCGATGAGAGCGGCTCACGAGAGCCGGCCACAAGGGTCGGCGGTACGGAGACCCGCTAGTCGCCGCCGTCGCGCTCGATCAGGCGCGTCAGGAGGCGGAGCAGCGTGCGACGCTCGTCCTCGCCCAACGGCCCCATGACGGCCTCGCAGGCCGTGTCCAGCGCCTGGGCGAGCGGATCGACGATGGCAACGCCGGCCTCGGTGATCTCCAGCTGGATGGCACGTCGGTCGTTCGGGTCCGGCACGCGTTCGACGAGGCCCTGTTTCTCCAGCGCGTCGACCATCGTCGTCAGCGTCCGCGCGGTCACGCCGAGATCCAGCGAGATGTCGACCATGCGGCTGGAGGTCTCGTTCTGGCGCGCGGCGTAGACGGCGAACAGGAGGTTCGCCCGCGCGAACGACATCCCCTTCGGGAAGCTGCCTTGGGCGAGGCGCGTGTTGGCGAAGCGGTCAATCAGGTGCGCCAGCCATACGATCGACGAGGCGAGCTCGATGGGCTCGACGGTTTCGTGGTCCACAAGCTCCCCTTCCCTCGTCGCGCACAGGCGTACGGACGGATACTCCCTATCCGGATTATCCGCTTTCTGTGCCAAGGAGGCAAGGAGAGATGCGCCGTTGTAGTCTCGTCCCCTGTGGGCGAGACATCGACCGCAGGTCGATATCGTCAGGACATGGCCCGAGCACACGACCGGGGACGACAGGGACGGCCAGAGGCGAGATGGGCATTGGCCGGCGCTCCCCGGCCACCACGGGGCCGGGGCTACACGACAACCCCAAGCCGATCAGAGGCGCGGGCATACGTCGCGAGGTATCGACCTGCGGTTGATGCATCGGACATTCCAATCCGATGCTACTCGAAGGTGACGGGGACACGGGGCGACTCGTCGACGGTGAGCGAGAAAACGTCCGGGCGAGCGTAGTGGCCGACCGGGTCGAAGTCGTAGCGGGCACGCGCGATGTCGTCGAGGTCGATCGTCGCGGTCAACAGCCCTTCGCCGTCGCGCTTCGGCCCCGCGAGCACATCGCCGAGCGGTCCGACAATGACACTGCCGCCGTTGATGAGCGGCACGTCCGGGTCACGCCCCGGCGCGTCGACGCCCAGCTGCGCCGGGGAGCCCATCACCTGGCAGGCGCTGACGACGAACATCCGGCCCTCATAGGCGATATGGCGCATGGATGTCTCCCACATCTCGCGCTCGTCGACCGTCGGCGCGCACCAAATCTCGACGCCTTTCGCGTACATCGCCGTGCGCAGCAGCGGCATGTAGTTTTCCCAGCAGATCGCCGCGCCAACCCGGCCAGCCGCGACTATCGGCGACGGTCAATGTCGAGCCGTCACCCTGCCCCCAGATGAGGCGCTCGCTCGCCGTCGGCATCAGCTTGCGATGCTTACCGACGTAGCCGCGCTCCGGGTCGATGAACACGGCGGTGCAGTAGAGCGTGGAGCCGCCACGCTCGATGACGCCGGCGACGAGGAATGCGCCGGTGCGGCGGGCCAATCCCTCCAGCGCCTCGATCTCCGGTCCGGGGATGCTCACGGCGCCCTCGTAATACTGGCGGAACGTCTCGCGGCCCTCCGGCAGGCGGTAACCGAGGTAGGTGCCGAACGTTTCGCCCTTCGGGTAGCCGCCGAGCACGGCCTCCGGCATGACGACGAGCTTCGCGCCGCTTGCGGTGATTGCCTCCTCGAACCCGAGAATCTTCTCGAGCGTTGACTGGGTGCCTTCAGGTGATGAGCCGATCTGGAGCGCCGCGACGACAGTCTCGTTCATGGTGAGCACCTCCCGGTTCGTACTGATTCGTTGGTGACAGGGTAGCCGGAGGTGCGCATGGTGTCTCTGCGTTCTCGACCTGCGGTCGAGGCATCGGACATTCCAGTCCGATGCTACCGATCCCAACCGGACGCCGCTGGAGGCCGGAACCTGTCCGTTCTCCCCGCCCGGCACACGCGCTGTCGCGACAGGACACAGGAACACCCCCGGACGGGAGTCAGCGCGTCCGGGGGTGTTCCGTCAGGGTGTACGGCAGGGACCGTCGGGGAGTCGGCCCGGGGTGGCGACGTCACCCCCTGCCGTCGTCAATGATCCGGTTTATGCCTTCGCGCGGCGCTCGAAGAGCCAGACAGCGAGTGGCATCATGATGATCAGGACGCCGACGAGCCACGCCGTCGCGATCCAGCCCTTGTTGCCGATCTCCGGGTAGCCGGTCAGCAGGCCGCGCGTCGCGTCCACCACGAGGGTGAACGGCTGGTTCTTGGCGAAGCCCTGCAGCCACGACGGCATGAACTCTGGCCGGGTGAAGGCGCTACTGACGAAGGTGAGCGGCATCACGAGCGTGAAGCCGATCGAGTTGACCGCCTCCAGGGTCTTCAGCCAGAGGCCGATCGCCGCGCCGACCCAGCTCATGGTGAACGCCGTCAGCAGCAACAGCCCGACCGCCGCGATCCACTCGCCGAACCCCGCCGTCGGGCGGAAGCCAACCAGCAGGCCGACGAGCAGCGTGATCGTCGTGGTGAAGACCGCGATCGCCATGTCGGTCAGCACCCGGCCGAGCAGGACCGAGAAACGCGACATCGGCAGCGACCGGAAGCGGTCCATCAATCCTTCCTTGGCGTCCGTCGCCAGGCCGATGGAGGTGTTCATGCCGCCGAAGACGATGCCCTGCAGCACGATCCCGACAACCAGGTAGTTCACGGCGTTCTCGCCCGCCGGCATCGTCGCCTGCACGGTGCCGCCGAAGATGTAGCGGAACATCAGCAGGAACATCAGCGGCATGACCGTCACGCCGATCAGCCAGTCGAGTTGGCGCGGGATACGGGTCAGGCCGCGCCGGGCGAGCACCAGCGAATCCGAGAGCATCTCCATGACGGGATTCCGCTCGACCGGGCTGAGATCCACCGCCGAGCCGTAGGTCCCGTTTCCGTTCACGACCGTGAGCGTTCCGTCACTCATGCCGCCACCTCGCTTTTCTCATCCTCGCCCTGCGGCTGCTCTGCCCCATGCCCGGTGAGCTGCAGGAACACGTCGTCCAGCGTCGGGCGTCGCAGCGTCACGTCCGTGATCTCCAGTCCAGCCCCATCGAGCTGGCGGATCGCCTCCGCGAGGCGGGTGGACCCGGCCGGGAACGGCACGGTCACCTGCCGCGCGTGAGTATCGACCTGCAGGTCGCTGTCGCGGACGTCACCGTCCGCCATGGCGAGCAGCACGCGTCCGGCCCGGACGAGATCGCCGCCCTGCGCCACGCCGATGGTCAGGCGCTCTCCGCCGAGCTGGTCCTTCAGCTCGTGCGCGGCACCCTGGGCGATGATGCGCCCCTGATCGACGACGATGATCCGGTTCGCGAGGCGGTCCGCCTCCTCCAGGTACTGCGTGGTGAGCAGGACCGTGGTCCCCTCGGCGACCAGCTCGGTGATGACCTCCCACATGTCGTTGCGGCTGCGGGGGTCGAGCCCGGTCGTCGGCTCGTCGAGGAACAGGACCGGCGGCGCCACGATCAGGCTCGCGGCGAGATCCAGCCGGCGACGCATGCCGCCGGAGTATGTCTTCAGCGAGCGGTTCGCCGCATCGGTCAGCTTGAACCGCTCAAGCAGCTCGTCGGCGCGCTTCACCGCATTGCGATGGGGCAGCCGGTAGAGCTGGCCGAACATCACCAGGTTCTCGCGCCCGGTCAGGATCTCGTCGACCGCCGCGTACTGACCCGTCAGGCCAATCGACGCGCGCACCTGCTCCGGGTGGTTGAGGACATCGATTCCCGCGACCTCCGCCCGGCCGGCGTCCGGCTTCAGCAGCGTGGTCAGGATGCGGACGGTCGTCGTCTTGCCGGCGCCGTTCGGACCAAGCAGGCCCAGGACCGATCCGGTCGGGACCTCGATGTCCACGCCCGTCAATGCCTCGGTCTTCCCGAATGACTTCTTCAGACCCTCGGCGCGCACCGCGTACGCGCCCTCGTATCGCTGGCCTCGTCTCATACGCTCTTCCTCGTGATTCGGTGATCCAGGTTCGATGGGGACCCTGCGCCCGCGCAAGGGATCGCTCTCCTGGTGCTGGAGACCCGTCCCTCGTCCCGTGCGGACGCTCTACAATGGCAACAGCCGTCGCGGGCCCCGCCTCCAGCGGAAGCCCACGCACAGTATGGCAACGAACGGGGTCAGTCTACTTCCTCATTCTTGCCATTGCCCAAGACCGCTACGGGAGCCCGGGGAGCCGGGCTGAGATGGTGGCCACGATCCGCCGCCGACCGTTTGACCTGATCCGGATCATGCCGGCGTAGGAAAGGCGCGCATTCCATGACCCAACGCCCACCACTGCTGCACGTCAGTGACGTGACGTCCTTCTATGAGGAAGATGGCCAGGTGCTCCAGGCGCTGGAGAGCATTACCCTGAGCGTCGACGACGGCGAGTTCGTCGCCCTGATCGGCCCGTCCGGTTGCGGCAAAAGCACCCTGCTGGACATCATCTCCGGCCTCTTCCCGCAGACGCGCGGCGAGGTTGCCATCGAAGGAGAGGTTCTCCCGGCCGCGAGGCGTCTCGGCCACGCCGCGTACATGCGCCAGCGCGACCTGCTGATGCCGTGGCGCACCGCGCTGGATAATGCCGCCCTCGCCCTGCAGGTCCACGGCGTACCGATGGGCAAGGCGCGGGAGGTGGCCCGGGAACGCTTCCCGGAGTTCGGGCTGGAGGGCTTTGAAGACGCCTATCCCGCCCAGCTCTCCGGCGGTATGCGCCAGCGTATCGCCTTCCTGCGCACGGTGCTCACCGAGCGCCGGCTGCTGCTGCTCGACGAGCCGTTCGGCGCGCTCGACGCGCTGAACCGGGTCGCGCTTCAGACCTGGCTGCTGGGACTCTGGGAGCGGGAGCGGCAAGGGGTCATCCTCGTCACGCACGATGTCGATGAGGCGATCTTCCTCTCCGATCGCGTGGTCGTCCTCTCGCCGCGCCCGGGAACGATCGTGCATGAAGAGCGGATTACCCTGCCGCGCCCACGGCATCGGGAGATGGTCACCAGCGAGCCATTCCTCGCCCACCGCGCGGTGCTGCTCGACGCACTCGGCCTCCTCCATGTCTCCGGGACGCCGGCATGAAGGATCTCGACACCCGCTTCTCGCGCTGGATCCTTCCCGCGCTGCTCCTGCTCGCGCTCGGCGCCGGCTGGGAGATCGCCGTCCGCCTGACGGACACGCCGAAATGGATGCTGCCCGCGCCGTCGGACATCTTCCGCGCATTCCGGGACGACCGGGCGATGCTGCTGGAGCATACGTGGGTCACGTTCATCGAAGTGATCATCGGGTTCGGCATCGCGCTGGTCGCCGGGATCCTCGCCGGCATCGCCATCGACAGCTCGCGGGTCATTGAGCGGGCCGTCTACCCGCTGCTGATCGCGAGCCAGACGGTTCCGCTTGTCGTGCTGGCGCCGTTGTTCCTGATCTGGTTCGGGTACGGATTGCTGCCGAAGGTGCTGATCACGGCGCTGATCGCGTTCTTCCCGCTGGCGGTGAACACCGTCGACGGCCTGCGCGCCGCCGACCGCGAGATCCTGCAGCTGCTGCGCAGCATGGGCGCGTCGGCGTGGGAGCGATTCCGGTACGCGAAGGTTCCTGCGGCGATGCCGTCGATCTTCTCCGGGGCGCGGCTGGCGGTGACGTTCTCGGTGATTGGCGCGGTGTTCGGGGAGCTGGTCGGGGCGAAGGCGGGGCTCGGCTACCTGATGGACCGCTCGGCGGCGCAGTTCGAGACGGCGCGCGTGTTTGCGGCGATCTTCATCCTTGCGTTTATGGGCATCGGGCTGTTCGGGCTGGTGACCCTGCTGGAGCGACTGGCGCTGCCGTGGCGTCGGTATGTGACGGGCGGCAGGCCATAACCGTGTAGAGGGAGGATATTGTGGCCTCCCGACGAAACGGGCGCGAAACCGGGAGGACACAAGGTCCTCCCCTACAGGCCTCGACGCGCCTTTTCTTCCGCCAACCGCGCCAAGCCCCTGAGTCGACCAGCGCCCGGTTCGCCGGGTCGTTGAGCCATCGGGAGACGCCGGACGGGTGCGGCAGGGGCACGACCGTCACACGGCCATGCGGCAGGTCCACTTCCCGCGCCGTTCCGACGATCTCCGTTAAGGGCAAGCGCCCCGCGCCCGGGATCATGCGCGATGCCGCCATCTTGCCGAGCGTGACGATGATCTCCGGGCGGACGAGGGCCAGCTCCATCTCGAGATGATCGGCGCAGAGGGCCTGCTCGGCCCGTGAGGGCGCGCGGTCACCCTTGCCCTGCGCCGCCTTGCCGGGGAAGCACTTGGTGAGGCTGGTCAGGTACCACGTCTCGCGCCACTGCTCCTCCGGGAAGCCGGCCTGCGCCAGCCATCCGCGCAGGATCTCGCCGGACCGACCGCTCCACGGGACGCCGGTCGCGTGGGCGCGCGGTCCCGGCGCTTGCCCGACCACCATCACCCGCTGGCTCGCATACCCATGGAAGACCGGGTTCGACTCCGGGAGATACCCGGCGAGCACGCAGCGGGTGCAGGCGGCCATCCGGCGCTGGTAGACCGCCAGCAGCGCATCCCGGTCGCCGTCATCCGCTACAATCGGCGCGAACTCCGGCTCGCGCTCCGCGTTGCCGGATCCGGTCATCTGGTCGTTGTCGTTCGTCGTCATCCCAAAAGGAAACCCTATGTCCAACGCCCCCCTGAACCAGCGGGACGGGGCGCCCGTTGTTACGGGATCGCCGTATTTCATGTTCGTGGTCGTGCTCTATGTCACGACGCTGATCACCGCCAACACGGTCGCGATCCGCGTGCTCGATATCGGCCCGTTCACCGCCGACGCCGGAACGCTGACCTTCCCGATCGCCTACATCGTGGGCGACGTGCTGACCGAAGTTTACGGCTACCGCACCGCCCGCCGCGTGATCTGGCTCGGGTTCATCGCGAACACCTTCGCGGTCGCGATCTACCAGATGGCCGTCGCGCTGCCCTCCGTCGACGACCCGGCCTTCCAGGACGCCTTCACCATGGTCTTCACCGCCACGCCGCGCATCCTGGTCGCGTCGATGGCCGCCTATCTCGTCGGCTCGTTCGTGAACGCCTTCGTCCTCGCGCGCCTGAAGGTCATCACCGAGGGGCGCTGGCTTTGGATGCGCACCATCGGCTCCACCGTGCTCGGCGAGGGGCTCGATACCGTCGTCTTCGTGCTCATCGCGTTCGGCGGCGTGTTCCCGGGCGAGGTGATCTGGGCGATGCTCTACACCAACTGGACGGTCAAGATCGGCATCGAGGTGCTCGCCACGCCGATCACCTATCGGGTGATCAACACGTTCAAGAAGCGCGAGAAGGTGGACGCCTACGACGTGACCACCGACTTCAACCCGCTCGCCATCGGCGACTAGGTCCCGCTCCGCGCGCGTCGATGCGACAATGGCGCCATCGGCCATCTTTATCGACGCGTGCGGGAGCGACCATGACCGGGAACCCTCATCGATTCGGGACCGACGACAGCAACCCCAGCCTGATCCGCTGGCCGGAGGAGCGCCCGGCCTATACCTCGCTCCGGGCAGCCGCGCAGGGCGAGACGGCGCGATGGAACGCGGTCGGCATGGCCACGGCGATCGTCCACGGTGATGAGGCCGAGACCGTCGTCACCGGCGCGGCCAGCATCGAGACCGGGTTCCCGGTCACCGAGAACGCGCTCTTCCTGATCGGCTCGATCTCCAAGGTCTACACGGCCACGCTGGTCATGCGCCTGTGCGAGATCGGCCTGCTGGATCTCGACACCCCGGTCATCACCTACATCCCGGAGCTGGAGCTCGCCAGCGCATCCGCGCGCGAGCAGATGACGCTGCGACACCTGCTCTCCCACTCTTCAGGGATCGAGGGCGACCGCTTCATCGACTACGGGCGTGGCGATGACGCGCTGGCGAAGGCGATCGGGGAGTTCGGGACGCTGGCGCAGTGGTTCCGGCCTGGCTCCTTCTACAGCTACTGCAACGCCGGCTTCTACCTCACCGGCCGCATCATCGAGAAGGTGACCGGCAAGCCGTTCGAGCAGGTGATGACCGAGGAGCTGCGCGACCCGCTCGGGCTGGAGCACACCTTCATCCTGCCGGAGTACGCGCTGGGTCACCCCTTCGCGACGGGACACGAGGTCGACCGGCGCGAGGGCGTCAGCGTGGCGGAATCGCAATCCCTCCCCCGCTGCGTGGCCGCGGCCGGCGGCATCATGTCCTCCATCGGCGACCTGATGCGCTTCGCGCGTCTGCATCTCGGCAACGGCGAGATCGATGGCGTCCGCATCATCAGCGAGGAATCGGCGCTGGCGATGCGGGAGGCGTTCATCGAGGCGGACACCTTCGACCGCTCGTACGGTGTCGGCTGGTCGATCCAGGCATATTCCGGGAGCGACCGCGGTCGGCCACGGCGGAGCGTGGGGCGGGCACCGGGCGCACCTTACGATCATCCCGGAGAAGCGCTTCGCGATCGGCGTGCTGGTCAACTCGGATGCTGGTGTCCGCGCCTACGCCGAGGTCGAGGAGTGGGCGTTGGAGCACTATGCCGGCATCACCACGCCGAAGCGCGAGCCGATCACCATGGCCAGGGATGCGCTGGACCGCTTCACGGGCACCTACATGCGCCATGATGGCCGGTACGAGGTAGGCCGGCGGGAGAACGGTCTGCGCATCACGCTAACGGACATCGACGAGGAGACCGGTGAGGAGAAGGAGACGCCGCGCCTGTTCGACCTCGAGCCGCTCGGCGAGACGCGTTTCCGCGTCACCAGCCCGGAGAGCTACGGCGCAACCGTCGATATCGTCCCCGTTCTGGATGCGGACGGAAACGAGCGTGACCTGCTTCGCATCTGGGGCCGCGTCGCCGCGCGTACGTCGACGCCGTGATCTAGACGGGCGTCGAGCACAACACAGTGACCACGCGCAGCACGCGATAGGCGTCGGGCATGGTGTCCCGGACGAACCGGATCGTGCGGCCGTCGACCCGCTGTACGTCGTCGAGCATGCCGGCGAGGTCCGCGTACACCGGGCGATCGAAGGTTACCTCGACCGTCACCGGCGTTTGCACCATGAGGGGCTGCACCTCGGGCCGTTCCTCGATCACGCGCTGTGCCGCTTCGGTGAGCCGCCGCCGGGCGACGTTGGGATGGACGCCCTCGGCCGCTGCGTGAGACCGGCTTCTCTTTGTTTGCACGAAGATGACGTTCTGACCAAGCAGATCGGCCGCGTCCTGCGCCACAACCTGATCCCCAGCGACCAGCATGACCGGCACGCCGAATGCGCCAGCCATGGCCGCGTTGAGTCCTAACTCGCCGTATGAGACGCCGTTGACTTTGACATCGAACAGATGGCCGGTGAACGTGTGGCTCAGGACGGACGATCCGGCTCCAGCGCTCCCGTGGACGCCGACAAACATGGCCAGATCATATCCCTCGTCAATTCCGTCCATCATCCCGAAATGTCGAGGCTTTCCACGGCTGAGGGTGGCGCGCTCGTCCAGCTCCTCGGGGATGATGTTGCGATACGGACCATGCGAATCGACCACCGTCACCTGGGCGTCAGCATCTGCCTCGAAGATACCGGCCACTATCGCGCTCGCTTCGCCCGTCATGAGCCGACGTGCGCGCTCATACTCGGGGTTGCCCCTCGATCCTTCCTCACCGTGCACGACGCCTGCGATCCCCTCGATGTCCATGAGAACGTAGACCTTGACCATGGTGTTTTATCCCATTCGTTTGGTCTTCGGGTCGAGGGCGTCACGAAGCCCATCGCCCAGAAGATTCAGCGCAATCACCGTCACCAGGATCGCCAGGCCGGGGAAAATGGCGATGTGCGGCGCCAGTTGCATGTAGGTTCGCCCTTCGCTGAGCATCGTGCCCCACTCCGATGCCGGGGGTCGCACGCCCAATCCGAGGAATCCGAGGCTGGCGGCCGTCAGGATCGCCGTTCCCAGCCGGATGGTCGAGAGCACGAGGATCGGCGCCAGCGCGTTCGGCAGCAGGTGCACGAACATCAACCGGAGGTCCGGCGCCCCGACCGACCTCGCCGCCAGCACGAAGTCCTGCTCCCTTAGGGACAGGATGGATCCACGCACCACCCTGCCGAACGTCGGAATGGAGAAGACGCCGATCGCGATGATGACGTTGATCTCACCCACCCCGAGCACGGTGATGATGACGATCGCCAGCAGCAGGCCCGGAAAGGCGAGCTGGATATCCAGCAACCGCATCAGGACGGTATCGACGAAGCCGCCGTAGTAGCCGGAAATCGCGCCGATCAGGGAGCCGATGCTTGCCCCGACCAACGTGCCGAGAAATCCGAGCCGGAGGGATATCTGGGCCCCGTATATGATCCGGCTCAAGATATCGCGGCCGAAATTGTCCGTGCCCATCGGGTGCGCGCGTGAGGGCCCCTCCATCATGTGCATGTAGTCCTGGAAATAGGGGTCGGCAGGAGCGATCCACCTCGCCAGGACAGCCGCCAGAAGAATGACCAGCAGCATCCCAAGCCCGCCCATGGCGAACCAGTTCCGGCGAAGGCGTCTCCAGGCGTCACTCCATAAACCGCGAGCGGGCTCGTTCCGTTCGAGAACGGGGTCCCTCATGGTGGCGTCTCGTTCGAGGGCGGTGTCCATGTCCATCTCCTCCCTTCTGCCTACGCGAGGCTGATACGCGGATCAACCCTGGCGTACAGAAGATCGACGATCAAATTGACAAGGACGAACTGGACCGCAAACAGCAAGAGCGCCCCCTGCACGATAGGAAAGTCCCGATTATTGATGGACTTGATGAGCAGCTGGCCGATGCCAGGGTAGGAAAAGACGGTCTCGGTAATGACGGCTCCCGCCAGGAGACCACCGAATTCGAGCCCAACGATCGTGATGATGGGGATCAGGGCGTTCTTGAGGGCATGTCGGACGACCACCATGCGCTCCGCGAGCCCCTTCGCCCGCGCGGTGCGGATGAAGTCCTCCGAGAACACCTCGATCATGCTCGATCGGGTCACGCGCGCGATCACAGCGGCAGCGCCCACACCCAAGGTGACGGCGGGCAACACCAGATGGGAAAGGCCACCGGCACCCGTTGAAGGAAACCAGCCAAGCTTCACCGAGAAGGTCAGCAGGAGGATAAGCCCGAGCCAGAACGACGGCGTGCAGATCCCGATCAACGCGAGCAACATCGTGCCACGGTCAATAAGGGTGTTGTGCCTGATGGCAGAAACGATCCCGAACAGGAGGCCGAAGACGATCGCGATAGCCATGCTCGCCATCGTGAGCTCGAGCGTGGCTGGAAGACGAGTGAGGATCTCCTCAGTCACCGGCACGCGAGACACCGTGGAGCGCCCGAAGTCGCCCTCAACAGCCCGTTGGAGCCAGGCAACGTACTGCACCGGAAGCGGCTCATCGAGACGCCAGGCCTTCCGGAGCACCTCCACCTGCTCGCCGGTGGCCTCAGGACCGAGCGACTGGCGCGCGGGATCCCCGGGAACCAGGCGCATAACAAGGAAGATAATGATCGATACCCCGATCAGGATCGGGATCAGCGCCAGGATTCGACGAAGAATGTACTGGGTCATCGGGCTCGTCCCTCAGGAACACGAAGCCGCCCGACGAGCGGAGCGAGCTTGTCGGGAGCAGGCCCGCGAGTGGGGCCCAGACTGAGCCCCACTCGCGCAGGCAGAGAACCGCCCGGATCTACTCTTTCCAGTAGGCCGTGCGCAGGAACACGACGCCGTCCGCTTGCGTCGAGCAACCTCCGGCGTCCTTGGCGATTGCACCGAAATAGGTCGGGACGTAGAGGTAGATATTCGGCGCGAGCTCCATGATCCGCTTCTGCGCGTCGGCGTACGCCGCGGCCCGCTCTTCCGGATTGGCCAGTTCCAGGCCCTGCTGAACAGCGGTCTCCACATCCGGGTCCGTGAAGAACGAATAGTTCGGCCCGGCCGGCGGCCAGTTCGCCTCGGTGTAAATGGGACGTAGCGCCCAGTCGGCGTCACCCGTCGACGGCGACCACTGACTCATCAGCATCTGGATATTGGACTCTTCCACCGGCTTCGACTGTTCTTCGGTGATAGCCGCCGCCTCCATCTGGATCACTTCGGCCTGCACGCCGATCTGGGCGAGTTGGTTCTGCACGGCAACCGCACGATCACGGTGCGTGGCGGATGTCCAGAGCTCGGTGCTGAAGCCGTCGGCATACCCCGCGTCGGCCAGCATCTGCTTTGCCTTCTCCGCGTCGTACTCGTAGCTCCCAGTTTCAGCGTAGCCCCAGACGCTCCGGGCGATCGGGGAGTCCGCAACGTACCCTTCGCCGAGGCTCCCGGCCATCAGGACCTGTTCCTTGTTGACGCCGTAGTTCAGCGCCTGGCGAACATTGACGTCATTGAACGGCTCCTTGGAGTTGTTGAGGGTGACCCAGTAGACCGTCATGCCGTCAGTCTCGGTGACCTCGACGTTGTCGTCTTCCCGCAGCAGTTGCGCCTGGGACGCTTCAAGCGGGCCGGCGAACGTTGCATCGCCCGATTGCACGGCGATTCCAAGCGCGCCTGGCTCCGCGATGCCGCGCAAAGTCATTGTCGGGACGGATGCGGCCAGGTCCGGGTTCCAGTAATCGGGATTCGCTTCGAGCGTGATGTGGTCACCACGCACCCACTCCAGGAAGCGATAGGGCCCGGTGCCGACCGGCTGGTTGCCGAAGTCTTCACCAGCAGCCTCGGCCGCTGTCGGGCTGGGAATGCCA
>CAVUJM010000013.1:0-31821 GCA_963741795.1 uncultured Chloroflexia bacterium
CTACGAGCTCAGGTATATCTTCTGCCGCTACGTTTCGCTCCGAGACGTCGCGCGCGATGCCCAGCCGGGTCTCCGGGCCGTCGATGCATCGGACATCGCGCCTCAGTATGAGCAGGTCGCGCCGCAGGGCGATGGCAACACTGTCGTGCGCAAGTTGGCTCCCGGCCGCGTCCTCGTCTGCGTCTTCGTCGACATGCCGACAGAGAATAACGGCACGCTCATCCTCGTAAGCTGAACTGCCCCGAGGGCTGGATGCCGTCCGAGGGGGCCCGACGGCCACCGACCTGCAGAACTGCACGCGCCGGAAACCCCGGTGACCTTCGACGTCCAGCAGGGTGACCAGACGCAGTCGGCGACGACATCGAGCGGGCAGAACCTGGCCAGAACGGAGGCGATGGACCTGCCGGAAGGTGAGGTGATGATCGCCGAGCAGGTGCCGGACGGCTATCAGCTGGCCTACATCTTCTGTCGCTTCATCGAGCGAAGTGTGGATCTCGGCGACCAGCCGATGATGACCATCGCCCAGGTGCAAGACGGTGGAGCGAGCGTCGAGTCGCAAACCATCACCGACAACGGGATGCAATCCGCAATCCGTGGTGGCTACGTGCTGGTCTGCGTCTTCATCGACATCCCGGTCCAGCAGTATGAGGTCACCGTCTACAAGTACGCAGTGCGATCCCGGCACGATGCCCGATCAGCCGCTGGAGTACTACCGGGGCTGCCGGACCAGGGACACCGGTCCATGCGAGACCGCAGCAGGCGATGTCGACGTTCACGCTGACGCATGGTGGTGCCGGACATCCCGTTCGACTCGGAGATCGACGGCCATCAGCGAACGTTCGTCCCGGAACCAATGGTGGCTTCACGATCACCGAGGGCGAGCTCGGACGGCTACGGCATCCCGTTCCGGTACTGCCTGCCGCTCAACGCAGCCCGAGGACTGGTGGCGCGCCAGCCCGCGTGGCAAACCGGCGGCATGGGCAAGGACATCACGGTCACCGTGGTGCCGGGCGAGACCAGCTACCAGTGCTGGTTCTACAACATCCCGGACGGCGGCTACGGCGACATCCACCTCTACAAGTGGTCGTGCCCGGATGGCGTCACGCCGCCGATGGATGCCGGTTACGACTGGTACCACGAGAACTGCACGACCCCGATGAACGGCGTCGAGTTCACGGTTGACCAGCCGGATCCGGAAGTCGACCTGAAGGCGATGACCAACGACTCCGGCCAGGAGGGGTACATCAGCTTCGGCACCGTGCCGACGGGAACCTACCCGGTGATGGAAACCCCGCAGGACGGCTACGAGCTTGGCGCGGTGTTCTGCTACGCGGCCCCGGCCCCGAACAGCATCGCGAACCCGCCGTACGAGAGCTACACCCCGGACGCCAATGGGACGATCCAGGTCGTGCTGGAGAACGGCTACGTGGTGACCTGTCACTGGTTCAACGTGCCGATGCAGGACTACTCGGTCACCGTCTACAAGTACGTCTGTGACGAAGGAACCCTGCCCGACCAGACGCTGGACTACTACGCGCCGACTAACGGCGATCCCGGTCCGTGCGAGACGCAGCAGGCGGACGTCCCGTTCACGCTGACGCACGGTGGGCCGGACATCCCGTTCGTCTCGGAGATCGACGGCCATCAGGAGTCGTTCACTCCGGACGGAAGCGGCAACTTCACGATCACCGAAGGCGACTATGCGGGCTACGGCATGCCGTTCCGCTATTGCCTGCCGCTGAACATGCCTGAGGACGGCGGCGCGCCGCCCGCGTGGCAAACCGGCGGGATGGGCAAGGACATCACCGTCACGGTCGTGCAGGGTGAGTACCAGTACCAATGCTGGTTCTACAACATCCCGGAGACGCCGAGTTCGATCACCGTCTACAAGTGGCAGTGCGACGAGGGGACGGAATACGGCCAGGACCTGTCGTACTACGAAGCCCAATGCTCGACGCAGCAGCCGGACGTGCCGTTCACGCTGACCGACTCGATCGGATCCACGCCGTTCGTCTCCGAGATCGACGGCGTCCAGCTCGACGGCGTCATGGTGAACCCCGGTGACCAGTTCGTGATCGCCGAGGGCGACCTGCCCGGCTACGGCCTGCCGGTGGTCTTCTGCCAGAACAATGGCGAGGACCCACAACCGGACAGCCCGACCCTCGTGCAGTCGCCAGGCGGCATCATCTCGGTCATGCCGAGCACGTACCCGTTCGAGTACCAGTGCTTCTGGTACAACATCCCGTGGCAGGACAGCACGGTCACGATCCACAAGTGGGAGTGCCCCGAGGGCGCGACGCCGGACGGCACCCCGGAGTGGTACCAGACCAACTGCCAGATGAACCCGATGGACGGCGTGGACTTCACGCTGACCGATAGCATGGGCCCGCGCACGCAGACCACGACCGGTGGGCAGGTTGAATGGACCGACGTCCAGACCGGCGCCGTCTCGATCGCCGAGATGGTCCCGCCCGGATACAACCCCGATCCGTACGTCGTCTGCGGCTGGACCGCGATGGTGAACGGCGCGGTGGTCGACGCCTTCCCGCAGCCGGTCGCGACGATCAACGGGGTGCTGAACACCACGATTACGTACCCCGGCACGAACTTCTTCTGCGACTGGTACAACCAGTACCTCGGCCCCGGCGAGATCACGGTCTACAAGTACGAGTGCCCTGAGGGCTACGACCCGTACGCGTGGGGCGCGAACCCGCTGGTGGATTGCGACACGGCGCTCAACGGCATCACGTTCGTCCTCGACCAGCCGGATCCGGAGGTGAACCTCCAGAGCGACACCGGTGACTCGATCAACGGCGCCGTCTACTTCGGCGGCCTCGCGCCGGGCGACTACACCCTCTCCGAGATGGTGCCTTCCGGCTACGAGAGCGTGTTCGTCTGGAACTGCGTCGGTATCAACACCAGCTCGGTGCATCCGAAGCCGCTGAGCGTCGGCCCGAACCTGGCGTTCCCGATCGCCGGTGGCGACTCCATCGAGTGCTACTGGTACAACATCCCGATGCCGCAGAACGGCTGGATGCTCGTCAAGAAGTTCGACTGCACGACGCCGACGTATGTCTCCGATGTGAACTGCTTCACCAACACGACCGGGCAGGCGTTCGACCTCCAGATGTGGAACGGGTCGAACTGGATGACCGTCCAGAGCGGCACCACGAACGCATCCGGCCAGGTGACCTTCATGAACCTCGATCCGGGTGACTACCGCCTGGTCGAGCCGGGCAAGACCGCCTGTCTCATGAAGTCGAGCAACATCACGTCTGGTGGCAACATCGGTGTCGCGGTGAACCAGCAGACGACGGTCTACGTCTACAACTGCAGCACCCCGCAGAAGCCGCCCCCAACCACGCCGACCAAGTACCCGAACACGGGTGTTGAGCCGGGTGCGGGTGGTCCGGAGCTGCGGACGGAGTTCGGCGCGTCGATCCTCGGCATGGTGGGCCTCGCGGGGGCGTCGGCCGTCTCGCGGCGGACCTTCCTGAAGCGGGCGGCGGTTGGTACGCTGGCCGTTGGCGGTGGCGCCGTGGCGCTGAACGGGGCAATGGCGTCGCAGACGCTGGTCCCGATCGACGCGACGGTCACCCCGGTCGGCTCGCCGGCCGGCACACCCGCCGTGGACTGCATGTATCCGGCGACCCCGTCGGCGACGCCGGAAGGCGTGATGCCGGGCACCCCGGTGGCATGCGCGCGCGGCGCGGTGCCGATGCAGATCCGCATCCCGTCGATCGGGGTCGATTACCCGATCGAATACCTCGAGATCATCGAGGGCGAGATGCAGCAGCCGACCGGGGCCGACTACATCACCTGGTATAAGGAGACCGCGCGGCTCGGGGAGAAGGGGAATGGCCTCTACGCGGGTCACCTGAACTGGTGGAACATGCCGGAGGGCCCGTTCTTCCTGCTCGATACCCTGGTCGAAGGTGATGTCGTCGAGATCGACGGCGATGACGGCGAGACCTATCGCTACATCGTCCAGTGGGAGCAGGCGTTCCCGATCGACGAGGAGCCGCCGGCCGAGGCGCTCGGACCGACCGAGGACGAGGTGATCACGATGGTCACCTGCGGCGGCCAGTGGGACGCGAGCGTCGCGCTCTACGACCATCGCACGGTGGTCCGCGCGATCCGCGACCGGGACTTCGTGCCCGGTACGCCCGCCCCCGGCGCATAACCCGATACACCGATCCGTTGCTCCGGATCGACTGACGCGACGCCCCCGGCCCAGCCGCCGGGGGCGTCTCCGTTGTCTGGCCCTGATCTTGCCAACGAGATGACATAGAAACGTGCCGACCATGTGCCGCGAGGAGATATCCATGTCCCGACGCTCATCCGCCTTCGCACCGCTGTTCGCGCTGCTTTCGCTCGTGCTTGCGGCCGTCGCGCCGGCGTTCCCGGCCACGGCGCAGACATCATCCCCGTACGCAAACGTCAACGTCACCTTTGTCGCCTGCCCGCCCGGCGGCGACTGGACCTCCCCGCCGGCGGGCTGCGCCGAGGTGGTCGACGCGCCGGCCCACGCGATGGTTACCTTCGGGGCGGAGCAGGCCGCGCCGGTGAGCGACTTCTCGCGCAACGCCGACGGCTCCTACACGATCCCGTATCCGCAACCGGTCAACGGCGTCCGCGAACATGGGCTTCGTCAACTTCTTCCCGGAGAACTACAACGCCTACACTTTTACCGGCGTCGATACCCTGCTGCGCTGGTATGGCGCGGTCGACCTCGCGCAGGGCGAGACGCGCGACGTCACCGTCTATTTCTGGAACGGCCCGGTCGACCTGATCATGCCGGCCGAGAACAACCTCACGGTGAATGTCTGGACCTGCGGCGAGGGCGTCGATCCAACCGTCGATGTTTCGCCATGCGCCCCGATGGATGCCGACATGCCGGGCCTGACGATCGCGACGCCGCCGCTGCGCGGGATCCAGATGGCCGATTACCTGACGCGCCAGGGCGGGACGTTCCGCTACACCGGCTTGCCCGCCTACACCCAGGCGCAGGTAACGGTCGATCTCGCGGCTTCCGGGTTCGGCGCGGCGACGATTATCGGGGAGGCCGAGGAGATCACCGATAACTCCGCGACCGCCTTCCTGCTTCGCGGCGAGTCTCGCGCCATCGATGTCTATCTGTCCGATCCACAGCCGCAACAGGCGGGCGGGGCCACCTGGACGATGGATCCCACGCCGACGACGGCGCCGGAGCAGGGGACCGGGACGCTCCGCCTGCTGCTCTTCCAGTGCCCGGAGGGCGTGATCCCGCACGACGATCCCGGCGCGTGCTCCGAGACGCTGGCGGCTGGCCCGGACGTGATGGTCGCGATCGGCGATTCCGGCGAGCAGGTGCCGCTGTCGTCATTCGAGCGCGACACGGCCGGCGCGTACCTCGTCACCGGCGTCGAGAACTCCGTCACGATCAGCGGTGTGGCGCCCGGTGAGGGCCGGCGCCTGGCGACCGACGCTGACCAGATCGGAACCGACGAGATCACCTACACCGTTGACGATGGCGAGACCCGCGATGGCCGGCTGTACTACTACGACGTGAACTGACGGTGAGGCGAGGCGTGGCGACGCGTCCCCTGTCTGGTGGTGAGGCCCAGAGGAACCGTATGAGCCCTCGATTTGGACTGGTCAACGAATACTGAATACACAATTGTGGTGGCCCGGGACTTGCATATACGGGAGCAGGGATACGTGCCCGATATCGACCCTGCCGCCCGTGGTTTCGGCTGAAGTCCATCCAATCGGGTGGGGCAAGGTGCCGCGCGGTCCGGGTATCCTTTAAGGGACGACAGTCCGGCCCAGCGTCGTGTCGCGACCGATCCTGCCTACATCCATTCCAACCCGCGAGGTGCAGTCATGACTGTCCGACATGCCAACCCCGATCCGGCAAGCAAGCTTCAGCGTCAAACCTCCGCCTATGTCGCGATCCTGAAAGAGCAGATCGAGATTCGTCGTCGCGAGTACGGCTACTCCTGGGTCACGCCGCAGGAGCATGCATGGTTGAGCGCTCACGACATGCTGCCGCGCGACGTGATGGTCGCCCCGGCCGGCACGATCACCCGGCGCCCGGGCGATGTCTCCGGCCCATTCAGCGCGAACTGACTCGTCTCCAGAATCCAGCCATCGTGATCTCCGGGCGTCCGACCAACCGGGCGCCCGTTTTTTGCGCCCGGTTGCCCTTTCGCGCGATCGCGTTACGATGAGGACCGGAACATCACCTCGGCGCCAATGACGTTGCCGCTCGCCCGTCCGCGAAGGGTCCCGCTGCATGCCGCCGACATCCGCTGTCCCACCATTGACGCCGCTCCAGCAGCGCTGGCTGATGCCGGTGCTCGTCTTCGCGACTCTCGTGCTCTCCGTCGTCTCGGTGCTCGGCGCGCCGCTGATCCCGACCATCGCCGAGGCCCAGGGCGTTTCGTTGGAGACCGCCCAGTGGATCCTGACCGGTCCGTTGATGATCGGCGCGGTGTTGACGCCGCTGGTGGGGCGACTGGCGGACGGCCCGCATCGCAAGAACGTCATCGTCGTGACGATTGGGCTCGTCGCTCTCGGCGGTGTGATCTGCGCCAGCGTGAGCTGGTTCCCGGCCTTCATCGTCGGGCGCGGCATGATGGGCGCCGGGCTGGGAATCGTGCCGATGGCGATCTCCGTCGCGCGGGATTACTTCACCGCCGAGCGCGCCCGCAACGGTATCGCGCTGCTCTCGATCTCGACGCCATTCGGCGTCGGCGCGGGCTACCCGGTTACCGGGGCGATCGCCGAACTGGCGTCGTACCAGGTCGCGTACTGGTTCTCGGCGTCCGTCAGCATCCTGGCGATCGTGCTCATCATCCGGGTCGTGCCATCCGCCTCGCCTCATACCCCGCGCCGGCTCGATATCGCCGGCGCCGTGCTGCTGGGTGTGGCGCTGGTCGGGACGCTGCTGGCGATCAGCCAGGGGCGTGTGTGGGGCTGGCTCTCTGGCCCCACCCTGCTCTCGCTGGGAATCGGCATCCTGTTCAGCGGCGCGTGGGTCTGGTGGGAACTGCGGGTATCGAACCCGCTGGTCGAGCTGCGCCTGGCGCGGCACCCGCTGGTGATGAGCTCGAACATCATGGCCCTGCTGCTCGGGGTGAGCCTGCAAGGTATCTCGTCTCTGGTGAACCGCTTCATCCAGTCACCGCCGGAGGTCGGGTACGGAATGCACGCCGGGCTGATCCTGACCGGGTTCATCCTGATGCCGTCGTCGTTCGGCACGCTGGCCTCGAACTTCACCTCGCGTTGGCTGCATATCCGGGTCGGGCCGGCGATCATGATGCCGATCGGCGTCGGGATCAGCGGCTTGACCGCCTTGATGCTGGCGATGGGACGGGGCACGGCACCCGAAATCGGGGCGCTGATGATGCTGAACGGCTTCGGTATCAGCACGGCGTTCGCGGCGATGCCGGCGCTCATCATCCAGGCCGTACCGCCGGAGGAAACCGGATCCGCGACCGGGCTGAACACGGTCTTGCGGGCGATCGGCGGCTCGGTCGGGTCCGCCGCGAGCATCGCCGTGCTCTCGACCTCCATCCCGGCGGGACGGGAGCTGCCGACGAATCACGGCTACACGATCGCGTTCCTGGCCGGGGCGGTCGCGGGCGCTGTCGCGGTTGTGGTGTCGCTCGCCCTGACCTGGCGGGCACGCCATCGGGAGCAGCGGGGCACTCGGCCGCACGTCGCGGCCCATGCGACCGCGGAAGGTTCGCGTGGTCACATGTAATTCGCCGGGCACAGGAGTATGATATGGCTCGCTGCGGGATCTTCCGCGGCGCTGGATCCATTGGGGGTCATCAACCGTGCTTTGGCATCGTCCCGAGCGCACGGTTGGGCTTATGCTCGCCGTCGCGTACATCACGCTTTTCCTGGGCTCCGTGCTCGCCGGCGTCGTCTTCAATGCCGGACATCCTGCCGGCATCGTCCTTGGCTACCTGATTGCCTTCGTCTTCGCCGTCTTGCTCATGCCGTTGTTCGATCCCGGCACCAAGGCTCGCGAAGAGAAACAACGCTCCCGGCGCTCGCGATCGGAAGAGGACTGACAAACGCGACGCTCCATAGGTTGAGCGTCAGCTCTGAAACGCCTCGCAGATACCCTGCGGGGCGTTTTCGTTCCCTGGCCGTGGTTACCCGGGCAACGCATCGGGGCGGAAACTGCCGTGAGGGGCATCATGCCGCCTATAGCCATCTGCAGGGTGGTTGCTCGCGCCCTAATTCATTCGGACATATGGTCCCCCGGAAGGCCCCCCTCTCGGTCGAGACACGCCTCCAGCACACCGATAGCCGCATGACGACGGTCATGCACGAGCTGAGACCCCGGCTCGTGGAGGTTCGCGATGTCTTTGATGTGACGCAAGGCGATCTCCGCATGACAGTCTGCGGTGATGGTCGAGAGAGGCCGGCTTGTCCGTGCCGGATCATGCATACTCGTCGGGACCGAGAGATATTCCGGTGGGTCCCTGCGTCGTTCCGGCCTGACAGGTATCGATCGTCATGAGCGTGACACGGACACTCGACCAATCGCCGTTCGCCCTGCCGCAGGTTCGCACCCCCTTGCTCGGGCGCGAGCGAGAGGCGAGGGCGCTGCGCGACCTCCTTACGGGCGGTGACACGCGCCTGGTGACCATCACCGGCCCGGGCGGTGTCGGCAAGACGCGCCTCGCGATCCACGTCGCGTCGGCCATCGCCGACGAGACGGGTGGCGAGGTGCTTTTCGTGCCACTCGCCGCCGTGCGGGAGCCGCGTCTGGTGCTCCTCGCGATCGGCGGGGCCGCCGGGTACGCCGCCGACCCGGACGATGGATACGAGGACGCGCTGCTCGACTACCTCCATGACCGCCGGGCGCTGCTGGTCCTCGATAATCTGGAGCAGGTCATTGCCGTCGTCCCGGCGCTGGGCCGCCTGCTCCAGGCCGCGCCCGGCATCACCCTGCTCGCTACCAGCCAGGTCGCCCTCGGCCTCCCGGAGGAGCGTGTCTTCACGCTCGCGCCGTTACCCACGCCCGATCCGGCCTCTGTGCCGGCGGAGATCCTCGCGCGGTTGGACGCGGTCGCGCTCTTCGCCCAGCGCGCCCGGGCGATCGACCCGGGGTTCGCTCGCGACAACGATCCCGCGGTATGGGCTGACATCGCCCGGATTTGCCGGCATCTCGATGGCCTGCCGCTGGCGATCGAGCTGGCCGCCGCCCGCGCCAACGTGATGTCGCCGCACACGTTGCTCCAGCGCCTCGAGCAGCGGCTCGGCGCGCTTGGCGAATACCGGGGCGATGTGCCGGATCGTCTGCGGACGATGCGCGCGGCCGTGGGCTGGAGCTTCGACCTGCTCCAGCCCGACGAGCAGGCGTTGTTCTGCCGTCTCGCTGTCTTCAGCGGCGGTTGGCAGGCGGACGCTGCCCTCGCCTTTGCTCCCAAGGGCGCCGACGATCCGCGTCGATCGATCACGACGCTTGTGCAACGCAGCCTCGTCCAGGAGGTCGCGCCGGTCGAGGGCGAGCGGCGGTACACGATGCTGCAGGTGCTGCGGGATTTCGGCATCGAGCGCTTGGCCGACCTCGGCCAGGAGGATGACGCCCGCCTGGCCCATGCCCGGTACGTGGCCCAATTGGCGGAGGAGGCGGAACCGCACATGACGGGCGGCGAGCAGGAGCGCTGGATGCGCCGGCTCGACGCAGAGATGAGCAATATCCGCTCAGCCATCGATTGGTCGTTCGCCAACGATCAGGTCGCGCTGGTTCTCCGGATCGGCGGCTCCCTCTGGCGGCATTTCGCGAGCCGGGCCCTGATCAACGACATGCGACGCTGGCTGGAGCGCGCCCTGGCGTCGCGCAGCCCGGAGCTGACGCCATACCGCGTCAAGGCGCTGATCGGGGCGGGGTACCTGGCGGAAGATCACAAGGACCTGGAGACGTCCCGGGGATATTTCGAGCAGGCGCTGCACCTGGCGGAAGCGCTGGGGGACCGGCGCGCCGAGGGTCAAGCCCTGATCGGGCTCGGCACCGTCGCGCACGATCGCGGCGAGTACGACGTCGCGTTCGGCTTCCACGAGCGCGCCCTGGACATCGCGCGGGTGGCGAACGACCGCCGTGGCATCGCCATCGGGTATGGCAGCCTGGGCGCGGTGGCCTACTACCAGGGTCGGATGCCCGAGGCGATGGAGTTCTACGCCGAGAGCAACCGGATGCTCGAAGAGGTCGGGGATCTCGGCAACGCCGCGATCGGCGCGAGCAATATCGCCGCGATCGCCTCGGAGACGGGCGACTTTGCCCGGGCGGAGCAGTCGTGCCGGCAGGCGATCGAGCTGCAGACGCGGCTGGGGAACCAGCGCGATCTACCCTCATCTCTGATCAACCTTGGCGAGGCGTTGCGTGAGCTCGGCAGGCATGAGGAGGCCGGCGCGGCCTTCCGGGAGGCTATCGTCCTGGCGGCCGAGAACGACGACCGGTTCATGCGCTCGCTGGCGCTGCACGGGTTGGCGGTCCTGGAATATGCGCTGGGGAACGTGCGCGAGGCGGCGGCGCTGGTGCTCGAGGGCATCGAGCTCCTGGCGACGATGAACGACCCGCACAGCATGATCGAGAACGCGCATCTTGTTGCGCTGCTGGCGCTCGAGGCCGGGCGGTACGAGGACGCCGCGACGATCATCGCCGCCAACGCTCGCATCGGCGAGGAGCTTGGCATCGGCATGCTCGATCGCCGGCAAGCGAAGATCGCGGAGATGACGCGGGCGGCGAAGGACGGGGCAGGGGAGGCGCGGTTCGTGGCGGCACGGGAGGCCGGACGGGCCCTGTCGATCGAGGATCTCACCCGGCGCATCGCGGCGGTCGCGCGGGGGATCGTCGGTCCGCGCCACACTGTACCAGCGCCGGTCGATGTCGATGTCGCGCCGGAGCCCGCGTCACACGGTGATCTGACGGCTCGCGAGGTCGAGATCCTGAAGCTCCTGGTCGAGGGCAAGAGTACGGCGGAGATCGCTGGGGATCTGTTCGTGAGCGCGCGTACGGTGACGACGCACGTTACGCATATCCTCGAGAAACTCGGCGTGCCGAACCGCACGGCCGCCGTGGCCTACGCCGTGCGCCAAGGGCTGGCGTAGTGGGACGCAAGCGGTGGCCTTCGACGGGGCCCGCCCGCTGACCGATCCGGACCAGCGTCGAAGTGGAGGGGCAGTCCATGCGGCACGACGACCGACGGTGGATCGTGGGCATCGCCCTGGTGCTGGCGGCTGTCCTTGCCGTGGTCGGTGTTCTTGCCCTGTCGCTGTACACCGCCGCCACGCCAACGGCGCGAGAGTCGATGCGCGTTGAGCTGTTCAAGAACGCGCTGCAGCTGGCCATCGTCGTCATCGTCGGCGGGGGCATCGCCCTGCTGTACAAGTGGGTCGAGCGCAGCTGGGAGACGTCGCGTGAACAGGCGGACCTGAGGCGACGCTCCATGGAGCGGCTGGGGGACGCGTATCGCGCTGTGCGAGAGGCCCGGCGTGTGCTCCGCGCCTGCGGCATCAGGGGTGCGACAGGCACAGCCGAGGGCGCCTTAACGGACGCGCAACTGGCGTGCTACGAGTCGCAGATGACCAGGATTAGCCGGGAGCAACTCAAGCTGGAGGCGTTACGCGTGGAATCACAGCACGTTCCGCTCGGGGTCGACGGCGCGGCGCTCGGTGCCGAAATCGGAGCCATGGAGCGGTACCTGGGCCGGCTCGTCACTGAGTATGAGCGCTATCGGCCCGAGGCCGAAATCTACCTGGACGACGTGAAGCGTCTGCGGGAGTTCACCCGTGGGTCGGGGGAGGACACCGGCCCGATCGATCCCCGCGCCGGCACCCTGCAGGAGAACTTCGTCAGGCCGTACTACCGGGCCCTGGCCTGCATCGTGAGCTGAATCCATGCTCGTGACCGCTACATGAGGATCGTGTAGTTGCCTTGTGACCGGCCGCCGGGTCGCCCCTTGTGGGCGACCCGGTACGGGACGGCTCACCCGGATGGCGCCTCAGGTCGCCATCCGCGGCTTGACGATGCGCGCCCAGATCCACCAGGCCCCGACGATCAGCACGGCGATGATGACGAGCCACTGGAGATAGCCGACGTACTGCTCGACCTCGTCCCAGTTGTCGCCCAGGACCCACCCGGCGCCGATCAGGACGCTGTTCCAGGCGAGGCTGCCGAGGGTGGTGTAGAACGCGAAGGTCGTCATCGGCATCTTGCGCAGGCCGGCGGGGATGGAGATGAGGCTGCGCACGATCGGGATCACGCGCCCGGTCATCACGGCGATGCCGCCGAAACGGTCGAACCAGTCGTCCGCCTTGTCGACGTCTTCTTCCTTAAAGCCGAGCCACTTGCCCCAATGCACGATCATCCAGCGCACGCGCTGCTCGCCCAGGTAGTAGCCCACGGCGTAGAGCGCCAACGCGCCGATCAGCGACCCGATCGTGGCGGCGATCACGGCGAGGAGGTAGTTCATCCGCCCCTGCCCGGTCAGGAACCCGGCCCACGGCAGGATGATCTCCGAGGGGATGGGCGGGAAGACGTTCTCCAGCGCGACGAGGAACGCGAGGCCCCAATAGCCGAGCCGGTCGATGACGCTTGTCACCCAGCCCGTGAGGTCGCCGAGCAAGCTGCTCATGACGCGGTGTTCTCCTGAGGAATGTGCGCCGCCAGGCGGTCGCCGGATGGAAGATGGGTGCCCGCCGCGTCGCGGCGGCACGACCGGGCCAATGGTACCGCCTTTGCCAGGCGAGCGGAGCGCGGGTGTTGAGTTTTCCCGTAGAGAAAGGCAAGATGGAAGGACATCAGGCGAAAGGGTCCCGACCGCCTCGCGCGGTTGTGTGAAGGAGAGGGGTGATGGCGCCAACGGCGACAGGCCGGAGATCGACGTTGCCCGTCGTGGTCACACCCATGCTCGGCCGGGACCGCGAGATTTCCGCGGTTCGGGCGTTGCTTGACGACCCCGCCGTGCGCCTGGTCACGATCACCGGCCCCGGTGGGGTGGGCAAGACGCGCCTGGCGATCGCGCTCGCCGCCGATGCCGATGCGGCGCTCGACCCCATCTTCGTGCCGCTCGCGGCGGTGCGGGAGCCGGAGCGCGTGATTCCGGCGATCGGTCGCGAGATCGGGCTCAACCTCGAGCCCCGCGCCGAAGGCGAGAAGGCGCTTATCGACGCCCTGCAGGGCCGGCCAACCTTGCTCGTGCTCGACAACCTGGAGCAGATCGCGGACGTCGCCCCGGTGGTCGCTCGCCTCCTTTCACGATTGCCGGACCTGAAGATGATCGCGACGAGCCAGATGGAGCTTGGCGTGGCGGGCGAGCAGGCGTTTGCCTTGCGGCCGCTCTCGTTGCCCGGCCGCGGCATCGACGATGCGCGAGCGTCCGATGCCGTGCGCCTCTTTCTCGACCGCGCCGCCATGGTCGACCCGCATGTGCACATGGACGACGACGTGCTCGCGGCGGTCACGGCGATCTGCCGCCGGCTGGACGGCCTGCCGCTGGCGATCGAGCTTGCCGCCGCCCGGTCGAACCTGCTCTCGCCCCCGGCGCTGCTCCGGCGGCTGGATGACCGACTCGCCATCCTCGGGACAGGGCGCGCCGATGTCGATGCGCGCCACCGCACGTTGCGGGCGGCGATCTCGTGGTCCTACGACTTGCTCGATCCGGACGCGCAGCGGCTCTTTCGGCGCCTCTCCGTCTTCACCGGCATCTCGCGGGAGGCGGCTCGCGCGGTTGCCGGGATGGACGAGGGGGACACGGTTGATGCCACCCTCGACGAGCTGCGGCGGCGTCACCTCGTGCAGGAGGCCGCTGTCGGGGAGACGCCGCGCTACGAGATGTTCGAGTCGCTGCGCGCGTTCGGCATCGCGGAGCTTGCCCGGTTGGGCGAGGAGGACGCGGCCCGGGACGCGCACGCCAACTGGCTGGCTGCGTTCGCCGAGGCGGCCGCGCCGTCGTTGCGCGGCGGTGACCAGGCGGCCTGCCTCGCCAGGCTCGCGCTGGAGACCGACAACCTGCGCGCGGCGATCGAATGGTCGCTGGCGAACGGCCGCGAGGAGTACGTGGCCCGCATCATCGGCGCCATCTGGCGGTTCTTTGGCAACTACGCGATGATCACCGACGCTCGGGCATGGGTCGCGACCGCCCTCTCAAGTCGTACCGCGATCTCGCCCTGGCACCGCGCCGACGCGCTCGTCGCGGCCGGGTACCTGTCGCTGCTCTACCACCGTGATCGGGATGCCGGGGAGCGATGGATGCGGCAGGCGCTGGAGCTTGCCTCCGCGATCGGGCATGAGGTCGCCGAGATGCGGGCCTACGGGGGCCTCGGTATCGCCGCCTATGACCGGGGTGACTATGCTCGCGCGACCGAGATGTACACCCGCGGGCAGGAGCTCGCCCGTCGCGTCGGGACGCCCGGCGACGTTGCCATCGCCGCCAACAACCTCGGCCTCGTCTCCTATGTCGAGGGCCGGGTGGAGGAGACGCTGGTCTTTTGGGAAGAGTCCGTCCTCCTCAACCGTGAGGCCGGCGACCAGATGATGGAGGCGCAGGTCCAGGCGAACCTCGGCGGCGTGAAGAACGCGCTGGGCCGGATCGATGAAGCGCGCGACCACCTGCAGCGCGCGCTGGATTTGCAGCGGAGCATCAACAACCGAAGTCACCTGCCGAACACGCTCATCAACTCCGGCGAGAACGCCTTGCTGCGTGGTGACCTGACGGCCGCCCGTAGCTACTACGCCGAGGCGCGCGGAATCCTGCGCGAGACCGGCAATGCGGTCTACGATGCGGCCGCCGTGCTCGGCCTGGCTGCCGTCAGCATCCGCGAGGATGATGCCCGGGCGGCCGCGGCCGATGTCCTCGAAGCCCTCGGCCTGCTCGGCGAAAACCGCGAGCCGATGCGGATGCTGGAGCTGACGGAGACGCTGGCGGCGACCTGCGGCGTGGCGGGGGATCACGCCGGCGCCATCGAGCTGCTCACCGCGGCCGCGCGCCTGCGCGAGGAGCATGGCAACGTCGCCCCCGTCGTTGGGGCGGGCGATCTTGACCTGGTCGCGCACGAGGCTGCCTCGGTCCTCGGCGAGGAGGCGACCGGGTCCGCCCGGCAACGCGGCGCGGCACTCGACATCGACGGTATGAAGGTCCGCGCAAGCATCCTCGCGCGCCAAATCGTCGGCCGCCTCGTCGACGAGCCTGCCTTCACCTGGCCCTCCGCCGAGGAGCCCGCGAATGTGCCCGACTACGGGCTGACCGCGCGCGAGCTGGAGGTCCTGCGGATGCTGGGCGGCGGCCAATCGACGCCGGAGATCGCCCGCGCCCTGTCCGTCAGCCCGCGCACGGTCTCGACGCATATCGCCAACCTGATGGCCAAGCTGGGCGTCGCCAGCCGCACCGCCGCGGTCGCCCAGGCCCTACGCGACGGCATCATCCGTCCCGCTGCATGACGCGACACTGACCCGGACGTCCTCTTTTGCCTTGTGCGATGCGCGGGGAAGGGGGAGAATACTCGCTGTGACGCCGTACACGCACACCTCCAGGTACATGCGCCGTCTCTTCGTGACCGGTGCCGGGATGATTGACCGATGAGCACACAGCCGGGAATGCCGAGAACCCCCTCGCCGCTACCGGTCCTCCTGACGAGCGTGATCGGGCGCGAGCGCGAGGTGCGGCAACTTACCGGGCTCCTGCTCGATACCGCGCACCGCATCGTGACGATCACCGGGCCGGGAGGCGTCGGCAAGACGCGCCTTGGGCTCCTTGTGGCCGAGAGCGTGCGCCACGCGTACGACGATGACGTGGCCTTCGTGCAGCTCTCCGCGGTGCAGGACTGCCGGCTCGTCTTTCCCGCCATCGGCCAGGAATTCGGCCTTCTCGCGGACATCAGCGCCGGGTACGACGATCAGCTCCTCCATGCGCTGCGGAATCGCCGCGTGCTGATCCTGCTCGACAATTGCGAGCAGATCCCGGATATCCACCTGCCGGTCGAGAAGTTGCTCGTGCAGTGCCCGGGCGTGACGATCCTTGCGACGAGCCAGGCCCCGATCGGCATCGGCGGCGAGCAGCTCTTTCCGCTTGGCGCGCTCGAAACCCCGGCGCCGGGCGACGCGGACCCGGCGGGCATCCAGCGCTCCGGGGCGGTCACGCTCTTCCTCGAGCGTGCGCGCGCCGTGAACCCCTATCTGGAGGTCGACACCTCCAATGCCGCCACGATCGCGGAGATCTGTCGCTATCTGGAAGGCATCCCGCTGGCGATCGAGCTGGCCGCGGCGCGCTCGAACGTCCTTTCCCCGGCGGCCCTGCTGGCGCGCCTGAGCCACCGCCTGGACGTGCTTGGTGGCGAGCGGCCAGACATGCCGGAGCGCCTGCGCACGATGCGCCGGGCGATCAGCTGGAGCTACGACCTGCTCGCGCCGGAGGAGCAGCTGCTCTTTCGCCGCCTCTCCGTCTTCGAGGAGCAGTTCTCGCTGGAGGCCGTTGAAGCGGTCTTCGAGGGCACCTCGGCGGACCGTGCCGCGATCGACGTGCTCGGTACGCTGGTCGACCGCAGCCTGGTGCGCCGCCTGCCGCGCAACGCCCATACCGAGCGTTACCAGATGCTGCGGACGCTGCGGGAGTTCGGCCTGGAGCGGCTACAGGATCTGGACGAGGAGGCGGACGCCCGTCTCGCGCACGCCCAGGTAATGACCGCCCTGGGCGAGATGGCCGAGCCGCACCTCGTGCAGCAGGATCAGGATGTCTGGCTGGACCGACTGGACGAGGACCGCGGGAACATCCGTGCCGCGATCGAGTGGGCGCTCGCCGACGGTCATCCGGAGCTCGTCTTCCGCCTCGCCGGGGCGATCTGGCGGTTCTGCGCCGTGCGCGGCCTCATCACCGACTGCCGCCGCTGGCTCGACGCCGCACTCGCCGCGCATGGCAATCACCTCACGCAGCACCGCACGAAGGCGCTGCTCGCTGCCGGATACCTTGCCGAAGACCAGCGCGATCTCGACGTCGCCCAACGCCTGTTTACCCAGGCCCGCCACCTCGCCGCGGCGATCGGTGACGCCGGCAACGAGTGCCGCGCGATGATTGGCCTCGCGACTGTCGCGCACGACCGCAGCGCGTACGAGGAGGCGCTGGGCCTCCACCAGGACGCGCTGAACCTGGCGCGATCGATCAGCGACGCGCGTAGCATCGCCGTCTCGCTGGCGAATCTTGGCAGCGTGTCGTATTTCCTGGGCAAGGTGGAGGACGCGCTGCGGTACTGGGAGGAGAGCCGGGGGTACCTGCGTCGAGGTCGGCGACATCTCGGCCTTGTCCCTGAACCTGTCGAATACGGGCGCACTGCTGTTCCAGATCGGGGAGTATGCCAAGGCAGAGAAATACCATCAGCGCGCGCTCGTCCTCCAGCGACAGATGAGCAGCCAGCGGGACATCCCGTACACGCTGCTGAACATTGCCGAGACCGCGATGATGCTGGGCGACATGACGCTCGCGCACGACGCTATCGCCGAGGCCATCTCGCTCTTCCGCGAGCTCGGCGCGCCGGAGCTGCTTGGCAGCGCCTACAACGGCCGGGCGCGGATCGCGTTCGTCGAAGGCAAGCCGGTCGAGGCGGCGGCGTACGTCCTGGAGAGCATGCAGCTCCTCGCCGATGGGGAGAATCTGGTGCCTGTCGTCGAGAACATTGACCTGCTGGCCGAGATCTGCAGCGAGCGAGGGATGCATGCCGTCGCCGTCGAGCTGGTGCGGGCCGTTGAGCAGGCGCGCGAGCGGCTGGGGGTGACCGCGTTCCCGCTCCGGCTCGCCGCGCTGGAGCGGGTGCGCGACGCCGCGCGCGAGGCGCTCGACGACGATGCCTATGCGGCCGCGGTGGCCGCCGGGGAGGCCCTCGAACCGGACGCGCTCGCCCGGCGCGTCACGAGCATCGCCCGGGAGGTTGTCGGCCGCCAGCGCCAGGAGCCGGCATTGACCGTCCCCGCCGGGGATGAAACGGTTCCGGTGACCGAGTCGGAGCACAACCTCACGGCCCGGGAGATCGAGGTTCTTACGTTGCTGGCGCAGGGGCATTCCACCCAGCAGATCGCGGACGACCTGTTCGTCAGCCCGCGCACGGCCGCGACCCACATCAACAACATCCTCGGCAAGCTCGGCGTCAACAGCCGCACGGCCGCCGTCGCCCACGCGATGCGCATGGGCCTGGTCTAGCGCCCGAAACCCCATGCGGCACCCGAAAACGGCCGCTCTACGTCATTTGACGTAGTCCGAATACGCACACCCGGCGTATTTCGACAGAAAAACTACGACAAACTGACGATGTGCACGCGCTCTCCGGCCGGCACCATAGAGATGTCACAGGTGACCACGTCGTGATTGACCCACCTGGCTGACGCTGATGGTCTATGCAGACAGGAGAGACTGCAGATGGTTTCCACCCGTTCCCGAATCACCGCGATCCCCGTTCTTGCCGCTGGCGCGTTTGCCGCCTCACTTCCGCTGTCCATCCGGGCCCTGGCGCAGGACGCCAGCCCCGAGGCGGCGACCAACCCGTTTGCCGATCTGGGCCTGCCCGAGATCGAGCTGAACTTCACCTCCTCCGAGGTGACCGGCATGGCCGAGTCCGTCGAGGCTGGCCGCTATCTCGTCACCATCCATGGCGAGCCGACCGAGCAGGACTATGCCTTTGGCCCGATGTTCCTGCGCGTACCGGACGACATGACGATGGACGACTTCGCGGCCGCGGCCGGTGAAGCGACCGATGGTCCGCCGGACTTCTACTACACGACGACGGTCGCCGGTGGCCCCGTCATCATGGCGGGCTCGGGCGTGACCACGGCCTACGGTGTCGTCGACCTGACTCCTGGCCAGTGGATCGTGGCCGGCAACGGGCTGGCCCAGCCGCCATCCCCGTTCGAGGTCACCGGCGAGATGCCGGCGGACCTCCCGGAGCCGGAGGCCGACGTGACCCTGACCATCAAGGAGATGGAGATCGCCGTCACCGATGGCACGTTCAAGGTCGGCGACAACGTCGTCAAGGTCGAGAACACCGGCGAGCAGCCGCACTTCGTCGAGATGTCCAAGGTGCCGGATGGCACGACGAACGACAACCTGGACGCCACCATCGCGGCGTTCATGGGCGGCACTCCGGAGGCCGAGCCGCTGGCGGAGGAGGACTTCGTCTCGGCGGCGTACTCCAACGACCAGTCCGGCGGCACGGTGCAGTGGGCGGTCATGACCTTCGACGAGGCGGGCACGTATGCCGCGATGTGCTGGATCCCCGATCCGGAGACGCACATGCCGCACGCCGCGATGGGCATGCACACGATTATCGAGATCGAGGGCTAGCGTTCGATCCCGACGCGCGGGGCCGGCACGCCTGGCCCCGCCACAACCTGATTCCTTCCTTCGCCAAAGAGGAGCATCACCATGGTCTCGACCCGAACCCGCCTGACCGCCCTGCCCGTGATCGCCGCCGGTGCGTTTGCCGCATCGCTGCCGCTATCAATGAAGGCCCTGGCCCAGGACAGCACGCCGGAGGGCGACGCCAGCCCGATGGCGGAGGTCGTTAATCCGTTCGCCGATCTCGGCCTGCCGGAGATCGAGCTGGAGATCACCTCGGACGCGGTGTCCGGCGTGCCGGAATCGATCGAGGCCGGCCGCTACCTGGTGATCATCCACGGCCAGCCGTCCGCCGACGACTACATGTTCGGCTCCATGTTCCTGCAGCTGCCCGAGGGGATGACCCTCGACGATGCGATGGGCCAGGCCCAGGGCGCGCAGGACGCCCCGCCGGACTTCTACTACGACGCCAACATCGCTGGGCGGACCGGGGATCCTCGCCACCAGCGGCGCGGATACGGCCTATGGCGTCATCGAACTGACGCCCGGTGACTGGCTCGTCGCCGGCTCGCAGTTCATGCAGCCGCCGGTCCAGATGACCGTGACCGGCGAGATGCCGTCCGACCTCGCCGAGCCGGAGACGACGGCGACGATCGAGCTCGCCGAAATGTCGATCACGGTCAAGGAGGGCTCCCTCGCCGCTGGCCAGAACACGGTGAAGGTCCAGAACGTCGGCGACCAGCCTCACCTGATCGACATCAGCAAGCTGCCCGACGGCACGACCGAGGACCAGGTTGCGGCGACGCTCGGCGTCTTCATGGGCACGCCGGCGCCGGATGGTATCGAGACACTGGAAGAGCTGGAGCTCGACTCCATCGCGGTCTCGACCGACCAGTCGTCCGGTACGACACAGTGGGTGAGCTGGGACCTCCAGCCCGGCACCTACGTCGCGATGTGCTGGGTCGCGGACCGCGAGACCGGCATGCCCCACGCGTTCATGGGCATGTGGATGCTCTTCACGATCGAGTAAGCCCGGATCATGATCACTGACCGGGGTGCGCATGGTGCGGCGCGCCCCGGACCATCCTTCAAGACACGCTGATGCCCGGTTGTCCCTCGTGGACGCCGGGCATCAGCGTCTGCATGACCTGGTGTCTCCGGCGGGATTGTCTTGCGGTCGCCAGATACTGAACCTATACTAAAGATCATGAGACATTGAGGTTTGACGACCACCTTCCAAGCTCGTACACTTCGCAATAGTCAAACGTGACTAATCCTGCACAGACGATATTCGCGTCGTAGAAGGCACCGCCCATGTTCCTCGCCCTCCGGGAGTTCCGGCACTCGAAACTCCGCTACGCGCTCATCACCGGCGTCATCGTGATGGTGTCCGCGCTCGTCTTCATCCTCTCGGCGCTCGCCAACGGTCTGTCCAACGGCAACTCGGAGGCCCTCGCGACGTTGAATGCCGACGGCGTTGTGGTGACGTCCGGCAGCGAGTACCAGCTCGATCGGTCTGCCATCCCGCTCGAGGATGTCGACGCGATCGCCGCGCTCGACGGCATCGAGACCGCCGAGCCGTATGGCGCCTCCGCGATCAACGTCACACGCCAGGGGAGCAGCGACGTGATCGGCATCAGCGTGCTCGGGATGGCGCCCGGCGGCATCGCCGACCCCGGCGCGAGTGATGGGGACCCCATCGGCAGTACCGACAATGGCATCGTGATCGATGAGTCGATGACCAACGAGGGGATCGGCATCGGCGATGTGCTCATCAGCGACCCGGGCGGGGTCGAGCTGGAGGTCATCGGTATCACCGACGGCCAGCAGTATCGCCTGCTCCCGACCGCGGTCATGCCCTTCGATTTCTGGCAGCAGGTCCGGCCGTCCGGCAGCGAGGGCGCCAGTGCGATTCTTGTCGACGGGGACGCGGCGGCGATCGACGCGATCCCGGACACGGTCGACGGCGTGATGGTGGCGTCCCAGTCCGATCTGGTGAACAACCTTCCGGGCCAGACGGAGCAGCAGGGCACCCTGGTCCTGATCCAGGTCTTCCTCGTTGTGATCGCCGCCGGCATCATCGCCGCCTTCTTCTTCATCATCACCCTCCAGAAGATGCCGGAGCTCGGCGTGATGAAGGCGATCGGCACGAAGACGATCTACCTCGCGAAGACGCTGCTGCTCCAGGTGGCGATGCTCGGCGCGATCGGTATCGTGATCGGTATCGCGCTGTCGTGCATCACCGACATCCTGATCGACGGCGCCGTGCCGTTCGCGCTGGAGTGGCAGAGCATGGCGCTCTACGGCAGCATCCTGCTGATCGTTGGCATGCTCGGCACGCTGCTCTCGCTCGTTCGCATCGCCCGGGTTGACCCTCTCGACGCCATCAACAAGGTCGGCTAACGCAAAGGACCCGCATCCATGACCAGCACCGTTCTCCACCTCGATGGCGTTACCAAGACCTTTGGATCCGGCGAAAGCCGCGTCGACGCGCTGAAGGGCATCGATCTCGAGGTGCGCGCGGGTGAGCTGCTCGCGCTCGTCGGGCCGTCCGGCTCCGGCAAGTCGACGATGCTCTCGATCGCCGGCGCGCTCCTGAGCCCGACAAAGGGCACGATCACCTTCGCCGACCAGGAGATATCCAAGCTGAGCGACGCCCAGCGCACGCGCCTGCGGCTGAACAAGATCGGCTTCATCTTCCAGGGCGCGAACCTCGTCTCGTTCCTGCGCGGTCGCGACCAGCTCCTGTTCATCTCCCGCCTGCTGGGGCAGTCGGATAGTGAGGCCAGGGACCACGCCGACCGCCTGCTCGACGGCCTCGGCATGAGCCACCGCGCGAACGCCTACCCGGAGCAGATGTCCGGTGGCGAGCGCCAGCGCATCGCGATCGGGCGAGCGCTGATGAACAACCCGGACCTGATCCTCGCCGACGAGCCGACCGCCAGCCTCGATTCCCAGCGCGGCCGCCAGGTCGTGCACTTGCTCGCCGACGAGGTGCATTCGCGCGAGAAGGCCGGCATCCTCGTGACCCACGACGAGCGCCTGATCGACCTCTGCGACCGCGTCGTCCGCATCCACGACGGCAAGCTCGACGAGATCCAGGACATCGAGGCCGCCCAGGGCCACATCCTCTCCGGCGATGGCCGCCAGTCGGAGGACGAGCAAGGACACCGGCCTCATCGGCAAGCTGCTGCACCGCTAGCGGCGTCTTCGCGCTGGGCGGAGGGGCCACATGCTCCTCGGCCGGCGCTCCCCGGCCATCATGCGGCCGAGCGCTTCGCGCTCCTGTCAGCCACGGGTGCTAGGCGCACGTGGCAGCGATCCCGCCGTGCCCGGAGAACGTAGCCTTCGGCCATCTCGCCCGGATGTACACGCCGATGGGCACCCGTATCGACCTGCGGTCGATGCCTCGCACATTTCAGTGCGACGCTACTGATCTCAGTCGGCACAGGTAGCGCCGACCCGGAGTGGTCGGCGAAGGCGTGTCGCTCCGCGCCCGATGCGATCCTTCCGGCGTGCTATCGTCCCTTCAGTACGTGAAGGGGAGGGGAGATGCGCGAAGGCTGGATCCAGGTCAATGACGCCGAGCTCTGGGCGGCGGACACCGAGGTCGGGTACCCGGTGCTGCTGACGCCGGGCGGCCCGGGCGCGAGCGACTATCTCGGCCCGGTGAGCGACCTCATCGACGACCTCGCCCGCGTCATTCGCTGGGAGCCGCGCGGGTGTGGCCGGTCCAGCGCCGACGGCCCCTACGACCTGATGACGACCCTCGCCGACATGGACGCCATCCGCGAGTCCTACGGCTTCGAGCGCTGGGTCGTCGGCGGGCACTCCCACGGCGCCTTCCTCTCGCTCGCCTACGCGCTGGAGTACCCGGAACGCGTCGACGGCATCCTCTACCTTTCCGGGATCGGCGTCCAGAACGACCGCGTCTGGCACATGGAATACGCCGACAAGCGCGACACGGTCGGCGAGCCAGAGCCGGACTTCCCGTACCCGCACAACAAGCAGGTCAACCTCGATGGCGTGATCAGCGCTCGCGCGTACTGTCGCGATCCGTATCTCCTCAAGCGCATCGCGGATCTGGAGGTGCCGATGCTGGCCGTCGGCGGCGGGCAGGACATCCGCCCGTCGTGGGCCGCCGAGCAGGTCGTCCACCTGATGCCGAACGCCGGCTGGGTGCTATTGCCGGAGGCGCCGCATTACATCTGGCTCACCCATGCGGAGCAGCTCGGCGCGATCATGCGGGGCTTCCTGCAATCGGTCATCCCGGAGGACGATTTGTAACATCGGCACAAATCAGTCGATGCAATGCGCCCAAACTTGGTACGATGCCCGCATCATGGACATGGTGAGGGAGGCGCGTCGTCGCGGGTGTCCGCCAGCCTCCTCGCCGTCCCGGGAGCAGGCAACGTGACCCAGTACAGAGTCGAAGAAGATCTCCTCGGCCCGATGGATGTTCCCGCCGACGCCTATTACGGCGTCCATACCCAGCGCGCGCTGGAGAACTTCCAGATCAGCGACGAGAAGGTCCAGGACGTGCCGGAGATGGTGCGCGGCATCGTCATGGTGAAGAAGGCGTCGGCGCTCGCCAACCTCGAGAAGCACACGATCCCGCGGGATGTCGGCAAGGCGATTATCCGTGCCTGCGACCTCATCCTCGACGAGGGCCGGTGCATGAACCAGTTCCCGATCGACGCCCTCCAGGGTGGCGCGGGCACCAGCCTGAACATGAACGCGAACGAGGTCGTCGCCAATCTCGCGCTGGAGGTCATGGGGCTGCCAGAAGGGCCGGTACGACGTCATCAACCCGAACGACCACGTCAACAAGAGCCAGTCGACCAACGACGCCTACCCCTGCGGTTTCCGCATCGCGACGTACATGCTCATCGAGACCCTGCAGGAGGAGCTCGGACGATCTGGCCGAGGCGTTCGAGGCGAAGGGCGATGAGTTCGCCGACGTGATCAAGATGGGCCGGACCCAGCTGCAGGATGCCGTTCCGATGACGGTCGGGCAGGAGTTCCATGCCTACGCCGTGCTGATGCGCGAGGAGATCCGGCACCTGCAGCGCGCCGCCGAGCTGCTGCTGGAGCTCAACCTCGGCGCGACGGCGATCGGCACCCGGCTCAACACGCCGGAGGGGTACGCCGAGATCGCGGTGCAGAAGCTCGCCGAGGTCTCCGGGTTACCGGTCGTCCCGGCCGAGAACCTCGTCGAGGCGACGTCGGACACCGGCGCCTATGTCTCGATGCACGCCGCCTGTCAGCGCGTCGCGGCGAAGCTCGGCAAGATCTGCAACGACCTGCGCCTGCTCTCCTCGGGGCCGCGCGCCGGGCTGAACGAGATCAACCTGCCGAAAATGCAGGCCGGGTCGTCGATCATGCCGGCAAAGGTGAACCCGGTGATCCCGGAGGTCGTTAACCAGGTCTGCTTCAAGGTGATGGGCAACGACGTTACTGTCGGCATGGCGTCCGAGGCCGGGCAGCTGCAGCTGAACGTGATGGAGCCGGTGATCGCGCAAACGCTGTTCGAATCGATCCGGCTGCTGACGAACGCCGCCCGCACGCTGCGCGACAAGTGCGTCGTCGGCATTACCGTGAACGAAGAGGTCTGCCGCGACTACGTCATGAACTCGATCGGGCTGGTGACCTACCTGACCGGGCACATCGGTCACCATGCCGGGCGACCGTGTCGGCCGGGAGTGCGCGCGCAGCGGCCGCTCGGTGCGCGAGGTGGTGCTGGAGATGGGGCTGATGACGGAGGCAGAGCTCGACGACGTCCTCTCGCCGGAGAACCTGCTCAGTCCTCGCTACCTCGGCAAGCTGTACCCGCCGGACGAGCCGGAGGAGGTCGTCGAGAGCGGCGAGCTTGAGGAGGCATAGGGGATCGGGCGATCTCATGCGACGAAGCCGCGTCCGGAATTCCCCGGACGCGGCTTCGTGTCGGCTGGTCGTTACATCGACGTGTCGAGCGGTTTGATTCGCGCCCTCAGCCATGCAGTGAATTCTTCGACCGCCGCTTCGCGGTCCGACGACCGTTCCGCAACCTGGACAAGGCGCTCGGCAATGCGGAGCGGAGGTTCCACAAGCGTGAAGCCATTCGCTTCCAGGAACGTCAGCATCACCACATACGCGGTGCGCTTGTTGCCGTCGAGGAACGGCTGGTTCTGTGAAATGCCGATTCCCAGGCTGGAGGCTTGCTCCGGAACGTCGGCGCCCTGGTAATGGGCAAGGTTCTGTGCCCGGAGGACAGCGGATTCGAGGAGACCACGGGAGCGAAGCGGCGCGGGATCCCATCCCGTTTCATCCATAATGAGCGCGTGAAGGGCAATCACCTCAGGCACGCTGAAGTAACGCGTCTCCCTGGTCATTTGGCCAGATAGTCCAGAGCCTCGCGGTGATCCTTGATAATCTGCCTGGCGATGGTTTCGATTTCCGGATCGAGGCCGTAGTCTCGTTTTGGTCTAGGCAGGATCAGCTCCAGTTCTTGCCCCTCCTGCAGACCGAGCTCATTGATCTCATCGTCGGGAAGGACAACGATCCAGCGATCTCCTTCTTTGTGCAGTGTTCCGGTGATCATGCCTGTCTCCTTCGCGCGTCTTGTGCAGATACTAGCAGAAGGTCTTGTCTATCCCCTCAGGGATGTCGCGAAAGCTGCGTGGCCATGGCGACCGGTGGGAAAAAGCGTCGTTCTCGCCGCACACGAGGTGCGGCGGTACGAGCGTACTTTGTCGCTACGCGTACAGGTAGGCGCCCTTTGCCTTTTCCAGGAAGGCGCCGAGCGGCTCGTCCCACTTGGCGATGATCTCCTCCGGCGTCGCCCCCGCGTCGATCATCGTATGCAGGTCGCTCGTGCCGTACAGCAGCTCGGCAGACATCCCGAGCGCGCCGCCCGGCCGCCACGCGAACTCCGAGCCGGCGAGGTGCTTGAAGGCATGGACCAGGTGCACGCCGAGCGCGACCGGCTGCACCGCTTCCCGGTCCGTGATGTGGACCTGCACGCCGTGGCAGATCTCCCCGGCATGCTTGGAGAACGACGGTGTGAACGACGCCGCGCGGAACAGCACGCCCGGCAGGTTCCGGGCGCGCAGGTCCTCGACCAGCGCCATCGAATCGACCCACGGCGCGCCGATGTACTCGAACGGCTTTGTCGTGCCGCGCCCCTCGGAGAGTGTCGTGCCCTCGAAGAAGCAGGTGCCGGGGTAGAGGGTGTACGACTCCAGCGTCGGCAGGTTGGGGGAGGCGTGGACGAACTGCAGGCCGGTCTCGTCGAACCACATGTCGCGCTGCCAGCCTTCCATCGCGATCACGTTCGGCTCCGGCAAACCCTTCCCCGCCGCGACATACCGAGCGATCTCTCCCATCGTGAAGGCGTGGCGCGTCGGCATCGGGTAGATCCCGACGAACGACTCGAATGTCGGGTCGAGGATCGTGCCCTCGGCGTGCAGCCCGGTGATCGGGTTCGGACGGTCGAGCACGACGTAAGGGATGCCAGCCTCGCTCGCCGCCTCCATCGCCAGCACCATCGTCGAGATGTAGGTGTAGAAGCGCGCACCGACGTCCTGGATGTCGAACATCAGGACATCGACGCCCTCCAGCATCTCTTGTGTCGGCTTGCGGGTCTCGCCATACAGGCTGTCGACGGGAAGCCCGGTCTGGGCGTCGACCTCGCGGTCGATGTGGGCGCCGGCCTGCGCCGCGCCGCGGACCCCATGCTCCGGGGCGTAGAGGTGGACAAGGTTGAAGCGGTCGTCGGCGTGCAGCAGGTCGACGATCGATCGCAGCTGGGCGTCGACCGCGGTGTGGTTGGTGACTAGCCCGATCTGCTTGCCGCTGACGGCGTCGTGGCCGCGTTCCAGCAGGATGTCCAGTCCGTTCTTGACAGTTGGGGTGCTCATCTCGTGTCCTCTCATGGGGATGGTCGCCCAACGGGGGCGTGCGTCTGCGATGATTGTGGCGGAGGTCTTCGTGCGGGTAAAGCGATATGCGTTGTGGGTGGGGGTATTCCCGATTGACACTGCATACCGTCGACACGATACTGACAACGGAGTTCCGAACTATTGAAAGGTTCACAAGACATGGGTACAGATAATCGTCGCTCAACCGGATCGATCACCCGGCGTGCCGTGGTGAAGGCTGGTGCCGCGACCGCCGCCGCTTCGGCGATTGCCGGGTCAGCGCTTCGCTCGTCGCTCGCGCAGGACGCGTCGCCGGCCGCCACGCCGCAGGTTCCCGCCGGCGCGATCGTGTCGGACGTCGAAGGCGTGCCGGTCGCGTACACGCAGTACCCCGAGCCCTTCGCCTCGACCGATGGCGTCCCGGGCAACGGCGACACCGTGACCATGCTCACCCTGTCGTACTCGCCGCCCCCGACCCCGAAGGACGATAACGCCTACTGGCAGCAGCTTGAGGAGCGGCTCGGCGTGACCTACGACGCCGACGTGACCCCGATCTCCGGCTACGGCGAGAAGATCGCGACGGTCTTCGCCGGTGGCGACCTGCCGGACCTCTTCTACCTCCTCCCCGGGCCGTCCCGCCCGGTGATTTATGAGGCGATTGACCAGGGTGCCTTCTTCGACATGACGGACTTCATCGAGTCCGGCGGTCTCCAGGACTACCCGAACCTCGCGGCGTTCCCGGATTACCTCTGGGACGCGGTCCGCATCAACGGGCGTATCTGGGGCGTGCCGAAGCCGGTGCTTCGTAACAACGACCCGACCTTCTACCGCAAGGACTTCGCGGACACCCTCGGCGTCGAGCTGACGGACGGCGAGTCGGTGAAGACCTTCCTCTCCGGCGTCTCGAACGAGGATCCGGATGGCAACGGCCAGGACGACACCTTCGGCCTCGCGCCGTTCGGTGGCGACTGGAACTCGTTCATGCTGAACCAGATGTTCCGCGTGCCGTACGGCTGGCGCCTGAACGACGACGGAACGCTGACCAACGCGATCGAGACCGACGAGTACAAGCAGGCGCTCTCGTATGCGCGCGAGCTCTACGACGCGGGTGCCTACCATCCGGACTCCGCCAACCTGACGGTCGAGCAGTCGGTCGACCTGATGAAGGGTGGCCGGACGGGCATGTCGCAGAACGGCTTCGCGGCCGTCTTTGGCGCGACCGGGTTCCTGCACACCGTTGAGGAGGTCGTGCCTGAGGCGGTCGTCGAGCCGGTTGTGCTGCCGGCGTACGACGGCGGCGAGGGCATCACCTACCGCACGCCGGGCTTCTTCGGCTTCACGGCGATCTCCGCGAAGGCCGCGCAGGACGAGGAGAAGCTCAAGGAGCTACTGAGCGTCCTGAACTACCTCTTCGCGCCGTTCGGCTCCGAGGAGTTCACCTTCCTGAACTACGGCGAGATCGGGGTGCACTCCGACGAGGCCGAGGGCGGCGGGTACCAGCTCAACGAGAAGGGCCGGGCGGACCGCAGCGCCCTGGTCTACCCGTTCCTCAGCGAGAACTACTTCTTCTACCCGGGTCTCGAGGGTGAGGCCGAGCGCGCCCAGAAGTTCAACGAGGAGATGGCCAAGGTGGCCGTCGCCAACCCGACCGCGGGGATCTACTCCCCGGCGGCGGCTGAGAACGGCGCGACGCTGAACCAGCTGGTCGCGGACAAGTACACCGAGGTCGTGACCGGCCGCGCCGATCTCGACTCCTGGGATCAGCTGATCGAGGATTGGCGCTCGCAGGGCGGCGACGACATACGCGCCGAGTACGAGGAAGCCATCAAGGCGGCGCAGGGCTAGCCCCACGGCGACAATCAAGCGCACATGCGAAGCGGGCGGAGATCATACCGATCCCCGCCCGCTTCATGTCAGTGCTGTGTACATTTGGCCCTTGAGTCCTGCATCAGGATTCCTGCGTACACCCGGCCCTTGTGGCCGGGTCCCGAGGAGAGCATCCGAGCCCGACCACCAATCGCAGTTGCGAGGGCGCGTTAGCCCTTAATCGCGCCGGAGAGCACGCCCTGCGTGAAGTAGCGCTGCAGGAACGGGTAGACCAGCAGGATCGGCACGGTCGCGACGACCACGATCGCCATCTGCAGCGACTGCGGCGGCAGCGGCACGCCCTGGTTGAAGTCGGCCGCGTTCACGCTCGCGCCCATCAGCACGTACTGACGCAGCACGAGCTGGATCGGCCACTTCTCCGTATCGCTAATGTAGAGCAGCGCGTTGAACCAGCTATTCCAGATGCTGACCGCGTAGAACAGGCCCACCACCGCCAGCACCGCCTTGGAGAGCGGCAGGGCGATCGTCCGGAAGACCTGGAACTCGGTCGCGCCGTCCAGCTTCGCGCTGTCGATCAGGTCCTGCGGCAGGTTGATGAAGAACTGGCGCACGATGATCAGGTTGAACGAGCTGATGAGCCCCGGCACGACCAGCGCCTGGTACGTGTCGAGCATGTTCAGCTCCTTGATGAGCAGGAACATCGGGATCATGCCCGGCCAGATCAGCATCGCCATGATGACCATGAGCAGGATGCCCCGGCTGCCAGGCACGTTCGGGCGCGAGAGTCCCCAGGCGAGCGTGGTGGTGAAGATCATCTGCCCCAGCGTGCCGAGCACGGTCAGGCCGGCGCTCACCTCGAGGGCCCGGACGACGATGTCGCCGTTGAACAGCGTCCGGTAGGCGTCGAGCGTCGGATGGGTCGGGAAAATGATCAGCCCGCCGCTCAGGATATCCTCGTAAGAGGAGAGCGATACGGCGAGGACATTCAGGAACGGGAAGATCATCACGATGACGATGAAGGCCAGCGTCAACGCCTTCATCGCCGTCATCAGCTTCGACGGCTCCTCCATCCAGGGCGGCCGCCCGGATGCTTTGCGCTTGCGGCGGGGCGTCCCGATATCGGCCGCGACGATCTCCGACCCGATCGTGGTGCTGGCATCACCGGCGGTGGTCACAGTGGTACGCTGCATGGCTTAGAAGATCCCTTCGTCGAAGAACTTTTTCGCCAGGTAGTTGGAGACGAAGATCAACACCGCCCCAACCACGCTGTTCGCGAGGCCGACGGCCGCCGCAAAACTCCAGTCGCCCTGCCCGATACCGCGTGTATAGACGAGCGTGTCGAGCACCTCGGAGACCCCCGCGCCAACGGCGTTACGCTGCAGGAAGTACTGCTCGAACCCGACCGACATCATCGAGCCCAGCCGCAGGATCAGCAGGAGCACGATGATCGAGCGGATACCCGGCAGCGTGATCGTCATCATGCGCTTGAAGCCGTTCGCGCCGTCGATCACCGCCGCCTCGTAGAGCTGGACATCGATCTTGGTCAGCGCGGCGAGGAAGATGATGGTGCCCCAGCCGACCTCCTTCCAGATGCTCTGCGCGACGACCAGCCCGTAGAAGTTGTCCGGGTTGTTCATGATATTGACGCGGTCGAAACCCTGGTTCATCAGCACCTGGTTGACGAATCCGGTACCGCCGAAGACCTGCTGCCACATCGAGATCACGATGACCCAGCCGAGGAAGTGAGGGAGGTAGACGATGCTCTGGACCATGCGCTTCGTCTTGGTGCTGATGATGCTGTTCAGGAGCAGCGCCAGCAGCAGAGGGGCGGGGAAGGCGAAGATGAGCTGCAACCCTTGGATAATCAACGTGTTCTTCAGGGCCCGGATGAAATTCGGGTCCCCGATCATCTTGTGGAAGTTCTCGAGCCCGACCCACGGGCTCTCCATGATGCCGACGAAGACCGAGTAGTCCTTGAAGGCGATGACATTGCCCAGCAGTGGGAAGTAGTGGAACACAACGTACCAGAGCACGCCGGGAAGCATGAACAGGTAGACGGCCCGATTCGCCCAGAGACGCTTCCGCAGCCGCTGCCATCGCCCGGCGGGTGGTGACGATGGAGTGGTGAGTGGTCGTTCTGGAACGGTAATGGACGCCATGACATCTTTCCTGGAGGAATGAGGAGCGTGAGGGGCCGTCAACACCCGGCATGGTACCACCTGCCCCGGGGCCGGGTAAGGCAGCGATGCCGCGCGGCCACGGAGTTGCGAGACGGCACACATGAGCAACGTGATCTACACCATCGGCCATTCCACACGACCCATCGAGGAGTTCATCGCCCTGCTACGGCAGAACGGCGTGGAGCTGCTCGCGGACATCCGCACCATCCCGAAATCGCGCCGGAATCCGCAGTACTGGCACGACGCCCTGGCCACCAGTCTCGGCCGAGGCGGGGATCGACTACGTCGCCCTGCCGGGGCTTGGCGGGCGACGTCGCGCGGCGAAGGACACCGTCAACACCGCCTGGCGCAACGCCTCGTTCCGCGGTTACGCCGACCACATGCAGACGGAGGAGTTCGCGGAGGCGCTGGACGAGCTGATCGACCTCTCCCGCGAGCGGGTGACGGTCATCATGTGCGCCGAGGCCGTCCCCTGGCGCTGCCACCGCTCGCTCGTCGCCGACGCGCTGGTCGTGCGCGGCATCGAGGTGCGCGACATCATCAGCGCCACCAGCGTCCGCCCGCATGTCTTGCGCGATTGGGCGCACGTCGAGG
>CAVUJM010000014.1:0-12008 GCA_963741795.1 uncultured Chloroflexia bacterium
GACCGCCTGTTGGAACCCGACGAGCTCGTCCCACTCCCCAAGAGCGACCTCATCGTCACCGCCCGCACCGAGTGGGCCTTCATGAGTCCCACCACCGGCCGCCCCGCCCGCATCCCCGCCACCGTCGCCGACGATTTCGTCCAAACGACCGAATAGCCGTCATTCAGAGCGAAGCGAAGAATCCAACGCGAAGCGAAATTACAAGCATGGGATCGCGGAAGGAGAATCACTGTGGCAGGAACCGGCGATCACGAGCGTCCCGTCAGTGAATCCGAGAATCTGAACCAGCAACTTGCCTATCGCTACGATCTTGAAGAGGCGATCGGCGTTATCGTGATGCCCCCTGCGAATCACATAGATAACGTCGGCAGAGTGATCTGGGGAACCACTGACAGCACATTGACCGGCGATCGCCAGACATTTGACGATTTGAGCCGTTATTTGGCTAACGTGGCAGATCAAGTCCTCGAATCTTCGGCTGCTCTTCCCCCTTCCGATCGCAAAGCTCCAACCCACACCTATGAGATTCCTCCAGCAGCACAGAGTTGGCCGCAGATCGCGGTGATGCTCTGGGAGCATGGGAAGCCGTACCTCGAGAATTCTGATCTCGTGCTATCGCTCGCACTCGCGATAAGGGAACTTGTAGCCCTAACACACAAATGGTTCGACCGAAAGAATAGGGAAATCATTGAACTGAACCGGAAAGATTATGAAGCAGGGCGCTTTCCAACACATGGTCACGTGTCGCCTGCGTTCATGTTGACTCAAGGTGCGATTGTGAGCCTAGTGGTAGCGAATCTGGTCCAGCGGTTTGGGTACAACTCCGATCTCGATATTGAAGTGTTTCCAAGAGGAACTGAGGGGTACAACGACCCCAGTCATCCGAACGGTCATATCACGTATCTTGTTCGGTGTTCGTTTTCCGACCAGACGCTCGTCTACGTCGTGCTGTCCTCAGGCAAAGTAATCGAGCATTTCCAAGTACAAGAGCAGAACATATCGCCGCTGCCAACACCGAATCTCTTCGCGCCAGAAGAGACGTACAGTGACACTGTGCCTGGGAAGAACGGCCTACGTCTAAAACTAGACGGGGGCTGTCACGCTCAGCACTAGACAGGACCTCTCGATGCCCCGACGCATCCCGACCCGTTCCGCCGTCACGATCCAGCTCTCGACGATCTCGACCCCGGCCGAGCGGTTGCTCTCCATCACGACCGGCCCGGTCGACCCGTCCATCGTCCAACGCGCCGAGGCGAAGGGATGGACGCGTATCCCGGTCCTCACCGATGACGGCGACCTTGCCGGCCTCATCCCCGCCCGGAAGCTGCGCGGGCTCATCGACGCCGGCGAGCACATCGACCCGGCCAAAGCGACGATCGACGTCCCGGAGCTGCCGGGCAGCGTGCCGGTCCTGACCCTGCTGGACCACCTCGCCGAGTCCCACGCGGTCATCCACCGCGCCGGCCCGGACGAGGACCGCCCGGAGAACTGGTTCGCCCTCATCACCACGGCCGACCTCAACCGCCCGCTCTTCCGCGCCTCGCTTTACACCATCATCGCGTTGCTCGAGACCGGTCTCGGCGAGCTGATCATGGAGGAGTTCGACGACGACTGGAGCGCGATCCACCTCCTCAGCGAAGGCACCCAAGCGCGCGTGCGCGAGTTCCAGAAAGAGCAGAAGGAGGACGGGATCGACCTCTCGCCGGTTGTCCAGCTCACGCTCTCCGACATGTTCCACATCGCCCGCACCTCGCGGAACGTCTGGCGCCTGCTCGGGGCCGACTCCCCTGACGCGCTCGGCGATACCGCTCACGAGATCAACGACATCCGCAATCGCGTCATGCACCCCATCCAGCCGCTGGTCCCGCGCGAGCGCGACGTTTCGCTGGTCCGGGACGCCGTGCGCCACATGGTCCATCTCACCGACGAGATCCGGAAGGTCGGCAACGGCGCTGGCACACCGTCCGGAGCCGCCTGAAACCAGGGCTTCTGGCCCACGGGCACCGTCTGCGGGCCCCCTACCTCGCGTATCCACGAACGATGGCGTGAATCTCGCGCCGGCTACGGTGCCTCCCTCAGTGGAGGGCAAAGCCGCATCCGGACATGAATGAAATCGGGGGAGGAGAACGAGGCACATGGGGGAGATCGAACGCATTATCCTGCTGCTGCTGGCCAGCGCATCGGTCACCGTGGTGGCACGTTGGGTACGGGTGCCATACAGCCTGGCGCTGCTGCTCCTCGGCCTGGCCATCGGACTCTTCACCAGCACATCGATCCTCAGCCTCAGCAGCGACGTGATCCTGCTCGTGTTCCTGCCGCCGCTCCTGTTCGAAGCCGCGTTCGTGCTCGATCTCGACTTGCTCTGGCGCCGCCGCCGGGGTGTGTTGGTGCTCGCCGTCATCGGGGTGGTCCTGGCGACAATCGTCACCGGCGGCATCGTCTATTGGACCACCGGGCTTCCCTGGTCCATCGCGATCCTCTTCGGCGCGATGATCGCCGCGACCGACCCGGTTGCCGTCCTCGCGGTGTTCCGCCAATTGGGCGTTAACCCCCGGCTATCGGTGCTGCTCGAAGGCGAGAGCCTCTTCAACGACGGCATCGCGCTGGTCCTGTTCGCCACCCTGGTCTCGACGGTGACGACGGGTTTTCATCCGGGCGACGCCTCGCTCACGCTGGTGTGGTCGATCGTCGGCGGTGTCGCTATCGGCCTCATCATGGGCGGCATCGGGTATTTCCTCCTGGCCCATACCGACGAGCACCTGACCGAGATGCTGGTATCGGTCGCGATCGCCTACGGCGCATTCCTCGCCGCGGAGGAGGTCGGCGTCTCCGGCGTGCTGGCCACGCTCGCGGCGGGTATGGCACTGGGCCGGGCAGGAGAGGTCCGCTCGAAGATCCTGATCCGGGGCGCCGAGCCGCTCGTGGAGCTGTGGGCGTTCCTCGCGTTCCTCGCCAACGCCGGGCTGTTCCTGGAGCTCGGCATCACCATCCGGTCCGCTGATCTTCGCGGCAACTGGGAGCTTGTCGGATGGGGCATCGCCGCCGCGCTCATCGGCCGGGCCGCGGTGGTCTACGGCCTTGGCCCGCTGATCAACCGGTTGGGCACGACCGTGGAGCGGAACGAGCTGCACCTCATGTTCTGGGGCGGGTTGCGGGGTGCCGTCGCGCTCGCCGCCGCGCTGAGCCTTCCCCACGACTTCCCACATCAGCAGGATTTGCTTGCGATGACCTATGGCGCCGTGCTGTTCACCCTCCTCGTGCAGGGATTCACCATCGGCCCGCTGGTCCGCGCGCTCAAGCTGCAAGGCCGCTCCACCAGCTCCCCCGTGCCGTAGCATCTGCCTCGCACCGATACCATTCGCCCCCCACGCGGGTTAGGAGTGACGGGGCCGCACGGACAATCGCGGTACACTCCCCCGAATGCATCCGTAGTAACCGTCTCTCCAGTCAACACTTTGGCGCGTCGCGGATAGAGCGGTAGGCGTTGGTATCGGTCCATAGCAGTCCATCGCGGACCATCACGGACAACAGGGTCAGCATCTTGTTCGCCACGGCGATCACGCCCATCTTGTCGGCCTTGTCCGGGCGCGCCATGTACGCCTGGAAAGAGGCTCGGAAGTATGGATCATGGCGGGCCGCGACGCGGGCGGAGAGAAACAGGGCTGTGGTGATGTCGCGTCGCCCGCCCCGAATGTGGCCCTCCCGGTGCTGCGTGCCACTATGGGTCGGATGCGGGGCCACCCCGGCCAAGGCGGCCAGCTTGCGCCGGTCCAGCTCGCCCAGCTCCGGCAACGCCCCGAGCAACCAGGTCGCGGTGACCGGCCCGATGCCGGGCATCGACTGCAGTTGCACCGCCCGCGCCTGCAATCCCGGATCGGTCGCCACGGCCTCGGCGATCGTCGTGTCCAGCCGCGCGATCTCGGTCTCGAAGGCCACGGTGAGCAGGTCGCAGGAGGTGATGATCTCGGCGCGGATGCTGCTGGCGGCCTGGTTGAGATTCATCACCCGCAGCTTGGCCACCTGGGAGCGGCGCCGGATCAGGGCCATCACGCGGCGCTGTGCGGGCGATTTCGCCGGCGTCGGGGCCGGCGTTTCCTTCCTGCCGTAGCGCGCCAGCAGCCGGGCATCGACGCGGTCGGTCTTGCCCAGGCGGCCCCGGCTGCCCGCATAGTCGGCGATCCACTTCGGATTCATCACACTGCTGTGCCAGCCGGCGGCGCACAGGTGCAGATGCAGCCCGACATGCAGGGTCCCAGTCGCCTCCATCACCACCCCCACGGGGGGCGCCTCGGCATAGCGCGCAGTGACCGCCTGCCAGCCGTCCGGGGTGTTCGGCACCTGCCAGGTCGCCTCGCTCTCGGAAGACGCGAGTTCCAACGTCGCCTTCGCCACATCGATCCCGAGCCAGAACGCCATGGGTCTGTCCTTTCCTGGAGTGTTCCGCTAGGCTGGACCCGTCGCCATCGCCCCATCCTTGTGAGATATGGGCGTGACAGCCCGAGTAACCGTTTGGGGATCCCGGTGGCGACCGCTCCAGCACGCGATGCCGGGACCGCACCTACGCGATGGTCGCAGAACCTCGGGGTCGAATGGTCGCCGGCATCACGTCTCTCCAAGATACAAGGGGTCGACCGCGTGTCGACCCGATCGGCCCGCAGGGTGCCCAAGGGCCGATAACGCACCAACCCATCATATTCGCCGGAGCACGCATTCATGCCACAACGTTGTCCGTCTTGCGGGGCGTCCGTCCAACCCACCGACGCCTTTTGCCCGAACTGCGGCTATACCCTCCGCACCTCCTCCCGGCAGCAAACCGTCCCTCTGCAGGCCGAGCCACATGCCGCGCCACGCCAGCAACCCGGCGGCTACCATCCACAATCGCGCCAGGTCCGCCAGCGCAGCCGGCCGTGGTTCCGCAAGAAACGTTTCATCATCCCGATCGTGCTCCTGCTCCTCATGAGGGCGGGCGGCGCGGCCGGCATGTGGACCATCAACAACGCCTTTAGCGAGCTCAACGAGCTCAGCACCCCGCCGCCAGACGAGACCGGTGAGAAACCGCCTTCCCAGCAGGTGCTGGAGCAGGTGGAGCAAGGCGATACCGCCGATCTCGGTCTGGCCGACCTCACGAACCCGGGTGGCGACTCCGTCACCGTCCTCCTGATGGGCGTCGATGCCCGCCCCGGCGAGCCGATCGACATCAACGTCCGGCCGGATTCCCTGCAGGTGCTGCATATCAGCGGCGACGGCGGGACCTGCCGCACGCTCTCGATCCCCGTGACACGCGCACGGAGCTGCCCGGCTACGGCCAGTCGAAGATCAACCACGCGCTCGCCGTCGGCGGGATCCCGTACGAGAAGTTCGTCGTTGAGCAGCGGCTCGGCATCGAGATCGACCATTTCGGGCTGATCGACTTCATCGGCCTCGTCGGCGTGATCGACGCGATTGGCGGCGTGACCGTCAACAACGAACGCGCGTTCGAGATGGACGGCAAGACGTTCCCGGAGGGCCAACAGAACCTCTCCGGCGAAGAGGCATTGATGTATGCCCGATTCCGCTACGACGATGAGGGCGACTTCGGCCGCCAGCGCCGCCAGCAGGAGATCATCCGCGGCGTGCTGGAGCAGACGAACGGGCTCGACGCCGCAAAGGCCGTCCCGGCCGTGCTCGGCGATATCGAGGGGCACTTCAAGACCGACCTGAAGGTCACCAGTCTCGTCGGTCTCGCCAATGACTTCCGGAGCACCTGCACCGCGTCGTCGCTGAAGAGCGCCGGCCTGGAAGGCTCGGTCGGCAATGACTGGGATGAGCTCTACGACCAGGAGCTGTCGTTCGTCCACGTCGACCCGACGGAGATCGACGCGAAGGTGAGCTGGCTGCTCGGGGAGACGGCGTCGGCCGCGCCGGCCCCGGTCGCAATCGTGGCGGACAACCGGCCATTCACGGCGCGGTAGGCGACCTCACTGGATGGAACTCCCCGTTGAGGACTGGCAGGCCGCGCTGCTGGCCGCGATCGCGCTCGTCGGCGGCATCGGCATCACCGCCATCGGCCCGGGCGGCGTGCTGGTCACGATCGGCCTCTTCCTCTCGCCGATCTCTCCCCGGCGGAGATCGCCGGAACCGCGATCGTCACGCATATCGGCACCGGGCTGCTCGGGTCGCTCGCTTACGTCCGCTCCGGGCAGCTCCGCGAGCCGACCACCCGCGCTTGGCGGTCGTCCTTGGCCGGGACCGCGCTGATCGGCACGCCCGTCGGATGCGCTGCTGAATAGCCGCATGTCCGGCGCGATCTTCGGTAGCTGCTAATCGCGTCGGCCGGTCAGCATGCCTACGACCGTGCCTCCCTGGTTCGATCGGTGACGCCGTCCCTGACCCCTGTGCAGGGTTTGATGATCTCGCAGACGTGTGTGGTGACCGTCTCATCGACACCCACATGTCCAGCCATTCCGCGCGACGCGTAGGGCATACTCGGCGGCACCGTCGCAATGCCAGCGGAATCTTCGGGTCGGCGGCGCCGATGCGCTCCGTCCCGGCAGCTCGTCATCGGTGAGCAAGTCGACCGATCCTTCCCGGCGCTCGCCGCCGCCCGGGTTCAGAACGTGGTCGTCGCGCTCACCGGAACGCTGGCCGTAGCCTCGGGCGAGGCGCGATCTCCTGGCCGCTCGCGTTGCTGGTCGGCATCCCGCATGGCCGGCGTCGTGCTCGGCTGGACGCGTGCGCCCGCGCATTGCCGCGTTCTGCCCGCTGACCTACTACGCTTGCCTTGGTCCTGGTCGCCGCTCGGCCCGGTCATCGCCGGCATGACGCCGTCGCTGCCTATAGCGGCGAAATCACCTCGACCGGCAACACGAGATCGCGAAAGAGGCGCTCCAGCGTCGCGCCCGGGTCCGTAGTGAGGCCGGTGTGGATCGGCCCGGGCTGGATGATGGTGCTGGTCGGCGACGCGATCCAGTGGAAGCGCTCGGAGAGGTCCAGCGCCGCCATCGGCCCGGCGGTGGGCTCCCCGGCGGCCACGCGCTCGATCGCGGCGAGCTGCGCCCGAACCAGGTCCGCATCCACCCCCGGCGCCATCACGGCGAACTTCGCCATGTCCAGCGCGGTGCGCACGCCAAGGAAGCGCTTCGGCCGGCAGAGCAGCGCGACGCCGACGTTGAATCCCTCGCCGCGCTCGACCCGGGGCACGAGCCGCAGGACGGCGTAGGTGTAGGTCGCCGGTTTGGCGTCACCCACGGCGGCGGCCTCGCGTCGCGCGGTGCGGGTCGATCGCGCCGACGCCCTCGGCGGTGCGCAGGCGCTCGCCCTCCTCGATGAACGGGCGCGGGGCCTGCAGGCGGGAGGTGAAGTAGTCCATGTACCGCTCGCGCTGGCGCTCCGGCGGACCGGAATCCTCGACCTCGGGCAGCCACTCGTCCGGCACGCTGCCGACGATGCCCCAGAGCACGGTCTCGTCCAGCCGCGATCGCCAGCCGCGCGTCCGCCTCGACCAGCGACCCGGCGACGGGCAGCAGGACGTGGTCCTTGATGGCGGCGAAGTGGCGGCGGCCCTGCTCGGCGGGGTCGGTCCAGCGGTGGTGCGGGTAGATGGCGGCGCCGTTGTCGATGAGCCAGAGGTCGCCGTGCCAGCGCAGCATGTTCGGGTTGCGCGTGGTGCGGTCGACGTTCGCGATGTAGGCGTCGAACCAGACGATGTCGGCCGCGAGCACGGGGTCGACCGGGATCTGCGCGGCGGCGTCATAGGGGAGGGCGCCGGGCAGGAAATCCAGCCCGAGGTTCAGCCCGACGGAGCGCTGGAGATGGTCCTGGATCTCCGGGTCCGGCTCGCCGATGGTCAGCTCCTTCGCCAGGTCGACCAGCACCAGCTCGGGCACCTTCAGCCCCAGCGCGCGCCCGATCTCCCCGGCGATCAGCTCGGCGGTCAGCGTCTTCGGGCCCTGCGCCGCGCCGTGGAACTTCACCACGTAGAGGCCATCGTCGTCCGCCTCGAACAGCCCCGGCACGGAGCCGCCCTCGCGCAGCGGCAGCACGAAGCGCGTCGCCGCCACCCGCCGTAGCCCCGGCGTCACCAATCGCTCGTCACCCATCGCTCTCGCGGTTCCCTCCGGTCGCTGGCCGATTCTCTGGCCCGCAGTATCCCATACTGACGAATCGCAGATTCCGAGAAGCGGGCGGGACGACGCCCGGGCACACTTCCCTATGAAGGACGGGCGGCCACGCGGGTCATCTGTACGGCCATCGCCAGCCGTCCATCCTTCACGTCCATCCTCTCAAGCACATGAAGGAAAAGCATGCGCCAGGAACTCTTCTTCGACATCACCATGTCACTTGACGGCTACATCGCCGGCCCCGACGACTCGCCTGAGCAGCCGATCGGCATCGACGGTGAGCTCCTCCACGAGTGGGTCACCGGCCTCCGCAGCTGGCGCGAGGCGCACGGGCTCGAAGGCGGCGTCGACTCGGAGATCGGCCGCGATCTCCAGGCCCTGACCGAGAGCGCCGGCGCCACCATCATGGGCCACCGCATGTTCGAGATGGGCTCCCCCAGCTGGGGCGAGACCCCACCCTTTCATCATCCCGTCTTCATCCTCACGCACCACCCGCGCGAGTCCGTTTCCTTACAGGGCGGCACCACGTACCATTTCGTCACCGACGGCCCGGAGCGCGCGCTGGAACTGGCCCGCGAGGCGGCCGGGGACAAGCACGTCCACATCGCCGGCGGCGCCCGGTGCGTGCAGCAGTACCTGAACGCCGGGCTGGTCGATCACTTCACGGTCCACATCGCCCCGATCCTGCTTCGCAGCGGGGTGCGCCTGTTCGAGGACGATGCGACCGGCGCGATCCGGCTCGAGGTCGTCTCCTCCCGGGAGGATGGCGGCTGGCAGCACATCCACTACCGCTACCCGCGCAGTTAAGGGATCACCGCGCCCGGCGGTAGCCCTCCGCCGTCCACAGCAGCAGCGCCCCGCCAACGATCCAGATCGGCTCCCAGAGCAGCAGGTACCACCGCACCTGCGCCGCCCCGATGGAGACCGGCACGTCCACGCGCCCAAACTCCACGAGCAGCATCTGCGTCCAGTTCGCCCCGCCATACAGCAGCAGCGCCACCCCGGCGGCGTAGAGCAGGGCGAGATGCAACCGGTACGGGATGCGCCGGCCCCACCGCGCGATGGTGCCTAACGCGAGCAGCCCGAGCGCGATCTTGGCGACGCCGCCGAGGGCATTGACCACGAGCAGCGCCGTGTCGCCCGCCGCGACATCCTCCTGGATGGCGATGGCGAGATGGTCCACCAGCAGGTCGCCGCCGGCGGTCCAGTAGAGGTTCAGGCCACCGAAGAGGATGCCCCAGAGGAATGAAAGCCAGGCGGGGAGGGGAGAACGTGTCACGAGAACCTCTTCCGGGCGTGGTCGATCGGGTCCGGCTCCCAGTGTCCCACGCGGCCATATGCGAGATGTCACGGAAGGTGCACGGCGACTCCGCAGGATCGGAGAAGCACATCCGTTCTAAAGCCGGCATCATAGGCATATCGGCAGACGGCCACAAACCCCAAGGAGGCACCATGGTAACCCACAGCGGCTATGCACGGCAGATATCATCCACCACATCCTGGACCAGCTGGATCGTCAGCGGCCTGCTCATCGCGTTCTTCCTGTCGGACGCGATCCCGAAGATCCTGAAGCTGGGGTTCGCCGTGGACGGCTCGGCCGACCTCGGCTACCCGGAGAGCGTCGTGATGCCGATCGGCATCGTCCTCCTCCTCAGCACCATCCTGTACACCATCCCGCGCACGGCCGTCATCGGCGCCATCCTGCTGACCGGCTACCTCGGCGGGGCGGTCGCCACACAGGTGCGCCTGGAGGACCCGTGGTTCCTGTTCCCCGCAACCCTTGCCATCCTGACCTGGGCCGGCCTCGCGATGCGCCAGCCACGCATCGGCCGGCTCCTTTCCATCCAGGGGTAGCGCCTCGCGAGGCGTCCATCCCTTCCCCTTCCCCCACGAGAGGGCGGCTCCCCACGGGCCGCCCTCTCCCCCGCGCGGCGCGGCACGCCGTCACAGAATCGCCACGAAGCCGACGGGCGGCTGCACTATAGTTGCAGGGTTGAACCGAGTCACCCCCGGGAGCCCCCCATGCAGCACCCCGCCACATCGCCCCAGACCCCGCCCGCGACCACCCGCCCGGAAGGCGCCCCCATCATCGAGATTCGCGGACTGGTCAAACGCTACAAGGATTTCACCGCCGTCAACGGCATCGACCTCGACGTCCGCGCCGGGGAGATCTTCGGCATCCTCGGCCCGAACGGCGCCGGGAAGACCACGACCCTGGAGATGATCGAGGGCCTGCGCGCGCCCGACGCCGGCACCATCCGCGTGGCCGGGCTGGACGCCGTCGCCCAGGCCGACGAGGTGCGCAAGGTCATCGGCGTGCAGCTGCAATCCACCGCGCTCTTCCCCTACCTGAACGCCCGCGAGCTGCTGGAGCTGTTCGGCCACTTCTACGAGGTGCCGGACCCCGCCACGCGCGCCGGCGAGCTGCTGGGGCTGGTGGACCTGGAGACGAAGGCGGACGCGCGGGTGGACGAGATGTCCGGCGGGCAGCAGCAGCGCCTCAGCATCGCCCTCGCGCTGGTGAACACCCCGACGATCACCTTCCTGGACGAGCCGACCACGGGGCTGGACCCGCATGCCCGGCGCAGCCTCTGGCAGACGATCCTGGACGTGCGCGCGGCGGGCACCACCGTGGTGCTGACCACGCACTATATGGACGAGGCGGAGACGCTCTGCGACCGCATCGCGGTCATGGACGGCGGCCGCGTGATCGCCTGCGACACGCCGGACGGGCTGATCCGCGCCCTGCCGCAAGACGCGGTGGTGAGCGCGGCGATCCCCGCGAACGGGCGGGTGGCCCTCTCGGAGGCGGACCTGCGGTCGGTGCCGGGGGTGACCGGCGCGACGGTGACGCGGGAGGACGAGCGCACGGTGCTGAAGGCGGCGACCGGCGATGTGCAGGCGACGCTGGTCGGCATGCTGCAGCTCGCGGAGCAGCGGGGCATCGCGCTGGCGGAGCTGACCTCGACGCGGGCAGACCTGGAGGACGTCTTCCTCGCCCTCACCGGCCGCACCTATGAGAACCAGAACGGCGACACCCCGCCCCCGGACGATTCGCCCCCGAAACGCGGCCGCCGCAAGCGCTAGCTAGCCCCGTACCGCCGACCTCGTCCCGTGTGGCCGGCGCCGGCAACGCGGCCGACAAGGGCCGACCGTACGCAGCCCATTCCCCAATCCCTCTCCCCAACGGAGCACGAACTCAATGAGATCCTTCCTGGCCATGGTCCTCGCGAATGTGAAGATGACGGTGCGCAACCGCGCGGCGCTGTTCTGGAACCTCGCCTTCCCGGCGATCTTCATCGTGATGTTCGGCGCGGTGTTCGGGAACGACGCCATGCAGCAGTTCTCGGTCGGCATCGCGGGGGCGGACACCCCGACCCGCGCGGCGGTGGCCGGTGCGATGGAGTCCAGCGACGCCTTCGATGTCCACGCGGGCACGACGGACGACGAGCTGGCGGCGCTGCGGGATGACGACCGGACGGTGGTGCTGGTGTTCCCGGAGGAGGGGAGCGGCGAGGCGATCCGGATGGTGACGTCGGACGCGGGCGGGCCGAGCCAGCAGATCGCGGTCGGCGCGACGCGCTCGGTGGTGATGGAGGTGGCGGGGGCCAGCAGCGGCATCTCGATCGCGCAGGAGTCGATCTCGACGCAGAACGCGAGCTATATCGACTGGTTCGTGCCGGGGATCCTGGGGATGAGCCTGATGAACGCGGGGATCATCGGGATCTCGACGTCGTTCGTGTCGTTCCGGGAGAAGGGGATCCTGCGGCGGATCAAGGTGACGCCGTTCGCGTTGTGGAAGTTCCTGCTGGCGCGGATCGTGGCGGCGCTGGTGATGTCGCTGATCACGAGCGGGATCCTGATCGGGCTCGGGTGGGTGTTGTTCGGGCTGACGGTGCGGGGGAACTG
>CAVUJM010000015.1:0-18119 GCA_963741795.1 uncultured Chloroflexia bacterium
ACTAAACTCGGGACAAGGTGTTGGGTTGATATGGACGCCGTTGCCGAACGCTCCCCCCCTCATAAACGAAGGCCGATACCTCTGGAACGGTTCTTACGTAGAACCAAAGAGGGCGGGGAGCAGTTCGAACTGCTCCCCGCCCTTTCACATGTGCTAGTCAGCGGCGACCTTTACGTCTGTGACCAGAAACTCATCACCAAGCTGGAATTCCTTTGGCAGTTCGCTGGCAATTTTCTCGGCGGAGTTCCGCAAGGTTTCCGTGATCTGCGACCGCAGGCTGGCATCACGCAGGTGTGATGTCAGTTCGTTGATCGTTGCGATGACCTGAAGATCGGTCCATGGACCGGGTTCAGGGTCCGGGGGCCAAACGAGGATAGATCGATCAACATAGAGGGGAATACACCTCTTCTCCCCGTCGAACAATTGGTAAGAAATCCCGTTGCACATGGCCGAACCTCCAGATGGAGTGTGGCTACGGCGGGGACGGTTGTGTTTGCGAGAGACGTTCGCAGAACGGAGCGCTTGCGAACACCAAGGACACCAACCGTAGCAGCAAGTGGCGTGGGACCCATCTTGGAAAGTATCAGCATACTCTTTATATGTCAACACTTTTCCAAGAGTCACTAACGAGTCATAGGGGGCCAAGGCCGAACTGATGCTCTTGCTAAAGGCGTGATCCTTGTGATACTTCAGAATATCAGCGGAAGGCACCTCGTTCTCGTTGCTTCGACGCCAACCTGATCCATTGCGCCGTCGGTCATTGGGCGAGAAGGGCCCGTCCCTGACGTTTCGCGACCTCTCACTGCCACGCCCGTTGTCACTGGAGGATCTCTCATGACCGCTCTCACCTGGACCTCGGATCTCGGCCAGCGCATCCGCCAGGAGCTCGCGAACGAGCTCGTCGTCTGGATGACCACCACGTCGCACGACGGCACGCCCCAGCCCAACCCGGTCTGGTTCGTCACCGACGGCGACGACGTGATCGTCTATTCCCACAAGACGGCTGCCCGCAATCACAACGTCGAGCGCAACCCGCACGTTGCCCTGAACTTCAATTCTGACCCGCACGCCGACCGCATGAGCGTCATCATCGGTGAGGCGGCAGTCGACGAGAATCTGCCTATGCCGAAGGACCATGCTGGTTTCCAGGAGAAGTACGGGCATCTCATCCCGGGAATCGGCATGACCGTCGAGGAGCACAGCGACACCTACTCCGTACCGATCCGTATCACTGCAACCAAGATTCGCGGCTGGTAAGCCAGTTCTCGTCGTACCGCCGGAGCTGGTCTCCGGCGTGGTGCGCAAATACCAAACCCCGCCGCACACGAGGTGCGGCAGTACGATATGGACTCGCAACGTGATTCTCCGCGCCATGACAGAGACCCAGGGCTTCCTGATCCCACCAGACGACCAATCACCTCGCCTTCCCTCCTGGAGGGAGGCGTTGCGCCGCGTCCCGTGGCTTCTCTCCCAGCTCGCCCTCTACCTGGTCATGTTCCAGGTCTACAAGCTCGCCCGGAAGCAGTTCATCCCGCGAGATGAGTCCATCGCCTTCGGTCACGCCAGGAACGTGCTCCACTTCGAGGAGTCGCTCGGGCTGATGTTCGAGCTAGACCTCCAGCGCTGGGTGTTGGATCGCGGCGACTGGCTGATCGGGTTCTTCAACAACGTCTACGCCTACTACATGTGGATATTCTTCTTCGGCTTGCTCACGCTCGCGTTCATGGCGCCGGTGCGCTATCGTTATATCCGCCGCGCGTTCTTCATTAGCATGGCGATCGCGACGCCGATGTACCTGATCTACCCGCTGGCCCCGCCGCGCTTCATGGAGCCTCACGGCTGGCCCTTCCTCGATACCCTGGCGATCTATGGGCCGAATTACTTCTCCGAGACTGGCCTCGTCACCGCCAACCGCTTCGCCGCGATGCCCTCGATGCATGTTGGTTGGACCACCTTCACCGCGATCGCCCTGATGCTCGCGATCCCGAACCGCGTCGTCGGGCGAATCGTCATGGCGATCCTGACCGTCCTTATCACGCTGACAGTGATGATCACCGGCAACCACTACTGGCTCGACGCCGTTGGCGGCTGGCTCGTGATTAGCCTCGCCTACCTGATTAACCGCGTCATCCCCTACCCGCTCCTCCGGGCCCTCCACACCAGGCGCTCCGGGCCGGCGGCCCAAGAGAGCCCCACCAGCTGACGGCAAGCCAATATGCCTTCGCCGGGTGATCCGATCCCGCTAGCGCGCACCGACCGCGATCATCAGCCCGTCCTTCTTCATCGCCGGGCTGGACGTGATGAACAGCACGTCCCCGGCATGCGGGGCCGTGATCTCCGCCAGGGTGTTGCCGAAGAGGTCTCCGACGCGCCCGACGGTCTCCCCTGCCCCAACGTGCTGCCCCACCTCGACCGAGGGGTACCACATTCCCTCCGCCGGCGCGTACAGCCACGTGAAGTGACTCAGCTCGATCGGCTCCCGTGGCTCCACCGCGCCCTCGGTCATCCCGAGGTGCCGAAGCACTCGCTCGACTCCGCTCACGAGCATCTGCGTTTCCGGCTCCGTCAATAATCCACAGCCGCCAGCTTCCGCGATGATCCCCGGCACGTCGGCCGCGGCCGCGGCCTCGACCGTCGTACCGCCGATCCCGCCCGGCTGGGGCGTGCTGGCGATCAGGTAAGGCAACCCGAATGCCCGGCCCAACGCGGCAGACGCCTCGTTCACCTTCTCGCCGCCGACGGTGGAGTAGATCGAGAACGGGATCAGCGCCTCGACCATGTCGCCGCCATGGAGATCCACGAGGTAGTCGGCCGGCGCGACGACAGATGCGAAGATCGCGTTCACGAGCACCTCGGTGAACGTTCCGTCGGCACTTCCCGGGAAGAAGCGGTTCGGGTTCTTGCCGTCCACCGGGCACACGAACGGGGAGCGGGTCAAGAACGCCGGGACATCGACGAGCGGAAGCGACACGATCGTACCGCTCAGGTCGTTCGGATCGATCGCCCGCATTAGGCGGACGTTCGCCTCGATCGCGGGGTATTCCGTGGGATGCACGCCGGAAATAAGGGCGAGGTGCGGCCCATCCTTCGCGCCGCGGACGGCGGTATATGGCCACTCGTGCCCCTCGAGCTGCGGATGCGAGAACCGGAGGGTCCCGCGACGGACGCTGCCCGGCTCGGGCAGCTCGATATGGTCCAGCGCATCCACCATCTGCGTGTCGGCCCCGTGTGATGCTCGGTTCATGACTATCTCTCCCTGCTCCAGATTCCTGCAAACTCGTCGTGCGGCTGCCCTGCCGGGCGACCGCATGTGATGAACAACCGCCCGCTTCCCTCCTACGATCTCGGATCTAGGGCATCCCTGAGCCCATCACCGAAGAGGTTGAACGCCAGCACGGTCACAAGAATGGCGAGCCCCGGGAAGATGCCGAGCCACGGTCCATCCCGCAGGTATTCCCGGCCTGACGAGAGCATGACGCCCCAATCCGAACCGGGCGGCTGCGTGCCAAGCCCGATGAAGCTCAGGCCCGCCGCGTAGATGATGGACTGGCCAATCGCCAGCGTCGCCTGGACGATGATCGGTGCCATCGCGTTAGGCAGGATGTGGCGCACCATGATTCCCGCATCCGGCCGCCCGATCGCCCGCGCCGCCTCGACATACTCCTTCTCCCTGATCGAGATCACCGACCCACGCACGATGCGCGCGAACACGGGGATGTAGACGATGGTGACCGCCACCGCGACGTTCACGATGCCGGGCCCGAGGATCGCCATGATCCCGATCGCGAGCAGGAGCCAGGGAAAGGCCAGGAGGATATCGACCAGGCGCATGATGAGCTGATCGAACATTCCTCCGTAGTACCCGGACGCCAGCCCCAACGTGACGCCGATGATAAGGGCCCCCACCACGGGAGTGAGTCCGATCAGGAGGGCAACACGACTGCCGTAAAGCACCCGGCTGAAGATATCCCGCCCAAACTCGTCCGTGCCGAACGGATGGTTCAGGCTCGGCGCTTCCAGCTTCGTCATGAACGATTGGTCGTTCGGGGGATGGGGCGCCAGCCACGGCGCCAGGAGCGCGACCATGAGGAGCAGGGTGATAATGACGAGCCCGGAGATCGCCGCCTTGTCGCGCAGGAGCCGACGGACGGCATCTCGCCACAGCGTCCGATGCACGCCGACCGCCCGATCCCGCGTCAGGGGATTGGCGACCTGGCCCTCGCCAGCCGTAATCTCCGCTCTGCCGCCGGCGTCCGTCATCATCGTCGTCCCTCGTCAGGCCGGCCAGCGCACGTACGTGGCGCTCCGCTATCCATCACGTCCCTCCGATGTGTCATGTGTAATGAACCCGGGGATCGAGGAACGCGTAGAGGACGTCGACCAGCAGGTTGATCAGGACGAAGATGATCGCGACAACCAGCACGGTCCCCTGGATCGCCGGGTAATCGCGGGCCCCGATCGCGGTCACCACGTAGCGCCCGATCCCGGGCCGGCCGAACACGGTTTCGGTGAGGAACGCGCCCGAGAGCAGCCCGCCGAATTGGAGCCCAATCACTGTGATGATCGGGATCAGTGCGTTCTTGATCGCGTGCCGGCTGATCACGATCCGCTCCCTGAGCCCCTTCGAGCGGGCCGTCCGCAGGTAGTCCTGCTCAAGGATCTCCAGCATCGCGGAGCGAGACATGCGGGCAATGATGGCCATCGGGATCGTCGCCAGGACCGTCGCGGGCAAGGCGAGGTGGTACAGCGTGGATCGTAATGCCGGCCAGTTCCCGGTAATGATGCTGTCCAGGATGTAGCTGTACGTGATGTGGTCGAGCCGGATCTGGCTGTCAATGATGCCTCCGATCGGGAACAGCTTGAACCGGAAGCTGACAACGTAGATCGCCACAATGCCTGCCCAGAAGACCGGTGTGCTGATGCCGATGAGGGCGAAGACCATCGTTCCGTAATCAAGGCGGGAGTTGCGGTTGATGGCGGCGATCACGCCGAGGGGAACCCCAACCACGACCGCGATGACCAGCGCGGCCAGGCTCAGCTCCATCGTCGCCCCGAAGAACTGGAGGAGCTCGCCCGATACCGGTTGCCGTGTTCGGATCGAATTGCCGAAGTCGAACCGAAGCGCCGACCAGATGAAGTAGAGATATCGAATCGGCAACGGGCGGTCCAGGCCAAGGTCCCGCCTGATCCTCTCCAGGTCCTCATCCTGGAGTCGCTCTCCTCCCATCGCCACGGCAGGGTCACCGGGAATCAGCTGCAGCAGGATGAAGACGGCGGTCATGATGCCGACGAGCACCGGGATAATGAGGATCAGCTGCCTGAGAATGTACCGGATCATGGGACCACTTTCGCTCGCCGCAGAATCGCCATGGAAGGCCGATAGCCGAAGGCGTACGCCTTCGGCTATCGGCCCACGACGCGATCAGGTCTTGCTGACACCGGCGAGGTAGTAGATGTAGCTCGGTTGGATCACGAAGTCCTGCACGCTGGCGCGCGTGACGATCTGGTGGAGCTGGTAGCCGAGGAAGACCCACGGTGCGTCCTCGACGATGATCTCCTCGGCCTGCTGGTACAGCGTCTTCCGATCTTCCTGGTCCGTGGCCTCCTGTGCCTTGACGAGCAGGTCATCGACCTCAGGGTTCGAGTACCAGGCCGTGTTGGATTGGCCGATATTGTCGGTGGCGAGCAGGGAGTACAGGAAGTTGTCCGGGTCCCCGTTGTCGCCCATCCACCCGGCGAGCGAGCACTCATATTGGTTATCGCGCCGATTCGCGAGGAACTGGGTCCACTCCGCCGACTGGATGTCCGCCTCAACGCCCACCTGCCGCCAGTACTCCTGGATCGCCGTGGCGAGCCGGTCGCCCGCGGGGTTGTAGCCGCGTGGCACCGTGTAGGTCCAGAGCGTGAAGCTCAGCGGCTTGTCCTCGGTGTAGCCGGCCGCACTCAGAAGCTCGCGCGCCCGGTCCGGATCGTACTCATAACCCTTCAGGGACTCGTTGTACGCCCAATCGACCGGCGGTAGGACGCCTCCCGCGGGCACCATGTTGCCGTCGTAGAGCCCGGCCGAGAGCTCCTCCTTGTTGACGGCGTAGTTGAGGGCCTGGCGGATCTCCTTGCTCTGGAAGACCTCCTTCGAGAGGTTGAACTGCACGTTATTGGTGTTGAGGCCGGCTTCTTCTTGCACGGTCAGGTCGGGGTTGTCTTTCGCCTTCCGCACGTCGTCGGGCCCCAGTCCCCAGGCGATATCGATGTCACCCAGCTCGACCTGCTGCAGGCGCGTGGAGTTCTCAGGGACAACCGTAAAGATCAACTCGTCCACCTTTGGGGCGCCCTGCCAGTAATCCGGGTTCGCGGACAGGGTCAACTGGCTGCCCCGCGTCCATCCGCTGGGGTCATCGAGCTTGAAGGGCCCGGTCCCCGCCGGGGCGACACCAAGCTGGTCCAGGCCCGCCTGGATCCCCTTCGGACTCGGGATCCCGCCGATCGGGATCGCGAGGTTGGCGAGCATGGGGGCGTAGGGTCGCGACAGGATCAGCTTGGCCGTGAAGTCATCGACCTTCTCGCACGAGTCGATGAGCGACGTGAAGAACGGCTCCATGTACGGCATTCTCGCCGCGTCATACTGCGAATCGGGCGTCCCCTCCTTGATCGAGTTGAACCAGGTAACCACGGCGTCGGCGTTGAAGTCTTCACCATCATGGAACTTGACGCCCTGGCGCAGCTTGAAGGTGTATTCCAGGCCGTCGTCTGAGATCTCCCACGACTCCGCAAGTCCCGGCCGCAGGGTCGTCTCACCGAGCTCGTAGAGAACCAGGCAATCGTAGATGTTGCAGCAGGCGATGTAGCCTTCCTGGTTGTTGGTCTGGCGCGGGTCCAGGGCGTCAGGATCGGCCCCCAGCGCGAAGATCAGCGCGTTCCCGCCACCCTGCGCCTGCGGCTCCTCTCGTCGGGATTCCGCGGGCGCGCCGGACACCGAGGCCGGCAACGACGCGGCCACAGATGCCGCGGCCGTCACTTTCAGGAGCTCACGCCTCTTCAGCTTTGCGTCCAACCCGAAACGGTTCTCTTGCGTGGGCGTCATGTGTCTTCCTCTTCTAGGGAGTCGCCCCTCTCGCGGCGAAGTCCCGGGAAACGTCATGATTCCGCTCGTGTCCCAACAACGTCTGCGCCTGGGCGGATCCTCCTTCCCGCAACGTCAGCCGATCGGGTGACCGGATGGCCTACGCTTCGCCGATCGATCCGAGCAACCCCGAGGCATACACCGCCGGGCTGCTGGTCAGGTACAACACCGGCCCCGAAGCGGGCGACCGCACCGCGCTCAGCTCGTCGCCGAACAGGTTCTCGATGCGGCCCATCCGTTGGCCCGCTGTCACCTCCTCCTCGAGATCGACCTCCGGGAACCACAGGCCCTCCGCCGGGGAGATCACGGAGCGTGACGCCCTCAGGACACGCTGCTGCTCTGGGCTGTCGGGCTCTCCCTCAAGGGAGCCGATGTGCTTCAGAACGTTGGAGATGCCCTGCATCTGCATCTCGACGTCGGGCTCGGTCAATAGCCCGCGGCCGCCGACCTCCGCGGTGATGGCCGGAATGCCCGCCTGCGCCGACGACGCGCTGGTCGTGCCGGCGAGGATCTCCCCGGTGGGGGCCGTGGCGACGACGTAGGGCAGGCCGAACGCTTTCGCCATCCCGAGCGCCGTGGAATCCACCTGCTCGTTTCCGCTGAGTCGGGAGATTACGAAGGGCGCGAGATGCTCGAAGATGTCGCCGCAGTGAAGATCGATGAGATGCGTACCATGCGAGATCAGGTTCCGGAAGACCGCGTCGGCCAACACCTCCGAGAACGTGCCGGTCGGGTTTCCGGGGAAACACCGGTTGGGATTCTTCCCGTCCACCGGGCAGACAAAGGCGCTCCTGGCGTAGAAGGCCGGAGGATCGACCAGCGGCACCGACACGATCGTGCCCCGGAGATCACGCGGGTCGAGCTGCCGCATGAACCTGATGTTGGCGATCATGGGCGGGTACTCCCCCGCATGGACACCTGAGAGCATGACCACATCCGGCCCGCCGGTCGTTCCCCGGACCGCCACGTATGGCCATTCCCACCCGGCGAGCATGGGGTGTGAGAACGTCAGCACCCCTCGCTGCTTCTCTCCGGGCGGCGGGAGCTCGGGTCGGTCGATGGAGGCCACCAATTGCTCACGCTGGGACACCACGGATTCCTCCTGTCTGGATGGAGATGACGGGCCCGTCTGGCATTCTGGTTGTTCGGCAGGTCGTTTGTTGCACGATGCTATCATGCGGTATGTGCGGCCGTAAACCGGTCGGGCGACGATGGAACGGGCGCGTTCCCGAACCGGGGAATCACCCGGGCAACACCGGGTTTCGCTCGCGACTGCTTTGGCTCTGGTTGGTGACCGCCAGCACAGCCATATTGCCGGCGGGTTGCCCGGCGAACGCGGGCCGATACGCTTATCGAAAATAGGCCGCCAAAGGGGTTGACATTCACTGCGGCGCCCCCTACTATCGGAGTCGTGCAAACGATGCACACCGAACGCCGCCTGGCGGACGGATCCGAGAGACCTTCCGGGCCTGACGGCCCACCAGCACGGAAAGGAGACAACCTGATGGTGTGGATGTCCATGCTCACCGCAAATGGCGGTTGCTATGCACGTCAGCGTGGTCCCTGGCCGTGCTTCCCTGACGCGGAGCGATAGTTCTCGCTCCTCCCCTCATGGATGCACGACCCGGGTTCCCCCAGGATCCGGGTATTTTTGTGCCCTTTTCACGGAGCATCGGGCCCTGAGCCCCCTATCCGATCCTGACTGACAGCACCAGCTGCCTGCGGCGACCTCGCCTCAGGCCCTGGCTCGCCTTGGCGCGTGCCAGGTGCAGCAAATCGTGAAGTTGTTTTGCCAGCCAACCAATCGCTGGAGGATACCTCTCGCGCTGTTTCCGAAATCAGGAGAAAAGACGTTGTACAACGTGTACCCGTATTCGACCGCTCATGGAACGCTCGCCCTTCACTCCGCTCGTCAGCAATCGAATCCGCACGGTCGTATCAATAACGGCCGCGCCCGGAAGGAATCGCCCACCATGCACCAACCCATGCTCGTCCTGGACGCCCACGTTCAGGCAGTGACCGCGAACCGGCTGCAGAAGGCCCTGATGGCGGAGCAGATCCGCCTCGCGACCGCCGGCCAGCCTGGCTCGGAAGCCGCGTCGTCACCAGCATCCGCCGCGTCGTCGGCGAGGCCCTGATCGGTCTCGGCACCCGGCTTCGTCAGGAGCCGGCCACCCGCGGCATTGACACCATGCCGGTCACACCGTCCCGCAGCGTCTCGTCATAGGGAAGAGGAGTCGTCCCATATCTCGGCTCCTCCTCCCCGGGTCCCGAAGAGATCACATCGTCGTGAAGAATAAGGACCATACCGACCATGTATACCGACATCCGAATTTACGAGCTCACCCTTGGCTATGCCGAGCGAGAGCGCAACGAAATGGTCCGCATGCGGGAGCTGCATCGCCTGGCACGCGCAACGCGTGGCTCTGCTGCTGCCGAGTTCATCGGCCGCCTTGGCACCCTGCTGATCCGCACCGGCGAGGCGCTCCGCCGCCGATCCGTCACTGACCGACAGATCGAGCGCCACGCGACGCTCTCCCGGGCCAGAACGTAAGAGAGGAGAACCGATCATGTACCAGTTCAAGCTACCGCCACACGACGAACAACACGTTCCGCCGACACGCCTCCGGGTGCAGGAGCAGCACCTACGCGAGCAGAAGCTCCTGTACGGGGAGCAGATGCATCAGGTGCATCAGCCAATGCGACCGCCGATGATCGACGCGGTGCGCGTCCGGATCGGCAAGCTGCTGATCGCGTTCGGCACCGTGCTCGCCGGTTCCCGTAGCGCAGGCGCAAACGGCCCCGCCCTCGCCGCGCGACGCTAGACCATGAACACCACGGACAACCGAGCTGAGATGGCAACGCCCCCTCGCCTCCCTGCACCAACGCGGGACCGGCCGGGGGCGTTGCCATACCCGCGCATCGGGATGCACGGCCTCATGGGGTCCCGCTATGATGATGGGAGCATTGACGACGCCCAACCCTCCCCGATGGGAAAGGACCCCTCCCGCGACCATGACCCGTGTCATAGCCTTCTTCAACCAGAAGGGCGGAACCGCCAAGACGACCAGCACGCTCAACGTCGCGGCCGCCCTCGCCGAGCGCGGTCGTCGCGTGCTCACCGTCGATCTCGACCCGCAGGCGAGCCTCTCGATGGCGATCGGCACCGACGTCGCTGGTCTGGACCTCTCGGTCTACGACCTCTTGCTCGATGAGGACATCACCATCGACCAGGTCCGCCAGCCAACGACGATCGCGGGCGTTGACATCGTCCCCTCTCACCCGGATCTCGCCGCGGCTGAGCTGGAGCTGCTCAACGTGCTGGAGCGAGAGCGCCAGCTGGAGCACCGCCTGAAGAGTACCGATCTCTCCGCCTACGACTATGTGCTGATCGACTCGCCGCCAGCCCTGAACATCATCTCGATCAACATCCTCGTCGCGATCGACGAGTTGGTCGTCCCGATCGAGCCGCATCCACTGTCACTGATGGTCCTCCGCCGCCTCTTCGAGACGGTGCGCAAGATCTCGCGCCTCAACCCGGACCTGAAGGTACTCGGCTTCCTGCCGACGAAGGTCCATCACTCGTCCCGCCTCGCGCAGGACATGCTGACCCAGCTCGAAACGCAGTTCCCGGACTTGCCACTGCTGCCGTCGATCCCGCTGTCGGTCCGCGGCGCGGAATCAACAGCCGAGCGCACCAGCGTGCTGCAGTACATGCCACGCTCGAACGTCGCCGAGGCGTATCGCCAGGTCGGCGCATGGATCGAGGAGGCCGCCGATGAGTGAACGCACCCCGAAGCCCGGACGCTCCCGCCGCCGCTTCACCGTCGACGCCCTCTTCACCGACACCCGGCCGCAAGCGACCGGCGTGACCGACCTCGCCAACGCCAAGGAGATCGATCTCCGGCGGATCGAGCCGGATCCCGCCCAGCCGCGCACCACGTTCGATGAGGATCGCCTCGAAGAGCTCGCCGCCTCCATCCGCACGGAAGGTGTGCTGCAGCCCATCGTCGTTCGGTATGAAGCCGTCCGCGACGTCTACGTGATCGTCCACGGCGAACGCCGCTGGCGAGCGTCGCAGCTCGCGGACCAGACGAGCATCCCCGCCCTCGTGCGCGACGTGCCGGAGGAGCGCCGTCTGCTCCAGCAGCTGATGGAGAACGTCGTTCGCGACGACCTCAACGCGGTCGACCGTGCCGCCGCCCTGCGCGCCCTGCGCGAGCAGCTTGGCGACGTCTCCTGGGAGCAGGTCGCCGAGGCGGTCGGCATCAAGCGCAGCCGCCTCTTCCAGCTCCTCGGCACCGAGAAGCTCCCCGAGCAGGCGAGGGACGATATCCAGCAGGGCCGTCTCAGCGAGAAGCAATCACGCGCGCTGCAAGGGCTCCCGGAAACGCGGCAGGACGCGTTGCGCGAGCTGATCGTCGAGACGTCAATGTCGGCCACGACCGCGAGCCGTCTTGCCCGCGCCTTCCGCGACCTCCCGATCGACAAGGAGGAGGACCCGAAAGCCGTCCGCCAGGCCCTGCATCGGCTCTACGAGCTCGTCGAGCCCTCATCGCCGGAGGAACTGCATTCGCAGACGCAGGCGGTGTTCGAAGCGATCCGCTCCGGCTCGGCGCCGGAGATGGCCTCGCTGCTGGCCGCGCCGAAGTTCGACCCCACCCGCCTCACGAAAGAGATCTCGACGCTGGCCCGCACGCTCAGCCGCGTCGACGGCGAGCGCCTCGCTGGCTCGCCGGAAACGGCCGAAAGCCTGCGCGCGCTGCGTGATGCGCTGGACGCGCTCCTCGCGGACCGCTAATAACCTGGTAGGGACGCAAAACGGCCGCGATCTTTGCTGATCGCGGCCGTTCTCGTTCGCGTTGCGAATCAGATTCGGCTACCAGTTCGGGCGGGTCTTGTCGAAGATACGGGAATCCGCGCCGAAGCGGATGGCCAGGACGTCGAGAAGCATGAGCACGCCGACAATGGCGAAAACGATGACCAGCTCCATAGTGTGTCTCCTGTCAGGTGCGCCACTCCCCACGCCATTGTGGGGAGCGCGAACGGCTGCAGGTATCAACGATCGCCTGTGCCGCTCGATTACTTCCCTAATGTTATCAACGTATCGCGATAACGTCAATACGCAAATCATGATGACGTGGTGCCATGGCGATCTCCCCGCCCGGCCGCGTTCGGGTATGATGATCGACAGCCCGGGGGCAACGACCGCCTGCCCCCTCGTCCCAGCCTTCGTCATCACCGCGCTTCAGGGGTCCTTCATGATCGATCGCGCCATCCACCGGCCCGCCATGCTGCTCCGCCTTGCCGTTCTCTCGCTCAGCGCCGTCTTGCTCGCCGCATGCGGATCCAGCAGCGATGAGAACGCCGCCGCCCCGACCGTCGAATCGACCGGCGCCCCGGCGACGGCCGCGCCAGGAGAAATGTCCGTCGCCGACATCACCGGCCGCATCAACACCGCCTGGGAGGGCGTTTCCGCCTTCCGCGTCACCTCATCCTCCGGTCCCATCCCGGTTGACACCGGCTCCGGCACGCCCGTCCCGGACCGCTCCTACGCGGTCGAGACGTGGACCGCGCCCAACAATCGCGAGGTCATCGAGGTCATCGACGGCACGGTCATCAACGAGCAGATGTACGTCGACGGCGTGATCTATATGAAGGGCATCTTCGTCGGTTCCGCCGTCGCCCCGGAGGTTGGATCCGGAACGTGGATCACGCTCGACAAGGACGTTGTCCCGCGCGACACGCCGGTTGGCAACCGCGTTGCCTACCTCACTCGCGAGCCGATCAGCCCCTTCAGCAGCCTCTCCGACGACTTGCTGGCGCAGCCGGTGAAGGATAGCGGCACCGTCCAGGTCGGCGGTCGGTCGTGCACGCTCTACACCTTCGGCGATCCCGGCGGCGAGGGTGACGAGATCCGCTACGAAGTGGCCCTGGACGAGAACGACCTCCCCTGCCAGGTCGTCCAGCGTGCCGGCGGCTACCAGAACTCCAGCGTCTACGAGTTCAACGCGGACGGGATCGAGATCGTCGCCCCGGACGCCGGCACCCCGGTCGCCGGAACCCCCGAGGGCTAACGCTGCGAGCAGCGGTCGTGCCCGTGAGGGCGCCCGTTCTTCCACGGGATGAAGCCCATACGCTCGCCCGGCACACGCCGCCGGTTTAGGCTTTCTTCACCCCCGGTTCAGCGTGCATTCATTCTCGACTGGTATCACTGAACAGGCGAATCCCACGACCCCGTCCTGCTCTCCGCAGCCCGGCGCGTGGGAGACCCACCGGCACGCTTTATGCGGCACTTTCACCGTTACATCAGTCGCCGTTCTCGCCACGACGGAACCGGGTCCCCTCGCTCATCGCGACCCCGCGCCCGTGGGACGAGGCGGTCAAGCATCACTTCAGGGAAAGGGTTCCCCATGGCAGTACCTCGCTTCGCGCGCCAGCTCTTCGTCGCATTCCTCGCGCTCTTTCTCGCAGTCGGCACCGTCACCGGCGCCGGCCTGCTCACCCGCGCCACCGCCCAGGACACGGCCACCCAGGACATGACCAAGGTCGATGTTGTGGAGAAGGTCGCGCCCGCCGTCGTCACCGTCTACAACATGACCACCTCGCCGGGGCTCATGGGCCAAAGCGGCGACCCCCAGGTCCAGAGCGCCGGTACAGGCTTCATCATCAGCGAGGACGGGTACATCGTCACCAACTGGCACGTCGTCGACGGCGGCAACGCCTTCCAGGTCATCCTGCAGGACGGCACCCCGGTCGACGCCGAGTTGATCGGCATCGACGCCCGTGACGACCTTGCCGTCGTAAAGATCGACCCCGCCTCGGTTCCCGCCGTTGTCTCCTTCGGCGACTCCGATGCCCTCAAGCCGGGCCAGGAAGTGATCGCCATTGGCTCCCCGCTCGGCGCCTTCACCAACACCGTCACCGCCGGTATCGTCAGCGGCATCGGCCGCAACCAGCTCCAGGCGCAGGATTCCACCATGTGCCAGGACTACTCGAACCTGATCCAGCACGACGCCGCGATCAACCATGGCAACTCCGGCGGCCCGCTCTTCAACATGCAGGGTGAAGTCATCGGCGTGAACACCCTCGGCATCCCGACCGACAGTCAGGGCCAGCCTGTCCAGGGCCTGTTCTTCGCCGTCCCCTCCAACACCGTCAAGATGATGGTCGACCAGCTCATCCAGAACGGCACGATCACCCGTGCCTACCTCGGCGTCACCTACTATGAGCTCTCCCCGGAGATGGCCAAGCAGTACGATCTGCCGGTCGACTACGGCGCCCTGATCTCCGAGGTCGCCAGCGGCAGCCCGGCCGAGCAGGCAGGCCTGCAGCGCAACGACATCATCACCGCCGTTGACGGCACCGAGGTCGGCATGAACCAGCCGTTCAGCGAGATCATGGTCACCAAGCAGGCCGGCGATACGGTCACCTACACCGTCCTGCGGGACGGCCAGACCCAGGACATCCAGGTCACGCTGGGCGAGTCGGAGATGGACTTCTCGCAGTGCAGCCTCCAGACGGGACAGTAGACACCCACGATGTGAGCTGATCTCCGACACGACGAACGCCCCGGCAAGCCTGCCGGGGCGTTCGTCGTGTTCGCTCCCTATCCAGCAGGGCCGCGGGGTGATACAACAGGACCGGGCACAATGCGGTGTCCCCGCGCGATCCGGAGCATTCCCCCATGATCAACGTCGTCTATCGTGAGTACTTCCGCCGCCTCTACGACGTCATCGAGGAGATGCTCGGCTCCCAGTCCCTGAAGATCGAGCAAGTCGCTGAGTGGATGGCGGAGTCTATCGCCGCCGGCGGCATCGTGCACCTCTTCGGTAGCGGCCACTCGCACATGGTCGCCGAGGAAGTCTTCCACCGGGCCGGCAGTCTCATGCCGCTCAATCCGATCCTCGATCCCAACCTGACGCTCATGGGCCACGTCAACGCGACGCTGCTGGAACGAACCTCTGGCTACGCGAAGGTCGTCATCGGCACACACGACATCCGCGAAGGCGAGGTGGTCATCGTCGCCAGCAACTCCGGCGTCAACCCGGTGCCGATCGAGGCCGTCCTCGAGGCGAAGGAACGCGGCGCTCGCACCGTGGCCATCACTTCCGACCACCACTACCGGGATGCCCCATCGCGCCATGACTCGGGCCACCGCCTCGCCGACGTGGCCGACATCACGATCGACACCTGCGTGCCACGCGGCGACGCGATCGTGTCCATCCCGGGTGTCGAGTTCCCTGTCGGGGGCGTCTCGTCGGTCGTGGGGCTCGCGCTCATCAACGCCATCGTCGTCGAGACGACGCACCAGCTCTACCAGCGAGGCGTCGTACCTCCGGTCATCCCGACCATGAACTTGCCAGGCGGCGACGAGAAGATGGAGGAGCTTGTTCGCGCCTACCGCGCGCGCCTGCCCCTCCTCCACAACGCCTGACGCCCACTCACCCGTCCAAGCTTCCGCCCGGCCGATCCCCGTCGTGCCGGGCGTTTTCATGCCCATATAGGAACGTGGCACGTGCGTTGCGTAGGTATGTCGTGAGAGTCCCGGCCGGGACGCATGTTCCCCCAACTCTCATGCAGGTCCCGGCTTGGGGCCATGTCTCGACATCGACACAGGTCACGAACGAAACACGGAGGGTACACATGGACCGCGATCTTACGAACTTTGTTCCCCAGAACGGCATGGACGTTATCGGCGCGGACGGCGAGAAGGTCGGCGAGATCGACGCCGTCGAGCGCGACTACTTCGTTGTGCGCAAGGGATTCTTCTTCCCGCAGGATCACTACATCCCGCTAACGGCCATCTCCTCCTATGACGAGGACAAGGTCTACCTGAACGTCACCAAGGATGAGGCCCTCGAGCAGGAGTGGAGCAATCCGCCGGCCGCGACGGGTGAGGCCTACACCGACGCTAACTACGGCCAGGGCACGGTGACCACGGGCGACGCGGACTACGTCGCCGCTGACATCGAGCGCCCGGCCAATGTCGACACGGATTACGCCGCCGACGCCGACGTTAACACCGGCTACGCCGCTGACCGCGACGTTGCGGGCACGACGAACGTGGCCGATGGCGACCGCACGGTCGACGTGCACGAGGAAGAGCTGACCGCCCGCACGCGCCCGGTCGAGCGCGGCGAGGTCCGCGTTGAGAAGGACGTCGTCTCCGAGCAGCAGACGCTCGACGTCCCGGTGACCGAGGAAGAGGTCGAGGTTACGCGCCGCCGCGTTGACCGCCCGGTGACCGATGCCGACCACGCCTTCGAAGAGGGCACCATCGAGGTGCCGCTGCGCGGCGAGGAGGTCGAGGTCGAGAAGCGCGCCCGCGTCGTCGAGGAGGTCGACATCGACAAGACCGCCCGCGAGCACACCGAGCAGGTGACCGACACCGTTCGCCGCGAGGAAGTGAACGTCGAGGGCGATAATGTCGACATCGACCGCACCGACCGCAAGGATGGCGGCGTCCTCTAGGGTCACCGACCCAAACAGCAGCAACGGATAATAAAAAGGAGCGGCGGGTTTCACCCGTCGCTCCTTTTTGTCGTGTATCGCATTCCGCTGGTCCTTCCGTTCGCCGCCGGTGTGCACGGGACTTGCGATAACCGACACCGGCCCGTCCACTTTCCGGACGGCGCGGCACCACCATGTTGAAGCAATGGGCTTGGCTGCAATCGTCTCGTCGCGAAGGTCCGCATGGTCGATGTCCGGTGCCGGTTCGGCACGAGCCACTCAAGAGCGAGGGGACGCGTGAGTAACGACAATTCCGCCCTGTGGTACAAGGACGCCATCATCTACGAGGTTCATGTCCGGGCGTTTGCAGACTCGACCGGCGATGGCATCGGCGACTTCCAGGGGCTCATCGGCAAACTAGACTACCTTCAGGGCCTGGATGTGACCGCCATCCGGCTGCTGCCGTTCTTCCCATCCCCACTCCGTGATGACGGCTACGACATCTCCGACTACACCGCCGTTCACCCGCCTACGGCACCCTGGACGACTTCCAGCAGCTCGTCGACCCGGCACACAAGTGCGACCTGGGGGTCATCATCGAACTGGTCCTCATGCATACCTCGGATCTCACCCCTGGTCCCAGCGCGCCCGGACGGCGGCGCCCGACTCCATCGAGCGCGCCTTCTACGTCTGGAGCGACACGCGAGAGCGCGACACCGACGCCCGCGTCATCTTCCAGGATTACGAGCAGTCGAACTGGACATGGGGCGGCGTCGCGAATGCCTACTACTGGCACGCTTCTTCAGCCACCAGCCTGACCTGAACTACAACCATGCTCCGGTGCGCCAGGCCATCATCGACACCGTCGATTTCTGGCTGGAGATGGGCGTGGACGGCTTGCGTCCCGACGCGGTGCCCTATCTTGCTGAGGCTGATGCGAGAACCTGCCGGCCACCCATGCCTTCCTGCGGGAGCTGCGCGCGCATATTGACGAGCGCTTCGGCGATCGCATGCTCCTGGCGGAGGCAAACCAGTGGCCGGAAGACGCCGCCGCCTACTTCGGCGACGGCGACGAGATCGGGATGGGGGACAACATCTACTACCTGGGTGACGGCGACGGTGTTCGCACACCGATGCAGTGGAGCGCGGACCGCAACGTCGGATTCTCCTCCGCGTCTCCCAGCGGCTCTACCTGCCCCTGATCGTCGATTACGAGTACCACCACGACGCCGTGCACGTGGAGGCGCAGGAGGCGAATCCCCACTCGCTCCTCCAGTTCATCCGCCGCCTGCTCCTCTTGCGCAAGCAATCGCCCGCCTTCGGCCGGGGCGACATTCGCATGCTGAACCCGGACAATCACCGCGCGCCTGGCGACCGACCTTCTCGTACGGTGCTCAAGATGGTTGCATGGGTGTCGTACAGCCGGCCCTTGTGGCCGGCTCCGGAGTCGCCCACAAGGGGCGACTGTACGCACGCAACCAACCTGCACTTCGCTCTGGAGCGGGAGGAGGACATGTTTACGCTCCTGCGACCAATCATGGACATT
>CAVUJM010000016.1:0-15240 GCA_963741795.1 uncultured Chloroflexia bacterium
TGCTCACCGGAGCCACAGCCCTTGAACTGCGGCGTCACGAACGTCCGGGGATCGTCGCGGCTCCGGCGGATTGAGATGACTCTTCACGCGCGCGTTCGACGACCTCAGATCATCCCGGCTTTGGCAGCGACCGGAGAATCGCCGCCGCGGTATCGACCCCGCCATACCCGGTTGTGTTGCCCTCGATCTGGAGACGCGTGACGGACGGTGAGGCGACCACGGTGTGAAGCTCCGCGGTTTGCCGGCGCTGGCTGCTTACCACATAGAGAAGGGCAGGAAGGATGAAGAAGAGGGCGAGGACAAGCGTTGTGCCCAGATTCGGTTGAGTCGTGCGGGAATAGAGGACCCTGCCGTCAGAGAGGGGAGATGCGGTCCAGCCGGCTCGTACATACCCCTCTGTCACGCGATCCCGCGCGGCCGGTTCAGGCAGGGCGGTTGAGCCCTCGATTCGGAAGGGCATGCTCGCCCGGTACGACGCCCAGACGTAGAGGACGAGCACAACCGCGATGCCGGCAAGCAACAGCCACAGCATCCAGCGTCGCTCATCGCTCGCGTCCGTTGCCGTCTGGATTCGGTACCAGTACGTGGCAGCGAGGGAGGAGATATGGGGCAGGCGCATGGTGCTCTCCATTTGGGTCATCTTGGTCGTCGCGCGGTACACCCAGCATAGCAAACGACCGGCCTCATCGTTGAGAGAACACAGCCAACAGGGGGCGTTAAGCGGACGCCCCGGTGTAGTGACGCAGCGCATAGCGCCAGAACGCCCGTGCACCGGTGAAGAACGCGACGGCCAGCCCCACGGTCAGCAGCGCGGTCGTGGCGTCCAGTCGCCCGGTCAGGCTCTCCGCCGGGATCGTCACCGCGAAGGCGACCGGCACGAAGAACGTCAGTGTGGTCCGCAGCCATCCCGGGTAGATCGTGATCGGCCAGGACCCGGCGTTGCCGAACATTGTCTGGAAGATCACCAGCACGTTGTCCAGCCGCACGAACCAGAAGGCGAGGGTAGAGAGCATCAGCATGAAGCTGTAGATGATCGTCACGCCCGCCAGCAGCACGATGGCGAACAGCAGCACCGACCCGGCAGCCAGTTCCGTCTCGAGGCGCGTCATGCCGAGGATGATCACGCCGATACCGAACAGCATATCCGTCGTGCTCTGCGGCGCGACCTTCTGCACGCTCGTGAAGAGCTGCGCATCCACTGGCTTCGTGAGCACGAAGTCGAACGTCCCGAGCCGGATGCCCTCCATTAGGGCCTGCATTGACGGTCGGATCACCAGCCCCAGCAGCCCTCCGACGAACATGTGGATGCCGATCAGCACGATCAGGTCGTCCCGCGTCCAGCCGCGCAGGTCTGCCGTTTGCCCGAAGATGACTTGCAGGCCCAGGAGCTGCGTCCCGAGCGTGATCAGGACGTTCAGCAGCGATACGAAGAAGTCGGACCGGTACTGCATGATGTTCAGCAGCCCGAGCCGGAAGAAGGTGCGGGCGACGGTCAGCGAATGCATACGGCAAGACTTTCTGCTGCGCCGAAAGCCGAGGCGTAGTAGAGGACCTTGTGTCCTCCCGATGCCGGGGCCGGGAGGACACAAGGTCCTCCCCTACGGGTGATGCGGCGGTTCGGTCTCATCCCTACGCCCCCACCGCGCTGTACTGGCTCGTCGCTCGCCGCCAGACCAGCGACAGCACCGTCACCGCGATCACGATCCAGCCTAGTTGAGCCGCATATCCGATAAGGAGCTCGCTCCCGTCCCGCCGGCCAAGCGCCACCTCGACCGGGAACGAGATGCTCCACGGGAAGGGCGAGAACAAGGCGACGGTCCGGATCCAATCCGGCATCACGTCCAGCGGCGCGAACTGGCCGCCGAGGAACAGGAACATCACGTCGAAGAGGTTGTTGATCGCCGAGACCTTCGTCAGCCAGAACGCCGCGAGCGCCAGCGTCCACTCCACGACAAAGCGCAGCACCATCGCCAGCAGCAGCGCCGGGACGAACGCGACCACATCCAGCGCCGAGGTGCCGCCGAAGTCCGCGTGGAAGACCACCCCAAGCAGGATCGCCGCCGGAATGATCCCCGCCAGCCCGATCAGTTTGAAGCTGAGGTTCTCGCTGACGTCATTGTGGATCGGGTGGATCGGCCGCAGGAGGAGGGGAGAGAATGCGCCGGTGCGGATGCGCCACTCGAACTCCCACATGTGCCAGATGAACGTCAGGTTGCTGACCAGCAGCACCATGATGAAGTAGGCGGTGTACTGGTTCGCCGTCAGTCCCCCGGCGCTGGTGTTGCCGGCGACCGTGCGCCAAACGACCATCGACACCAGCGGCTGCATGATCGACGAGAACGTCCAGATCGCCGTCGCTCCGCGATAGGCGATGTTCAGCGAGATATCGATGGCCAGCTGGCTCTTGTAGTACTCGACCAGCCGCCGGAACCCATTCCGCGGATCCGTCTGCGACGCACTCATCTGGTTACGGCCTCATCGGAACCTGCCAAAGAGGCAGCGGACCCGCTCTCGAAGACCTGTCTCGATCACCTCCTCGAAGGGTGGTTCCTCGATGTTCAGGTCCGCGACCGGCAGCTCGGCCAGCAATCGGCTCGCGACCCGCGCCGTCTGGGCCTTCGGCACGCGCAGCGTCAGGCCTGCAGCCGACTGCGCCACGATCTCCGCGCCATGTGGCAGCAGTCCGTCCAGCCGGTTGCCCGGCACAGTTGCGCCTTCCTCGAGTTCGACGACGATCGTCTTCTGCGGGGCGAATCGCCGCGCCAGCCCGGTCAGGTCTCCGTCGTAGAGCAGCGTGCCGTGGTGGATCACGATCACCCGCTTGCAGAGCGCCTCGACGTCCGCCATGTAGTGGCTTGTCAGCATCACCGAGGCCCCGGTGCGCTCGTTGTATTCGGCGACGAACGAGCGGATCTTCCGCTGCATCGCCACATCCAGCCCGATCGTCGGCTCATCCAGATACAGGATTCTCGGATAGTGGAGGAGTGACCCGGCGATCTCGCACTTCATGCGCTCGCCGAGCGAGAGATTGCGCACCGGTTTGGTGACCAGGTCGCCCAGCTCCAGCCACTCCACGAGCTCCTTCAGCCGCGTGTCGTAGTCGGTGTCGCTGATCCCGAAGATCGCCTTGTTCAGCTGGTACGAGTCGATGACCGGGATATCCCACTGGAGCTGGTTGCGCTGCCCCATGATCAGCGCCATCTGCCGCAGGTAGTCGCGGTCGCGCTCCCACGGCGTGAACCCGAGCACGTCGACCGTGCCCGAGGTGGGGTGGAGGAGGCCGGAGAGCATCTTCAGCGTCGTCGTCTTGCCCGCGCCGTTCGGCCCCAGGAACCCGACGATCTCGCCCGGCGCGATGTCGAACGAGATGTCGCGCACGGCCTGCACCTCGCGCGTCGTGCGGTGGAAGAGCGAAGTCACCGCCGCCTTCAGCCCGCCCTCGCGCTCCGGCACGATGTAGGTCTTGGTCAGGTCGCGCACGGTGATCGCGGGTCGGTCGGGCATGCGGTGCTCTCGCGGTGATGACGGTGAGGGGCACGATGTTATCGTCCCGCCATGCTAGCACCCGCCGGATCGGCGCCGTACGATGGGGTCATGGCGGTTCCAACGACTTGCGATCACGGTGCGGAGACGTTGACCACCGCCGGCCGCTGGCCGCAGTCAAATGTCGCTCGGCTGGGTGGGCATTCGTATCTCGCGTCACTGGCGCATCCAGGTCGGCCGCTGCTAGCGGCATAGACGCTACGGCGTCGTCACCGCCTCGATATCCCGCTCCAGCAACGCAAACACCTTCTCCCGCTGCGCCTCTGAGTCGAAGCGGATCGCCGCGAACTCCTTACGCGCCGCGTCGATCACGTGTTGCACGCCCTCGGCGGTGATCATCCCGCGCGCGTAGGCTTCCGCCGCCGCGCCGACATAGGTGTCGAACGGGTAGATGCCTTCCTGCCGCCAGCCCTCGCGCACCGCCTCCGTCGACTCCCGCACATCGTGGATGAAGATGCCCTGCACGGCGTCCGGGTCGGTCTGCAGCATGCGGCGGCCGACCGCGACATCGCCCTGCCCGCTGTCGCCGATGAACACGATCCCGGCCTCCGGGAAGAGCAGGCGGTAGCGGTTGAAGTTCTCGATCTTCTTGTCCGCCATGCTGTCGTGCGTCAGCAGGTGCAGGAAACTGCCGGAGAGCACCGTATGCGGCGGCAACCCCAGCTCGTGCAGCGCGTCGCGCGTGTAGTTCTCGATCAGCCCGAACACGTCCATGGGCCGCGCCGTGATGAACGTCAGGTCGCCCGGCATGCCCGGGATCGCCGCGCTGCCACGCTCCAGCGCCTCGATGAACGACACGACGCCGGGGTAGATCGTGCGCTTCGGGTAGCGCCGGTCGTGTAGCCGCGCCTGCACGGTGTCGTCGATATCGCAGAGGATCTTCAGGTCCGTCACCGGGAAGGCGGCCGCCTCCCGCGCGATGTGGTCGAGGATCTGCTGGCGCAGCTCGTCGTTGTCGATGTCGTCGAAGACCAGTTTCTCGAGGTCCTGGTAGTCGCCGCGCGTGTTCAGCAGCGCCTTGAACGCCGCCAGCTGCTCGCCCTTAATCGAGAGCAGCACCTTGCTGATCGTCCGCTCGTGCGGCAGCAGCGTCGGCCCGCTCTGCTCGGCGTGGATCAGCGCCGCCAGCGTCTCCGGCGAGAGATCGGCGCTGCGCTCGCTGATCAGGTCGACCAGCGCCTGGTGCATGTCCGGCCCGAAGATGCGGTCCTCGACGTCGGAGAGCAACCGGTCTATGTCCAGCCGCGAGAGCACCTCGTCCAGCACGTTCCCCGGCAGGGCCGCGAGCAACGCGACGATCTGCCGCTCATCGCGGAGCGACGTGAAGCCGTGTAGCAGGTGGCGGATCCGCTCGACCGTCGCGTCGACGTCGGGTGGTCCGCTCATCGCGTCACGCTCGTTATCCATTGGCGTTCTGCCAGGGCAGGCTGAAGCGGGGTTTCGGCTGGCGCGGCGGCCGCTTCGTCGAGCGCACCCGTAGCGCGCCCGGCTCGATCCGGATCGTGGCGCAGCTCACCGCGTCGACCACGTCGCCGTCGAGCTGCACCGCCAGCGGGTGCGTCGGCCGCGCGATCACCGACTGGGCCGGGCGATGGTGCAGGTCGTCGATCTGGTACCGGTGCCGCAGCAGGATCTTCCCAGCGATTGGCAGCCATCCGATCGGCGTCGCCGGCGTCATGATCACCACGTCGAGCTGCCCGTCGTCCAGCACCGCGTCCGGGATGAGCCGGATGCCCGCCGGGATCAGGCCGCAGTTGCCGACCATCAGCGTGCGCAGCTCGACATGCTGCTCCGGGCCGTCGTCCAGCGTGATCGCGATCTCCTCACCGACCTCGAACACCCGCCGCACCAGCGAGTCGAAGTAGGCGACCCACCCAAGCCGGCGCTTCAGCACCTCGCTGGTCTGGCTGATCGCGGCGGCATCCATCCCGAACCCGGCGACGACGAGGAACACGGTCTCGTAGGGCGCGTCCGGATGGTCCGGCGTCTCCAGCCAGATCCGGCCGATGTCGATGGTCGCGGTCGTGCCCGGTGATCGCGTGACGGACGTTGTCGGCGAGGTCGCCGGGCCGCAGGCCGAGGTTGCGGGCCAGCAGGTTCGCCGTCCCGATCGGCACGACGCCCATCGGGACACCCGTACCGGCCAGCGCATGCGCCACCTCGCGCACTGTGCCGTCTCCTCCCGCGACCACGACGAGATCGGCCCCGATGCGCGACCGCCTCCCGCGCCTGCGCGCCGCCCGGCTGGTCGACGGTCGTCTCCATGACGCAGGGTGCGGCCAAGCCCGCCGCATCGCACTGGTCGCGGATGAGGTCGAGCGCCTGCGCCGCCCGCCGCTTCGACGGGTTGAGGACCACGACGGTCCGGGGCGATTCGGCTGAGGCGGCGAGGCCGCGCGGCGATGTCTCCATGCGCTCTTTATACCGCCTCGGCCCTGAATCGCCTTCGGAGCACGCTCACTACGCCGCACCTCATAGCTCAAAGGGTGCACGTACTCAAGGTAGAGCGTCTTTTCCGCGTACCGTCATCCTGAGCCGCGGCCCGAGCGAAGCGGGGACGCGTTTCGAGGATCTTTGCTCCATGCTGCAAATCCGTGTCATGCCAGATCAAAGATCCCTCAACGCACGGACCGGGCAGCGGTCCGTTTGGTCGGGATGACGGCGATCGAGACGTGGGGGCCACGGGCCTGGACGAAATCGCATCCTCAACCTGCCGCCAGATACGTCTGGAACCAGCGCGTCGCGTGCGCGATAACCTGTTCCATCGTGCCGGACTCCTCGAAGAGGTGCGTCGCGCCAGGCACGATCACGAGCTCGGACACCCCTGTGAGGTGCGCCTTCGCGCGCTCGTTCATCCCGATCACCGGCTCGTCATTGCCGCCGACGATCAGCAGGGTCGGCGCAGTGACCGGTCCAGCGCCTCGCCAGCGAGGTCCGGCCGACCGCCTCTGGAGACGACGGCCTTCGTGTCCGCCCGCTTCGATGCGGCGATCAGCGCGGCGGCCGCCCCGGTGCTTGCCCCGAAATACCCGACAGCGAGCCCCTCCGTCTCCGGTTGTTCGCGCAACCAGTCGGTGACGGTTACCAGCCGGTTGCCGAGGAGGGGGATGTCGAAGCGATATTCGCGCGTGCGCTGGTCGATCGCATCCTCCCGCGCGGTCAGCAGGTCGAAGAGGAAGGTCGCGAACCCTGCGTCCTGCAGGGCCGCGGCGACCTCACGGTTGCGCGGACTGTGCCGGCTGCTCCCGCTCCCGTGCGCGAAGACCACGATGCCCGTCGCCCCCTCCGGGATCGCGAGCGTGCCGTGGATATCCCCCGCACCTATGCTGATCGTGACGTCCCGTTCCGGTGCCTGGCGCATGATCCTCTCCTTTCCGGGATAGAGATAACATCTTCTATAGAAGGGGCTCGTCGCCAAACGGCCATGTCTCCGGCGCGTCGCCGAGGTCCTCGTCCGCGATCGGGTCCAGCGGCTGTAATGCGGTCGTGGTGTCGATGTGGATCACCGCGTCGAATTGCTCGGCCATCCGCGCGTGGAAATAGTGGCTCGCGCGCTCGGTCTCCGGCCGGTAGATCACGCCGATCGCGCGCTCCAGCCGCTCGCGCGGCAGGGCATCGCCGGCTTCGCGCATCGAGAGCAGGAAGCCCTCGTGCGGGATGTCGTGAAACAGCGCCTCGTAGCTGCCTGGCAGCCCGGGCCGCACACGCTTGCGTCGCGCCGGCATGTCCCAGTCATCCGCCGCCGTGACGGTGCCGTGGTAGGTCGTCTGCCCGATCAGGAACACCGCGCGCTGGTGCCGCGTTCGCGCCAGCTGGCCGAGGTTCAACTCGCCGGTGTCGCCCATCTCCGTCGCGCGGGCGTCGCCGAGATGCGAGTTGTGGGCCCACACAACGATCCGTGCCGGATGGCCGTTGCGCTCCGTGAGATACGCCAGCAGCTCGTCGAGCGTCTCCGCCATGTGCATGTCGCGCAGGTTCCACGACGAGACACGTCCGCGGAACATGGCGCGGTAATAGGCCTCCGCGTTCTTCGCGAGGCGGGCATTCTGCTGCGCGGAGAAGAACTCGTCTTCGGCGACCTTGCCGTCGTGCATCGCCAGCTGCGCGGCGCGGGTATGCATCTCGACGAGCTGGTCAACGACGTCGTCCTCGCAGCTTTCGATCTGGCCGTAACTCGCCGCGAGGCCATAGGCTTGCGAATCGTCGCCGAAGTGGTCGAAGCAGCTGTAGCGATGCCGCGCGCGGTTCGCCGCGGCGGGGTCGACGGTGTCCAGGTAATCGATCACCGCGCGGATCGACTCGTTCAGGCTATAGAGATCGAGCCCGTAGAACCCCGCCTGCCGACCAGGGTGGGCCTCGTTGAACTCCCGCAGCCAGAGGATGACGTCGTGGACCATGGTGTTGCGCCACATCCACTGCGGGAAGCGCGCGAAGCTGTCCAGCGCCTCCAGCGGGGTGTCGTCGGCGCTGGTATGGCGAACGTAGCGGTTGATGCGGAAGGCGTCTGGCCAGTCGGCCTCGACCGCGATGGCGTCGAAGCCCTTCTCCTCGATCAGCCGCTTCGAGATCGCGGCGCGCTCGCGGTAGAACTCCTCCGTGCCATGGCTGCCCTCGCCAATGAGCACAAGGCGGGCGTCGCCGATTTCGTCCAGCAAGCCGTCGTAGTCGGTGGATGTCCACTCCAGCGGATGGGCGAGGGTCGCCAGCCGCTCCAGGGCCCCGATATCCGTGGGTGGATGCGGAAAAGCCATAGTCCGTCCTCCTTGCTGACGCGATGGGGGTGATGGGGAGGGAAATGGCGGGAGGCGCGGTCAGGCCGGCGGGCCATGGGCGATGTGCTCACGCACGCGGTCGATCGGGACGTCCGGTCGGAAGCTGTCGATCCACCATGTCGCGCCCGCTTCCCGATACTCTCGCACCGGCGGCTGGTCGTCGCCCTGGAAGGTGATGATGGGGCCACGGGCGACGATGTCGAACGGTGCCGCCGAGGCTCGGTGCCGCATGATCTCCTCACGGATCGCGCGGATATCGTCCGGCCGCAAATTCCGGTCCCGACCGATGGGGAAGACGCCGTCCCATCGCGCGGCCCGCCGGAAGGGCTTGCGGTTGGGCCAGCGACCCGCGACCCAGACCGGGATGCGCGGCTGTTGCACGGGAGCGGGGAGGAATTGCGCGTCGCGGACGGTGTGGTGGGAGCCGTCATAGGAGAACGGCTCCCCGCTCCAGAGCCCGTCCAGGATCGCGAGTCCCTCGTCGAGCATCTCCCCGAGCACGCGCGGATCGGTCTCTTCGCCGAACGCCGTCATCTCTCCCCAGCCGTCCCCGCCACTGCCGACCCCGAGCGTCAACCGGCCGTTCGAGACGTGATCCAGCGAGACCGTCTCACGGGCGAGCTTGGCGGGACGGCGACGCGGCACCGGGGTCACCATCGGCCCGATGCGGACGCGCTCCGTCGCCACCGCGATCGCCGTCATGGCGATCCAGGGGTCCACGAAGGGTGCGCCCTCTTCGCGCAGCAGGTGATCCCAGATGAAGACGCCGTCCCACCCGGCAGCCTCCGCCTCCGTCGCGAGCTGCACGAGCATGCCTACCTCGCTGAACGAACCGAGACACGGCAGGTTGAGCGCGAACTTCACGGCGGTTCTCCTCTCCGGCGTTCCGGATGATGGCGTCAGCCCGGCGGTCCCTGGCGGATCACCTCGCGCACGCGGTCTGCGGAGACATTGCCCCAGAACACGTCCATCCACCAGGTCACACCGGCCTCGTCGTAATCCTGCGCGGAGACCGGCTGCTCGACGCCGTCCGGCGAGAACACCCGGCCGTTGACGGCGATATCAAACGGTGTCGTGGCGGTCCGGTGCTCATCGATCAGCGCCCGGATTGCGCGGATATCGTCGGGCAGCAGGTCCTGTTCCTTGCCGAGCGGGAAGACGCCATCCCATCGGGCTGCGCGGCGGAACGGCTTGCGATTCGGCCACATTCCCGCGACCCAGACCGGGATACGGGGCTGTTGCATGGGGCGGGGGAGGAACTGGGCGTCGCTCACGGTGAAATGCCGGCCAGAGAAGGAGAATGGCTCGCCGGACCACAGACCGGTGAGGATCTCCAGCTCCTCGTCCAGCATCTCGCCGTGCCGCTTCGCGTCCGGGTCCTCCCCGAACGCGCTGTACTCGCGCCAACCGTCGCCGCCGATGCCCGCGCCGAAGATCAGTCGGCCCCGCGACAGGTGATCGAGCGAGACGGCCTCCCGCGCGACCTTCCACGGCCGCCGGCGGGGGAGCGGGGTGACCATCGGGCCGAGCCTGATGCGCTCGGTCGCCGAGGCGATCGCGGCCATCGCAATCCAGGGGTCGATGAAGGGGACACCGGGGTCAGCGAGGATGTGGTCCCAGAGGAAGAAGCCGTCCCAGCCGTAGACCTCGGCTTCCACGGCGAGCTCGACCAGCGTGTCGGGGTCGCTGAAGGTGCCGAAACAGGGGAGGTTGAAGCCGAACCGCATCGCGTGCCTCCTTGGTCGTCCCCGGCGCGGAGGGGTGGTCGCGACGCTGCGGTCCCACCCGCCGGTACCGCTTCCAGTGTATCGCCCGACGGAGACGTGTCACCGAAACTACGTCATTTTGCTGATGGCATCACCCCGCTCGTTCCCTAGACTGGTGGCAAGTAATCCCGGAACAACAGCAGACGGCTTTCGAGAAGGAGCGTCCCATGCCGCATCTCCGTATCCGTCCCGGAAAGAACCCGTTCCCGGGTCTTGCCGCGATTTTCTCTTTTCTGCTCGCGATCATCACGATCTCGGCCGGTACGGTGGGTGCTAGTCCGGCGATCCACCTCGCCAAGAGCGCTCGCTCGCAAGCCCAGGCCTGCCAAGCATCGATCCGCCCGCACCGGATACCTCCGGCATTCGCCGGGATGTCTGGAAATTCACCGACGAGACGACGCTGGCCAACGGGACGGTCGTTGGCTATGACACTTACTGGTACCCGGAGCCGGATTCGTCCGCGGAGCTCTTCCGCGCCACGACCAGCGACGATGCCCTGTTCCAGGCGACCGACTTCGAGGCCGGGACATCACTCGGAACAGTCTGGGACGAGCTCTGCCCGGTCCTGGCCGACCTGGGTTCGATCGTGAGCCAGGGAATCGGCCCCGAGGACAGTATTGACGCCCTGATGACCATTCCCGTCGACGGTGGCGGCGAGAACTGGGGCGTGGCCCGGCTGCAATACGGGTATGGCACCGATGTCCCGGCGCTCGCCCTGCTCATCGCCCCCGCCGACACCTTCTCGATCGCTCTCGGGGACGGGTCCGGTCTCGGGTTCAACGGCATGAAGCGTTCGAGGACATCGACGCCGATGCCGTCCTCGCCACGCTCGAGAGCGGGGCACCGCCAGCGCAGGAGACGGGGGCGCAAGAAGCGACGCTCGGCTCCGGCACGGTCGTCACCTGGACGCAGCCGTGGGGCGACGCGTATATCGAGCCGAACTCGGTCAACCTCGTCACAGCGGACACGACCGTGTTCAACGTCGAATCCTACCCGGTGACCGAGCAGACGCTGGAGAGTGCCGTGGCGCTCACGCCGGCGGGCGAGTACACCGTCTTCGACAGCGGTCCCGACGTGAACGGTGGCCTCTACCAGCTCAGCGGTGTCTCGATGCTCGATCCCATGCTGGGCGAGGTGCGGACCTGGTTCGTGTACTCGCGGGTCTGGCCGTCCGCCGATGGGCAGTGGATCATCACGACGCAACTCCAATCCATGACCCCATTCTTCACGCGTGACCTGTCCAGCATTCCGGGCGCGATCACGCTCGATGGCCAGCCGCTCTGGGCGGATATGGATGTCGCCGCGATCGTCGATACGGTCATCGCGGCCGGTATCGACATGTCGTCCGAGGAGCCGGTTGCACCTCAGACCCAGGAAACGGGGACCACGAGCACGGAGACGCCAGAGGCCGTGAGCACCGAGGAGACGTCGACCAGGGGTTCGTCGTCTGGCGAGGTTCCCGGCACATCCCCGCGCGATGTCCTGGCCAATGTGCCTGTGGGCCGAACGGTACCGCGCGCGGTCCAGGACGGGTCCTACACCAGCGACCTCTACGACTATACCGTCGAATGGGAGGGCCAGTGGGACGTCTACGACGAGTGGACCGAGGTCGACCCGGAGACCGGATACGACACTCTGGCCCTGCGGAGGCCCGACGATAGCGCGGCGATCGTGATCTCCGGCGCGGCCTGGGACGACCAATATTCGGTCGACGACTACGTGACGTACTGAACATCGGACGAGTACCTGACGGAGTACCAGCCTGAGGGCACCGAAGTCATCCTCTCGGATGCGTCCCGTCGCTCTGGCGCGGTGGTGATGGTCGGTCCCGCGAGCGAAGACGACGATGAGCCGTGGGTGACGGTGTTCGAAGTCCAGGTGGTCGGCGGCGAGCTGGAGATCGATGTCTCATTCTTCGCCCCCGTGGCCGGGTTCGAGACCGCGTACGAGGATGCCCTTGCGTCCGTCACGCTCGATGGCGACGAGCCTATCGGCTACTTCACGACCGATGAGATCGTCGCTGAACTCCCCTAGCTCCGCTCAGGAGGCGGTGCCCTGTGCGGGTATCGCCTCCTGAGGCGTCTCTGTCCTGCCGCCTGGGCTGAGCTGAAGGATCAGCAATGCGGCGAGGACGACCATCTCCCCGGCGATGTTGAACGCCAGGACGCATTGCCCTATCGCCGACCGCGAGGCAGGTGCTCGCTCCGGGATGCCGCGTCTGCCGGAATGGCCCCATGGGGCCATTCCGATGCCCGTATCCCTGGATGAGAATATGGTTGGATGTGATGATCGGCCCGATACTCCCCGAGGATGGTGCCCTCCCGTCGCAGCCTGTGCCGGTCACCATCCCGCCCTCCCTTCGGGGCTCCTGGTCCAGGACAGCCCCGAAGTCTCTGGTCGACGCCCCCACCACCCGAGGGGGCGTCTGCATGTCCCGCGTCAGGCGCCCTGGTGGCGCAACGCCGCGATCGCCGCCGCCTGCGAGCGCACGCCGAGCTTCTTCCGGATGTTCGCCATATGCCGCTTGACCGTGTGGGGGCTCACGAAGAGGGCCGCGGCAATCTCCGACGATGTCATTCCCGTGGAGACCAGGTGCAGCACCTCCAGCTCGCGCGGAGAGAGCACCGTCTGCGCTCCCGGCGCTTCGGGTTCCTCGGTCGTTGCCGCGCGGGGCGCTCGCTCGGGGTCGAAGCGCAAGAGGCGGTCGATCGTCTCGCCGAGGTCCAGCGTGCTACCGTCCGCGATATCGCGCCCGGAGGCCACTCGCCAGCTATCGATGCGCGCTCGCGTCGCCTCCGCGTCGGGAAGCTCCAGCGGGGAACGCGGCAGGCTCATCGTGCCACGCAGGTGCTCGCCCAGCGCCAACGCTTGCATCGCCAGCTCGCACGCGTCCAGCTCGACCAGCGTCGCCGACACGATATCGAGCACCAGCGCGGTCGTGGCCAGGTCCCCGATCTCCATCAGCAGCGGCAGTGCCTCGCGCAGCTTCCAGTACGCCTCTGCCGGCATGCCGTTCGCGCGGTCGACATGCGCCAGGTAGACCAGCGACATGCCGATGCTCTGGCTGTCGTTGTGGGCGCGTCCGAGGCGTAGCGTCTCGATCAGGTGCTGCCGGGCGTCATCGAGCCGGCCGGCGAAGTAGCGCAGGATGCCGATCCCGAAGTGGCCGGCGGCTTCCTCGTGCCAGGCGTTCTCCACCTCCCGCGCCAGGGCGATCACGCGCTCCAACTCCTCGATCGCCGCCGGGGCATCCGGCCGCTCGAAGGTCAGCACATAGGCATACCCGATCATGCCGAGCAGCACGCCACGGCTCGGCGTATCGCCGAACAGCTCGCGCGCGGCCTGGAAATGCCGCTCCGTGCGCTCGATCTGGGCCATGCGGTGGGCGAACCACCCGGCCGTCACGTGGGCGCGGGCCCGCGTCTCTGGCGGTATCTCGTCGCCCGCAAGGTCCAGCAGCTCCTCGATCCGGGGGAGCGCCCACGGGTAGTGGCCCTGGCTGTACCAGAACCAGAACATGTCGCCGCAGAGCTCCAGTGCCGCCGGGCGCAGGGCCGGGTCGGTCCGGCTGCGGGTGATGACCAGGTGCACGTTCGGTGACGCTTCCCGCATGCGTCGTAGCCAGCGCGGCCCTTCCGGACCGTGATAGTGGCGATCCGCATCCTTCGCCAGCCGCACCAACGCGCGGGAGAGGCGGTCCAGCGTGGTCGAGCGCAGCTCGGGCGACGCCTCCAGCTCGTCCAGCAAGACGCTCCGGATCGTCTGCAGCATGGTGAAGGTGCGGTCCCCATCGCCCGCGGATGGCGCGCGCTGGATCAGGCTGCGATCGGCGAGGGTCAGCGTCAGGTCCCAGGCGTCCCGGAGCGATCCGCTCTCCAGGATCGCCGCAACCGAGGTCGGGGTGAAGCCGTTGGAGAAGACCGCGAGGCGGATCGCGTTGTCCCGCGTGCCCGGCGGGAGGAGATCCAGGCTCCAGCGGACGAGATCCCGCAGCGATTGTTGCCGCGCGGGAAGGGTCCTCGGGCCGCCGCCCAGCGCCGGCATCGCATCATCCAGCATCGCCAGCACTTCGTCAGGCGAGAGGTGCCGCAGGTAGGCGGCGGCCAGCTCGAGCGCCACCGGCAGGCCGTCAAGGCGGCGCACAATGCGCTCGATCTTCTTGCGGTTGCAATCGGTTACGGCGAAATCGTGGCGGAGCTGCCGCGCCCGGCTGATGAAGAGCTCCATCGCGGGGGAACTCGCCGCGACCGTCTTCTCGTCCGGCACCGGGAGCGGTGCAAGCCAGATTTCGTGCTCCCCCGGCAGGCGCAGTGTTTCCCGGCTCGTCGCCAGCGTCATGACGCCGGGGAGGCGGACAGCGCGGCGAGCTCGGCCATCGGCCTCGATCATCGACTCGGCGTTGTCCAGCACGAGCAGCAGTTCCTGGCCGCGCAGGGCGTCGAGAATGCGTCCGCGCTGGTGGTGTCCTGTCCGGAGGTCAGGCCGATATGCCGGCCAATGGCCTCCCACAGCGAGGTGGCATGCTCGAAGCTGGTTCAGCCGGAGGAAGAGCACGCCATGGGGGGCGAAGTCGCCCGCCAGGCGGTGCGCCGCCGTGAGCGCAAGGCGTGTCTTGCCTACGCCACCCGGCCCCAGGAGGGAGACAACACGCGATGCACGGCTCTCCAGGAGCCGGAGCACGAGCGCGAGATTCGTCGTCCCGGCCCACCAGCGGATTCGTCGGAAGTGGTGGTGGCTGGCGCTTGGGAATGCCGGAGATACCCGGCAAGTGCGGCCCCGTAAGCGTATCCATCGTTGATGACGATCGACGAAGGTCATCGCGTTCCATGCGTGCGCTTCACGTTCGCTCCCGTGGGGTGACGTCCGTTTCGTCGAAACCGGCCGAACCGGTTCCGGAAATGGCCCGGAAAGGCCATGACTATTTGTGGATACCGCAGTCATCATACCTCATAGGGCTCGCATCTTGACGATAGGCACCCGGGCAGCATGCCCGGGTGCCGTGCACGCCGCGGATGAGGAGGGGGAATGACTGGACGCCTTGTGTGGAGGGTGTCGACGGCGCTACGGCTGGCGGCGGTGATGATCACGATGCCGGTGCTGGATGATCCCGGGAGCAATGGGCGGTGACCTCCCCGTGATCGAGGGCGCGATGGCCGGTG
>CAVUJM010000017.1:0-6783 GCA_963741795.1 uncultured Chloroflexia bacterium
TGCATCGGGCGGTATGATGTGCGCGGGTCCCGATGAACATCCTGCGCGCCAATGGCGTTAACCTGCCACAGGCATCCGCGCCGCCGTGGCATGCGACATAGGGAGAACGAGATGACAACACCCCCGAACGGGAAGACCGCGAAACCCACCTTCAGCCAGTACACCGCGATCCGCCGCTACCAGCCGGCGCTGGCGTTCTCGCCCGACGGCGAGCAGGTCGCCTACTCGGTCAACATCTCCGGCCAGTACAACCTCTGGCGCCAACCCGCCGACGGCGGCTACCCGGTGCAGATGACCCTCTCCGCCGGCCAGTCCGTGCGGGACATCGCCTGGTCGCCGGACGGCAGCGAGATCGCTTTCACCGCCGACAACGACGGCGACGAGTTCACCCGCATCTACCGCATCCCCGCGCGCGGCGGTACCCCGGCCGAGGTCGCCAGCAAGGAGCGCGTCCAGTACTTCCTCGGCGAATGGTCGCCGGACGGCAGCTCCCTCGCCTACGCCGCCAACGACCGTGAGGAGACCGACCAGGACATCCTCCTGCTCGACCGCGAGACCGGCGAGTCGAAGCGCCTGGTCGATTACGGCGGGCTCTACTACGCCGGGCAATGGTCGCCGGACGGGAAGCAGATGGCCGTCGTCGACATGAAGTCGAACACGGACATGGACCTCTACGTGCTCGACATCGAGTCCGAGGAGATGGTCAAGGCCACGCCGCACGAGGACGAGATCATCTTCGTCCCGGTCGGCTGGGCGTCCGACAGCTCGGGCCTCTACCTGCTCACCGACGAGGGCCGCGAGTTCACCGGCCTCGCCTTCCATCGCATCTCCGACAACACCCGCGAGTGGGTCGAGACGCCGGAGTGGGACGTCGAGGATGCGCTCGTCACAAAGGACGGCACCCGGCTCGTCTGGTCCGTCAACGAGGAAGGCTACTCGCGCCTCTTCACGCGCCACCTGCCGGACGGCGAGGCGCGACCGGTCCACATGCCGGACGGCGTGCTCTCGAAGATGACGCTCTCCCGCGCGGGCGACAAGCTGGCCGTGCTCTGGCAGCGCCCGACGCACCCGGCCGAGGTCTACATCGTCGAGCTGGACAATCGGCGAGGTGCGCCAGATCACGCAGGGCGCGCTCGGTGGCCTGACCGACGCAGACCTCACCGAGCCGGAGCTCATCCGCTACCCGTCGTTCGACCGCGAGATCCCGGCGTTCATCTACCGGCCGGAGGGCGTCGAGGGCAAGATGCCGGTCGTGCTCTCCATCCACGGCGGCCCGGAGGCGCAGGAGCGGCCGACCTACGCGTACTCCGGCTTCTACCAGTACCTCACCAGCCGCGGCATCGGCATCATGGCGACGAACATCCGCGGCTCCAACGGCTACGGCAAGACCTACCAGAAGCTGATCCACCACGACTGGGGCGGCGACGAGCTGAAGGACCTCGAGCACGCCGTGCTCTGGCTCCGCGAGCAGGACTGGGTCGACCCGGACCGGATCGCCGTCTACGGCGGCTCGTTCGGCGGGTTCGCCACGCTCTCGTGCGTCAGCCGCCTGCCGGACTACTGGGCCGCGGCGGTCGACCTCGTCGGCCCGTCGAACCTCGTCACCTTCGCCAAGGCCGTCCCGCCGACGTGGAAGCGGATGATGGCGAAGTGGGTCGGCGACCCGGAGACGGAGGTCGACTTCCTCATGGAGCGCTCGCCGATCACCTACGTCGACCAGATCAAGGCGCCGCTCTTCGTCATCCAGGGCGCCAACGACCCCCGCGTCGTCAAGCCGGAGAGCGACCAGATCGTCGAGCGCCTGCGCGAGCGTGGCGTCGAGGTCCGCTACGACGTCTATGACGACGAAGGCCACGGCTTCACCAAGCGCGAGAACGAGCTCAAGGCCTTCCGCGACATGTCGGACTTCCTCGAGAGCTACCTGCTCCCGTAGGGCATCTGCTTCTTCATACGTCATCCCGACCAAACGGACCTTCGGTCCGTGCGTGGAGGGATCCTTGCTCTGACCGAGCCACATTCGGCCGGAGCAACGATTCCTCCATGCGTGGCTCGCCGGGCGAGCCGCTTGGTCGGCATGGCGTTGTCTTTCCCCACGTGTGGCGCGACTTGACATGACACCATACGGTGTCCTATTATCAGGACATGACACCAAATGGTGTCGCATCTGCGCCGGTGCGCAACGGTCGCGGATGCACGGGATCCTGCGGAGGAGCGAGCCACGTGCGCGACGTCTACAGCGCCATCGCCGACCCTACCCGCCGCGAGATCATTCGCCTCCTCGGCGAGGCGGACGAGCTCTCGCTGCACGAGCTGGTCGGGCGCTTCGATATCGGCCGCACCGCCGTCTCCAAGCACCTCGCCGTGCTCAGGGACGCCGGCCTGGTGACCGATCGCAAGGTTGGCCGCGAGACCCGCTACCGGCTCGACCCCACGCCGCTGCGCCAGGTCCAGCAGTGGGTCGCCACCTACGAACCGTTCTGGACCGACCGCCTGGCTCGCCTGAAGACCCTTATGGAGGCAGAAGATCATGACTGAACCCGTCGCCGTTGTCCTCGACGTCGAGATGAAGAGCCCGATCGACCGCGTCTGGCAGGCGCTCACCGACTCAGCCACCCTCTCGGAGTGGATGCTGTTCAAGACCAACGATTTCGCGCCAAAGGAGGGTCACGCCTTCCAGTTCCGCGACGCGCCCGGCTTCCCCGGCGTCATCGACTGCACCGTCACCGAGGTCGACCCGCCCCACCGCCTCGCCTACACCTGGAAGACGGAGGGCACCGACGGCCAGCCGCACGAGACGCTGGTCACCTTCACCCTCTCGGAAACCGACGGCGCCACCGCCGTCCACCTCGAGCAGAGCGGCTTCCGCCCGGACGCCAAGCAGGAGATCGGCGGCGCGCAGTACGGCTGGAAGATGATGCTCGAACGACCTCGCCAACATCGTCACCGCCCCCGCCAACGCCTAACCACCCCACCACGCCACACCGAGGCCCGGGCATGCCCGGGCCTCACCGCGTTCGTACCACCTACCTCACGTAGGGGTCGGCCGCCGTAGACCGCGTGTCGACCCATCGACCGAAGGTCGATACTGGCGCGAACAGATCCAGCGCGATCCGCCCCAGCGCCGATGTCCAGTCCCGCACATCGCGACCCTGGCATCGGGTCACTTGGAGCGAGTACGACTACCGCCTGTACGGGCGATGCTCGCGGCTACGACAATCATCGCCTTTCCGCAACATAAGGAAGATGTTCAAAACCACCCATATACACGAATCTGATCATCTTCCTTATGGAAAGCACCCGCGCACCCTCGCAAACACGTGAATGACCATGATCGTGATCGCCTTGCGGCGGCTACCCCGTACCTCGACCGGCACGTCCTTCCGCGCCGCCCACACCGCCCGCCATGCCTCCACCGCCGCCCGCCGGTCCTCCTCCGTCTCGCCGTAACGGGCCCGCTCGTACCGGTCGCGCAGCTGCGCCAGCGGACCATCCAGCCCCGGCCATGCAGCTGCCAACCGTCGGGCGAAGTCGTGCGGCGTCTCCTCAGCCGATCGCGCCACGCCCTGCCGCGCCGCCAGCACCTGCAAATACAGCATCGCCTCCCGCACGGACTCCGGGTCCCGCGCCAGGTCCAGCCGTCGCGGGCGCTCCGCCTTCGGCCGCCGCCGGAACAACCCTCGCAGCTGCTCGCGCGCCAACGCCGCCGAGAACACGCTCGTGCGCTCCTCATCCACGGGCTCGCCGTCCGCCGCGCGCTCCCGTCGCCGCAGCACCGTGAACACGATGATCACCGCGATCACGAGGGCGATCCCCAGCCCAATCCACCGCAGCAGCATCACATACGCCGGGTCGACTCCCGGCGGTTCCTGCAACGGCTGCTGCTCTTCCTGCCGGTGGCGCCTGCCCCTCCATCTGGGGCATCTCGATCGGCGCCATCACGTCCCCGAAAATCGCGTTGATGATCCAGGTCACCGCCCGTACGATCCAGTAGAGGATGTACACGATCGCGTACACCGCCCAGAGAATCGCCGTCGCGATCACCCGCCAGCCGGCCGCCAGCGCCCCGACCAGCATCTCCAGCGCGCCCGGCCCCAGCAGCAGCGCGCCGATCCCGGTCACTACCAGCAGCGCCAGCGCCGCCCCGCCAAAGATCCGCACCCATCGGTCCCAGCCAGGCACCGTCGCGTGCCGCTGCTGCGCCAGCCGCCGGGTTGCCTGCATCTCCGCCGCCGCGATAGCCCCGGCCCCGGCCACCAGCACTACCGGCAGCGCCAGCATCGCCGCGCGCACACCGGCATCCCCCATCTCGCCATCGATCAGCCCGGCCAGCACAAGCCCCAGCGCCAGCGCCACGATCGCGTTGCGCACGCGCTCCCGCGTAATCTCCGGCCCGAACAAACCCGGGTCAAAGGCCAGGCGCAGGCCCTGGATCCACGATCCCAGCCCGATAAAGAGCGGGAAGACGAGGTGCCCGTTGTCCGACACCAGCGTCCACGGGGCCCGTAACACCGGCCCGACGTCCCAGACCGGCTCCAGCGCCCACCACCCGAGGATCGCCGCGATCCCGAGCACCACCAGCAGCGCCGATGAGACGTTCCGCGACAGCGCGGTCCGCTCCAGCACAGATGCCGACCAGAACCCGAGCAGGATCAGCGCGGCAATCGCCCACGGCGAGAACGCCTCGCGCCCGCCGGAGAGGCCGAAGTTCGGGCCCGAAGAACATCGCGACCATGGGCGCCGCCGCCCCGGCTTCCATCACCGCGATCAGCGCCGGGAGCGCGACCAGTGTTGGCCAGCCCGCCCGCAGGCTCGCGCCATGCCGCCGCACCGCCTCAGGCGATGCGAGTGAGCTGGATCTGCTCGATCGCATCCCACGCCTCCTCTCTGGGGAGGTTATAGACGGTGAACTTCCGGCGCACCTCCGGCGACAGCTCCGGCCGGTCCCCGACCGTGATGATGACGAACCGCGCCGCCCCGGAGGCCCGCGCCACCCGCAGCAGGCTCCGCTGCAGCTCCGCGCTCAGCCCGCTCGTGATCAGCACGATCGAGGCACCCCACGGCAGCCGCGTCACCTCCTCGGCGATCATCGACCCGATCTTGTCCCCATACGCCGGCGAGATCTGCGCCAGGCTCTCCAAAATCCGCGTCAGCTGCCCCGGCCGCCGCCCCGGCGCGAGCCGCACCGTCCGCGACACCATCGGGATCGGCGCGTTCGCGTACAGCCCAACCTGGTGCCGCCCGTCCAGCAGCTGCCGCGACATCGACGCCGCAACCACGACCAGCAGCTCGAGCAGGTCGGAGTTCTGCCCCTCCCACAGGTGCGAGAACGTAATCGTGTCCAGGAAGATCGCCGCTACCGGGCTCGCGCTCGGCTCGAACACCCGCGTCTGCATCGTCCCCGTCCGCGCCGAGGCCCGCCAGTGGATCCGCTTCGGGCTGTCCCCGGCCACATATGGCCGCACGCCGGACATCCGCATCGGGTCCTGCACCAGTGGCGTCGCCGGCTTCATGTCGCCCAGCGGCTGCCGCGCCGGCACCACCAGCTCGCTCATCGGCACCATCCGCGGGTAGACCAGTACCCCGTCCGGGTCCTCCAGCCGCGTCGTGCGCGAGACCATCCCGAACGGGTCGTGCGCGGTGAGGTGCACCGGCCCAAAGCGGTGCCAGCCGCGCCGGCGGCACTCCATCGGGAACCGGTGCGTCACCCGCTCATACATGCCGAGGCTGAACAGTGTCTGGAACAGCAGGTTGTTCGAGGTCGGCGTCGGCACAAGGTCGTGCCCGGGAATGCTTACGCGCGGCCCGACCTCCTCGGCCACCTCCAGTCGGCTGATCGGCAGGGGCTTGGCGTTCTCCGCCGTCAGCTCGAAGGTCACCGTGTCGCCCTGGAAGGCCCGGCGCGAGGAGTAGTGCCGCGTGTAGGTCACCTTGTCCAGCGCGTGGTCCCACCATAGCCGCAGGACGAGCCCGATCACCCCGATCGCCAGCGCCAGCAGCGCCAGGATCGGCTCCCGCATCAATGCGCCAAGCGCGAGGAGACCGCCGGCCACGCCGAGCCACATCCGGATGTTGATATCGGCGTCCCGGTCTTCCCACCAGGCGTGCAGCCGTCGCGGCCACGACGGCGCCTCCTCCGGGACCTGCGTGGCCGGCATTCCCACGGGTCTAGACAACGTTTCCGCTCTCCACCGGCACCGGCACGCTCGCCACGATCTCCGCGACCAGCTCCTGCGCCGACTTCCCGAGCAGCTCCGCCTCCGCCGTCGGCATCACGCGATGCGCCAGCACCGGACCGCTCATCTCCCGCACGTCGTCCGGCATCACGAACTCGCGCCCGTTCACCGCCGCATAGGCCTGCGACGCCCGCACCAGCGCCAGCGCCGCGCGCGGGCTCGCCCCGACCTCCAGCGTGTGGTGCTCGCGGCTGGCCCGGATAATGGAAAGCAGGTAGTCCTCCACCGCCTCGCTGACGTGCACCTCGCGTACGGCGGCGATCAGGGCGGTCATCTCATCCGTGGAGACCACCTGCTGCACCCGCTCCAGCGGCGCGTCCGTCCGGAATCGACGGAGCATCGCCCGCTCCTCCTCTAGCTCCGGGTACCCGATCGAGAGCCGCATCAGGAAGCGGTCGAGCTGGGCTTCCGGCAGCGGGAAGGTACCCTCCAGCTCCACCGGGTTCTGCGTCGCGATCACGAAGAACGGCCGCGGCAGCCGCACCACGTGCCGCTCCACCGAGACCTGCCGCTCCTCCATCGCCTCCAGCAGCGCCGATTGCGTGCGGGG
>CAVUJM010000018.1:0-42520 GCA_963741795.1 uncultured Chloroflexia bacterium
ACGGCCAGGGCCGGACGCAGGCCATCGTCGAGACGGTGAGCCCCTAGCGGACCGTCGTCAGCACGCACGCGTTTAGAAAGAGGCCGGGCATAGCGCCCGGCCTCTTTCGCGGTCCGGTTTCTGCGTGCGTGGCCGCGTATACTCGAAGCCGATATTGAGCCGGAAGGGGGATCATGGTGACCGATACATCCGCAGAGAAGCAGCTCGCCGGGCTTCGCGAGGAGATCGCTGCCTGCACCCGGTGCGAGCTTTTCCGCTCTGCCGAGAACGCCGTGCCGGGAGAGGGGAACGCCGAACGCCCGGATCATGCTGATCGGCGAAGCGCCGGGGTGGCACGAGGACAAGCAGGGCAAGCCGTTCGTCGGCAACTCGGGCAAGTTCCTCACCGAGCTCCTGGCTTCCGCCGGTATCGAGCGCCAGGACGTGTTCATCACCAATGTGGTGAAGCATCGCCCGCCGGGCAACCGCGATCCCCTGCCGGACGAAATCATGGCCTGCTCCGTCTGGCTGGAGAAGCAGATCGAGGCGATCGATCCTGACGTGATCGTGACGCTCGGTCGCTTCTCGATGGCGAAGTACTTCCCTGGAGAGAAGATCACCAAGATCCATGGCCAGGCGAAGGAGGTCGGGGGGCGCTACATCGTCCCGATGTATCACCCCGCCGCTGCCCTCCACAACGGCTCGCTGCGACCGGAGATCGAAGCGGATTTCCAGAAACTGCCGCGCCTCCTGGCCGAGCGGGATCGCATCCGTGAGAGCGAGAAGCAGAAGCAGGACAACGTCAGCCAGGGTTCGCTCTTCTAGCGGCCCTGACGGGACCTTTCGTGACGGGATCGATAACAGGCGTGAATGACTCGCTGCGCGTGATCTTCCTGGGCGGTATCGCCGAGGTCGGCAAGAACCTGATGGTGCTGGAGAGCGACGATGACATCATCGTCGTCGACTGCGGCCTCGGCTTTCCCGAGGAGAACCATCCGGGAATCGACCTCTTGCTGCCGGATATCGGCTACCTGCGTGGCAAGCGGGAGAAGATTCGCGGCATCTTCATCACTCACGGTCACGAAGACCATATTGGTGCCCTCCCGTGGCTGTGGGAGGACATCCCGGTCCCCATCCACGCGACGAAGCTCACCGCCGGTCTCATTACCTCGAAGATGCGCGAGAAGCGCCTGGCCGACCGGGTGGAGATCGAGGTCTTCGATCCGGATACGCATCCGACGATTCGCGCCGGCGCGTTCACCGTCGAGCCGTTCCGCGTCACGCACAGCATCCCGGATGCGGTCGGGTTCGGCGTGCAGACACCGGCCGGGCTGGTGGTCATCACCGGCGACTACAAATTCGACCCGACGCCTATCGACAACCGCCCGACCGACGTCAAGACGCTGCGCGCGTTCGGCGACAGAGGCGTACGCCTGTTGATCTCGGACACTGTCGGTGTCGAGCGCGAGGGGCGCACGCCCTCGGAGCGCGTCGTCGGCGAGACATATGAGGAGCTGTTCGCGCAGGCGCCAGGACGAATCATCGTCGCCACCTTCGCGTCGCTGATCGCCCGCATCCAGCAGGTGATCGATGTGGCCGCGGCGAACGGGCGCAAGGTCGCGACCCTCGGGCGCAGCCTGGAGAACAATGTCCGCGTCGCGACGGAGCTGGGCTATCTGCACGACCCTGACGATGTGCTCATCAGCGCCCGGCAAGCGGAATCCATGCCGGACCGGGAGATCGTCTACATCGTGACCGGCAGCCAGGGCGAGCCAATGGCCGTCCTCAGCCGCATCGCGAATCGCGATCACAACCGGATCACGGTCGGGGAGGGTGACACGGTCATCGTGTCCGCCACGCCGATTCCAGGCAACGAGACGTCCGTCTACCGCATCATCGACCAGCTTTTCCGCTCCGGCGCGGAGGTGATCTACTCCAACATCGCTCGCGTTCACGTCTCAGGGCATGCCGGTCGGGAGGAGTTGCGCGAGATGCTGGAGCTGTTGCGGCCGGAATACGTCATCCCGACGCACGGCGAGCCGCGCCATTTGGTGCTCTATGCCGACCTGGCGGTCGAGAGTGGCGTTCCACGTGACCACATCACGCTCGTCGAGCTGGGCGACGTGGTGACGCTCGATGAGCAGGGGATGGGCGTCACCGGTCAGGTCGATGTCCAGACCGTCTTCGTCGAGGGCGTCGTGATCGGGCGAGGCGACGCCGGCGTGCTGCGTGACCGCCAGACGATGGCCGACGACGGCGTGATCGGCGTTGCGGTGACGATCGATGAGGCCAACGGCGAGATCGTGGCCGGGCCAGACGTGCAGACGAGCGGCTTCTCCGTTATCGAGGTCGATCCCGACTTGCTCCACGGCGTCGTGGAAGCTGTCACCACGGCGCTGGAGCGCGTGCTGCGAGATGGAGACGCGGGTGCCGCCGAGCGGGCCGTACGTGAGGCGGCGAGCCGCTACATCTTCGGGAAGACCCGACGCCGTCCGGTGATCCTGCCCCTCGTGATGAACTCGGAACGCTAGCCAGTCGTAGCCCTCGACCATTTTGACTCCATGGCATACAATGTACGTACAGTCGGGCCCAGACCCGGCCGCTTGGCGCACCCGTTACAGGTCGCGGAGCGGAAAACGCACGATTGGTGGGATGGAGTAGAGGGCGAATGGCGACACAAACCCGTGCCTCGGGCTCGAACAGGAAGAAGACGACCCGTCGCAAGGGGCGCAAGCCGCAGGCGACCGGGCTCTCCTTGTGGGTGCTGCGGGGGCGCGAGTTCGTGCAGGGCATGGTCCCGGAGATTGAGATCTCCGATCGCCTGAAGCGCGAAGTGCTCGGCGTCGTACTGGTGCTCGTCGCATTGCTCTCGTCATGGTCACTTGGCCGCGGCTCCGCTGATGGCGCGTTCATCGCCTGGTGGGGCACCGTGCTGCGGGGCACCTTCGGAGACGGTGCCTTTCTGGTGCCTGTCTTCGCCGCGTTGACCGCCGTGCGGGCTTTCGCGAAAGACGATGGGCCGATCCTGCTGTTCCGCCATTACATCGGCGGCCTGCTGTTCACGGTCGCGGTGGTCGCATTGCTTTCGTTCGGTGAGCGCGGCGGCAACGTCGGTGATGTCACGGGCGATATCGGCCGTGGGCTGCTCGGGCAGGTTGCCTCCGGCCTCGTCTTTTTCGCGTTCGGCGTGGTTGCCGTCTTCCTGATCGCCGATACCGACATCCAGACGCTGGAGAAGGACATCCGGCGCTTGCTGCCGAAGCGCGCGCCAAAACCACGCGTTCAGCCGGCCAGTGTCGCTGCTCCCCAGCCGGCGACGCGAGCGACGCCGATACCGCGCGAGACGCGGAAGGCGTCCGCGAAGAGCACGAAGGCGATGACGCCGGAGGTGGTCGAGCAGGAACGCGTGTATCAGCCGCCGGTGATCAACTTGCCGGACCGCCCCTCGATGGGTCCGGTCAAGGACACCGCCATGGTCGCCAGCACACCGGCGGTGCCGATGGAAAATGCGGTCCAGTCCGACCTGCCAATCCCGATGCCACTGCCGGACCTGCACCAGCTGCCGTATTACGAGCAGGTAACGCCGGACCCTTCGATGCTGGAAGACAAGGCCGGTGTGATCCAGGACACGCTGAAGAGCTTCAAGGTCGACGCGACGGTTCGGGAGATCAACCCGGGCCCGGCCGTGACCCAGTTCGCGCTCGAGCCGGGCAACGGCGTCAAGGTGCGTCGCATCACGGAGCTGCAGAACGATCTGGCTCTCGCCCTCGCCGCGCAGAGCATCCGCGTCGAGGCGCCAATCCCGGGTATGGCGCGCGTCGGTATCGAGATTCCGAACCCGACGATCGCCACGGTCGGCCTGCGGGAGGTCCTGGAGTCGCCGGCGTTCACCAAGAGCAAGGCGAAGCTGCCGCTGCCACTTGGACGCGACGTCAACGGCCGCTACATCGTCGGCGACCTGACACGTATGCCTCACCTGCTGATCGCCGGCGCGACCGGCTCCGGCAAGAGCGTCTGCATCAACGCGATCATCTCGACCCTGATTAGCGTGAAGCAGCCGGACGAGCTTCGCCTGCTGATGATCGATCCGAAGATGGTCGAGCTGGTCGGTTACAATGGCGTGCCGCACCTGCAATGCCCGGTCGTGACCGAGATGGACAAGGTTGTCAGCGCACTGCGCATGGTGCTGCGCGAGATGAACCGCCGCTACGAGCTCTTCAAGAGCGTGGGCGTCCGGAACCTCGCCGGGTACATGTCACATATCGCCGACGACCCTGAGGCGGAGAAGCTGCCGTACCTCGTCGTGATCATCGACGAGCTCGCCGACTTGATGATGACGACGCCGGACGAGGTCGAGACCTTGCTCGCGCGCCTGACCCAGATGGCCCGCGCGACCGGTATCCACCTCATCATCGCGACGCAGCGACCGTCAGTGAACGTGCTGACCGGCCTGATCAAGGCGAATGTGCCAGCCCGTATCGCGTTCGCAGTGTCGTCGATGATCGATAGCCGGGTGGTGCTGGACATGCCGGGTGCCGAGCGGCTGCTGGGGCGTGGTGATATGCTCTACCTGCCTCCGGACGAAGCAAAGCCGACACGTATCCAGGGCGCGTTCATCGATGAGGAGGTGAAGGCCATCGTCGATCATTGGCTCGCGGTGTCGCCGGTGCCGCAATATGCATCGGAGTGGCTCGATCTGCCGAGTTCGAAGCAGTCGTCCGACGCGGGCGGAAGCGGCGGCGGCTGGGAAGACGAGGAGGAGCCGTACATGCAGCAGGCGCTCGACATCGTGCGCTCGCAGGGCACGGCATCCGCTTCGATGCTCCAGCGGCGACTGCGGATTGGCTACAATCGGGCCGCCCGGATCATCGAGCAGATGGAAGAGGACGGCATCATTGGCCCGGCGGACGGCGCCAAGGGACGGCCTGTGCTCGCCAAGTTCGACGAGCCCGACCTGGACTGAGCGCACCTCTCTCGTCGAAACCCGTGCAAAACGAAGTACCCCCGCTCGTTAATCGAGCGGGGGTACATGCGTTGTGAGCTAGCTACCGGCCTCGATTGCGGCCGCTTTTTCTGCTTCTTCCTTCTCTCGCGCCGTGGCGAGACAGGTGGAGCAGTAGATCGGCTTGCCGTTGCGGGGAACGAACGGGACCGTGGTCGTCTGTCCACACTCCGCGCATGTGACCTCCGTAACGGTCGAGCGCTGGAGACCCATCTTTTCCTTGCGGTTCGAGCGGCATTCGACGCACCGAGCCGGGATGTTGATGAGGCCTCGTTCCTTGAAAAACTGCTGCTCCCCCGCGGTCCAAAGGAACGGCTTATGGCACTCTCGGCAGGTCAATGTCTTGTCTGTGAACTGCATGGCTACCTCCGGCCCGATGTGCAGTCAACCCCTTATGCCAGGACGAGTCGGGCATACTGATACAGACCCCAAGTGATAACAGTACGAGTGTATCATTACGGCACGGCAATTTGTCACGGTACTGCGTCAAATACGATCGACAGTCCCGCGCGTAATGGCACGTTACCACCCGGAAAGATAGGGACCCAGTCTCAGGATAATGAGTGATACACTCCACGTCTACAGGCTTGCGCCTGGAATTCCCATGGAGGCTTCACATCGTGTCATCCCGCTACGGCTCGGGCACCGCCCAGCCGGTCTCCCAACTCATCGACGAACTCTCGAAATTGCCCGGGATTGGGCCGAAAACGGCCTCACGTCTCGCATTCCATTTGTTGAAGACATCGCGTGACGAGGCGGCCGCCTTGGCCGAGGCGATCCTGGAGGTCAAGGAGCGCATCCGGCTCTGCTCGGTCTGTTTCAACGTCACCGAGCAGGATCCGTGCGAGATTTGCTCGGATCCGCGCCGTGAAAACACGATCTGCGTGGTCGAAGACCCCCTGGACGTCGTTGCAATCGAGCGTACCGGTGAGTACCGTGGCCGGTATCACGTGCTGCATGGCGCGATTTCCCCGGTCGACGGCATTGGTCCGGACAAGCTCCGCATCCGGGAGCTGATCAGCCGCGTGGAGAAAGATTCGCCGGATGAGGTGATCGTCTTCACGAACCTGGACCTGCCCGGCGAGGCCACGGCGACCTACCTCCACCGCGTGCTCACGCCACTTGGCACCAATGTCTCGCGTCCGGCAAGCGGTCTGCCGGTTGGGGGCGACCTGGAGTACGCCGACGAGATGACGCTCGGTCGGGCGCTCTCGGGCCGCCGTGTCCTGTAGCGGCACGAGTTGAGACTTCCCGGCGACATCGCTAGAATCGCATCAATGGCTACCTTGCATCGCCGCGAACCAGGCGGCGTGATCCGCTTCCCATCCTCGTTTCGGAGCCAGCCGAGGCAGGGCGCGGACGAACCCGACATTGAGGTCTCCCCGGTGAGCGCCCGCGGCCAGAACGTCCGTGCGGCGGGTGATGGCCCTGCGGTCCCCGTGGAAGTTCGTCGTGCCCGCGCGAGCGACCTCATCGTCCTGCCGCGTTTCGGCCACCGCTACGAGCTCAATTTCCCGGAAACGCCAGAAACCGAGATCTCGCCCGTACGCACCGTGTTGCGCGGGATCTTCCCGCTCACGCGTGATGAGCATCCGGTGTTCGTGGCCAGCACGGCGGACGAGCATCGATTGCTGGGCGTGGCCATGTTCCGCGCCGTGGGTCCGGACAGGCGATGGATGGCGACGTGCCTCCATACCAATGCCGGCGTCTACGACGATGACCCGATCGTCATCGGGCTCGTCCAGCACGCCATTCAGGACGCCGGGTTCCATGGGGTCAAGCGTCTCTACGCGAAGGTCGACGTTGAGTCGCCAGTGCGGCCGACGCTCCGTGCCATGGGCTTTGCGTCCTATGGGCGACAGACGATTCTCGCCTCTGGCAGTATCCCGGTCTTGCCAGGCGGCAATAGTGTACGTACACTGGAGCAAGCGGATGTCTGGGCAGTCCATCAACTCTATATCCATACGACCCCACGGGATGTGCAGTACGCCGAGGCGTTTACCAGTCACAACTGGGACGTTGGCACCATCCACCGGGACCGCGGACACGATGGGCAGGCCTGGATCATCACCAGGGATTTCGTCGCCATCGCGTATGCCCGGGCGGTGACCCATGGTGACGCGCATGTCATCGACTTCATGATCGCGCCGGAATGGCGGGATTTGCTGCCGGATTTGCTGGCACAGGTCTTCCGAACATTGTCATCGAGGACGTCGCGGCGCATCTATGTGAGCGTGCGGGCATATCAGCAGGAGGAGATCGCCCTGCTCCAATCGTTTGGGTTGGTGCCCCAGGTCGAGCAGGAACTCAGCGTCCGCTATACCACCGCGTCCGTGCGGTCGTCGGTGGTGGCATCGGAGGTCTTCGACCGCGAGTCGGTCCCGGACCCGGCGACGCGACACGTACCGACCTTTTTCCAGCGGGGCAGGCAGCCGGACCCCGCGCCCGAACACGCCGTCAAGCATCCGGTGGCGCAATCCGTCCCCACGCGCGTGCCGAGCGATTCCCACTAGGGCGCCCGGTACACCAGAGAGTGGAGCGCACCTTGAGCAGTTTGCCACCTGCATCGAACACTGAACTCATCACCGCCGACGCCGAACACGAAGTGGCTGACGACATCCGCGAATTGCTCGACGTCCTGCCAGAGCCCATCTCCCGGCGTATTCTCCAACTCCGCAAGCGCGACGAGCTGGGCCAGTTGATCGAGATTGTTCTCGATCTCGGGCGGCCGCCGGAAGCGCGGTTCCAGCACGATGAGATCCTGCTCGGGGATTACGATGTGACCCGCTCCGACCTGGCGCATGTCGCCGACCGGATCGGGCAGTTCGGTGCTGACAACCGCGCCGGCATCGAGCGTACCCTGCATCGTATCTCCGCCATCCGCAACCGCGCCGGCGAGATCGTCGGCCTGACCTGCCGGATCGGCCGTGCTGTCTATGGAACAATCGCGATCATCAGCGACCTGATCGAGTCGGGCGAGAGCGTGCTGATCCTCGGGCGGCCGGGGGTCGGCAAAACGACGCTCCTGCGCGAGACGGCACGCGTGCTGGCCGACGAGTTGCGCAAGCGCGTGGTCGTTGTCGACACCAGCAATGAGATCGCCGGTGACGGCGATATCCCGCATCCGGCAATCGGTCGCGCGCGACGCATGCAGGTGCCGACGCCGACCGACCAGCACGCCGTGATGATCGAGGCCGTCGAGAACCACATGCCGCAGGTCGTGGTGATCGACGAGATCGGCACCGAGCTGGAGGCCATGGCGGCCCGCACGATCGCCGAGCGCGGCGTGCAGCTGATCGGCACCGCCCACGGCAACACGCTCGAGAACCTGATGCTCAACCCGACGCTGTCGGACCTCATCGGCGGTATCCAGTCCGTGACGCTTTCCGACGAGGAAGCCAAGCGGCGCGGCACCCAGAAGTCGATCCTCGAGCGCAAGGCACCGCCAACGTTTGGTGTCATGGTCGAGATCGTCGACCGCGATGAAGTTATCGTGCATCGCGACGTCTCGGCGACGGTCGACGCACTGCTGCGTGGCGCGCCGGTGCGGTCTGAGCATCGTACGCGCACACCGGATGGCAAGATCGTCACGAGCTCGTCGGACGACGTTCGGCGCGATCCGTCGGCGCCGCGTCGCGAGCCGTCGCGAGGCAACGACCGTCATGCTGCGCCCGCCGAGCGCGCGAACGGCAACCAGCGCGCGGCGATGACCTTCGATGAGATGGTGAGCGAGACGAGGACGATGCCGTCCAGCCGGCCGGACGCTCCACAGCCGCTGCGAATCACGCGCCGGGCCCCGCGGGTCACCGTGCCGCAGGAGCCTGCCCTGGAGGATGCACGGCCGGTCGCGCCGACGATCGCGGCCTTCGCGAAGGGCCGCGGAACCGACGAGAAACCGCTCCGCATCTATCCGTACGGTGTGAGTCGGAACAGGCTGGATCAGTCGATCCAGCAGATGAAGGTGCCGGCGATGATCGTCCGCAACGAGCGTGACGCGGACATCGTGCTGACGTTGAAGAACACCTACCGCCAGAAGGCGCAGCCGGTCCGCGATGCCGAGCAGCGCGGGATGCCGGTCTACGTCCTGCGCTCGAACACGAACACGCAGATGGAGAACGTCCTGCGCTCGCTATTCCCGCAAGCGGAAGAGGAGCAGGCGACCGATGATGAGCGGGAGGAAGGCGAACCCGCGTTGAGTCGGCGCGAGCGCCGCATGAACGATGTGACGCTCGCGCTCTCGGAAGCGGAGGACGCCATCGCCGCGATCATGCAGGGCGCGCCGGCGACGGCGCTCCGGCCACAGTCGCCGCCGATTCGCCGCCTGCAACATGAGATGGCGGAGCGCTACAACCTCCAGTCTCGCAGCCGTGGACGCGATCCGTTCCGGCACGTCGAGATATACCGTCCAGGTATCCAGTAGATGCGGCGAGCTCCGTTCATCACGCTGGAAGGACCGGAAGGGGCCGGCAAGTCGATTCAGGCGCGTCTCCTCGGGACCTTCCTTGAGGAGCGCGGCTGGAAAGTGCTCCTGACACGCGAGCCAGGCGGAACGGCGCTCGGCGACGAGGTCCGGCGCATCCTGCTCCATGCCGAGGACCTGCACCTGTTGCCGGAAACGGAAGTGCTCCTCCTTGCCGCCGGCCGGGCGCAGCACGTCCGCGAGAAGATCATCCCGGCGCTCGACGCCGGGGTGGCCGTCGTCAGCGACCGGTATGTGGACTCGACCTACGCCTACCAAGGCGGCGGACACGGGCTCCCGATTGACACCCTCCGGCCCATTCAGGAGTACGCGACGGGTGGACTGATCCCGGACCTGCGTATCCTGCTCGACGTGCCAATCGAGATCGGTCTGCGGCGGCGTCACGCGGAGGAGGGGAGCGTGAACCGCATCGACCTCGCGCCGGACGCATTTCACGAGCGCGTGCGCCAGGCGTTCCTGGCGATGGCGGCGGCCGATCCGGACGGCTGGAGCGTGGTGGACGGGCGTGACGACGTGGCATCAGTGGCCCGGAAGGTGCACACTGAAGTAGAATCACGCGTTCTCACGGGCCAGGCGCTGGTGAGACGCAACGCCGTCTAGCACGACACCAAAGGTCGTTTCCCGATGAAGCTTATCTTCGCCGTCGTCCAGGGTACCGACGCGGATCGCCTGCTCGATGCGCTGACCGAACGTGGTTTTCGCGCCACGCAGATCAACAGCGCCGGGGGCTTTCTCCGCGAGAGCAACGTGACCCTGCTGATCGGCGTCGACGATGCGCAGGTGTCGGCGGTCTGCGACCTGATCGACAAGAACGCCCACTCCCGGCGCCGCTTCGTGAATCCCCTGATGCCGATCGCCGGCGCGGGGGACGTCTATGCCGGCAACCCGCTCGAGGTCACCGTCGGAGGCGCGAACGTCTTCGTGGTGCCGGTGAGCCGGTATGAGCGGTTGGGCGTCTAGCGACCCCGAGCCGCGCCCTGTTCCCGCCAAAGGAGCCATTGTTTGGAACTCGAATCGATTGTCGCCAGGGCACTCCAGATCCTCCTGGCCCTGGGCGGTGCGTACCTCGTCGCGACGTGGTTCGTCCTGATTGTCTGGACCTTCCGCGATATTGAGTCGCGGAGCAAGAACGTCGTCACGCAGGTATTCTCGACGCTGTTATCGGTCTTCTTCTGGATCCCGGGCGTATTGCTGTACATGATTCTGCGCCCGAAGGAGACGCTCGACGAGGCCTACCAGCGCTCGCTGGAGGAGGAGTACCTGCTGCAGGACTTGCAGGAGCTCCCGCTCTGCCCGACCTGCAACCACTTCGTGCATGACGACTGGCAGCTCTGCCCACACTGCAACACGCAACTGAAGGAGCCGTGCCACAACTGCGGCAAGCTGGTTGACCTGCGCTGGGACATCTGCCCGTACTGCGGCGAGGAGCAGGAGGCGCACGAACACCGGCACGAGGAGGCCGACGAGCTCGAAGGGATTGACGGCTGGATCGACCCGGCCAAGATCGAGAAGCGCCTCCGCGCCGAGCATGCGCGCAATGGCTCGCTCTCGCTGCCGGCCGCGACCGCGATCGATCGGGACGTCCTGAGTCCGGCGGCCGCCCACGCTCGACCGGGCGCGACGCAAGAAACGGTGACCATCAAAGCCCGCCCGGATGGGCAGACGACGCGCGTCGGGACGGTTCCGGTTGGTCCGGATGCGACCGACCTTTCGGCATCGGACGCATCCGCCGCCGAGGGCGAATCCGTCTCGATCCCGTCACGATTCCGGTTGCCCGGCACCCGCGACTAGCAGGGAACGTCAGCCCCGGCCACGAAGGCCGGGGCATGTATCGATTCCGTCACGCACGTGAGCCGGCGCTCTTACTGCTCCGGCTCAAGCAGCTCGTGGCCAGGGCGTGCCATGCGCGTGGGCACGGCGTTTGGTCGTACCTGGAAGTTGAACTTCTCGCGGATCGCCTGGTAGAAGCTCGTGAACGGCACCTTCACCAGCCGGAACTTGTGCTGGCCGCGCGTGACCTTCACCACGTCATGCTGACGAAGGCGAATCATCTCCTGCCCGTCGAGGATGAGCGAGGCGGGGTGGGCGTTTGTGGTGACAAGCTCGATCTCGGCGTCCTCGGAGGCGATCATCGGGGTGCGGATCGGGGAGTGGGACGAGATCGGTACGACCGCGAACCCGCGCACACCGGGCGTCAGGATCGGCCCACCAGCCGCCATGCAATAGGCCGTCGACCCGCGCGGAGTCGAGACGATCAGGCCGTCGCTGGGATACTGGTTCACGAAGTGGCCGTCGATATAAACCTCCACCTCGATCATGCGGTTCCCGCCCCGGATGACGACGTCATTGATGGCCCAGCCCTGCGGCTGCTCCTTGTCGCCTCGTATGAGCGTTGCGTCCAGCGTCGAGCTCTCGTCCAGCTCGTATTCGCCGGCGAGAAACATCTCAAGGGCCCGTTGCCAGTCGCGCTGCTCCACCAGGGCGAGGAAGCCGACCTTCCCGAAGTTGATGCCGATCAGGGGCACATCCGGGAAGGAATTGCCCATCCGCATCATCAGCCCGTCGCCGCCGAGGACGATGATCGCGTCGACCGGCGGATCGCTTGCCCCGATCGCTTCCTCCGGGACAACGGTGATGCTTCGCGACTTCAGCCAGGTGGTGATGTCGTCGATGAGCTGCTGTGCCTCGCGCTTGCTTTCAGCGGCGACGAGGCCAAGTCGGTGCGTCATGCGGGGTGGCTCCTGCGGGCGCAAGGCGGTCACGATGCCGCGTGTCCCGGTGGGGTGAGGTAGGACGTGTGATCGTCCTGTTCGGAGAATCGGTAGAGCATGGCCGGGCGGTGACTTCCCTCCCGACGGGTCTCGTCGGTCTGCGTCAGGATACCGCTCGCGATCATGCGGCGGCGGAAATTCCGCTTGTCCATCGGCTGCCCGAGGATCGACTCGTAGACATGCTGCAGCTCGGAGATCGTGAACGTCGATGGCACCAGGTGAAATGCAATGTTCGTGTAACCGAGCTTCGCGCGCAGCCGCACGAGCGCGTATTCCAGCACCATGCGCTCGATCTCATCGACGCCAACCGTATCCGTGGCCGGTGTCCAGGTGAGGGCGGCGCCGCCTTCTCTGCGGAATGTCTCTGGTGAGAAAAGCCCCAGGTAGCTGATCACGATCTCGCGCTGGGTGCCCTGAGAGCGGCTGAAGGTGTAGAGCTGCTCGACGTACTGGGCATCGACACCGGCCCATTCATGGATGATGCGTTCGGCGGTGCGATTCAGTGGTTCGTCCGCGTGCGGGATGGCCCATGGGATGTGGCCATTGGGGCCCGTTGCGGTCTCGAGGATGTTGCCGGTCCAACGAAACATGGCGACGCACACGCGAAGGGCGCTGCCGGCCGGCACCTCCGCGGGCGTCTGCTCGTCTGCGGATGATGCGGTGTGTGGCTGGACCATGGTGCGACGTGACCCTCGTGCGGACCCAGCCGCCGCGGCGGATTGGGCGAGGCGATGGCCGGGCGGAAACGCGCCGTAGCGGGCCGAAATTTGGCAGCATTCCCCGTTTCCCGGTAGACTTGCCATGGCCGCATTGGCGGATGGTGAAATGGTATCACAAGGGCCTTTGGAGCCTTTGTTCCAGGTTCGAATCCTGGTCCGCCAGCCGATTCGCAGGCGATGCCCCCCGCTGCATCGCGCAGATGGAAGCGATGACCCCCACAGTGAGAGCGCAATCCCGATCCCCGCGTGACGCGAGCCGCGTCGCCGTTGCCGTGCTTGCCGCCGGTCACGGCACGCGGATGAAGTCACGTAGCCCGAAGCACGTCCACCCGGTAGGGGGCGTGCCGCTTGTGCAGCGGATCATCCGGGCCGGGCTGGCCGTGAACCCGGAGCGCCTGCTGGCCGTGGTCAGCCCCGGGATGGTCGAACTTCCCGCTATGCTCGGGATGGAGGGGGAGTTCGAGACCGTTGTGCAGGATCCTCCACGCGGAACCGCCGATGCCGTCCGCACCGCGCTCGATGCCGCGCTGGATGTGGACTACCTCGTTTCTTTACTTGGAGACAATCCGCTGCTGACAGGCGACATGGTGCGCGATCTGCAGGAACACGCGGTAGACACTGGTGCCCGCCTCACCATCCTGACGTGCGTGCTGGACGACGCGCAGACCTACGGGCGCATCACCCGCAACGGCGAGCGGAATGTCACCGGCATTGTCGAAGCCAAGAACGACGACCCGGCGACCCGTGAGGGACGGGTCGAGATCAATAGCGGGATCATGGTCCTCGAAGCGGCCTGGGCTCGCGAGGCGCTTGGTCGGTTGCCGCTCGACCCGGTAACAGGCGAGTACCTGCTGACCGATCTCGTGGCGATGGCCGCGAGCGAGCATCAGTCCGGCGAGCCGTGGCCAATTGCCACCGTTGAGGCGCCGATGGAGGTATCCCTGGGCGTGAACAACCGCGTCCAGCAGGCCGAGGCGGACGCCATCGTGCGCGAGCAAGTGCGGCGCCGGCACATGCTGGCTGGCGTGACCATGGTCGGCCCGGAGACGATCTTTATCGATGAGGACGTCGAGATCGGACACGACACCGTCCTCCTTCCCGGCACGATCCTGCTCGGTGCGACACGCATCGGTGCGGGCTGCCGGATCGGCCCGCACACTGTGCTCGACCATGCCGAGATTGGCGACCACGTCACGATCCGCTCGTCGACAATCGAGTATTCCCGCATGGAAGCCGGTTCCGACGCCGGCCCATACGCCCACATTCGTGGTGGATCCGTCATCGGCGAAGGCGTGCATATCGGCAACTTCGCGGAGCTAAAGAACACGTCGATGGGGCGGGACGCCAAGAGTGGCCATTTCTCCTACCTCGGCGACGCGACGGTCGGTCACGGGGTCAACATCGGCGCCGGGACCATCACCGCCAACTATGATGGCGAGAAGAAGAACCCGACGACAATCGGTGACGGCGCGTTCGTCGGTTCGGACACGATCCTCGTCGCGCCCGTGACGGTGGCCGAGGGCGCGCGGACCGGGGCCGGTAGCGTGGTGACGAAGGATGTCGCGCCCGGGACGACCGTGGTCGGCATCCCGGCTCGCCCGATCGCCTCACGCAAGCGGACTCCGAGCGGCTGACATGGCTGATCAGGCGCCAGAGGCGGAGGGATAGGACACATGGACGGGCGGCTGCAGATCTTCACCGGGACCGCGCATCCGGCGCTGGCGCAGGACATCTGCGATGCGCTGGAGGTGGACCTCGGGCGGGCGATCGTCGGGCAATGGCGCAACGACGAAACGCGCGTGAAGCTCGAGGAGAACGTGCGCGGTTCGGACGTCTTTGTCGTCCAGCCCACCAGCAATCCGGTCAACCATCACCTGATGGAGCTGCTCCTGATGATCGACGCCCTTCGCCGGGCGTCGGCATCGCGCATCACCGCGGTGATCCCGTACTACGGCTATGCCCGGCAGGAGAAGAAGACGTCGGGACGCGAGCCGATCTCCGCCAAGCTCGTCGCGAATCTGCTGACCACCGCCGGCGCGACCCGGGTGCTCGCCGTTGACCTGCACTCGCCAGCCATCGAGGGATTCTTCGACATCCCGGTGGACCACCTCCGCGCAGCGCCGTTGCTGGCGCGGGCGTTCCGGCACCAGGTTGGTGGCGACATCGTGGTGGTGAGCCCCGATGCCGGTGGCGTCGGTCGCGCGCAGGACTTCCGCACGCGCGCCAAGGGCTCCCTGGCCATCATCTCCAAGCAGCATCCCTCCGCCGACACGACGGAGACGCTGGAGATGGTTGGCGACGTCGAAGGGAAGACGGCGGTCATCGTCGACGACATGATCTCGACCGGCGGGACGCTGATCGAGGCGGCGAACATGCTCACCGAGCGCGGCGCCGAGCGCATTCTCGTCGCGGCAACGCACGGGATTTTCGCGGGCGACGCCCTGAGGCAGATCGACGACTCGCCGATCGAGGAGGTGATCGTGACGGACACCATCCCGCTTCCGAAGGATGGCGTTGGGACGAGTCCGCGTGGTCAGCGTCGCGCCATCTGTTGGCTGAGGCCATCATGCGGACCCACAAGGGCCTCTCCGTGAGCGCCCTCTTCACCTGATACGCTGGTGGTGCGCATCGCGACCATCGTTTTGCACGCTTTGTACTGTCATCGGCGGGACGCTTTTTCGAGCCCGCCATGACCGGGGACGACCTTCTTGGACGCCGACGACTGGCAACATTTGCTCTTCGCGTTGATCGCTGTGGCCTTGCTCACACTCGTGAGCGTCGTCCTGACCCATGTCGGTCAGGCAACGAACCAGCGATTGATCCCGGACACACCGGCGTCCGGCCGCCATCGCCGCACGACATCCTCAATCGTCAACATGCGGCGCGCGATCGCCTCCTCGATGTTGTTCCTGCAGCTGCTCCTGGCGGTGATCGCCGGCGGGCAGGTGGTCGCGCTGTTCGATGTCTTCACGGATACCGAATTCGGCTTTCCGGCGATCGTGATGACCGCGTTTGTGTACCTTGTCTTTGGTCTGGCACTACCCCGCGCCATCGTCGACAAGACAACGTCGGAGGAGACGCTCGATCGCATCTATGGCATCGGGCGGATGACCTCGGCGGCGCTCCGGCCGGTGAACTGGCTGGTTGAGCAACTTGCTGCGCTCTTCCGCGTGATCATCCCGGGCGAGGGCGCGGTTGATCACACGGTCGGCACCGAAGACGAGCTCCAGATTCACCGAAACGGGCACGACGACGGCGTGATCGGCGAGGTCGAGCGGCAGATGATCGACGGCATCCTCAGCCTCGAGGATATGACCGTCCGTGACATCATGGTGCCGCGTCTGGACATCATTGCTCTCGATCGTCGCGTTTCGGCCCAGGTGCTGATCGACACCATCACCAAGGCGGGGCATAGCCGCATCCCGGTGTATCGCGATACCGTCGACAACGTTCTCGGTGTGCTTTACGTGAAGGACCTCCTGCCGTTCGTGATTGGCAACACGATCCGCATCCCGTTGCTGGACCTGATCCGGCCCGCGTTCGTCGTTCCCGAATCGAAGAAGCTGCCTGAGCTCTTCGCGGAGTTGAAGCGGACGCGCATCCACATGGCGATCGTGGCGGACGAATACGGCGGTACGGCTGGCCTGATCACGATCGAGGACATCCTCGAAGAGATCGTCGGCGAGATCCAGGACGAGTACGACACCGAGCAGCCGTTGTTTGAGAAGGAAAACGCGGACGCACTGGTTGCAGATGGTCGTCTCCCGATCGAGGACGTCGAAGAGGCGCTCGATGTCGCGTTCGAGGAGGACGATGACTTCGGGACGCTTGGCGGCTTTGTCCACAAGCATCTCGGCCGCCTCGCCGTCAAGGGAGACACCTTCGAGGCGGAGGGCGTTCGCGTCGAGATCCTGGAGGTCGAACGGCACCGGGTGAAAGCCCTTCGCATCACGCGCCTGCCCGAGCCTGAAGAGGAGGAGCGGGAGGAGCGCCGCGACCGTCGACGGCGCGGCGACCAGAACGGCGACCACGACAGCGACGAGCAGCGGGAATCGTGATCGGGCGACCGATCTTGCGGCTCGATGAGGTCACCAGCACGCAGGATATGGCCTTCCGGCTTGGCAAGCTCGGCGCGCCCGAGGGAACCGTTGTCGTCGCCAGATATCAACGCGCGGGGAGAGGCCGCGCCGGGCGGACGTGGATTGCGTCACCGGGCGCGGCTTTGCTGTTCTCCGTTCTCCTGCGTCCTGCGGGCCCGATACCCGGCGTGTTCTCCTTGCTTGTGGCTGACGCCATCGTTGAGACGGTCGCCGCCGCGTATGGGCTCGACCCTCAGGTCAAATGGCCGAACGACGTGCTGATCGGCGGCCGCAAACTCAGCGGGGTGCTAATCCAGGCTCGACGGGCCATGGTTGCGCTCGGTATCGGGCTGAACGTGCGCACCGAAGTAAGCAAGCTCCCTGAAGGCGCTACGAGCTTGCGCGCCGAGACGGGCCAGCAGATCGACCCGACCGACGTGCTTGAGCGTATGCTCCCGGAGGTTGACGAGAGATACCGCGCGGTCATGGCGGGAGAGGTCGACGCGGCGCTCTCTCGTATCGAGGCCCGGTTGGCGATGCGCGGCGAGGAGGTCACCCTGCGGGATGGTGACCGGGAGATCACGGGTCGCGTGACCGGTCTGCGGGAGGACGGAGCGCTCCTCCTGGTTGTCGACGGTGACCTTCGCGCGGTTGTATCCGGCGAGTTGGTTCGCGGTCCGCGCCTGGTTTCGCCCGAAGCAATGCCAGTTTTCGGGAAGGCCGGTATACTCTAGGCGACGCGACAATCGCCCCGAGGGGGCCAACAGAAAGCGGTACGTGAGAGATGAATTTCGATCTTACGGAAGAGCAAATCCAGGTCCGTGACATGGTGCGCGAGTTCGCCGCGCGCGAAGCGGCGCCGCACATCCGGGAGTGGGACACCAAGCAGAATTACAGCCGCGATATCATCGACAAGATGGGCGAGGCCGGGATTCTTGGGCTCCCGATTCCCGAGCAGTACGGTGGACTTGGCCTCGACTACGTCAGCCTCGCGCTGGCCTGCTCCGAAATGGAATACGTCGATACCTCGCTCCGTGTGGTGCTGAGCGTGCATGTCGGCCTGAACAGCCTGACGCTGCTCCAGTGGGCCAATGAGGACCAGAAGCAGCGCTTCCTGGTGCCGCAGGCGCAGGGCGAGAAGATCGCCACCTTCGGACTGACCGAGCCGGCCGCTGGCTCTGATGCCGGCGCGATCGAGACCACGGCGACGAAGGATGGCGACGACTACATCCTGAACGGCTCGAAGATGTGGATCTCGCTCTCGGACCTCGCTGACAACTTCCTCGTCTTCGCCAGCCTCGACCGCTCGCAGAAGCACAAGAGCCTGACCGCCTTCGTGGTCGAGCGCGGCATGGACGGTTTCACGACCGGCACCATCCACGGCAAGCTCGGCGTGCGCGCCGGCAACACCGGCGAGATGAGCTTCGACAACGTGCGCGTCCCCTCCGCTAACCGCATCGGCGAGGAGGGCGAGGGCTTCAAGATCGCCATGAGCGCGATCGACCAGGGCCGCTTCACCGTCGGCGCCGGCGCGATGGGGCTGGCCCGCGCCGCGCTGGACGCGAGCGTCCGCTATGCGAACGAGCGCCAGACCTTTGGCGTGCCGATCGGCAAGCATCAGCTCGTGCAGCAGATGATCGCGAACCAGGTCGCCGGCCTCGAGGCGTCCGAGCTGCTCGTCTACAAGGCGGCCGAGCTCAAGAATCGTGGCATCCGCAACACCAAGGAGACGTCGCTGGCCAAGTGGTACGCCACGGAGGCGGCGCTCAAGGCGGCGGACGACGCGGTGCAGATCTATGGCTCGTACGGCTTTTCCAACGACTACCCGGTCGAGCGCATGCTCCGCAACGCGCGCGGCTCGACAATCTACGAGGGCACGTCGCAGATCCACCAGATCCTGCAGGCGGAGTACGCGCTCGGCTACCGGCAAGACAAGTCGTTGAGCCACCCGCAGCCGCCGGCACCGGGGTTCGAGTCGGAGGACTAGTCCCCGGCGTGACAGGGAGATGTGAGGAAGTGAGCATCGCGGGCCCTGCATTCGGATGTAGGGCCCGCGATGCTCGTATGGCGCAAGGGCGCGCCTGAGGAGATGCGCGTGGGCAAGACAGTGATTCTCGGCGGCGCACGGACGCCTTTCGGCAAGCTCGGCGGCGGGCTCTCGACGCTGCCGGCCGTGCAGCTTGGCATCACGGCGGCGACCGCGGCCGTCGAGCGTGCCGGTATTGACCGCGAGGCGATCGGGCACGTCATCATGGGCCAGGTACTGCAAGCGGGGACAGGGCAGAACCCGGCGCGCCAGGTGGGCCTGGGCCTCGGGCTGGATCGCACGGTGACGGCGGAGACGATCAACCGGGTCTGCGGCTCCGGTATGCGTTCGGTTGCGCTGGCGGACATGCAGATTCGCCTGGGCGAAGAGCAGGTCGTACTGGCGGGCGGCATGGAGAGCATGTCGAACGCGCCGTACGCGTTACCCAAGGCGCGGACTGGGTACCGGATGGGGAACGGCGAGCTCGTCGACCTGATGGTGCACGACGGACTGATGTGCGCCATCGAGAACGTCCACATGGGCATTCATGGTGGGAACGTCTCGGAGGAGGAGGCGATCTCGCGCGAGGAGCAGGATGCCTGGGCGTATCGCTCCCACCAGCGCGCGCTCGCGGCGATTGACGACGGCCGTATGGCGGAGGAGATCGTCCCGGTCGAGGTCCCGGGCCGTAAGGGCAGCGTCACGGTCGACATCGACGAGGGGCCGCGTCGTGACACCAGCCTCGAAGTGCTCGGGAAGCTGAAACCAGCGTTCTCGCCGACCGGCACGGTCACCGCCGGCAATGCTCCTGGGGTCAACGATGGTGCCGCGGCGGTCGTGGTGGCTGATGAGGCATGGGCCGCCGAGCAGGGCGCGACGCCGCTGGCGACGATCCTCGCCACCGGTCAGGCGGCATGGGATGCGCCCTACCTGGCGTACACGCCGGAGATGGCGATCCGGCAGGCGCTGGAGAAGACCGATCTCACGCTCGACGACATCGATGTCTTCGAGATCAACGAGGCGTTCTCCAGCGTGAGCATCATCGCCGGTCGACGACTCGGGATCGACCCTGAGAAGCTGAACGTCAACGGCGGTGCGGTTGCGCTCGGGCACCCGATTGGGGCAAGCGGCACGCGCCTGGTGCTGACGGCGATCCACGAGCTTCGTCGGCGCGGCGGAGGCATCGCGGCGCTCGGCATTTGCTCCGGCGGGGGGCAGGGCGACGCGATGATCCTCCAGGTGCACGCATGACGGACCGGGCGGCACAGTTCCGCGAGCGATTCCCGGGCGCGATCATCCTGCCATGGAACGGCGTCTGGCCAGAGATTGCGGAGGACGCGTTCATCGCCCCCACCGCCGTCCTCGTCGGGAATGTGAGCGTTGGGTCGCAGTCGAGCATCTGGTTCCATACCGTGTTGCGCGGCGACATCGCGCCGATCACGATCGGTGACCGCACAAGCGTGCAGGACAACACGGTGGTCCACGTCAATACCGACGCTCCGACGCGGGTCGGCAATGACGTCACCATCGGGCATAGTGCGCTTGTACATGGGACGACCGTCCATGATGGCGCCCTGATCGGAATGGGCTCACTGCTGCTCTCGTACTCGACGATCGGGCGAGGAGCGGTGATCGCCGCCGGCGCGCTGGTCCCCGAGCGAACCCATGTGCCGGATGGCGCGATCATGGTCGGCATGCCGGCGAAGCAGCGGGACGCGCTTTCCGACGAGCAATCCGACCGCCTGGCCGGTATTCCCGGGCGGTACGTCCGCGTCAGCCGCCAGTACATGCAAGAAGTGGCGCGCGCCTATGCGCCAGCCACCGAGGAGGGCTCCGATGAGCATTGATCTGCAGGTCGACCACGGCATCGCCATGGTCACCATCAATAATCCGGATCGGCTGAACGCGCTCGACATGGACGATCTCCAGGAGCTGTTGCAGACGTTTCGCTCGCTCGCCACGAACGGCGACGTGCGGGTCGTCATCCTCACCGGGGCCGGTGATCGCGCCTTCGTGGCTGGTGCCAACATCAAGCGAATGGCGTCGTTCTCCCGCGACGAGGCGCAGCAGTTCGGGCGGCTCGGGCATGCCGTGGCGGCCGAAATTGAGCGGTTGCCGCAGCCGGTGATCGCGGCTGTGCGTGGCTTCGCGCTCGGCGGCGGAACAGAGCTCGCGCTTGCCTGCGACATCCGCATCTGCGCCACCAACGCCGTCTTCGCGCAGCCTGAGGTCGGGCTCGGCATCCCGCCGGGATGGGGCGGCACACAACGCCTGCCGCGTATCGTGGGCAAGGGCATCGCGTCAGAATGGATCTTTTCCGGGCGGCGCGTGAAGGCGGACGAGGCGCTTCGCATCGGCCTTGTGAATTCGGTGCATGAGCCGGAGAACCTGATGGACTTCGCGCTTGAGCTGGCCCGCTCCATTGCGGCGAACAGCCCGGCGGCGGTACGCGCCTCCAAGCGGCTGATCACCCGCTCGTATGACGGCCATCCGGCGTCAGGACTCGCGGAGGAGGCGCACGCTTTCGCGCAGTCGTTCGAGACCGTGGAGCAGCGCGAGGGAATGAACGCGTTTGTCGAGAAACGAAAGCCGGATTTCGGCGCAATCAGCGCCGGGGACGAGGAGGGGAATGGATGAAGATCGCGGTCTTTGTGAAACAGGTCGAGGACGCGCGGACTGTCCAGATCGATAGCGCCTCCGGGGCCGCGTCGACGACCGGCGAGTCGGTGTTGAACCCGGCGGACGCCTGGGCCGTCTCCGAGGCGGTCGACCTGCGCGAGGCGGTTTCCGGTGAGTTGGTCGCCATCACGCTGGGGCCGACGTCGGCGCGGGATGTGGTCGTCGATGCGCTGGCTACCGGCGCTGACTCCGGCATCCATGTGATTGCCGAGCACGCGGCACAAGGCGATTCCCGCGCAATTGCCGCCGCCCTCGCGGATGCGGTACGTGACGGCGGCTTCGACGTGCTCATCGCCGGCGATGCGACGTCAGACTACGGCACTGGCCAGGTCGGCCCGCAGGTCGCCGAGGCACTAGGTGTGCCCCACGTCATGAAGGTGCTCGGGATCGCGCAGGACGGCGATGTGCTGAAGGTGCAGCGAGAGCTGGACGGCTTCCCCGACGAGATCGACGTCCCGACGCCAATCCTCCTCGTGCTCCAGCCAGGTGAGGACGGGCCGAAGCGGCATCCCTCGCTGCGCGGGATGATGCAGGCTAAACGCAAGACGGTGGAGGAGATCGTCATGCCGGTCGAGATGTCCACGCCGCTGTCGTGGAGCGAGCCGAAAGCGCAGCGCACAAGCGCTGATCGCATCATGCTGCAGGACGAGCCGGCCGAGGAGATGGCCGCGAAGCTTGCCGCATGGCTGCGCGAGCACCGGCTGGTTGGCTAACGGTACGAGCCGTTCCCGAGAGACACTGAGAGGACAGGGGCACACAAGAGATGGCTGATTCACAGGGAGTGCTCGTGCTCGGCGAAGTCTTTGTCGGCATGCTCTCGCCACATACGCATGAGATGTTTACCGCCGGTCGCGATCTCGCCGCCGAGCTGGGTGAGCCGTTCACGTTCGCCTACATGGGCTCGGAGATCGGAGAGGCGCAGACCCAGGTCGGCGAGCTGGACGACGAGATCCGCATCGAAGAGCAGGAGCTCGAGGAGATCGAGCCGTTCGTCTACGACGCCTGGCTGGACGCCGCCGCGCAGGTTGTCGAGCGAGTGCAGCCCCGGGTCGTCATCGTGCCGGGCACGACGATCGGCGCCGACTATGGTCCGCGTCTCGGGCAGCGACTTGGCCTGCCGATGACCACGTGGGCGACCTCGCTCGGCGTCGAGAACGGTGGCGTGGTGGTTACCCGTAACGTGCTGGGAGGCCGGGCCCAGACGGCGATTCGGTGCGAACCGGACACGACGCTGATCGTCTCCTGCGAGCCAGGTCTCTTCGACCCGTCGCCAATTGGGAACATCGAAGCCGTCACGTTGCAGGATGTGTTTGCCGAACTGGCTCCCGAGTCGTCGGCCGGCGCGGCGGCCAAGAGTGGTCCGAAGGTGACCGATGCCGACCGGATCGTCTCCGGTGGACGCGGGATGAAGAATCCGGACGGCGTCGCGCTCATCGAGGAGCTTGCGCAGGTGCTCGATGCGGCGGTCGGAGCTTCCGGCGCAGCAGTGCTGCAGGGTATGCTGCCGCACGAGCTGCAAGTCGGCTCCTCCGGTGTGGTCGTCCGGCCGAAGCTCTACCTCGCGGTGGGCGTCAGCGGCACCCCGCAGCATACCTGGGGCATGAAGGACAGCCAGTACATCGTCGCGATCAACAAGGATCCGAACGCGCCGATCTTCCAGATGGCTGACTTCGGCATCGTTGGTGACCTGTTCGAGGTCGTGCCGCCGCTGATCGCCGAGCTGAAGGACTAGCGGTTCGATGAGCGCGATCGAAACGGACATCCTGCTCGTCGGCTCGGGACTGGGCGCGACCGCGGCGGCGCGGGCGCTTGCTCAGTCGGGACGGCGCGTCGTGCTCGTGCCCGGCATCGGGAGCACGCGCTCGCCGCACATCGACGGCGGCTTGATTGACGCGTCGCGCGTCGAGGCGGCATTCGGCATGGGAGCGCCGCTTGGCGAGCCGGTGAGCGCCATCGCTCCGATTGAGACGACTCCAGACGGCGCATTCTCGATCGGCAAGGCGGAGCGTCTGCCGTCGCCACGCCGCTACCTGCGGAGCGCGCTGGAGCGTTGGGCGATGGATCGCGCGACCTCGGCAGGCGCGGTGTTCCTGGACGACTTCGTCGAAGGTATCGTGCTCCCGGAAGGCGGCGGCGTGGCTGTCCTGACCTCGGAGCAGGACGAGCGTGTCATTCAGGCGCGTGTGATTGCCCTCTGCGAGGGAGCTGACCCGCGCATCGCCATGCGCGTCGGCCTGCGGCCTGACTACGGTCCGGAGGACCAGCTGCACTTCGCGCGGGTGTGCGTCGCGGGCCGCCCGGTGGACGTGATGTTGCGTGGCTCCTGGCGAACAGGCTGGGGCATGCCCGTCGAGGTGATGGTGACACCGCAACCGGACGGCACCCTGGTGTCGGTTGTTGCCCGGATTGAGAACATCATGCGGGCGAGCCACTCCTCGAAGGACGCGCTGCGCGAGTTCATCGCCTCTCCGGAGCTCGCGTCCCTGCGCATCGAGGGCGATCCAGGCGATTTCGGGATGGAGCTGGTGGCGATTCGCACGGATCGCGGGGGCATGTCGTTCGTCCATGACCGGATCTTGATGGGCATTGATTTCAGCGGCGTGATAGATCCTCGTCACGTGCACCGCGCGAACCTCACCATCCGCGCTGGTCAGCATCTTGCCGCGCACCTGATCGAAAGCGATCTGCGTTCGCGCGGTTGGAAAGGCCGGGCGGAAGCGTTCGTGCGCGATGCGGTTCCGGCGTCCCGGGCGTATCATGACGACAAGACGACCGGTTACCTTGAAGAGGGCGCGGCTGGCGGGCAGGTCGTTGGCCGGATCGCGAACCTGCTCAGGCGTGGCCGGCAATCAGTCACGAGAACGGGGTAACGCACGATGGGTATCTTCCGACTGCAGCATACAACCATCCCGATGACGCCGGGCGGCAACGATGAGGCGAGACGGTTCTATGGCGGCGTCTTGGGTCTGCCGGAGAAGCCGGTTCCGTTGTCGCTCGATGGGAACCGGATCGTCTGGTTCGCGGTTAGCGATGATGGTGACGAGCTCCACGTGCTGGCTCAGGACGGCGTTGATCCATCTATCAGCGGACAGCACCTCTGCCTGGTGGTGGACAATCTGGACGAAACCCGCGAGGCGCTGGTCTCCGACGGGATCGAGATCGGCGAAGAGCCACCGATCCACAATCGGCCGCGGTTCTCGTTCCGGGACCCGTTCGGCAACAAGGTTGAGATCACCGAGATTCACGGCGACTACCTCGAAGAAGCGAAGGGATAACAGCATGGTAACGACAGACCCGAAGATCACGTATACGTCGACCCCTGAGCAGATCGAGGCAATGCAAAGTCGCTTCGACGATGCGCTAGAGTCGATCAAGCAGAAGTACGGCGCGTCCTACCCGATGATCATCAACGGCGAGGACCGCGCGAGCGACACGACATTCGACGTCGTCGCGCCGTCCGATACCTCCGTCGTGCTCGGTCGGTTCCCGAAGGGCACGAAGAAGGACGTTGACGACGCGTTGGGCGTCGCCAAGGCGTACCAGAAGGAGTGGGCGGCTCTCGCGCCGGAGAAGCGCGTGGAGTATGTGAAAGCGGCCGCGGCGAAGATCCGCGAGCGCAAGTTCTTGCTTGCCTCACTGATGATCGTGGAGTGTGGCAAGTCCCGCACCGAAGCGATCGGCGAGATCGAGGAGGGCGCCGACCTGCTCGACTACTACGCCGACGTCTACACGGAAAACGACTTCTACGTCCGCAAGATGGGAAGCGAGGACCCGCGAGAGCGCAACGTGTCGGTCCTGCGTCCGTTCGGCGTGTGGGCGATCATGGCGCCGTTCAACTTCCCGCATGCGCTGGCGGCGGGCCCGATCGGCGGAGCGCTCGTAACCGGGAACACAGTGGTGTTCAAGCCGGCGTCCGCGACCGCGCTCTCCGGCTGGTACCTTGCGCGGACGATGCTCGACAGTGGGCTTCCGGCGGGCGCGCTGCAGCTCGTCACCGGTGGTGGCGCGGAGGTCGGCGATTACCTCGTGCATCATCCAATGACGGACGGCGTCGTCTTCACCGGCTCCAAGGAAACCGGTATGGAGCTGTACAACTCGTTCAGCTCGCAGTACCCGAAGCCGATCCTGACCGAGATGGGTGGCAAGAACCCGACAATCGTGACGAAGAACGCCGATATGGACAAGGCCGTTGAAGGCGTCGTCCGCTCAGCGTTCGGCTTCTCAGGCCAGAAGTGCTCTGCCTGCTCCCGTGTCTATGTCATGTCCGACGTCTACGACGAGTTCACCCAGCGCCTGGTGCAGCGAACGGGCGAGCTGAAGGTTGGCGATCCGACGGACAAGGACGTGTTCGTCGGCCCGGTGATCGACGAGAACACCGTCAAGCGATTCGAGGGCGCCGTCAAGAAGGTCGAAGAGGCAGGCGGCACGGTGCTCCACGGTGGCCATCGGCTTACCGAGGGTGAGTACGCCAACGGCACGTTTGTCGAGCCGACGATTGTCGCTGACCTGCCGCTGGACCACGAGGCGTTCAAGGTCGAGTACTTCATGCCGTTCATCGCCGTCGGGAAGGTCGATTCGCTTGAGGAAGCGATCCGTGAGGCCAACGACGTCGAGTACGGCCTCTGCGCCGGCATTTTCACCGAAGACAAGACGGAGATGGACGAGTTCTTCGACAACATCGAGGCCGGCGTGACCTACGCAAACCGCAAGGGCGGCGCGACCACGGGCGCGTGGCCGGGCAGCCAGCCGTTCGGCGGCTGGAAGGGCTCCGGCTCCTCCGGCAAGGGCGCGCTCGGGTCGTACTACCCGACGCTGTTCCTTCGCGAGCAGAGCCGCACGGTCGTTGAGTACAACGATTAGCATCCGCCACAGCCTGAGATGACCGAGGGCCAGGGAGATTACTCCCTGGCCCTCGTCGCGTCTCTCGCTCCTCTCGGCGTTACCCCTTGATCGAGCGGAGGAGGTCTTCGGTCGCGTCGAGCCCCTTGCGGAAGAGATCCGGCCGCTGGCCAATCCCGATTCGCAGGTGGTGCTCGATGCCGAACGCCGAGCCGGGTGCAAGCATCACGCGCTTCTCGGATGCCAGGCGGTCCGCCAGCTCGGAGGAGGGGATCGGCAGGTGGTACCGCATCATCGCGAGCAGGCCGCCGCGCGGCGCTGTCCATGACGCCAGCTCGCTGTTCTTCTCGAACCAGGCGCTCGCGGTAGCCATATTCTCGGAGATAATCGCGGCATTGCGCTTGAGGATCGACTCCCGTTCGGCGATCACCGTTTGCGCGATTCGGTCGCTGAGACGTGCCGGGCTGAGCGACACATAGTCGCGGATGCCCCACGCTTTCTGCGCGATACCGGCGTTGGCGGCGAACCACCCGATGCGGAGCCCCGGCACGCCAAACGGTTTCGACACAGTGCCGACAGAGATGGCGCGTTCGTAGCGGTCGTGCAGCGGGTCCGGCAGCTTTTCGCCGCCGGGAATCTCCAGCCAGCGGTATGCTTCGTCGGACAGCACCCAGGCGCCCACCCGATCGGCGATCTCGACGACGCGGTCGAGTTGCTGGTCACTCAGCGTCGCGCCCGTTGGGTTGTGGGGCGTGTTGATGACGATGAGCTTGGTTCGCTCCGTGACCAGATCATCCAGGACGTCAAGGTCGTAGGCGAAGCCGTCGTCCCGCACGACGGACCAAAGGTCGACCTCCGCACCGAGGGCACGCGGCACGCTATGGAGCTGCTGGTAGGCTGGCGAGACCGCGACAACGTGGTCGCCGGGCTGCAGGAGTGTGCTAAACAGCAGGAAGTTCGCCTCGATCGCCCCGGTGGTGACGAGGATGTCTTCCGCCGAGGCGCGCTTGTACGTCGCCGCGAGGATCTCGCGCAGCGCGATCGTACCCCGGGCTTCGCTGTAGGAAAGGGGCAGTGCCAACAGGTCCTTCTGGAGGGCTTCCGCAGACTCATCCGGGATGAGGTCGAGGATGTCGGCGACGGAGAGTGGCAGGATTCCGCTCTCGGCAATGTCGTAATCGACATCGAGCTCCCACCGTGTCATCCAGCGCTCAAGTTGAAACGTCTCGTAGTTCAACGCGTTTTTCCTCCTGGTTTAGCGTCGGCGCTTCCGGCGGGCGGGGCGGCGACGAATTGGCTTGCGCACTCCCCTGAGCTCAGGCTCGAGGAAGCGGCGTTTGAGCTTTCGGCGGCCTTGCAGCATCGCGGTGCTCATCAACGCGACAAAGGCAAGGCCTGCCGCGACGAGCAGCAGCGTCTCGATCGACCATACCGTGATGATCCATGCGCCGATGAACGCGGCGAAAGCCGTCAGGACAAGCGTAAGGTTGAGCAGCAGATTTGTCGCCGGGTAGAGCGAGATATCCCGCATCAGGCGCAGGGCGTATGGCTGTTCGTTGCGAATATAGGTCGTTTGCGCGATCCCGAGCAGCAGGAAGACGAGGACGAAGGCCCAGGCGCCAGCAGCTGGGGAGTCAAAACGCTCCGCGTACCAGCCAGAGTCGGCGACATACGGCACGCCGACGGCGAGCGCGATGCCGAACAACCGAAGCAGGGCGGCGACCTGGATCGATCGGCGCGTCCCGCGGAACTCCCGGAAGAACGTCCAGACGACGCCACCGGTAACCTGCGCAAGAACGGTCACGAAGACGATCGCGCCGACGTAGCCGATATCCAGGTTCATCTGCACGAGGCCAAAGACGATCAGGAACGGGTCGGCGATCGTCGCGAGGCCGAACAAGAGCCGGGCACCGAGATAGCGACGAATCGTCGGTGTTCGAAGCACCTGGATGACCTCTAGCCGCTCGGCGACTGGAGGCTTGTTCAGGAGGTCGATCCGGCGCACCGGTGCGGTGACCTGGAACCACAGCGACGCGAGCGCTGCAATTCCCCCCAGCGCGATGACCCATCCCGCCGACGTGGGAAAGCGCAGGGCATCGTTGTCCAACGTTTGCCACGCGGCGACTCCCCCGATGATGGCTGCGGATGCGCCGATCACCTGCCGGGATCGCGGAGTTGTTGGCTGATCTTCGTCGGCGATGGTCGAGCGGGGATTGCGGGAAACGTTGATCGCGGAGCTCACCTGGTAGAACAGGATCGCGATCACGAGCAGGGAGACGAACTCGCGAGGGTCGAACCGGGCAGCCCGCCAGCCGATCATCGCGATCACGGCGGCGGCGGCCGCCCGCACGGCGGCGGCACCGAGCAGCACGAGCCGGATGTCCTCAACGCGCACGAGGGCGTATGGCATGACGACACTGCCCAGCGCGTAGGACGCTGACGCGACGACGGTGATGACGGCAACATCATCCACCGAGCCGTTCAGCAGCCAGACTACTGCGGCGAGCAGCGTCATCGGCTGAAGCAGGGCATCCGCAAGCCGCTGCAGCGCGACATGAACCATGGAATGCCAGCGTGCGAGCTCTTCACCGGTAGGTTGTCGTAGCCGTTCCTGGATCGATGCGAGCTCCACGAGCACTCCTGAGCTAGAGACATATCTCGCCACCACGGATGGCAATGGGTGCAAGTGTACGGGGAAAACCGGACCCTAGACGGCTGGTGCGAGCTGGTTAACAGCTCGCTCCGCGAGATGACGGACATCTCCGTCGGGAAGCTCGGCTATCGTCTCGAACGTCCACGGTGTGGCGAGGGTTTCATTGCCCATGCGGGCACGGAAGGTCAGGGCGATGTCCCCCGGCTCCAGGTCTCCTGCGCGATCGGGCCCCGCCCAGCCCGCCAACTCGACGTGGGACAGTCGCGTTGGGAGGCATTCGGCGATAGTTTGTACGATCGGTTGTCCCTCGGCGAGGACAACCTCCGGTGGCTCTCCATTCTTGAGCAAGACTCGTGTGTTGGTCTCATCAAGGACGATGGCCCGGACAGCAGTGGCCCTGGTGATTTCCCTGGTGAGTTCGGCGCGGATCTTCGCGTAGGTGACGGGGATGAGCTCCGGAATCGTCATCGTGCTGGCGAGAATTGGCATGAAGTTAGCGTCACCCTGCCAGCGCGGAACGATGTGCTCGTGGAGATGTGCCTCTACGCCTGCCCCGGCGATCGCGCCGATGTTCAGACCGACGTTGAAGCCGTGGCAGCCGAAGGCGCGGCGCAGGGCGTTGGTGAGCGTCGGCAGCAAGGTGCCCATCTCGGCCAGCGTTTCCGGGGAAAGCTCGGCAGGATCAGAAGCGTGCTGGTTCGGCACGAGCATGATATGCCCGGTGTTGTACGGGTACAGGTTCATGATCACGAAGGTATTCCGCGCGCGGTGGAGAATCAGCGAGACGATGTCGCTGTCCCGATTCAGCCGGTCACAGAAGATGCAACCTTCCTCTTTTCTGCCGCCGCCCACGTAGCTCATGCGCCATGGCGTCCACAGCCGTTCAGTTCCCTGCATGGCGTCCGAATCCGCCACCGTCGCCTCCTTATCCATGTCCAAACCGGTTCGCGATCAGTTGTATAGTATGCGGGGTGGTTCCCGCTTTCGCCTTCCGTATCTACTTCTGGATGTCATGGCCCACAACCGTATCCCGGAAACGGACAAGGACGCCGACCGGCAATCGCTTGCTCCCGTCATCCTGCCCGTCTCGCAGCCTGGGCTGAGAGAGCGGACCTCACTGCAGCTGTCTCTCATCATGCAGGTCGTCGCGCTGGTGCTCGACGTCGCCTCAATCTGGGCGGCGTTCTGGCTCGCTTACCAGGTTCGCTATGGCCTGGAAGTTGGGGGGCTGGTGCTCGAGAACTGGCGCCAGGATTTCTCGACCTTCGCTCCCGCCGCCTGGGCCGGTGTCGTGCTCCTCCTCATTATCTTTCCGGCGCGAGGCATCTACACCGTGCGTGCCCGGAAGAGCCTTCTCGACGACGTCCGCAATGTCGCCGGCGGCTACACGATGGTCATGGCCGGTATCATCCTATTCGCCTTTTTTGCAAACTTCAGCCCGTCTCGACTGATCTTCATCTATGTCCTGGTGTTCGGCGTGCTGCTCATGCTTGGCCACAGGGCGATCGCGTCGGCTGTCCGAACGCGACTGCACCGTAAGGGCATGGCAGTGGATCGCGTGCTGATCGTCGGCGACGGCGAGAACGCGCGTCGGCTGATGCAGTCCATGCTCGGGCAACTCGGTTGGGGCTATCGCCTGGTCGGGTATGTCTCTGACTCGACAGAGAGTGACCGGATCAATGTCGGGACCGAGCGAGGCGTGCTGACCTGCCCGCGTCTCGGAGGCAGCCAGGACGTCGGCACGTTGGTCAAGCGTTATCACGTCGATGAGGTCGTCATCGTCGGCAATGGCCGGCCAGCGGAGCAAGTTTCTCGCATCGTCGAGCAGTGCCGCGAATCCGTCGTCCAGTTCCGAATCGTCCCCGACCTGCTGCAGATTTCGATGGACCGCGTCGATATCTCGGAGATCAACGGCATTCCCACCATTGGGGTGCGGGACGCCTCCATCAAGGGGTGGAACGCGTTCCTGAAGCGGCTGATGGATCTGATGATCTCCGGTTTCGGGTTGATCGCGTTGTCGATTCCCATGGGGATCATCGCCATTCTGATCAGGAAAGACTCTGAGGGTTCGGTCTTCTACACGCAGACGCGTGTGGGCCAATACGGAAAACCGTTCACGATGATCAAGTTTCGCTGCATGGTTACCAACGCGGACCAGATGTGGACGGAGCTCGTTCAATCAGTTGGCGGAGACGGTCGGATTTTCAAGGACCCCAACGACCCGCGGCTGACGAGAACTGGCAAATACCTTCGGAAGTACAGCCTCGATGAGGTACCGCAGTTGATCAACGTCTTCCGGGGTGACATGAGCATCGTTGGTCCACGACCTCCCCTGCCGAAGGAAGTGGTTGTGTACGAGGCCTGGCACAAGCAACGCCTTCTTGTCCGACCGGGGCTGACAGGGCTGTGGCAGGTGAATGGGCGAAGCGACCTCTCCTTTGACGAGATGATTCGATTGGACCTGTACTACGCCGAGAATTGGTCGCCCTGGCTTGATACAAAGGTCCTCCTGCGTACGATCCCCGCGGTCCTCTTTGGTCGGGGGGCGTATTAGCTGCATGGATGTCTGGACCTATCTCAAGGGACTTCGCCGATGGTGGTGGCTGCTGCTCATTGTCCCTGCCGCTGCGTTTGCGCTAGCGAGTTTCGTGATCGTGCCGCCAGCAAAGTGGGAAGTCCATTGGACCTCGACGCTCGTCCTCGACGGCGATCCGAATCTCGCGAACCAGAGCGCCTTTCTGGACTACGTCCTGCTCGACGACATGACGCACCTGCTTGATTCCGGGGCGCTCGGCGACGTTGTCTATCGGGAGATGCCAGACACGGTTAAGGAACGGTATTCGCGCGACGACATCGGGGCGATGTACGACTCGTTCCGGCATGCCCGTTTCGTCGAATTTGCCGTCAGTGCGGACGATCCGGATGTCGCGAAGCAGGTCGCTGAGACGACGATCGAGGCGATGCCGGACGCGATCAACCAGTACCTCCTGCCGCCGGACTTCAGCCGATTTCCTGCCTACGTGCGAGTGACGACGATGCCGTCTGAGCCGGAACTGCAGACGAGGGATCGCCTGATCGCCGTCGGCGGGTTCACCCTCGCCGGCGTCGTGGTGGGCGCGGTGAGTGCCGGCGTCACGGAGTGGCTCCGCATCAGCTACCGGGAGAAGTACGGAGCCAGGTAGTTGCGCGTATCGAGGTCGGCGAGGTCGTTCCGGACCAAGTCCAGGGCCGCCACACCGAGCGAAGCGGCCGCATTCGCGACGAGTGCGATGAGCGCATGCCCCGCCTCGGCCGTGAGCGTTCCAGTGGGCAGGTCCTCCGCTTGCCGGCGAACGATTTTTGCCATCGTCTCCGGACTCGTGGCTGATTCCGATGTCACGTCCATCGCGCGGTCCGGCCGGACAACATCAAATGTGATCCCGGTCCGGATGAGCTCAGCCGCGACCCAGTACAGCACCTGACTGCCCTCGAGCAGGATGTCCTCTGCCTGACCCGCATGGATGTGCGAGCCGTCCAGCACCCCGGCGAACTCGCGCAGCTCATCGGCGATGCGCGGCGCGAGCGAGGTCTCGGCGTCGCGCAGACGGCGAGAGGTGCCAGACACATCCGCGAGGTCGGTGCTCCGCAGGTACTCGTAGGCACCCCACCAGCGGCGCGTCGTGGTCTCCAGACCGACGTTGTCGCCATAGACGTCTGCTGGGTCAAACCAGCGGTCCCTAACCGTTTCCAGGCCGTTCTCAGGCGTCAAGCGGCGGTAGTAGCAGGTCGGGTAGCCGTCGTGGCAAACCGCGCCGACCTGAAGGACCTCAATGAGCAGGCTGTTCAGTTCACAGTTGACGAAGATGTCGCACACCTGCTGGACGTGGCCAGAGGTTTCGCCCTTCTTCCAGAGCTTCTGGCGAGAGCGGCTCCAGAAATGCACGAATCCGCTCTCACGCGTGCGTTCCAGCGCCTCGCGGTTCATGAAACCGACCATGAGCACATCGTGACTCGTCGCGTCCTGGATCACGGCGGGGATGAGGCCGTCCGACGGCCACTCGATCGGCAGGGGCGGGCTCATGCGTCACCGTCCAGGCGAACGCGGACGCCATGGTCGCGCAGGTACGCTTTGACGTCCCGGATACGCATGGTCCCAAAGTGGAAGAGCGTCGCGGCGAGCACCGCATCGGCCCGACCGGGCAGGAGCGCTTGATGGAAGTGCTCGAAGGTGCCGGCGCCACCAGAGGCAATGACCGGAATGTTCACCGCATCAGAAATTGCCTCGAGCAGCGCGAGGTCATAGCCGTGCCCGGTGCCGTCCCGGTTCATGCTCGTGAGCAGGATCTCGCCGGCGCCCCGGCGCTCGGCCTCGGCTGCCCACTCAATCGCGTCGATGCCGGTCGGCGTGCGGCCGCCGTGGGTATAGACCTCCCATCGCTGTTCACCTTCGACCTGCCGTGCGTCGATTGCCACAACGATGCACTGCACCCCGAACTTGTCAGCCCCCTGACTGATGATGCCCGGGTTCGTCAGTGCCGAGGTATTGACGGCGACCTTATCGGCTCCCGCCGCGAGGAGGGCGCGCATGTCCTCGACGGTTCGCACGCCACCGCCGACGGTGAGCGGGATGAAGACCTGGTCGGCCGTTTCTCGCACGACGTCGAGCATCGTATCGCGGTTATCCGAAGACGCGGTGATATCGAGGAAGACGAGCTCGTCGGCGCCCTCGGTGTTGTAGAAGGCGGCAAGCTCGACCGGATCGCCGGCGTCACGCAGGTCGACGAACTCGACGCCCTTCACGACGCGGCCGTTCGTGACGTCCAGGCAGGGAATCACTCGCGCGGTGAGGTTGCTGTTGCCTGTTGTGTCGCTCATGCGGAGCGCTCCTGGCTGGCGATGGCGAGCGCATCGGCCAGCGTGAATTTCTGGTGGTAAAGCGCGGCACCAATGATGACGCCGGCCGCGCCGAGGTCCCGGACCTCGGTCACGTCGTTGACTGAGCTGATGCCACCCGACGCGATGACGTTGATCCCCGCGCCGTCGATCATCTCGCGCAAGGCCTTGAGGTTCGGGCCCTCGAGCCGGCCATCGCGACCAATATCGGTGAAAATCACATGCTCGACGCCATCGGCGGCGAACCGGCGCGCGGCGTCGATGGCGCTGACGTCGGTCTGCTCGCGCCAACCATGCGTGGCGAGCTTGCCTTCGCGCGCGTCCAGCCCTACCGCGATTCCGGATCCGGTCCGCTTCACGGCGCCAGCGACGAGCTGGGGGTGGGTGACCGCGGCGGATCCGATGACGATCCGATTAACGCCAAGCGCGGAGACCTCGTCTATGTCGTCAAGCGTGCGGATGCCACCACCAAGCTGCAAGCTGCAGTTGACCGCCTCACGGATCCGGGCGATGACATCGGCGTTGGCGCGCATGCCGTCTCGCGCACCGTCGAGGTCGACGATGTGAATCCACTCAGCGCCGGCTTCGGCCCAGCGGCGTGCCGCGTCGACCGGGTCGGCGTCAAAGACCGTCTCGCGGTTGTAGTCGCCTTCGATCAACCGGACGGCGCGGCCGCCCCGGATATCGATCGCTGGATAAACGATCATGGATGTATCCTCTGGTGCGTCACGGAGTTACGGGGTCCAGTCGAGCCATGCCTTCAGGATCGAAAGACCGGCATCGCCGCTCTTCTCCGGATGGAACTGGGTGCCCCAAACGCGATCGTGGATGACGACGCTGGGGAAGGTGACACCATAGTCGGTGGTCGCGGCGATGTCCGCCTCGTGCTTCGGCTCGACGGCATACGAGTGGACGAAGTAGCAGGTGAGCTCGCCCAGGTCGGAAAGCGGTGTTCCGTCCTGGAAGGTCACGGTGTTCCAACCCATATGCGGGATCTTGTGATCCACCGGCAGGAGCTTCGCCGACCCCGGAACGAGTTCCAAGCCCACGGTCGGGCCTTCTTCCTGCGCGCCGAACAGGAGCTGCATGCCGAGGCAGACGCCGAAGAAGGGCGTTCCCTTGTCCACCACATGATTGATGGTCTGATCGAGATCCTGCACGCGAAGCTGGTCCATCGCCGCTTTCGCATTGCCAACACCTGGGAGCACCACTCGGTCCGCGGCCAGAATCTCCGCCGGGTCGGAGGTGATCGTCACCTTGGCACCCTGGCTCTGGAGCGCGCGGCTGATGGAGCGCAGATTTCCGGCGCCATAATCGATAATCGCGATCACGCGAGCATACCTTTCGTCGATGGAACAGCGCCGGCCGGGCCGCTTTGGCGGATCGCCGTGCGCAGTGCGATGGCCGCGGCCTTGAAGATCGCTTCGGCGGCGTGGTGGCTGTTGCGGGCGCGCAGGAGGTCGACATGCACCGTGAAGGCGGCGTTCATGGTGACAGATCGCCAGAACTCTTCGACGAGGCTTGCGGCGAAATCCTGCCCGATGACCGCCTCTGGCATCTCTGCATGCATCTCGAAGTAGGGACGTCCCGAGATGTCGATGACAACCCGGGCCAGCGCTTCATCGAGCGGCGCGTACGCATACCCGTAACGCTCGATGCCCTTTCGGTCGCCGAGTGCCTCGCGGACGGCCCGGCCGATGGCGATACCCGTGTCCTCCACGGTGTGATGAGGGTCCATCGCCGCGTCGCCCGAGACCGAAACCTGGAGGTTCAGGCGGCCATGGCGACCGAGCGCGTCGAGCATGTGGTCGAGGAAGGGCACGCCCGTATCGGCCGTCACGCTGCCGGCGCCATCAAGCTCCAGATGCAGGGTGATATCGGTTTCGCCAGTGCGGCGCGTGATATCGGCGCTTCGGCTCTTGCTCATGCCTGGCTCTCTTCCCGCATTTCGTCCAGCACGATGTGGAGCGTATCGAGGAACGCGGTGTTCTCTTCCGGAGTCCCGATGCTGACCCGCAAGCAATGCTCCAGTCCCGCATTCGCCGGCTTGCGGATGAACACGTCGCGTTCGGCAAGGCTCCGCAGGATCGGCGTGCTGTCCGCAAGCGGTGTGCTGAACAGGATGAAGTTTGTCCCGGATGGATACGCCGTAAAACCGTCGATCTCGTTCAATGCCGTGGAGACCCGGCCGCGCTGAGCGACGATCTCGTCGCGCCTCTCTTCGAGGAGGTCGAGGTCCCGTAGCGCAGCGATGGCAATATCCGAGGCCAGCAACGAGATGTTCGCAAAGGCCGGTGTGACGCGGTTCAGGTAGGGCAGTAGCGCCTCCGGGAACACACCGTAGCCGACGCGGAGCCCGGCGAGGCCAGCGAACTTGCTGAGGGTTCGCAGCACGATCACATGGTCGTAGCGGTCCGCGAGGTCCATGTGGGAGATGCCGGCGAACTCCGCGTAGGCCTCATCGATCAGGACCGGGCAGGAGACGTTCTCGACCACCTGCTCGATTGTTTCGCGCGGGATAATGTGCCCGGTCGGATTGTTCGGGTTGCAGAGCACGATCAGCTTGGTGCGCTCGCCGACTGCGCTGACAATTCCGTCGGCGTCCAGCCCGAAGTCCGGCGCCGGGCCGAGCGGGATCGACGTGACCTTGGCGCCATGCAGCGCGTAGAGGCTGCGATACACGCCAAACGTCGGCTCGGCAATGATGACCTCATCGCCGGGCTCGAGGAAGAGCATGCCAATCGTATTGAATACGTCGTCCAGGCCGGCGCCAGGCACGATGCGTTCGGCCGCCACGCCGATATACGCGCCGAGCGCTTCGCGGAGCGGCATCTGCCGGTAGTCCGGATAGCGGTTGCTGGTATGGAACGACTCCAGCGCCGCCTGCGCCTTCGGCGTGAGCGGATAGGGTGACTCATTCCAGTCGAGCCGCACGACCGGGCGGTCCGTAAGCTCCGACGCGCCAGGAGTATATCCGGCCGCGGGTGTGATCCACGATCTGACGAAAGAGGTAACGGGGCGAGACATGTGGGCGGTCTCCGGAACGCGGGGACTAAAGTAGCAGCTTGTCCAGTGGGGATACGAGGATCTCGCTGGCGCCGGCGGCCCGGAGCTGCTCGATCTTTTCCCAGAACTCATCTTCCTGGATCGCCGTGTGAATCGCGACCCAGCCGGGATCGGCCAGAGGAACGACGGTTGGCGACTTCAGGCCCGGCAGCACCGCGCGGATCGCTCCGAGCTGGGTCTCCGGCGCGTTCATCATGATGTACTTGTGCTTCCGCGCCGCATCGACCGCCTCGATGCGCATGCGCAACCGGTCGATATTCTCGCGCTTCGCCGGGTCCTCCATGGACACTCGATTGGCGACAAGGACAGCTTCCGACTCCAGGATCGTGTGGATGGCTCGCAGGTCGTTCAACTGGAGTGATGACCCGGTGGCAGTGAGCTCGACAATCGCGTCGGCAACGCCGAGGGCTGGTGTGACCTCCACGGAGCCGGAAATGGTGACGATCTCCGGAGAGCCGCCCAACTCGTCGAAATACCTGCGGGCGGAGGCGGGGTAAGAGGTTGCGATGCGCGCGTTGAGCAGCTGCTCCGGCGACGTAATGCCGGAATCGTTCGGCACGGCGACGACCAGCTCGCAGTAGCCGAAGCCAAGCGCGGCGATCTCGACGACGTCCGCACCCTGCTCATGCACGAGATTGCGACCCACGATCCCGAGGTCGACGGTCTGGAGGTCGACGTAGTCTGGGATATCGTCGTCGCGCGCGTAGAGGATGGAGAGAGGGAAGTTCCGCGCCTGGGAGAAGAGGCGCTGCCCGTAGCTCTCGAACGACAGGCCGATCTGCTTGAGGAGGCCGATTGTGTGGTCCGTGAGACGGCCGGAGCGCTGGATCGCGAGCTTGAGCCGGTTATCGCCGTTGATGATGGAGCGGGCCGAAGTCATCGATGAGGTGTCCTGTGTGCAATTGGCGACGGCCCCGAAGGGCCGCCTTGAGGTGACGTTCCTGGGCTAGAAACGGACGCCGCGCTCCATAGGCGGGCGCAGCGCCAGGTTCCATTATCGCCGATGTCGCTGGGAGAAGTCTCCCGGGGGATGGATCGTGAGATCGAGGGTGATCCAGAGCAGCAACGTATAGGGATAGAAGAGGATCGGGATCGCAATCGCGAGGGCTGCGCCGATGATCTGGATCTCTACGACGGAGAAGTCGCTCCAGACCATGAGGCTAATGACCGCGGCGACCGCCAGAACGGCCGTGATACCGATATTGATGACGTAGGCGCCCAGCAGGTAGCCGTCCTCCGGCTCGAACAACACATTGCAGTGCGGACAGCGTTCCTTCAGGCTGAACCAGCCGTTGAATATGCCGCCACCGCCACAATATGGGCATCGCCGCGCCAGAGACCGCCCCGCGCACTGGAGAAACCGCTTGCCCGGGCTCTCCGCCAGGTCAATCGGCCGAAACCCCTCGCTCTGAACCCCGTTCATGACCATGTCCTCTATCGTTCGCGCCGGATGCCGCGCCGTTGCAGACATTCCTGCTACTCCATGCTACATTACCGCCAGATTCACCACCGGACAACACGACACGCGCATCCGCGGGAGCCAATCGGCGTTCTGGCGTGGGCGCTGGAGGAATCAGGCTGTGCTCGCGAAGGTCAACAGTTGCGCGGTTGTCGGGCTTGACGGAGTCCTGATCGAGGTCGAGGTGGACGTCGGTGGCGGTCAGCCCGGCGTCGTGATTGTCGGCCTGCCGGATGCCGCGGTGCAGGAGAGCCGGGAGCGCGTGCGCTCGGCCATTCGCAATTCCGGTGGCCGGGTGCCGCACGGGAAGATCACCGTGAACCTTGCGCCAGCCGATATCAAGAAGGCCGGGCCGACGTACGACCTGCCGATCGCGCTCGGGATCCTGCTCTCCGCCAACCAGCTCGTCGCCGATGTGCAAGATGCCGTCGTCGTGGGCGAGCTGTCGCTGGACGGTATGGTCCGCCATACACCGGGCATCATCTCGATGGTCGCCTCCGCCGCGGAGCGAGGGATCCGTCGCGCGTTTGTGCCGGACGTGGACGCGCGGGAGGCCGCGCTCATCGAAGGCATCACCGTCTTCCCGGTCCGCACGCTGGCGGATCTCGTAAATCACCTCACTGGCGATGTGCCGATTACGCCGGTCACCGCCGACCCGGACGCATACGTCCAGATGGAGTCGTTCGGCGCTTCGGACTTCGCTGATATCCGTGGGCAGGAGCATGTGAAGAGAGGGCTGGAGGTTGCGGCGGCTGGCGCCCACAACCTCATCATGTCCGGACCTCCGGGATCGGGGAAGACCCTGTTGGCGCGGTCCATGCCGTCGATCCTGCCGCCGATGAGCCTCGATGAGTCGCTGGAAGTCACGCGCATCTACAGCGTGCGCGGCCTCTTGCCGCCGGAGACGCCGCTGGTACGGGATCGTCCGTTCCGCTCGCCGCACCATACGACCAGCCACGCCGGGCTTGTGGGTGGTGGCACCTTCCCACGGCCGGGCGAGATCAGCCTGGCGCATCGTGGCGTCCTGTTCCTGGACGAGTTGCCGGAGTTCAACGCCCAGACCCTCGAGGTGCTTCGGCAGCCGCTGGAAGACCGCCGGGTGACACTGGCGAGGGCGTCCGGTTCTCTCAGCTTCCCGGCGAACGTGACGCTGGTCGCGGCGATGAACCCGTGCCCCTGTGGGTTCTTTGGCGACCCGGTCCGCGAGTGCCGCTGCTCGCCGTCGACGGTGACGCGGTATCAGAAGCGCATCAGCGGCCCGCTGCTCGATCGCATCGACATCCATCTGGAAGTGCCACGCATCGACTACGAGCAGCTGTCCGATCGTCGAGCCGCGGAATCGTCGGAAGTTGTTCGCTCCCGGGTGGAGCAAGCGCGGGAGGTTCAGGCGAAGCGGTTCGCCGGCACCGACAAGCGCACGAACGCCGACATGGGGCCAAAGGAAGTGCAGAAATTTGCGCGGCTCGACGAGCAGGGCGAGACGCTGATCCGTATGGCGGTGCGGCAGCTCAGCTTGTCGGCCCGCGCATATCATCGCGTGTTGAAGTTGGCCCGGACAATCGCCGATCTCGCGTTCTCGGAGCACATCCGCTCCGAGCACGTTGCGGAGGCGCTGCAGTATCGGCCACGCCTGTCGGACGCCTGACCGGTGTACCAGCGTCTACAGGGCGGAAACGTAGCGGGCAATCGGGCGGCGGCCCCGGGCAAGACGATCGGGTCTACGATTGCTCGTCGTTGCCAAGCGGACGGGCGACCTGCCGCCGGTGCCAGTTCTCGTCGTAGAGGCTGAAGTAGATGTGCTTGCGCGGGTGCTCTTCGAGCATGTCGAGATCGAGCGTGACGCCGAGCCCCGGTCCCTGCGGCAGCGCAAAGTGGCCGTCGACCACGTCGGGGTTGCCGGGCGCGGCGTCCTTCACCCACGCCTCCGAGAAGTCGTTGAAGTGTTCCTGGATCTTGAAGTTCGGCGTCACGGCCGCAAGATGGAGATTTGCGGCGGTGGAAACGGGCCCGCCGACGTTGTGTGGTGCGACGAGGACGTAGTAGGCCTCGGCCCACGCCGCAAGTTTGCGGGTTTCGAGGATGCCGCCGGAGTGGGTGATGTCGGGCTGGATGATGTCAGCCGCCTGCAGCTCGAAGAGCTCCCGGAACTCATAGCGGGTGTGAATGCGCTCGCCCGTCGCGACCGGGATGCGGATGCCTTCCGCCGCCTTCTTCAGCGCGGCGAGGTTTTCCGGCGGGACGGGTTCCTCGACCCACGACGGGTGGAACTGCTCCAGGTCGCGGGCGATCTCGATGGCGGTAGCCGGGTTGAAGCGACCGTGCATCTCGATCAGGATCTCGACTTCCGGCCCGACTGCGTCGCGGACGGCTTCAACGAGCGCGATGGAGCGGAGTCGCTCCTCATGGTCCAGTTCATAGTAGCCAGCGCCGAACGGATCGAATTTCAGGGCGCGATACCCCTTCTCGAGTACCGTCTTGGCGGCGCCGTGGAACTCCTCGGGCGTACGCTCGACCGTGTACCAGCCGTTCGCATACGCTTTGATGCGTTCGCGGACGGCGCCACCGAGGAGCTTGTAGACCGGCTGGCCGAGTGACTTGCCAACGATATCCCAGCAAGCCATCTCGATTGTCGCAATCGCGGACATGGCGATCTCGCCGGCGCGGGCGTAGTCGTCCCGGTACATGCGCCGCACCAACGCCTCGATATCGGTCGGGTCGTGACCGATCACATGGTTCGGGCCTGCCTCCGCGAGGTAGCCGAGCAGGGCATCGGTGTGATTGATCATCCGAACCTCTCCGACGCCCTCGATCCCCTCGTCGGTCATGACGCGGACAAATGTGAGGTTGCGCCAGGCGGTGCTGAGGACGTGAGTCTTGATATCAACGATCTTCATGGCGTCTCCTGGGGTTATTTCTGTCAGCGCCGATGGAGGACATTGCGACCAGTGTCCTGATTGTTGATATGGTTGCTCCAGGTCGCAAGTCCTCCGCTGCAGTTGGGAGGTCTATCACGACGTTCTCCTGAGGTTGGCGATCTCCTCGACGATCGTGGAGCTCTCGAGGGCGCTGGCGTCGCCGGTCGGCAAGCCGAGGTAGGCAGCGCGAACGACCCGGCGCATAATCTTGCCGTTACGGGTCTTGGGCAGCTCGCGTACGACGTGTACCTTCTCGGGCTGCATCGCCGCGCCGAGATGATGCCGGACCGTGCGTCGGATATCGTCCAGGAGCTCCTGGGATGGTTCTGTCCCAGGCAACAGGACGGCGAAGAGATGTGCGCATTCGCCCTTCACCGGATGCGGGACACCGATGGCGGCGCATTCCAGCACGCCAGGATGTGCCGTTGCCGCGGATTCCAGCTCAGCCGGGCCGACCCGCTTGCCGGCGATCTTCAGCACGTCGTCAGAGCGGCCTCGGATGTGCCAGAAGCCGTGCTCGTCGATCTCCGTCCAGTCCCCGTGGACCCAGGTATCAGGGAAGCGGGACCAGTAGCTCTCCAAATACCGTTCCCGGTCGTGCCAGAAGCCGCGCGTCATCCCGACCCACGGCTGCCGCACGACGAGCTCGCCCACGGCGCCGCGTATCGGGTCGCCGTTCTCGTCCACGACGTCGGCGTCCATACCGGGGATCGGACCTGTAAACGCGCCAGGGCTGATCGGTTCGCTGGTGAAGCACCCCAGGATGCCGCCGCTCGTCTCGGTACCACCCGAGTAGTTGATGATCGGGAGGCGCTCTTGCCCGACCGCGTCGAACAGCCACCACCACGCCTCGGGCGTCCATGTTTCGCCGGTTGAGCCGAGCACGCGGAGAGTCGAAAGGTCGTGTGCGCGCGGCAAGGCGTCGCCGTGGGCCTTGAGTGAGCGGATGACCGTCGGCGCGATGCCGAGCACCGTAACCCC
>CAVUJM010000019.1:0-31553 GCA_963741795.1 uncultured Chloroflexia bacterium
CCGCGCCAGTTCCATCGGCGGCTGCCGGGGTACGCGCCGACGCCGATCGTCGAGCTGCCGGAGGTGGCGCGGGAGATCGGCGTGGCGAGCGTAACGGCGAAGATCGAGACGGAACGCTTCGGCCTGCCGGCGTTCAAGATCCTCGGCGCGAGCTGGGCGATCTATCGGGAGCTGTGCCGCCGCCTGCCGGGGCTGGAGGAGCGGTGGGAGACGCTGGAGGACCTGCGGGAGGCGATCGCACCGCTCGGCGAGGTGACCTTTGTCGCCGCGACGGACGGCAACCATGGCCGCGCGGTCGCCCATATGGCGGCGCTGCTCGGCCAGCGCTCGCACATCCTCGTGCCGGACGGGATGGCGCAGGCGCGGATCGACGCGATCGCCGGCGAGGGCGCGACGGTCGAGATCGTCGACGGCTCCTATGACGACGCGATCCTCCTCTCGGCGCGGATGGCGGACGAGCGAACCACCACATCGTGATCTCGGACACCTCGTGGCCGGGATATGAGGACGTCCCGCGCGACGTGATCAACGGCTACAGCACGATCTTCACGGAGCTGGAGGACCAGCTGCGGCACACGCCCACCCAGATGTTCGTGCAGATGGGCGTCGGGGCGCTGGGGGCGGCGGCGATCAGCACGGCGATGGACTGGGACGCGAAGGTGGTGAGCGTCGAGCCGGCGGACGCGGCCTGCATCCTGGCGTCGCTGCGGGCGAAGGAGCCGGTCGAGGTGCCGGGGCCGCATCGCTCGATCATGGCGGGGCTGAACTGCGGCATCCCCTCGCCCATCGCATGGCCGACGTTGTGGACCGGCATCGACCTGGCGCTGGCGATCCCGGACGATGCGGCACGAGAGGCGATGCGCGTGCTGGCCCGTGCCGGAGTGGTCGCCGGGGAGACCGGCGCGGCGGGGCTCGGCGGGATGTTGTCGCTGGCGGCGTCGGATGCATGGGGGCGGGCGCGGCGGATACTGAAGCTGGACGAGCGGAGCCATGTGCTGGTGCTCGTCACGGAAGGCGCGACGGACCCGGAGGCGTGGGCGGCAATCACGTCAAGGTGATCACGATCACGGTCGATCACGCTTGTATGGCCGTTCCCCTGTAGCCCCGTGACCGGAGGAGCACGCCAGTGCTCCGAAGTGTCCGGGGTCCAGGCGGGTATGCCCGATGCGCGCAATTCCGCCCGGTGGTTGGCGGCTTCCATACACGGGAGGCGCAGCCAGGTCGCACGGTCGATGGATCGGACATTCCAGTCCGATCCTTGTGGCGAGGCGAGCATCCGGAGTCGGTGGCCGGAGGCCGCGTCGCGCGTATCGACCTGCGGCCGATGTCCCGGAAACTGCCGATCCGGGACTACCGAGGCAGTGGCATCGGGAGGCACTCCCCGGGTATCGACCTGCGGTCGATGTCTCGCACACAGTACGCTTGATGCGTATTTGTGGTGGTGGCACGGCGCAGAATAGGAAGGTGAAGAGTTCGTCGAGTGGCGGCACGTGAAAGGAGCCCAGCCATGGACGTGGACCTCGACACCTTCCTGACCACAGTGTATGTCGCGATCGCGGCCTGGTGCGCCACCGAGCCACCGGCCTCCCCCCATCCCGGGCCACACCCGAAACTCAGCGATGCCGAAGTGCTGACCTTGATGGTCGTCGGGACGTTCCGCGGCCACAGCGAACGTGCCCTGCTGCGCTGGGCCGACACGGTCCTGCGCCCCTGGTTCCCGGTCCAGCTGTCGCAGAGTGCCTTCAACCGCCGCGCTCGCGTCCTGGCCTTCGCCGCCGCCCGGTTGCTACCGGCGCTGGCCGTGCAACTGGGGGTGGCGCAGGATACCTACGAGGTCGTTGACACCGTCCCGGTCCCGGTCGCCCAGCGCTGCCGGGGCGACCGGCGGGCCTGCTTTACCGAGGAGGAGACCAGTGTCGGGCGAGGTGGCGTGGGCAAGGCGTACTACTACGGCGTGTCGCTCCTGCTGAGCGTGGCGGCCAGTGGCCCGATCACGGGGCTGGTGGTTGCCCCCGCGAACGTCCAGGAACGGTGGCCCTTCAGCGCGCTGTTGAGCTGGCGCGACGACCCAACGGCGGTGCCGATGACGGCGGCGGCGCTGGCCAGTCGGAACCCGTGGCGCAAGACCTACGTCGGGCCGACCGGGTACCTGACCGGGCCGGCCACGGTCGGGGCCACCGTCTGTGGCACCTACCTGGCCGATCGCGGCTTTGCCGGCCAAGTCTGGCATGCGCATTGGCGGGAGGATCTGGCGGCCGAGGTCTGGACGCCGGATCGCGTTGCCCGGCCGGTCCGGCACTGGTTCCACCATGCCCGGCAGGTGGTCGAGACGATCAACGGTGTCCTGACCGACGTGCTCCATCTGAAGTTCCCGCACGCCCATACCTATGCCGGGCTCATCACGCGGATCGTCACCACATGCGCCACCGTCAACCTCGGGATCCTGGTCAACCGGCACTGCGGCCGCCCCGACCTCGCGCTCGGCACCCTCTTCCCGGGCTAAGCACAATACGCATCAAGCGTACATGGTGCGAGACTACGGGTTCGCGATGGCGAGGGCGGTGAGGGCGCTGGATTCCTTGTCCTTGATCTCGAGCATGATGTCGACGTCGTGGCGGCGGAGATGGGGCAACGTGCGGGCTAAGTCGGCGGCGTCGATGCTCGCGGCGTGGGCGCCGGGCGGCTTGGCGGGGTCCTGGATGCTGTAGTCGATCATCGCGGGACCATGGCCGAGCCACGTGGGTGCAACGAGATCCAGCGCCTCGTCCAGCGACTCGCCGGCGTTGAACAGGCTGTGGTGGAAGGTGTCGAACACGAGGGGGATGCCGGTTCGGGCGTGAATGGCGAGGTTGTCCGCCAATGAGAAGAGCCGCTCGTCGTTCTCGATCGCGAGGCGGGCGCGGACGGCGTCAGGAAGCGCATCCCAGGCGGTGACAAAGCGGTCGATCGCGGCGAACTTGTCGTCGCCAGGCACGCCGGTGTGGATCTGGACCTTGTGCGTGCCGTCGAGGCCCATCCGGTCAAAGAGAGCCGCGTGGTGGGCCAATTCGGCGACGCTACGCCGCACAACATCGGGGTCCGGCGAGGTGAGGCGGATGTACTGGCCGGGATGGACCGTCAGACGCATGCCATGCTGGCGCAGGAACGCGCCGATCTCGCCCATTTGAGTCCCGAACAGCGCAGCCCAATCGACATTGACAACCGGATGCGTCGCGAGGGGGATCGTGTAGGGGTTGAGCCGCCAGTAGAGGATGCCCCGCGCGAGGTTCCAGCGCAGGGTCGCCGCGATGGCGTCGAGGTTGGCGGCGACGGCCTGCGTGAAGCGCTCCGGGGTATACGTCTCCGGGCGCAAGCGCGGCGGCGCGGGAAGGTCCAGCGTCAGGTTTCGCCCGGGGTAGCCGATCCGCACCGCGCGTCCCTAATACCCGGCGCGCTTGTCGCAGATGTTGAGCAATGGCTCGCCCTCCACAAAGCGACGGACATTCTCGACGATGATGTCCATCTCCCGGGTCGAGGTGATCGGCGAGACGGGCGCGCAATGCGGGGTCATGATCAGGTTCGGGACGTCCCAGAGGGGACTGTCCTCCGGCAGCGGCTCCTGGGCGAAGACGTCCAGCCCGGCGCCGGAGAGGGAGCCGTCGCGCAGGCGAGCGGCGAGCGAGTCCTCGTCGATGATCTTGCCGCGTGAGATGCCGATGACCATCGCGCCGCGCTTCAGCAGTCCGATGCGGCGGGCGTCGATCAGGTTGTGGGTATCCGGGGTGTAGGGCACGGCAACAACGACGATATCGGCACGCTCCAGCTCGTTGTCGAGATGCTCCATCGGGAGGACGGTGATGTCCTCCCCGATATGGCCCGGAACGCCCTGGTCGAGACCAACGACGGTCATCTCGAAGGCGACGGCACGTCGGGCGATGGCGCTGCCAATATTGCCCATGCCGATGATGAGCATGCGCTTGCCGTAGAGGCCGTCCATCGCCACCCCAGCGCCGTGATTGCGGTAGACGTGGTCGCGCTGGTCCTGGATGAACGCCGGCAGGGCGCGGGAGAGGCCGAGCATCATCGCGAAGGCGTGCTCGGCGACAAACGGGGCGTGGGCGCCGCGCGTGTTGGTGACGACGACGTCGCTCTCGACGATCGAGGGGATGGCGATGATCGTCTCGATGCCGGCGCCGCCGGATTGCACCCAGCGCAGGCGGTCGCCGGCGAGGGCGGCGGCCTCCGTCGGGATGCGACCGAGGAAGGCGTCCGCCTCACGCATGGCATCGGGGTCGTCCCGGAAGGCCACGACGTCGACCTCCGGGAACGCCTCCCGCAGCCGGGCCATCCGTCCGGCATCGATCTCCTTGCCGACCACGATCCGCATCGTCGCTTCCCTTCCCTTTCCTGCCGCCAGTCGATGGTGCTCATCGTGGCATCGGGCGGCGTTCGTGGCAAGGGGGGCGGTGACACCAGTCGCAACACCGCTGGACGTCATTCTGAGGCCTCGCCGAAGGAGTCGAAGCGAAGCGACCCTTCACGTTCGTTCAAAATGACGTGCGACAAAGCGAGGCAGGCCTACGTCGCAGAGATGCCTTCCAGCTTGGCCGCGCCGAGCTCGGAGAAGAGGGCGAGTCCGGCATACCACTTGATCCTGGTACGCGTGGCGTCCTTCGTCTCCAGCTCGCCGACGCGCTCGATCTGGATCCCGCCATTCTCCAGGCCGGTCACGCCGGCCCCGACGCCGAACTTCAGCGCGTAGATGGTGGACATGTTCGTGCCGGTGCCGACCGTCTTCGCGTCGCTCACGAAGTCGTCCACGATCAGGGGGATGCCGTCGTAGGTTTCGACCTGCTGCCCGAATTGGTCGACGCTCGTCTCCAGCATGTAGCCCGCGCTACGGCGGAGATCCTTCAGCTTACGCCGCGTGCGCTTGCTCATCAGCAGGAGTTCCGGGCGTCCCGGGCGGACCGCGTCGATCAGCTCGTCCAGCTTGGCGAGCGTGAGGCTGCCGCCGTTCGTGCCCATGGACAGCGTCTGTCCGGCTGGAATCAGCTTGTGGATGCCGTTGAAGCAAACGGATCGGTGGACGTGTCACCGTTGACGAAGGTGTCGGAGAACTTGTGCGCGACCGCCTTCGCCCGGTTGGCGATGACCTCGGCCTCGATGTCGTTCGCGTCCGAGTAGGTCTGCTGCAGGAAGTTATCAACGTCGGCATCGCCGCCGATGATGGAGAGTTGAGCCGTGTGCTTGGTGAACGTCGGGGTGGCCTCGGTCCAGGTGTCGCCGACGTTGTAGAACGTCGCCTCCGGCATCGTCGCTTCGCGGTTGTAGCTGATGCTCGTCCCGGTCACCTCCATGAACGGCAGGAAGGTGAGGATCGCGCTCTCCTTCACGATGGTGTCGATCACGCCGCGCATCAGCAGGTCGTTGGAGAGGCTGGAGGCTTGCGCCTTGGTGATGGCCATGAACTAACCCTTCTTCGTGGCAGCGAGCGCGGCGAGACCGCGTCGGATCTTCTCATGGGCGGGCAGGCGATCCGGATCGATGGCGATTGGCGCGCCGCCCCCGGCCGGAACGGGCGCCGGTCCACGCGCGTCGCCGATGGACGTGGCGATCCGGCTATAGGCCTCCCGCGCCGGCTCGACGCTTGCGATGAGATCGGCGACCGTCGCGCCGGTCACGAGTTCCGGCACGACGTCCGGATTGGCGCGCAGGACCAGATCGCGCACGGTCTCGAGGTCCTGCCGATGGTCGAGTGCATCGGGCGGGTCGTCGGCGGCCTCCGGGGACGGCACGTCGTCCGGCTGCATATCGAGCGGTGAGATGAGTTCGGTCACGGTAATCTCCTCCTGACTGGCGGAACGTCCATGGAGCGGCCTTGCCTGGCCAGCCTCCTACTCCCTATACAGATCGGCGAGATGAAAGTGCGCCACCGGACGCGTCCGGGCACACTGGCACCGCGGTTGCGACGATGCATGGCAATCACGCGCCACGGCACGAAGCCGCGGCCCGACGAGGGAGATCGTCATGACAGACCGACGAAAGAGCACCGATTACGAGACAGAGACGTTCCAGGACCCGGACGCGCCAGACGTTGACGTGCAGCAGGGCCGCCCGGACCCGATCCAGGGCGACGCCTCGCCGGAAGCCCGTGCGCGGGTAAACGGATCATCGCTGGAAGGCCAGAACCCTGGCGGTACCGGAGGGTTCCTCGGCATCTCGATGGGGATATTCTGGGCTGTGGCGATCGTGACGATCGTCGGGTTCGGAGTCATCCTCTACTTCGCGCTGTAGCGATCGCCGACACCGCCAGAGACGCGCCCCATGCCGCAGCCCGCGTTCAACTACGACCTGCCATTCGACGAGATCGACTTCCGCGCCCGGCCGGACCTCTACCGCGTCGGGCGTGGCGAGCAGGGCGTGTTGCTGGTCGAGCCGTACAAGTCCGAGCTGCTGCCGCACTGGCGGTTCCGCACGCCGGAGATCGCGCGGGAGTCGGCGGAGAAGCTGACGAAGAAGTTCCACGCCTACAAGGCGGAGGGCGACTTCGTCGGCATGGACATGGCGCGGAAGTTCCTGCAGATGGGATTCACGCGCGCACGCCGGTATGCCAACCACAAGAGCGGCCGCAAGTGGTCGCCGGGGCGTGAGGAGGTCCTGCCGCGGGACGTCGACCCCGTGAAAGCGGTGTCCGCGGAGATTTTCTATGCGGCCTATGTTGCGGCGAAGGACGACCCGGACTATCTCAGGATGAAGGCAGAATTCCTCGAACGGTATCCCGATACGCCCGAATACCCCTAGACCTCTCCCAACCGACTGGCTACCATAAGAACATCTGTTCTTTTCCCGTCGATCGTGGGAGGTGTGGTATGCCAGCTTCGTGGCGTGATGATCCGAGATTCCGGTGTCCCAACTGCAATGCTCGCATTACGCTCAGGACTCTCAAGGAGCGTTCCGCTCTTCGTCGCAAGACGCGCTCGAACCTCGTCGCGATCTGCCGAATCTGCGGTCGCGCCTATCTCCTGGAAGAGTGGCGGAAGCCATCTGACGCACCCGGTATCAGCGACGATCTGGCTTCCTGAGCCGCACACTCTCTAGACCTCGCGCGGTGCGATCCCCTACTGTGGATGCATCTGCTGTTCCCGCGACCAGCATGCAGGTATGCGCGATGAGAACACGGCGTGAAGCCAGGCGGTTCCAGTGTCCCCGCTGCCGGCGACCGATCGAGCTGATCGAGGTCGACCCGCGAACCCGGCGTGCCGGCGAGTGCGCGGTGGTCGCAATCTGCCGGAGGTGCGACCGGGTGTTCACCGCGGCGCAATGGCGGCGGAGGTACGGCACGTTCGACCCATACCGGGACACGCGCGCATGACATGGACGGTGCAGCCCGCGAGGGTGCGGACACCGGACGCCCCAGAGCGCTGCGGCGCTCCTCAGGTCCAGTGCTACCGGTGGTGATCCCCCTGGTAGCACCGGCCCGCAGTAGTCGGTGCTACCAGGATGCGTTATGTGTTGGCGGTGGCGAGGCGGTCGGCCATGAAGCGGTTGGCGATGAGAGCGCTTTGCTCCTTGTCCTTGATCTCGAGCATGAGGTCGACGTCGCGGCCGTGCAGGATATCCAGCACCGGCGCGAAGTCGTCGAGGTCGATGCTGGGAGTGTGGGCGCCGAAGCGCTTCTCGGGGTCCTGCGAGCTGTAATCGAGCATCGCCGGGCCATGGCCCGCCCACGTTGGCTGGACGAGGTCCAACGCCTCCTCCAGCGACTCCCCATTGTTGAGCAACCGGTGGTGGAAGATGTCGAACAGCAGCGGGATGCCCGTGCGCTCGTGGATGCGGAGATTGTCGGCGAGCGTGTAATGCCGCTCCTCGTTCTCGATCACGAGGCGTCGGCGGATCGACTCGTCGAGCGTGCCGTAGACCTCCACAAAGCGATCGGCGGAGGCCGGCTTGTCGCCGTAGACGCCCCCCGTGTGCAGCTGGATCTTGTGCGTGTCGTCGAGTCCCATGAGGTCCATCAGGTCGGCGTGGTACTGCAACTCGAGGATGCTCGCCTGGACCACCTCCGGGCGCGGCGAGTTGATGAGCGTGTACTGGCCGGGATGCACGTTGGTCCGCATGCGGTGGCGGTTGATGAAGCCCCCGATCTCGCGCAATTCGTCCGCGAAGTGCGTCTTCCAGTCAAAGGTCATCACTGGGTGCGAGGCCAGCGGGATCGTGCCGGACGAGATGCGGTAATAGCGGATCCCGTGCTCGACGTTCCATTCAAGGATGTTCCGCAGCACGCGCAGGTTCGAGCCGATCGTCTCGATGGCCCGCTCATCGCTGAACGACGCGAGCCGGAAGGTGCGGGAGGCGGATTCCTTCACTTCCCCATTGACGCACGCATAACCGATTCTCATGAGCGCTCTTTCTTTCGCAGCCGCAAGACGCCGCCCCATAAGCAGGACATTTCGACCAATGCCGACCCGGATCATGACGTGATGCGTGGTCGGAAGTCCATGGCCGAGCGCGAAGCGCGACAAGCGTCAGCGGGCCCTTCGCTACGGCTGGACCTCAGCATAGAAATCTATACCGTTGGTCCAGTTTACGCACATCCTGTGCCGCTCTCGGGTTGGCATCATTGGTGCGTTGCTGTGCTCCGGAGACCATGTTGATCAACCACCGGAGAAGGCATTCCATGACTGACCCCAACACGCAGAAGCACCCGCAAGAGCACGCCGCCGGTAGCACAGAGGCGGCCCCGCAGCCCCCGTTCGAAGGGCAGGACCAGCCGTATCCCGGGCTGGAATCCAAGATGACCCCGGCGCCGGACTTCGGCGAGGACTCGTACAAGGGCAGCGGCAAGCTGGCCGGTCGCGTCGCGGTTATCACCGGCGGCGACAGCGGCATCGGCCGCGCGGTGGCGCTCGCCTTTGCCCGCGAGGGCGCCGATGTCGTGATCTCGTACCTCAGCGAGGACAAGGACGCGCAAGAGACCGAGCGCGTCGTGCGGGAGGCGGGACGCAATGCCCTGCTGATCCCCGGTGACATCCGCGAGAAGGCGCATTGCCAGCAGATCGTGGCGCAGACGATCGAGGAGTTCGGCCAACTGGACATCCTCGTCAACAACGCCGCCTTCCAGTCGACCGTGCCGTCGTTCCAGGACCTGAGTGAGGACGACTGGCGGCGCGCGATGGCGACGAACCTCGACGCGATGTTCTTCCTCACGCAGGCCGCGCTGAAGCATATGAAGCCCGGCGGCGCGATCATCAACACGACGTCGATCCAGGCGTCGCAGCCGAGCGCGTCGCTGATCCACTACGCCACGACCAAGGGCGGCATCGTCACGTTCACCCGCGCGCTGTCGCAAGAAGTGATCGAGCAAGGCATCCGCGTCAACGCGGTCGCCCCGGGCCCGATCTGGACGCCGCTGATCGTCTCGACGATGGGCGAGGATGCCTACGAGACGTTCGGCAAGAACACGCCGCTCGGCCGCGCCGGGCAGCCCGCCGAGCTCGCCCCGGCGTACGTCTACCTTGCCTCGAACGATTCCAGCTATGTCACCGGCGAGGTGATCGCCGTGACCGGTGGCATGCCGTTGTAGCGGCCAATCACATCTCCACGCAGGGCACCCCTTCCCGTCCGCTGACAGGAAGGGGTGCCTTTCCGTCCCGTGTTTTGTTATCCAGAGAGATCCATCCCATGCCAAGCCGCGTCGTTACCGTTCCCTCCGTCTCCGGCGTCGCCCACGATGTCCTCGGCTATGACGATCTTCGCCCCGGCCAGCGCGAAGCTATCGACGCCGTGATGGCGGGGCACGACACCCTCGCCGTGATGCCGACGGGATCCGGCAAGTCCGCGATCTACCAGATCTCCGGGTTGCTGCTCTCCGGGCTGACGATCGTCGTGTCGCCACTGATCGCGCTCCAGAAAGACCAGGTCGAGAGCCTCGAAACCGGGCGGGACGTCCGCGCGGCGGAGCTGAACTCCACCCTCTCGACGAAGGAGCGCGAGGCGGTGTTCGAGGCGATGGAGACGGCGGAGCAGATGTTCCTCTTCCTTGCGCCGGAGCAGCTCGCCAATGAGGACCTGCTTGAACGCCTGGCGAAGCTGCACCCAACGCTCTTCGTCGTCGACGAGGCGCACTGCATCAGCGAGTGGGGCCATGATTTCCGCCCGGACTACCTCCGGCTCGGCGCGGCGATCCAGACCCTCGGGCGGCCCACGACGCTGGCACTGACGGCAACCGCCGCCGGGCCGGTGCGCGACGAGATCGTCGACGCGCTGGGCATGCACGAGCCGAAGGTCTTCGTGCGCGACTTTGACCGCCCGAATATCCACCTCGCCGTCGAGCGCTTCGATGACGCCGACGACAAGCTGGAGGCGGTGCTGGCGTTCGTCGCCGAGCACACGGGCTCCGGCATCGTCTACGCCGCGACGCGCAAGGACACGGAGACCATCGCCGCCGCGTTGGCCGAGCAAGGCGTCGCGGCACGCGCCTACCACGCGGGGTTGAAGGCGAAGGAGCGCGATGCCATCCAGGACGCGTTCATGGCCGGCGAGGCGGACGTGATCGTGGCGACGATCGCGTTCGGCATGGGCATCGACAAGCCGGATATCCGGTACGTGGTGCACTACAGCATCAGCGACTCGCTGGATAGCTACTATCAGGAGATCGGCCGCGCCGGTCGCGATGGCGAGCCGTCCGAGGCGCTGCTGCTGTACGATCCGGCCGACCTGAACCTGCGGCGCTTCCAGAGCGGCGCGGGCGAGCTGAAGGCGGAGGACGTCAAGCCGGTGCTGGCGACCATCCGCAAGGCCGACGAGCCGGTGAACCCCGCCGACCTGCGCGACGATTTGGGCCTGCGCGACTCCGAGCTGGTGAAGGTCATCGGGCGGCTGGACGATGTCGACGCCGTGGAGGTCGCGCCATCCGGCGAGGTGATCGCGGCGGAGACGGACGCCACACTCGACGAGATGGCCGAAGCGGCGGCGAAGGCGCAGGAGAAGCGCCAGCAGTACGCCTCGTCGCGACTGGAGATGATGCGGCGCTATGCCGAGACGCCGACCTGCCGGCGCGAGATGCTCCTGAACTACTTCGGGGATCCGTACGAAGGGCCGTGCGACGCCTGCGACCGGTGTGAATCCGGCATTGCGCAGGAGGCCGCCGAGGAGGAGCATCCGTTCCCGCTGCAGAGCCAGGTGCGGCACACAAGCTGGGGCGAGGGAACGGTCATGCACTACGAACCGGGGGGCCGCATCGTCGTGCTGTTCGAGGAGGCCGGGTATCGCACGCTGGACATGACGCTGGTGCGCGAGAACAACCTGCTGGAGCCCGTCGAGGAGGTCGCGGAGACTCCGGCAGGGTAACACAAAACTGTATACAGTCGCTATACATGGGGATGCCGCGATACACACGGTGCGTTGTTCAGGTCTTGTTCGCGTAGTCATGTGCAGCGTCAAAGGAGGGCTGTCATGAACGAGACATCCGACACCACCAGCACCCCCGCCCCGGCCGAGAACGCTCCCGCCGAGACGAGGAAACGGAAAGGAGATGACCCCGGCCCATCGCCGGCGCGATCCCTTCGCGATGCTGGGCGACCTCGACGTGGTCATGGACCGCATGCTTGGCCGCCGTTGGCCCCTGCTTCGCTCGATGCCGCGTTTCAGCGACATGATGGGCGATTGGGATCCGCAGGTCGACATGTACGAGCAGGGTGACCAGCTCGTCGTAAAGGCCGAGCTACCCGGCGTCGCCCGCGAGGACATCGACGTCGAGATCGAGAACGGCGACCTCGTCATCAAGGGCGAGCGCCACAGCGAGCATGAGGTGAAGGAGGAGCACGCCTACCGCATGGAGCGGTCGTTTGGCAGCTTCTACCGCCGCCTGCCCCTGCCCGAGGGCGTAAAGGAGGAGGACATCTCCGCCACCTACACCGACGGCGTGCTGGAGATTCGCACCCCGAAGGCGCAGGCGGAGAAACCCGCCCCGAAGAAGATCGCCATCAGCTAGCGCCCGCTCCGATCCCGCCGGTGCCGGGTTCTTCCCGCGCCGGCGCTCCCCGTCGGGCCGGGTCACGGCCCGCCAGAAAGGGGATCGCGATGAAACGCGTGTATCGTTCCGTGATCCTGGCGCTCGCCATGATCGCGGGGCTTCTTGGCATGCCCATGGTCTCGGCACAGGAAGCGACAGGCTCTATCGAAGTACATGTATCCGGCTGCCCGCAGGACTACGACCCGTACGCGATGTTCGACACCTGCCACGCGAACGGGATCGTCGGAGACCAGCTGATCCTGGACGGGCCAGTCTACCTGACGGGCACAACCGCCGGATCGATCGGCGCGGTGCGCTGGGAAGGACTCCCGGCCGGCACCTACACGATCGCCGAGGCGGTCATGACCGGCGATTACGCCAGCTATGAGGTGTACTGCTCGGCTGCCGGCGGCACGGTCGACATCCCGGTCGAGTACCGGGGCAACGGTCGCGCCGCGGTGATGATCGAGCTGACGGCGGATGCGAAGTGGTCTGCGACTGGTACAACATCCCGGCGACCGACGGTCCCGGCCGAACCGACAGCGGCCCGACGCAGGTACCCGCGGCGACCGAGGCAGCCGTCCCGACGCCGACCACGGGCGTCTCCACGCTGCCGGGCACGGGCAGCGGCCCTACCGGCACCGGTCCGATGCTGGCGACCGTGCTCGCGGGCACGTCGCTCCTGATGGTGGCGGCCGGCGCGCTGACCAGGCGGCAGGTGTTCCGGAGACGCGTGCGATAGATCACGACGCCTGAACCGGGCATAGGAAACGGCCGGGAGCGATGCTCCCGGCCGTTGGCGTGGAGCGCGCGTTACGCTTGGGCCGGACCTTCCACCGTCGGCGCGGCGGGCGCCATCGGCAGCGGCTCCTCACGTCGGCGCGAACGATAGAGCGTGTAGACGATCGCGCCGGTCCCGAACAGGGTGGCGAAGAACGTGATGACGCCGCCGAACCACGGCAGCAGGTTCACCAGCGCGAGGATAACCAGGCCGGTCAGCAGCGCGAGGTAGCGTCCCCAGCGGAGATTGGCCATCGCCACCACGCGAACGCCCAGCCAGTAGGCGGCGACCATGTACCCGGCGAGCGCCAGCAGCGGGATGACCACCACGAGCAGGCCGATGCCGATCGGGATGCCGATGATGGTGATGAACGTCGAGGATCGCGAGAACCGGGGTGACGACCCAGGTCAGGAGTCCGCTCACCACGCTCTCCATCGGGCGACGGTTGATGGTCTGGACCGCGACGTCGAGCTGGCGGCCGAAGATCGCCATGATCGCGAACCCGGCGAGAAGGATGGCGATCGTCGTGCCAATCCAGAACACGATCGAGAACACGGTCAGCCCCCAGCCAAAGCCGGTGTAGCTGTTCTCCTCCGTGATATCGCCGGTGACCGTCGCGTTGGCGCCCTGCGTCATATCGCTACGGAAGAGCGAGACGTCGTTGACCGTGGCGCCGTCGTTGACGACGAGCGGTGCCCTCGGCGACGACGATATCGCCGGTGACGGAGCCGTTCACGGTCGCGGTGCCGTTGACGACGATGAGGGCGTCGGTCACCTGCCCATCGATGACGGCGTTGTCATCGATGACCACCACGACGTCGACCATGTCGCCGGTCGCGACGGTGGCCGGGCGGTTGACCTGGAAGATGAAGCTGTCGTTGTTGTCGTCCATCGCCTGCTGGGCCAGAACGGTGGCAGGGATGAGGGCGAACAGCAGGACGAGAAGACCCAGGAGGTATGGAACGCGATGCCGGGGAATCATAATGATCCTCCCATCCGGCCGGATGCGGGGCATGCCCTGCCCGGATCGGCTCATCCGGACTCACCTTCACGATAGAGGGACACACGTTACGGGCGCATAACAAGATGGGCATCCGGCGTTGCATTTCCGCAGCAAGAAGCCCTCTGCGAGGTCTCTCCTACCGCACCCTGACTACTCAATAGACCGCCCATGTTGTCTTGTCCCCCAGAGCCACCAACCCGTCATCCCGAGCCGACGCGCCGAACGCAGTGAACGTCTCGAGTCGAGGGATCCTGGATCTCGCCCCACCGGCACGCAGGCTGAGAGCAAGGATCCCTCCACGCGCGTCCTGCTTGGTCGGGATGACGTCAGGGTGAGGCGCGCCAACCCACGCATCGCGATGGTCGTATCCGCGGACAGACCCCGAACCGTTCGATTGGCCGAACAGCCATTGCGCCGGCTGCCGCTCCACGGTAGGCCGCGATGCACAAGGCCCGAGACGACATCCGAGAGTTGTGAGATCTAGGCCGATGTGCAGGTTCCATCCTCCTGGGCGCCGGGGGTGGCGTGCTCGACGACGAACGAGGCGATGGTGAGCGGCTCGCCGTCCGGCACGGTGATGGCCGAGACGCCACGGTAGGTGGCGCGGAGCTGGTCGGCGTCGGCCTCGACGAGCACGTAGCCGCGATGGTTGTCGTAGAGGCGGTTGTGCTCGTTGCCGAGATAGCCGCCGCAGACGGTCGTGAAGCCGCCATCGTCCAGCGGCGCGTCGCCCACCGACGAGATCGACGTGCCGACGAACTCGGAGCCGATGATGCCCTCCCCGGCAGGGGCGTCCCAGTCGCGCTTGATGTCCCACGCCTGGTTCACGTGCACGTCGCCGGTGATGACGATCGGATGGAAGCCCTGAGCGGTCGCGGCATCGGCCAGCGCGGCGAGCACCTCCTCGCGCTCCCCGGCGTAGGCGTCCCACTTGTCCATCTCGTCGTCGCCGTACGCTTCCACCGCCGGATCGCGGTCGAGGTCGATCCGCGTGAAGGGCACCTGCTGGGCAAGGACGTTCCAGCGGGCGGTCGTGGCGTCGAAGCCATCGAGCAGCCAGCCCTTCTGCTCCGCGCCGAGCAGCGTGCGCTCGGGGTCGAACGCCCTGGCGCAGTACCCGTCGTTCTCGGCGCGCTCGGCCGGCATGCAGGCGCCACCTTGCGCGGAGCGGTATTGCCGGGTATCGAGCACGTTGAAGCGCACAAGGTCACCATAGGCGACGGTGCGATACAGCATGAGGTCCGGCCCGGTCGGGCGGGCGCTCTCGCGCAGGGGCATATGCTCCCAATACGCCTGGTAGGCGGCCGCGCGACGCTCCAGCATCGGCTTGGCGTAGGGCGAATCGCGGACCACGGCGCCAAAATAGTTGTTGGCGACCTCATGGTCGTCCCACGTCACGACCCACGGGGCGACCTCGTGGGCGGCGCGCAGGTCCGGATCGGTCTTGACCAGAGCGTAGCGCTGGCGGTACTCGTCGAGGTCGACCGTCTCGCCGAGCGCCGAGAACGGCAGGCCATCGATCGACCGGGCCGGCACATCGCGCAGGCTGCCCCGGATAAGGATCGGGTACTCGTAGATGTAGTCGCCGAGATGAACGACGAGGTCCGGCGCCTGGGCGGCGAGGTCGCGGTAGGCCGTGTAGAGGCCGTGCTCCCAGCGCTGGCAGGAGGCGAAGGCGAAGCGCAACGGTGAGGCAGTATCACCCGGCGCGAAGGCCGTCTTCGTGCGACCGATCGGGCTCTCGAACCCGCCGGCGCGGAAGCGGTACCAATACTCGCGGTTCGGCTCCAGGCCGGAGACCTCGACATGCACCGAGTGTGCCCAGGCGGCGCTGGTCGCGTAGGTGCCCTGCTGCACGATGTCGGTCATCGCCTCGTCTGCCGCGATCTCCCAGTCGACATCGACGGTGAGCGCCGCGACGCCGCCGTCCGGCTCGAACGGGGCTGGGGCGATGCGCGTCCAGAGCACGATCCCGTCCGGCGTGGGCTCGCCGGAGGCGATACCGAGGGTAAACGGGTTGCTGGCGAGGCCGACCGGAGAGGCGACCGGTGATGCTATCGGCGTCGCGCCGGGGGTCGCGTCCTGCGCCGAGGCGGAGAGAGCGTGGGTAAACATGGCGCCAGAAGCAGCCGTGCCGAGGACGAAGGTGCGCCGGTTCACGCTGCGGGTGGCGCCGCGTCCAGCGAGCAACCGCTCGGCATCCCGCTCGAAGCGCTGGCGAATCCGCCGCGCGATCTCCTGCTGCTCTCGCTCGGCCCTGGTCATAGACGCTCTCCCCTGCTGTGTTGCCCCGCACACTTCGCTTCGTGACGATGACCTTGATCATACCCGACCCGGCATCTTGCCGAAGGCGGTTTCGGGAGCATGGAATCCCACAGGGGGCGACGAATCTGCGATGATGGACGGCATACATTTCGTTAGTCCCTCGTGCAGGAGTCGCCGCCCATGTCCGCATCACCCCCCTACCCGCCCGACGAGATCGAGCGACGCCTGAACCGGTTCCTCGCGTCCCGCCTCGGCACCTGGCCGCCCACCTCGTCGCTCGTGCTGAACCCGTGCCGGGACCGCGACGTCCCGGGATGGGACGGCACCGTCCGCCCGTTCGTCGGGATCGAGTCGCCGCTCGGCACGGTGGTCTCCTTCTCGCCGACCGTGTTCCCGGAGGCTGTGTCGCTCGACCCGTTACGGGTGGAGGATGAACTGGGGACATCGGAGGGATACCTCACGATCCCGGAGCTGTTCGGGCGACCAGAGATGCATTTCGGGCGTGGCGTGTTCCGCTACGTGGAGCAGCCGGCCGACCTGCCGGAGGTCGGGACGTGGATGCCGCACAACGACGAGCACATCCCGGGTTGGCTGGCGCCGTTCAACGGCGACCTGCTGATCGCGCTGGACGACGAGGGCCGGTATGCCGCCGGGGTTGGCCTGAAGAAGCACAACGAGCACGGCTACGAGATCTCGGTCGGCACGGATCCGGGGCATCGGGGCAAGGGGCTGGCGAAGATGCTGGTGGCGCAGGCGGCGCGGCGGATCCTCGAGTGGGGCGCGATCCCGCTCTACCTGCATGGCGACCACAACGCGGCCTCGGCGCGCGTCGCGGACGGCGCGGGCTTCCCGGACCGTGGGATGGCACATCATCGAACTGCGCGGTGGCGGCCCTCCGGGGTGATCCACGATCACCTGTTCCGTGGATGCCCTCATCCCGGGCATGTTGTTTTCCCAATCGCTACCAGAGGGGTACATCCGATGACGAGCACATGGAATCGTGAGTCGTTCGACGTGGCGCTTGCGGAAGCGCGAGCAGGGTTGGCGGAAGGCGGGGTACCGGTCGGGTCGGCCCTGGACATGGGTGGCGTGTTGATCGCCAGCGGCCGCAACCGCCGCGTGCAGGACGGCGATCCCATCGCCCATGGAGAAATGTCCTGTCTGCGGAGCGCGGGCCGGCAGGCGACATACAAGGACGCCGTGCTCTACACAACGCTCGCACCCTGCGCGATGTGCACTGGCGCGATCATCCAGTTCAAGATCCCTGTCGTCGTGGTGGGAGAGTCGACGACCTTTCCAGGCGAGCTCGACCTGCTTCGAAGCCGTGGGGTGGAGGTCATCGAGCTGAACGACCCGCGTTGTGTCGACCTGATGCACGAGTTCCAGTCGCGATATCCGCAGGTTTGGGCAGAAGATATCGGGGAAGATTGACGCTGTCCCCGAGAGCGCCTTCGTGTACGGGCGGCCGACAAAAGGCCCGCCCAAACGCATCACCGTCGCCGGGATGCGAGAGCGAGCCATTGTGTCCGGGTTACCTGCGCGAGAACCCGGACACGAGGTCCAGGTCTACGCACGGGAAGGGTGGTGGCTAACCGGCAACCTCCTCAAGGGCGGTCTTGATGAGGCCGACGAGGAGCGGGAGCTTGTAGCCGTTGTGCTCGAGCGGGGAGAGCTTGCTGACGGCGGCTTTCGCGGCGTCGGTGATGATCGACTCGTCGAGACGGGAGCCGAGCAGGGTGTGCTCCGCCTCTGTCGCGCGGTGGGGCACCGGGGCGACGCCGCCGAGCACGATCCGGCTGTCGGCCACCACGCCATCGCGCATCTCGAGCGCGACGGCGACGCTGGCGAGCGCGAACGACCAGACCTTGCGGTCCATCGCCTTGTGATACGTCGCGCGGATATCACCCGACGGGCGCGGGATACGCAGCCCGGTGATGACGGCGTCGTCCGGCAAGACATGCTCGACGCGCCGGTCCTCCTCCGGCGCCCGGAAGAACTCTTCGGCCGAAATCTCGCCGTCGCCCTCCGCATCCCGGATCCGCACCTGCGCGCCATAAGCGATGAGCACCGGCGCAAGATCGGACGGGTGGACGGCGACGCAGGGGCTGATATCGACCAGCGCGTGATAGCGGTTCTCGCCACCGCGCGCGAAGCACTCCTCGCCGCCCTTCAGCCAGCAGGGCACGTCGTGCTCGCGGAAATACCAGCATCGAGGCCGCTGCAGGATGTTCCCGCCGATCGTCGCCATATTCCGTAACTGCGGAGACGCGGCGACGGAGGCCGCCTTCGCCAGCGCGGGAAGATGCTGCCGGATCGCCTCGCTCTTCTCGAGGTCAGCAAGACTCGTCAGCGCGCCGATCGCGATCGCGTCGTCCTCGACGGTGATTCCGGCGTCCAGCGCGGGCAGGCGCTTGATATCCAGCAGGGTCTCCGGCTCGACGATCCCCTCCTTCATCAGCGTCAGGAGGTCCGTCCCACCGGCGAGGGGACGCGTCGTCGCGGTCATCATGCCGATGGCGTCGTCGATCGTCTCCGGTCGGGTGTAGGCGAAGGGTTTCATGCGGACTGCTCCTGCGAGTCGGTCGTGCTTCGGGCGCGCTCGATGCTGCGGTGGTTCGCCATCGCCTCGAGGATGCGCTCGCGCGTGATCGGGGCATCGTGGAAGCGGACGCCGATGGCGTTGAAGATGGCGTTGGCGATAGCCGGGGCGGTCGGGATCAGCGGTGGCTCGCCGACGCCCTTCGCGCCGGTCGTGTTCGCCGCGAGATCCGGCACGTCGACCGGCACGTTCACGATCGCCGGGATGTCCGCGACGTCGGAACCTTGTACTCCTCGAGGTTCGGGTTCATCACCCGGCCGAGGCGATGATCAACGACCCGCTCTTCGGTCAGCGCGAAACCGAGGCCCTGCGTGATACCGCCGATGATCTGGCTCTCCACAAGCGTCGGGTTCACGACACGCCCAAACTCGTGCGAGGCAGACGCGATGACCGTCATCTCACCCGTCTCGGTGTCGACCTCAACCTCGGCGATCTGCGCGCCAAAGGTGCGGATCGACTTGTCGCCGGGTTCGGGACGCGTGCGCCCTGCGCCCGGAGCGTGTTCGGGGCGATCTCCTGCATCACCTTCTTCACGCTCATCCCGCGCGAGGCGTCGCCGTCGACGAGCACCATGCCGTCGCGAACGGAAAGGCGGTCCTTCGCGATCTCCATCGCGTTCGCGGCCACATCCAGCAGCTCGTCCCGAATGTCCGCCGCCGCGGCCTGGATGGCCGGGCCGATCGTCGCCTGCGTGGCGCTGCCAGAGCTTACCGGGGCGTAGGGGCCGACGCGCGGTATCGCCAAGATGCAGCGCGACATCGTCCAGCGGCAGGCCAAGCGCCTCGGCGGCGACCTGCGCGAGGCCGGTGCGGGTGCCGGTGCCGATATCCTGCGTGCCGGTCGACGACGTCGGCGGTGCCGTCCTCGTTTAGCTCGATCCAGGCGTAGCCGGGCGGGTGGCCACCGCCCGCCACCCCAATCGTGCGCGGCGAAGCCGACGCCCTTGCGGATGCGGCCGCCCTTCGCGGACTCTGGCCGCCCCTGCCACCCGGCGGCCTCGCGCACCTTGTCGTAGGCGAGGCGCAGGCCCTCGGGCAAGGTTAGTGGCTTGTCGCCGTCCGCCTGGTCCGTCTCGGAGTAGTTCTTCAGCCGCAGCTCGACCGGGTCCATGTCAAGCCGCGAGCGCGAGGTCGTCCATCGCCTGCTCCAGCGCCCATGCGCCCTCGACGTGCCCCGGCGCGCGGAAGGCGACCGCCGGGCCGGTGTTGGTGTAGAGCGGCGTCTGGACCGTGCGCACGTTTTCGCACTTGTAGAGCGTCTGGTAGATGCCGCTGACGTTGCTGGCCTCGCCACCCGTCTGGTAGGCGCCGTTGGCCTGCTCGATGTCGGCGACGATCGCGGTCAGCTTGCCGTCCCGCGTCGCCCCGAGCCGCACGCGCTGGCGCGAGTTCGGGCGGTTGCCGACGGCGAGGTTCTCGCGCCTCGCGGTCCAGCATCAGCTGCACCGGCCGGCCGGCTTTCTTCGCGAGCAGGGCGGCGATCACGTCCTGCTTCCAGGCGATCTGCTTGGCGCCGAAGCCGCCGCCCATGTGGTGCTTGATGACGCGCACCTTGTGCTCCGGCATGTCCAGCGCCTTCGAGACGTCCTGGCGAACCGTGAAGATCGACTGCGTCGAGATCCCAGAGGGTCAGCTCGTCGCCGTTCCAGGCGGCCGTGCAGCCATGCGGCTCCAGCGCGTTATGCAGGGCCGCCTGCGTCGTGTAGACGTCGTCGATGACGACATCCGCCTGGCGGAGACCAGCGTCCGGGTCGCCACGCGAGTAACGCTTGACCTCGCCGGAGATGTTGCCCTCGCTGTCGCTGTCGCGACGGGCTCGCGGTGCACCGGGCGACGTCGCACCGTCCAGCGAGGTGACGAAGGGCAGATCCTCGTACTCCACCTCGATCGCGCGGAGGGCATCCTCGGCGATCTCCTCGCTGATCGCGGCGACGGCGGCGACCTCATCGCCGATCAGGCGCACCGGATTGGGGAAGACGGCGCTGCCGTCGTACCACCCGATGCGGTCCGTGTTGTCCTTGTGGATGACGGCGACGACGCCGGGCAGCGCCTCGGCCTTCGTGGCGTCAATCGAGACGATCTTCGCGTGCGGGTATGGGCTCCGCAGCACCTTGGCGTAGGTCTGGCGCGGAAGCCGCACATCCGAGCTGTACTGCGCGCGGCCGGTGACCTTCTCGATCGCCTCCAGGCGACGGGCGGAGGTGCCGACGGTACTGAATTTGGTGCCTGTCTCCCAGCGCTCGACGTTCGGGGCATGCTCCTCGATACCAAGCTCGAGCTTGCCGTCCTTCTGGCTGGTGGTGACGGAGAAAGAAGTCATGCGCCCACCTCCGATTCCTGCTGCTTGCGCAGCTCCGCCGCGCGGCGGCCGGCGCGGGCGATATGGGCGTAGGCGCCGCAGCGACAGAGGTTGCCGCTCACCGCGCGAACGATGTCGTCGTTCGGTCGGCTCCGGGTTCTCGTCCAGCAGCGCCCGCATGCTCATCACCTGGCCGGGTGTGCAGTAGCCGCATTGGAAGGCGTCTTCCTCGATGAACGCTTGCTGCACGGGGTCGAGCGTGGCGCCGTCGGCGAGGCCCTCGATGGTGCGGACCTCGCGCCCTTCGCAGTCGATGGCAAGCGTGAGGCACGCGTAGACGGTGCGGCCGTCGACCATCACGGTACAGGCGCCGCAGTTGCCCATGTTGCAGACCTTCTTGGCGCCGGTCAGGCCGAGGTCGTGCCGCAGCAGGTCGAGCAAGGTCCGCCGGGGCTCGACCATCAGGTGATGGTCCTCCCCGTTGACGGTCAGGGCGAGCGGAAGGTGGGTCGTCATGGCCGGAACATCTCTCCTTCATGTGCGGGCGACCATCATCGATGCGGAGCCGCCGTCGCCCGACGCATCGGGTTATCATCGGAAAACGCACACAGGGTGCCAGCGGTCATGCATGCGGCCGTGGCATCGCCAGGCGACGACGCCAGGGAACCGGGAGCCATGAGCAGCGGATCAGCATCTTCACGGCAGCATGGACCCGGGAACGCCTCTCCAGCCGACGTGGTGATCGAGCGAGCGCGTCTTCGCGACCTGCGGGCGGTCGCCGCGATCCAGCGCGAATCGTTCCGGCCGGGGCTGGCCTATCGCTTCTCCGTCCTGCTCACGCTATGGGCGCTGCCCTTCGTGACCTTCCTCGTGGCGAAGCGCCAGACGACCGGGGAGGTCGTCGGGTGCATGATCGGCGACCGCAACCGCGGCGAGGTGCGCATTATGAACATCGCCGTGCATCCGGACGCGCGGCGGCAAGGCGTCGGACGGCTGCTCCTGCGCGCGATCGGGGACGAGCTGCCGGGCGGCGACCTGGTCCTGATGGTGGAGGAGCAGAACCGGGGCGCGCAGGCGCTCTACGAGGCCGAGGGGTTCACGCGGACGGGCTTCCAGCGGAACTACTACGGCGCGAACCGCCACGGGCTCGAGATGACCCTGCGGCGCGGCGTCCAGCCGGCGACCCGCAACGGCAAACCGACGTCCGGCACGATCCGGGTGTAACCTCAGGTCAAAGTACCCCCACCATCATCCCGACCAAGCGGACCGCGCAGCGGGACGCGCGTGAAGGGACCGCTCCGCTTCGACTCCTTCGGAGTCGCCCGGGGGATCATTGCACGAGCCTGGATACGTGTCTGGCCAGTGCAAGGATCCCTCGACACGACACGCTCACGTCGTTCGCGCGTCGGCTCGGGATGACGGCGATTGGTGGGCCATAACGAGGCGGAAAAGCCACTCAGCTACCACCAGTTCGGACGCGGCTGCCGTACGCATCTCGCGAAGATCGACGCCGCACACCGGTCGAAGCTGCGAGGTGCGGTGGTACGACGGTCGGGCACATGGCACGTCACCCGAGCATCCGGACGAGGAGCAGGGCGAGGGTCATGAGGGCGACAACGGCGTTCGCGAGCGCGGCCCGGCGCAGGAGCGCGGCCTGCTCCGGTATGAAGCGGCGCGCGCCGTCCCAGACGAGCCAGGTCGTGGCCGCCATCGCGAGAACGAGCGCCGCGAGCGCGGCATTCAACCCAAAAGCCAGCGCGAACAGGGGCGCGAGAAGCATCGCGATCAGGAAGGCGAGCGTTTTTGGCGGAGGAAGCGTGATGCGCTCGATACGCACCCGATCATCGTCGCTCGCCTCGAGATCCTCCTCATCGAGCAGGTCCGTCGCCTCGTCGAAGGGGGTGGTCGGCTCGATCGTATCGTCGTGATGATGGCCGCGGAGCGGATCGTGGTGCGTCATGGGCCGGGTCTCCAGGGCTAGGCGCCGCCTCACAATCGCAATCGTCGCACAAGGCGAACCGGCGAGGCGCGGCTCAGACGTCGTCGTGGGCGCCCCCGCCACGATCCTTGCCGTTGGTGCGCTCGCGATCTTCCCAGGTGAGATTCGTCACGCCGGTGACGTCCTGCAGCTGCTGGACGATCATGAGCATGTCCTCCGGGTCGTCGACCACCAGGCGCAGGCGAACGACGCCGGCGCTGTCCTCCGAGCTGTCGTCAAAGCTCAGGGAGAGCAGCTCGAAGCCCGGGTTCCCCGTGGCAATCTTGCGCACGGCCTTGAGCACGCCCTTGCTCTGGGAGACGGAGAGAATAATCTCCTGGTCTCGCGGCGTCTCCTGGAACAGCCGCTGCTTCACCGGGCGGAGACCACCCTGGATGAGCAACAGGAACGCCGTGCCGATCGATGCGGTGATCGGCAAGCCGCCACCGACCGCGAGCCCGACCCCGGCAACCGCCCAGACGCTCGCGGCGGTCGTCAGGCCGTGGACGACGTTGCGGCGGAAGATGATCACGCCGGCGCCGAGGAAACCGATGCCGCTCACGACCTGGGCCGCGACGCGCATCGGGTCAAAGTTGATCATGTCCCGCTCGCGCTCGGGGAAGCCGTAGGCGGAGACGAGCATGATCAGCGCAGAGGCGACGCTGACCACGGCGTGGGTCCGCATGCCGGCGGCATGCTCGCGCCGCTCACGCTCGATGCCGACGAGCAGGCCCAGCACGGCGGCCAGCCCCAGCCGCCCCGTGATCGTCGTGATCGGGAGGCCATGCTCAGTCCAGGTCTGTATCTCGTTCCACACGTCGTTCATCTGCCCCATATCGAAAGTTGAAGAATATTAACGCAATGTTAACGCACCGGTCGGTCCGGGTGTCGCCTATCCGGTGATCATGCGCCCGACGAACGATGTGCGGAAGGCGCCGCGGTCGTCGAGATCGTGCTGAAGCGCGCGGAAGTCGTCCAGGCGATCATAACGCTCGGTCAGGGTCGACACCTCCAGCGCGGTGGCCTTGCCCCAATGCGGGCGAGGCGCGAAGGGCGCGAGCGCATCCTCGATGGCTGGCAGCAGGGCGCCGACCGCCTCGGCTTCGCGCTTCCAGGTGAAGTGGATCGCGGCGCTCTCGCGCCCGGAGGTCATGCTTAGCCAGAGATCATCGGCGGCGACGGTGCGGATCTCGGAGACAAAGAGATGCGGGCGCATCCGGGGCCCGAGCGCGCGAAGCGCCTCGACGGCCGGCACGAGATCGGCGCGGTCGACAAGATACTCGCTCTGGATCTCCTCGCCGCTGGAGGGCGTCGCGCCCATCCGGAAGTGTGGCAGGCGCTCGTGCCACGGCCCCGGAACGCCGCCCTGGCGCGTGCATGCTTCCGCCGGCATGCTCGCGACCGGGTGCATCTCGCGGTCCGCCGCGCGGGCGCCGAAGAACGTCTCTGCGGGCGGATCGCCCTCCTCGTCCGTGACTCGCTGCTCGGTGCGCTGCTCGATGCGCTTTTTAAGCCAGGCCTGCTCGATGTCATCGCCCCACGTCGTGAAGAGGCTGACGCTCGTCGCGGCGCCGGTGATCGCGTCGCTATTTCCGGCGAAGGTCTCCCACGACAGATGCCGGTAGACATGCTGGCGGACGTTGTAGGTCGGCTCGATGTCCAGCGCGACCCGCGTGACGATGCCGAGCGCGCCGAGCCCGACAACCATGCCCTCGAACCGGTCGTCGCCACGCCTGGTGTTGAGCAGGTCGCCCTCGCTGGTCACCAGCTCCAGCGCGCGCACGGCGGCGGAGAGGCAGCGGACGCCGTCACCGGACCCATGCGTGCCGGTCGCGATCGCGCCACCGACCGAGATATGCGGCAGCGAGGCCATCGCGTTCAGCGCAAAGCCCTCGCGATGGAGCGTTTGGGCGAGTGCGCCATACGTCATCCCGGCGGGGACGACGGCGACCATCCGCTCACGGTCGATATAGACACCACCGGGCAGCTTCGCGACGGATGACGAGCTCCTCGGCGTCGCCGATGTCGTTGAACGTATGCCGCGTGCCGACCGCGCGGATGGAGCGAGCGTGCGCGACGATGCGCCGCAGCTCGTCCATCGATTCCGGCTCGTGCAGCGCCTTTGCGCGGTAGACGTAGCTCCCCGCCCAGTTGACCAGTTCCATGTATGTCCCTCTCCTGCCCCTCGCCGCCTGTTCCGTCTATGATCGCATCCGCGCGCCTTTTCGCGTCGTATACTCTATACATACCCCGCGATGGTGAAAGGAGGTCGCTCATGAGCGAGCAGAATGCACCCATCCGACCGAAAGTCATGGAGTCGATCACGGAGTCACAGCTCCAGGAGCTGCAACTCCAGTTCGATGAGGACGACCGCGAGGAGTTTGCCGAGATCGCCAACACCTTTGGCTGGTCGAACGATGACGCCGACCAGGTCTGGAACTTCTTCGTGGCCGGTAACCTGCAGAAGCATCCGCACGATATCCCGTAGCGAGCAGCCGATGACACGAGGGAGGGCGCTGTGAACTGCGCCCTCCCTCTCCTCTTGCCCGCGATACCCATCAGGAGCGCCCGATGACCACCGATCCCTTCCGCCAGAACCTCGTGATGCTCCTCGGCAACGGCCACGCCCATATGGGCTTCGAGGAGGCGATCCGCGACTTCCCGATCGACGCGATCAACCGCCAGGCCCCGAACGGGACCTATACGCCGTGGCGGCTGCTGGAGCATATGCGCCTGACCCAGCGCGACTCGCTGGAGTACATGCTGGAGGAGAACTACCAGGAGCGCCCATGGCCCGCCGGGTTCTGGCCGGCGCAGGACGCCGAGGCGACGGAGGCGATGTGGTGGGACACGATCGACGGCTTCCGCGCCGACCTGGCGGAGTTCGTCCGCATCGTCGAGGACGACTCGGTCGACCTGAACGGTCCGGTGCCGAGCAACCCGGAGCACACCCTGCTGCGCTCGATCATGATCATCGCGGCGCACAACCACTTCCACACGGGCGAATTCGCGATCCTGCGGCAGGTGATGGGGACCTGGGGCCCGGGCCACGACGAGTAACATCGTCTGGCGTGGGTCCCGCTCCCTATCGCGTCAGCGACACGGTGGGGATTGTATGGGCTGCTACCATAAAGATACGGACTCACCTCCGTACCCCACACTACCCGTGAGAGGCCCTGACCCTATGACCAGGGCCTCGCACGTTAAGGCGTGAGCATTGCGAAAACCGCATCGTTGGCTGTGTACAAACCAAAGCCCGGATGCTAGTATGCGAACCACCTAAACGCCGGAAGACAATTTGTGGAGACCATCGCCACAGGAGGACGTCGTCATGCACGTCGAACATGGCCCTGGACCGATCGTCGTCGCCTCGCGCGATATCTCACGTCGCTCTGTCGTCGTGGGGCTCGGCTTCGCCGGGATCGCCGCCGCGCTGGCCGCGCGCGGCTGGGACGTCGAGGCGCTCGCCCAGGACGGCACCCCGGCCGCATCCCCGGAACCGGCACGCGGAGCTCAACGCGCTCGTGGCCGTCTACGCCGTGCCGGAAGACCAGTCCGCTTTCGAGGAGTACCTGTACTCCACCCACATCCCGCTGGTTCGGGAGGTTCCGGGCGTCCAGCAGCTCCTCGTGCACACCAACATCACGACGACCGAGTTCGTCCCGGCAGACATCTACATGATCGGGACCGTCGTCTTCGGAAGCCAGGCAGACCTTGAGGTCGCCATTGGCCTCCGAGGAAGGCCAGGCGGCGATCGCGGACGTCGGCAATTTCGCGACCGGCGGGTTCGCCGCCTACAGCTGCCATTTCGAGACGATCCCGGTGACGGGCAGAGGCGACGCCGATGGCCTGACGACGCGGGTGCACTGACGCTGGCACCGGGCGTGCAAAAGGGGACGGGAACGACCGATCCCGCATTCCAACAGGAGTTGCACCCCATGAAAGCAGTCACGTGGCACGGCGTTGAAGATATGCGCATCGACACGCACCCGGATCCCGAGATCCAGGACCCGACCGATATCGTGATCAAGGTCACCTCGACCGCGATCTGCGGATCCGACCTGCACCTCTACGACGGCATCATGCCGGCGATGAAGGAGGGCGATATCGTCGGTCACGAGCCGATGGGCGAGGTCGTCGAGGTCGGCCGGGATGTGACGAAGTTCAAGAAGGGCGACCGCGTGGTCGTGCCCTTCACGATCGCCTGCGGTCACTGCTGGTTCTGCGAGCACGAGCTGTGGTCGCTCTGCGACAACTCCAACCCCAACCCGGAAGCCGTCACCGCGATCATGGGGCATTCGCCCTCGGCGCTCTTCGGCTACTCGCACCTGCTCGGCGGCATCCCCGGCGGCCAGGCGGAGTACCTGCGCGTGCCGTACGCCGACGTCGGGCCGATCAAGGTGCCGGACGGGCTGAGCGACGAGCAGGTGCTCTTCCTCTCGGATATCTTCCCGACCGGGTACATGGGCGCCGAGAACGCGGAGATCGAGCCGGGCGATACGGTGGCCATCTGGGGCTGCGGCCCGGTCGGCCAGTTCGCCATCCAGAGCGCGTGGATGCTCGGCGCGGGCCGCGTGATCGCGATCGACATGGTGCCGGAGCGGCTGGAGATGGCGCGGACGATCGGCAAGGCGGAGGTCATCGATACCTCGAAGCAGAACGTCTACGACACCCTGCAGGAGATGACGCAAGGCCGCGGGCCGGACCGCGCGATCGACGCCGTCGGCACCGAGGCGCATGTCAGCGGCGGGTTCATGGAGAAGGCGCTCAACGCCTACGACACGGCCAAGCAGAAGCTGAACATCGAGCAGGACCGCCCGCAGGTCTTCCGCGAGGCCGTCAAGTGCGTGCGCAAGGGCGGCACGGTGTCGGTGCCGGGCGTCTACACCGGGTTCGCCGACAAGATCCCGATGGGCACGATCATGAACAAGGCGCTGACGATCAAATCCGGCCAGACGCACATGATGCGCTACATGGAGCCGCTGCTGGAGAAGATCGTCGATGGCTCGATCGATCCGTCGTTCGTGATCACGCACACGGCGCCGCTGGACCAGGCGCCGGAGCTCTACAAGAAGTTCCGCGACAAGGAGGACGGCTGCATCAAGGTCGTGCTCAAGCCGCACGAGACGGTGGCGTAGCGCCCCCTCCCCCTTCTGTCATCCCGAGCCGTGACACGAACGCAGTGAGTGTCCACGTGCCGAGGGATCTTTGCGTGGCCTGATTCCATGTCAGGCCTACGCAAAGATCCCTCCACGCATGCCCCGCTACGCGGGCCATTTGGTCGGGATGACGGTTCTCTTGTGGTTGCAGAGGTAATGGCCCCCTCTGATCCCCTGCCCACACCATGACGAAGCACGATTGGCGTCGCCCCGTGAGACGTCTATCGTCGCGTCCGGTTCATCGTCTCCGCAGCGTCCTCGTCCGGCACGCGCCATGCCCAGAGCGAGCCGATGAACGTCAGTGCCGCGGCGGCCCAGAAGGCGGCGCGATAGGCATCCTGGTGCGGCATCTCGACGCCGCCGCGCATCGTCACCACGCCGACGATAGAGAGCACGGTGGACATCAGCGCCACGCCCGTCGCGCTGCCGAGCTGGCGCTGGACGCTGAAGAGCATGCTCGCGCCGCCGAGGTGCCGCCGCTCGATCGTCGCCATGCTCGCCGCCTGGTTCGGCAGGAAGACGAACGCCATGCCGGACCCGATCACGAACATCGCCACGCCGATCAGCGGGAACGGCGTTGAGCCGTCGACCATCCCCAGCGCGGCGATCGCGACGGTCACCAGCATCAACCCGATGGCCATCAGCCGGCGCGGGCCGACGGAGGGATAGATCCGGGCGACCAGCTGGGTCGAGACCACGACACCGATGGCCTCCGGCATCGTCGTCAGGCCCGCTTCCAGCGGGGATGCGCCACGCGCCTCCTGCAGGAACAGCGGCACCACAAACAGCACGCCGAGGAACCCGGCGGAGCCGAAGAACGCGACGCGGATGACCGCGAGGAAGAGCCGGTTGCCGAGCAGCCGCAGGTTCACGAGGGGTGACGCCGTTCGCAGCTCATGGACGACGAACATCGCCAGCAACGCGAGGCTGGCGAGCCCCGCCCCGGCGATGAGGGGCGATGTCCATCCCTTGTCCGGCCCCTCGAGCAGCGCGTACATCAGGAGCCCAAGCCCGACACCACCGCTCGCGAAGCCAAGCCAGTCGAACGAGGTTGCCGGCTCCTCTTCCCGCTCGTCATGCAGGAAGAGCCATCCGAAGAGCAGCGCGGTGGCCGCCACCGGCACCTTCACGAAGAAGGTCCATGGCCAGGTGGCGAACTCCAGGATCGCACCGCCGACGATGGGTCCGAGCGCCGGGCCGAGGATCGTCGCGAACATCAGGATGCGCCCGACGCCGATGCGCTCGGAGGGCGGAAAGGCCCGGTAGAGCAGCGTCATGCCAACCGGGACGAGCAAGCCGCCGCCGGCGCCTTGCAGCATGCGGAAGAGCACGAGCTGACCGAGCGACCCGGCGAAGCCGCAGAGCAGGTTCGCGAGCGTGAAGATGCCGAGGGCGACGAGGAAGACGTTCTTCTGGCCAAACCGGTCGCCCAGCCAGCCGGACGCAGGCATGAAGATGGCGAGGCTGACGAGGTAGGCGATGACGACCGACTCGATCGACGAGGCCGGCACGCCGAACTCGCGCCCGAGCGTCGCCAGGGTCACGTTGACGATGGTGGCGTCGAGGGAATTGAGGATCATCGCGCTGACGTAGACGGCGGCGACCACGACTTTCTGGTTCGCGACGATGTTCCTCAGCACGATCCCCTCCGAACGCCTCCCAATAGCTCATGGAATCGATGGTCGCACGGATTCGCCGATCCGGCACGACGGTCGACCACGCGAAGGAGCCGTACACTTCCCGCATGAAGACCGCACGCCCGACCGCGCGACATCGTCATCCATCCGCCCTGCGGCGCGCGTCGGCGTTCGCGCTGCGCCTGGTGCTGTCGTTCGGCTACCTGATGCTGTGCGCGATGCTGCTGCTCTTCGGCTACATCGTGGGATGGGACCTGACCCCGGGTCGCCCGATGGATCGGGGCGTTGATGATCGCGGCGGGCCTCGCCGTATTCGCGCTCGGGCCGCGCGCGATCCGGCGCATCACCGGCAAGGAACCGATCGACCCGCCGCCGTATATCCTCCCGTGACGGCAACAGCGGCGGGCACTACGTGAAGGTGAAGACCGGCGTGTTCGCGGTGAGGATCTCCCCTGTCCCGGCTTCGCCCCACGTCGTGCCGATGCCCTGCCAGAGCGCGGTCAGGAGGCGGCGCATGTCGTCCTCGGCGGTGTCGTGGAGCGCCTCGGAGACGATCAGGACGGACGAGGTGTCGTCGCGCACGGCGGATAAACCGCTCTGGCGGTTCGTCCAGCGCCGGGCATGCACCCGGTTCTCCGCGTCGGCGAAGATCACCTCGCCCGGCTCGGGATGCTCGATCTCGCCGGAGAACGTCTCGTAGGTCTCATCGCCGGTCGCGTGGCGCACGACCAGCCCGTCGCTGATATGCGCGGTGTCGAAGACGGCGATCGGGATCGCGAACGCCAGCGAGATGGCGTTGCAGAGGTCGATCAGCGGGTGCAGGCGCGGGCAGCGAATCCTCCTTGCGGAAGCGCCGCAGCAGGGCTTCCGAGGCGCAGCGGTACTGCGTCGGCTTCAGGCCCATCTTCGAGAACGCCTGCCGCCACGCCTGGATCTCCGGGAGACCGGATTCCGTCGTGCCCGCGAGCCGCTCCCGGGCGATCGCCTCGTACTTCGCGATGAGCGGCTCCACGTCGACGTCCGGGCGGATGCCCTCGACGGCCATCACGCCCGGCACCAGCTCCGGGAACTCCCGCCAGATCGCCTCGTCATGCCGGAACTGCATCGCTGTGCTCCTTCATCTGTAGCGGAGGACTTGCGGCTATCTTGAAACGTCGTTCCCAGAACGAGTGTGCCGCAATGTCCTCCCGTCGCGCCGGCATGACACCTGTCGGGCAGTCGCCCCCCGGGAGGAGGACATTTCGACCAGCGTCGGCGCGGTTGATATGTCGGCCTGCGGTCGAAAGTCCTCCGCTACAGCATGCAAAATCGCCTTTATGCCTATCGGCTCGTCGTCGTTCGCAGGCGAGGATAGAGGTGGCCGGGGACGACAGTGGGCCGGGCACGGGTTACTGCCGCAGGACCTTCTCCATTGACTTCCCCCGCGCCAGCTCATCCACGAGCTTGTCGAGGTAGCGAATCTCCCGCATCGTCGGTTCCTCGATCTCCTCCACCCGGACGCCGCAGATAACGCCCTTGATGAGGGAACGCGACGGGTTGGGATGCGGGGCACGGGCGAAGAAGGTCTCGAAGTCCGTGTCGCCTTCCAGCAGGGTATCCAGGTCGGCCTGATCGTAGCCGGTCAGCCACCGGATAACCGCATCGACCTCACCCTTGGTGCGGCCCTTTTTCTCCACCTTGGCAACATAGAGCGGATAGACGCTGGCAAAGCTCGTGGTGTATATCCGGTGCTTCTGCATCATGGCCCTCGCTTCCCTGGACGCGCTCCGGCGATAGAAGATGGCGAGCCATATCGCGCTTCCGCGAAGACGATCGGCCGCCCAGCATGATCTTACACA
>CAVUJM010000020.1:0-142761 GCA_963741795.1 uncultured Chloroflexia bacterium
CGATCGATCGTGCCCCCGGACGGGCTCCAGTGGATCTCGTTCTCGTGCTTCGGCTCCTGCCGAACGAGTCGGTGCACGATATCGCCACGCGCCTCAAGACGCTTGACGAGCCGGCTGCCGACGAGGCCGCTGGCGCCGGTCACGGCGACGCGGAGCGGCTTGGGGGTGGATGACGATTGCGATGATGTGTGCTCGGCCATGGGCCACTCCTTGCGAGACTGTCTGTGGTTCAAAACTTATACTTTAAGTTTACTCTTACCTGCCCAGAAGCGCAATACCCCGGTGCCGGGCAAAAATCAGCCGTCAAGATGCATACCGTATACAATGATAGGTAGTCGCGAGATCCTATGTTCGCGGTCTTCGGCGGCGGCGTCACTCAACGGAGAGGAACGTCATCATGGCTACCGGTCGGGCAACGGCGCCCATCGCCACACTCTCGTTTCTGATCTTCGCGCTGGTGCTCTCCGCCGCGCTCCCCTTCGGGGCGTTGGCCCAGCCCAGTGTCCCGCTCCCTCCGTCCGGCCAGGTGATCGCCCACGGCATCGACACGCTGCCCGGGACCTCGATGAGCTGGCGGCTCGGCATGCTCACCGCCGCGCCGGGCGCCACCGCCGATTTCGGCACCTTCGACACCGGATTCGCCATCGGGTATCAGCAAGCGGTCATCACCACGCGTCTCCCCTCCGGCGAAAGCGCCTATCTGGGGCAGGGCGAGGCCACCTTCCATCCCAACGGCTCCACGCTGCGTGTCGCGAGCGCATCGGGCATGGACGTTCCCTACCTGAACATCGACCTGACCACCGACGCGCCCGACCCCGGGGCGAGCTTCATTGGCGACGCCTTCATCGCGCCCTCGGGCACGCGGGCGATCCGGCTCACCAGCGACTCGATGAAGGCGGGCGAAACCGGCACCTTCGTTCCTGACAACGATCTGCCGTACATGCTCTATGTGTTCGCCGGAGCCCTGCAGGTATCCGACGACAATGGCGGCATCACCGAGCTGATGGCCGACGACGCCACGCAGATGACCGGCACGGCGTCGCTTCTCACCGGCACCAGCGGTGCGCACTGGATGGTGGCTTCCATCGGCCCGCAGGTGACCATCCCTCCCCTGCCGACACCAGCAGCGACGGTTGCACCGACACCGACGAACGTCTCCACCCCGATGGTGGCCGGCGCGATCGTCTTCACCATGTATGCGTGCCCCGAGTGGATCGGACCCGCTCACCGATGCAACAGTCTGTGCGCCCGCGTCCTTCTTCTGGGATATGACGCTCTCGCTGCAGGGTGCGGAGGACCCGAGCGCTGAATTCCGGCTCTCGGAGGTCGGCGTCCCGCAAGCTAACGGCACGTGGGTCGTCCCGCAGATCGATACCGGCGTGTGGGTGGTCCGGCCCGATCTCGTTGGCGCCAACTACACGATGCGAGTCGAGATGACCGGCGACATCATCCCACTCGGAGGGATCTGGGGCGTGCAGGTCACGGGCGGCCATGACTCCGAAGTCAACGTGTATTTGATCGGCAGCCCGCCACACCCCGCAAACCGGCGACCTCATCATCGAGATGTACGATTGCCCACTGGGCACCGACCCACTCACCGATCCGTCGACGTGCACCCTCGCTACGGATTCGCCGAACGTCGAGGTCTCCCGCATCACCCAGTCCGAGATGATCGTCTACAACACCCTTTGGGATGCGGTCTCAACCGAATCCGGCGTCTTCACACTGGAGGACATCCCCGCCGGACCGTACCTGCTCATTCCCGAGGGCGATGGTCTCTGGACCGCCGATGCCATCTCGATGGGCGGTGACGCGACCTGGGATAACGGCTTCTGGGAAGTCTGGATTCCCGAGGACGGCGCAACCCGGTACGTCGCCATCTACCACACCCCGGCCGGCCCGCCCGAGCCCACCGGGACCACCGTCGTCTCCCAGGGCGTCGGCCGCCTCTGGATTACACAGATCGACTGCCCTGCCGGCACAGGAGACCCGCTGAGTGAACCTGGCTGCTTCCCGACCGAGTCGCCCTGGGACGTTTTCGTGACCAACGCCGACACCGGCGAGACATGGACGCTCTCCGAGGACGGCACGCCAGTCACGGCGGGCTCGTGGGAATTCGTGCTCCCGGCCGGGACCTATTTCATCGACGTCTCGTACGTTAGCTCATGGAAAGTGATCTACGAGGACGTCCGCTATCGTAACCGATGGAGGTCTCGTCGAGATTGTGGTGTACAGCATCCCGCACGACGAGCCGTAGCACGGGACGACAGAGAACGCGCCGGGGAAGTTCCCGGCGCGTTCTCTGTGTTCCAGGCTCCGGTCGAGACGACGATCAGGAATCCTTGTCCTTGTTCTTCGCCTTGTCGCTCACCACCGGCTTCTCCCGGCGGGCGTCGCCCTTCTCCGCCTGCTCGCCATCGTCGATGTACGCGGCCGGTCCGGTGTCGCCACCCTCTTCACCAGCGATGTCGACGTTCTCGAATCGCTCTTTCTCTTCCTTGCTCAGGTCGCCCCACTGCTTTGGCATGGTCATCCTCCTTTGGTGAGCGCAGGATGCGCTGCGGAGTTCCATGCAGGTTCCGTTCCGGGGCTACACCCATCGGGCGGCGATCAGACGTCAGTGGCGATCGCGATGACATGATGCGATGCATCGACCGAAGGTCGATATCCCGCCCGCCAACTACGCGAAGTGCGCGATGACCTCTTTCTCGAACTGCTCGATCAGGTCGAGGTTCGTCGCCACGCCCGGCAGGTAGACGATGATGTAGTCGATACCGGCGTCGATCAGGCGCTGCACGTAGGCGCGGATCTCCTCCGCCTTGCCGACGATCGTGTAGTCGAAAAGCAGGTTCTTGCGGATCTCGTCGGCGTCGTCGCCATCGTTGACGATGATCGCGTCCAACTCCGCCGAGCGGATGATCTCGTCGTAGTCCCGCCCGACGTTCTCGCAGTGCCCCTTCAGGACCTCAAGCTTGTGCTTGCAGACCTCGGGATCGCGCCCAACGTTGCAGGCATCGGCATACTGCGCGACGAGCTTCAGCGTCACCTTCTCGCCGCCACCACCGATCCAGAGCTGCACCTTGTGGTCCGGCTTCGCGCTCTTCGGCTCGTTGATCGGCTCATCGATCGTGTAGAACTCGCCCTCAAAGGTCGGCTTGTCCTGCGTGAACATCTTGTCGATGATCTGCACGCCTTCCCTGAACATCCGCATGCGCGGCCCGGTCTCGGGGAAGCCGTAGCCGTACGCCTCCCACTCGTGCTCGTACCACCCCGCGCCGATGCCGGCGTTCAGGCGCCCGCCGCTGGCGACATCAACCGTCGAGGCAACCTTCGCGAACAGCGCCGGGTTGCGGTAGCCGTTGCACGAGACCATCTGCCCGATCCGCACGCGCTTCGTGTCACGGGCGAGCGTCGCGGAGACCGTCCACGCCTCGAACGTGGTCTCCATCGTCGGCTCCGGGACGGTGTGGAAGTGATCGTAGACCCAGACCGAGTCCCACGGCCCATCGTCGGCGCGCTTCGCGACGGCGGTCATCGCCTCGTACTGCTCGACCGGGTCGTCGATGTCGACCAGATCCATCTTCCATCCCTGCGGGACGAACAGCCCGAACTTCACACTCATGAAAGCCTCCTCGTGGGTGGTCCGGACCGACGCCGTCGACGGCCCCGGCGCACCCTCGCTCTTCCCATCTTCCCGCCGGTTTCGCGCCACCGCAACGGTTGCGCGCGGGGCGGCGAAAAGGGACAATGCACGCATGGTCAACGACACAACCCGCACGGATCCTGACCGGATCGCGCCGCGGCACCGCCGGTACCCGGACGTCTTCACCAACGTCACCGGGCGCCAGTCTCGTGCTCCCTTCCCGGCACCTGCGGACCCAGCTCGCGCCGGCCGAATGGACCGTGCAAGAGTGGACGGAGTCCACGGTGTCGTTCCCGGCCACGACGCACCTGCGGATCGGCTCCCAGACGCGGCGGCCCCTTTGGCCGGCGCGACGGCACTGGCCACTTCCGATGCGGTTCGAGAACGAGCTGGGCCTCACAACGCTCCAGCCGCTGCTGGACGGACGGCGCTCGGCGAGCCCATCTACCTCGAGGTGATCGCGAAGAAGTTCCCGGACTGCCGAGCAGTCCCTCGCGTTCATGACGCGGCATGCTGACGGACCTCTTCGCGCGCGGCGGAGCCCTGCCGTTCGACATCACCCGCAGACGATCCGCGACGTCCGCGAGGAGCCCGGGCCCCGAACGACCTGTTCGCCTACCACTTCTTCCGCCACCACCACGGCGAGCTCGTCCGCGCGCTCCAGGCCGTGCTCGGCGGCCCGCACCGGGTCCTCGGCGACCGCGTGGAACATGTCCGGCCCATGAGGTCAAGCCGCGTCGACACCGAGTCGGTGATGCACATCCTGCGCGGACCGCCGGGCAACGGCGAGCGCCGCCGGCACGAGCGGCGCGTCCATCCTCCATCGTCTCCAGCCGGAGCGCGTGCTGCAGCGCATTCCCGAGGAGACCTTCGACACGCCGGAGAACCGGTTCATCCTCTCGGCCATGCGCCGCATGTACGTCACGGCAACCGCATCCGCGCAGGCCGCGTGGTACCGTGCGCCAGGTCGCCGGTGCCGGACCACGCCCGGAGGCGATCGAGGACGTCCATCACCACCTGCTCCAGCTCGTCAGGACCGGCGCTTCGTCGGCCTCGGCGGTCGTCGCCATGCCGAGCCCAGTCACGCGTGCTCCAGAGCAAGGACGGCTATCGGGAGCTGACACTGCTCTGGGACGCGTTTCACCGGCTCCAGGAACCGGTCTACCAGCAGATGCAGCACGCGATCGACCTGCGCGACGTCGCCGACGCTGTATGAGTTCTGGCTGCTGTTCGAGCTGATCGACGCGATCCGTCGCACGCACCGGAGTTCAGCCGCGCCTGCGGGGCTTCGACGAGATGCAGCATCCCGGCAACGCCTTCACTGCCGTCTTCCCGGCGCACGGCACGCTCACCTACCAGGCGTCGTTCTCCGGCAAGGCCATCTACTCCGGCATCACGCTGCGGCCAGACTTCGTGTGGCAGACGGTTGACGGGCGGCGGCATCGTCATGGACGCGAAGTTCCGCATCTCCTACCCCTGGCCGCAGGAGGGCGAGGACACCATGGCCGATGGAGAAGAGCCGCGCCACGACCGACGACATCACGAAGATGCACGCCTATCGCGACGCAATCGACGGCGTCACCGCCGCGCTCGTGCTCTACCCGGGCGCGAACGGTTATCTCAAGACCCCGGACCGCGAGTCTCGGCGACGTCCGCATATCGACGACCTGATCGACGACATCATCGCCGGCAACCTGGACGGCATTGGCGCGATCCCGATGAGTCCGATAGAGAAAGGGACTGAATCAAGTGACCAACCAACCGGAACGTCCACCAACCGCCAACCCGGACATTCGAATCGATCCTGACACCGGGTGGAACATCCAGATGGCGCACCTGATCGCGACATCAATCCAGATCGCCGACGAGATCAATCCCAATAGCTGGAGTCTTATAGCTGGAAAGATCAGCCGGTTTTTGGAGCAGGGTCGTGACACTGGCCACGATGGGCCTCAACCCCTCATACACGCTCATGGTAGATACCACGCTCATAAACGATGAGAATCGCGACATCTTCGAGAGGCTCGAGTTGAATGGAATGTCCTTAGCCGCCCATGGCTCGCTAAATTGAGAGTACCGGTCGCAGACGTTCCCTCGGCGATGGAATACCTGAAAGACGAATATCTTTCGGCTCTCCGAAGGAGTGCGTCAGATACTCAGACGAGGTGTAATCGTTGGAAACAACACAACGAAGAGTTCCGGCGTCAACTCGAACAAGTGTGCGGCGAAGAGCTTCCCAACCCCGGGCTACATACACGATCTGGAGGGGCACCCGGCACTGCCATTGACTCCACATTCGATCCGGACGCTGGTTGGAACCCGATTCGCTCTCCGAGTTGGGCAAGTCAGGTTCTGACCGCTCACGCCGAAAGCCCTCGAAGCTGGGCGGTAAGGTTCTATCAGGGAGAAGATCATTCTCTACATCCGCGATGAGCAAGGTTATGGCTGTGAGCCCCTTTTCTGGCCACTTCCTGGTCGAAGGTAACCGAAGCACTGATGAGAACTTGAACCTTCCGTCTTGGCTCTGTCGCTCCTGCGAAAGCATTCGACTTGGAAGCATCATGGTTCGGAGCGTTGGAAGAGGACGACTTCCAGATTCTAATCCAGCAATTGCGACCTAAGCACGATGCGATCGTTCGCGCTCTTGCAGCAACAGTAAGAAATAAAGCTAATCGCGCGAATCAGACATCAACAGAGCACAGTGAACTTTGTCGCCGAGCTTACATCTCAACACCTTACCCGAGCCAGAATACGAGGCGAATCCCGTCACGACGCCCAAGAGCGGCAAGAGGGCCGGCGAAGGTTCCGCTATGGAAGTGTTGAGGGTTGAGTTCTCTCGCCGGGGCTTGTCATACAACGCGGCGCAACTCGCCACCTTCTACACCGCTCTCCAGACGAAGGGCTTTGTCGTCCTCAGCGGTATCAGCGGCACCGGAAAATCCAAAATCGCCCAAGGTTTCGTTGATCTAGTGCCATCCGCCGTTGCTATCCCTCTCACGGTTCGCGGCTGTTCTCTAATGCGGTCTCACAGTACCGAAAGACTTCGCCTACCGACTTGGCTTTCCCAGTGAGAACACATCGGGCCCCATCTTCGTCTCCCTAGCTTCTACCCGAAGTGAGGGGCTCGTTCGGGTCAGGAACAACTACGGCGAGAATCTCTTCAGCTGGAATTCGGCCAAGGGATGCTGTTCGGGAAGGATCTCAAGCCTGCGCCCAGGAACGTCTCTCCTTGCCCAGTCTTTCCGACTGGCAGGAAGGGCTGCCCACAAAGGTAGAACTTGAAGACCGAACTCCGAGCAACTCCCTCTTCCTTTCCGTCCGGCCGGACTGGCGGGATAGCACCTCGCTGCTCGGCTACTACAACCCGCTCACCGAGACATACGAGTGGACCGATTTCCTGCGTTTCCTTCTCCGCGCTCGCGACAACTACAAGGCCAACGGGAAAGACGCGCTCGCCTGGTTCGTGATCCTCGACGAGATGAACCTCGCCCACGTCGAGTATTACTTCGCCGACCTGCTGAGCATCATCGAATCCGGTCGGGACGACGACGGCTGGTCGCGCGAGCCGATCCGCCTCACCTACCCAGACGCCAAGACCGACAACCCGCCGCCGCACGAGATCCACCTGCCGCCGAACCTCTACATCATCGGCACCGTCAACATGGACGAGACCACGCACGCCTTCAGCCCGAAGGTCCTCGACCGCGCCTTCACGATCGAGCTGACCGACGTCGACTTCTCAGGACTACCCGCCAGAATCCCTGGCCACCACGGGGCCAGGGCTACCCGACAACGAGCGGCAGGCCCTGCTGCGGGCAATTCACCCGCGACGGACGGTTCGCGCAGGTCAGCAAGACGGACGTCCACGCCGCCGTGCAGGCCCATCCGGAGATGCGCGACTGGCTCCAGAACCTGAACGAGCGCCTCGCCCAGCACCAGTTCCATTTCGGCTACCGCGTCTTCGACGAGATCGCCCAGTTCATCCACAACGCCGACCACAACGGGATGTTCGACGACTGGACAGAGGCATTCGACCATGCCGTGTTCATGAAGGTGCTGCCGAAGTTCAACGGCTCCCACGCGCGCCTCAGCGGCCCGCTCGCGACGACGCTGGAATGGGCGAACGATCCGGCGCGGAAGGTGTCGGTCCCGCTCGGGGGTTACTCAGACGACCAGCCGGTCGTGGCCGCCCCACGCCTCGCGCGCGTCGCCGACCGCGTCCAGCGGATGATTGACACGTTGGAGACCAACGGCTTCGTCTCGTTCGGATAGCATCGGCCTTACGGCTCTCGGACGGTCGTCTCCTCGCTGATGACGACATCGCTCGCCAACCCGGAGGCAGAGACGGCCCGCACGCCATAGCGCCGCCTCCCGGCCGGGGGCGCGGTGTCGATCCAGAGCGCCGCGCGGAGCGGATCAGGGGTGATCCGCGCGCCGGGCTTCTCGCCATCCATAAGGAAGACCTCGTAGCTGAAGAACGCCGCGTCGAAGCTCGGCGTCCAGCGCAGGACCACATCGCGACCGCGCTGCTCGACGGAGAGCCATTCGGGCGCGACGGGGACCTGGTCACTCACCGGTGTGATCCAGAGCAGCGTCGTCTCGTACGGCGCCAGTCGTGATCCGTTCGCGCCATTCCCCGTTCGTGAGCGCGATATCCTGTTCGATTGGCCGCGCCAGCGCCAGCTCCTGTGCTTGCCGGATCCGCCCAAGCTCCTCGCGGGGTGGCGCCGGATACGGGTTCGCCTCGGAGCCGCCGGCAGCGTGCCAGGCGTTGGAATGCTCGCGGTCGATCGCAAACCGGGCGATGTTGACGCGCGGCCAGGGGATGCCTTCGAGTACGTAGTCGATCTCTCGCGCGGTCCCGTCGCTGTCCGGGTCGGGATAGTGCGCGAGCAGACAGCCGATATGGCTCTCCGCTCTCGTCGCCAGATGATAGAGATCCGTCGTCGGGAAGATGTGCTCCGCCCCGCTCACCACGCGCGCCTGCCGGTCGCCAAGCAACGGCAGCAGCTCATAGAAGGCGTACGCCGGGAGCTTCACCAGGTCGCCAGGCTCGTCGCACGGCATACGTCATGATCGAGCGCCGACCGTCGAACGGCGCCTCGACCAGCTGCAGGTCGATGTTGTCCGCCGCGCCGATGAAGCGGACGCCATCCGACTCATACGCCGCATCGAGCGACGCATGTAGCGCCGTCACGGCCCCGAGCCAGGCGCCGCCTGCCTCGGTCATCCGAGGCGCATACGGCACCTCGAACCCGACCTTCTCGTCCGCTTCGTTGTTGATCACCGGGATGCCGGCGAACCGCTCGGGATCGAGCGCGAGCATCTGGTCCGCCGTCGCCTTCGCGGCGTCGTACAACCGCCGCGGATCCGGCGGGTCGTCACCGACCGTGCCCTTGCGGTGGATGGAGACAAAATCGAGCCGCAGCCCGGGATCGGAGGCGATGAAATCGAAGAAGCGCGCCATCCACGGCTCCCCGAAGTCCGGCACCTGCTGCGGCTTGTAGGCGATCGCCGGCCCGCCGAGCCGGATCGGCAGGTCGAGCGACGCCACGACGTCCGATGTTGCCCGATACAGGTCAAAATACTGCGCCTGCGTCCCGCTCCAGAACCGTCCCTCGTTCGGTTCGTTCCAGACTTCGAACCACCACTCCACCATGGCGTCCGGCCCGAACCGTGGATCCTGCGCCAATGCGTCGAAGAAAGCGCGCAGCAGGAGTTGCCACGCGTCCCAGTTTTCCGGCGGCTCGATCGGCGACGGGGACACGGCTTGCGGGAAAAACCCCAGCGAGATGAACGGGATCAGCCCACGCGAGGTCAGCGCCTCCAGCGCGTCGAACGTGCGCGAGAAGTCGATTGGCGCGTCCGGCTTGGTCCATACCGTCCCCCCGCTCTCCGGCTCCAGCCGTTCCGGCACGCCCGAACTCAGCGCGCCGAAGAAGCGCACGCCCCGGAACGCGCGGGGCGATGCCCCCAGATTGTCGAGCAGGAGGTCGAATTCGGGACGTCCGAGCCAATCAACGTCGTACTCCCCGACGAAGCCCAGGTCATGGCTCCGGACCGGCACGCCAGCCTTATCGGCCGCGACCGAGACGACCACCGACTGCTCACCGGCGGGAGTCGCGCTGGGGCTCCTGGACGTCTTCGTGAGCGGGAGGGCGACGGACGCTTTGGCGAGCGTCCGCCGGCTGAGTCGATGCTGCATGCGTGCTCCTGACGGTGCCGAACGTCGATACACGTGTCCTCACCATGCATAATTGCCGCCATCTGGCCCCTCGCGATGACGTCCGGGACATGACCATGCTGCGCGTTCACCTCGACACCGACCTGGGCGGCGACCCGGATGACCTGATCGCCCTCACCATGCTCCTCGGCTGGCAGGATGTCCACATCACCGGCATCACGACGACGCAAGACCACGACGGCCAACGCGCCGGATACGTACGGCACGTTCTGCGCATGCTGGGAAGGGACGACATACCGGTCGCCTCCGGCGCGAAGACGTCGATGACGACGAACGAGATCGCTTCGCCCTTTCCGCCTGGCTCGCGGTACTGGCCTGAAGACATCACCCCGGCACTCTCCGGGCCGACCGACGCCATGGACCTGCTGGAGCGCAGCATCCGCGGCGGCGCGACGATCGTGTGCATCGGTCCCGTGACGAATATCGCCATGTTCGAGACCTTCCGGGGCGACATGCTCCGCAAGCGTCGTCTCGTCGCCATGGGCGGGTTCATCGACCCGCTCCGCGATGGATATCCGACGTGGGGACCGGAGCGAGACTGGAACGTCCAGTGGGACACCCGGGCGATGGAGAAGCTGCTCAACGCCGAGGTGGCGCTGACCCTCGTCCCGATCGCCACGACGGTGCAGGCGCCGCTCCGTGAGGCCGACCTCGAGCGCATCGCCGCAACCGGCCCGCTCGGCACGCTCATCGCGGACCAGTCACGCGCCTGGGGCGTTGAACAGGACTACGCGCGGCTCGGGCAGGAGCACGCCGCGCTGCCAGACGACCTCGTGAACTTCCACCATGATCCGCTCACCGTCGCGGCCGCCCTTGGCTGGCCCGGCGTGACCGTCGAGTGGATGCGGCTCATGCCGTTCATCGAGAATGGCGTCATGTCCTTCGAGCGCTCGGATGCCGGCCGCGAAATCGACGTGTGCACAGCTGTCGACGCGCCGGCGTTTACCGCCGCCCTCATCTCGGCACTTGAACGGGCGCAAACCGGCTAGCCTGCGATTCGCGCCCCTCCACATCCGAGGTCGACAGCCCAAATGGCCCCGGCGCGATCCGCCAAATGGCCCCAAGGGTGTATTCCACCCTTCCGATCGTATCCCTACGATGCTCATGACACCTCGATCGCCATAACGTGCTGCGATCCAGATCCGCCCTGGGCGGGCTCCCGTGGACGACGAAGGCGACCGCCTGGAGGCGAGACGAGACTGGATTGGGAGGATTCATGAAGTCAGTAGCGCGACGATTATCGTACCTAAGGGTCCTTGCGCTGGTCGCGATCCTTGCGACCAGCCTGTCATCCACCGCGAGCGCGTCCCTTTACACCGAAGGCAGCCCCGATCTCGTGGCAATGCTCCTCCGGACTGATGCCTACGACGACCTCGCTGGTCTCGACGGCGATGTCGTTCGCTATGGCGGTTCGTGCTACACCACGCAGCAGTACGCGGCCGACGTCGCCCAGTATTACGGGATGGACCCGGCTGTGATGGCGGAGGAGCTCCAGGCTATTGGCCTGCTTGATACCTGCGAGTCCTTTCACGGATTGCCGAGCCAACCCGGCGAGCGCTCGGCGGCCGTCGTGTTCTTCCGGTCCTACGTGCACTCCTATGAGGATGAAGACGCGGCAGCGGACGGCTTCGCCTATCTGGAAGATGAGAGCGACGACCCGTCGCTGAAGGACATCCCTGAAGGAGTTGGCCTGGCCGACGAGTCCGAGGCCACCATCTCCTCCGGCGAAGACGATAACGGAGCCTACAACGATCTCGACCTCTCGTTCCGGACGGGTTCCATCCACGCCGGTGTCACCATCACGGACTACGCCGGCGGCACGCCGGACCCGGAGGTGGCGATCGCGCTGGCAGAAGTGTTGCTCGACCAGATCGACGCCGCCATGCAAGGGGACGCCCCGAACCTTGGTTCGCTTCTCGCACCGATGGCCGGCGACGGACTTCCCCCAGTCGGCGCGGTACGGTACGACGTCCTCGATGGCGAAGGTGAAATGTTCCTGGGAGAAAGCGAGGAGGCGTTCCAGGAGCGTGCCGCGTCATGGAATGGCGGAGAGAACATCTTGTTCATGGGCCAGGTTATCCCGCCTGGTGAGGGCGAGCGACCGATCCAGTATGGCGTCTACCTCGCCGAGTTCGGCACTCGTGAAGAGGCAATCGCCTTCGTCGAAGACACCATGCGACGCCTCGCGGAAACCGAGGAGAATTTCGACATCGTCGAGAACGACTCGGTTTCCGAGTATGGCGACGCCTCGAGTCGCCGTCCATCACGCGAGGACTGCAAATGGGATGGAATCCCAGGTCGATCGAATGTATATCGCTGTCGACAACCTGGTAATCAATACGTACCTCGTCTACACGACCGTGCCAATGGGCACCGTCGAAGCCTCCGCAGCCATTCAGGTGGCATGCGTGGAGAATGGCGGCTGCTCGGACACCGTCCCGGTGCCCGAAGCATTTGGTGGGCCGGCGGCGCCGAGCACCGGACTGAACAAGGACGAGGATGAGCGTGGGGCGGACGAGCCCTCGACTCGCTCCTCGATCGCCCGGATCGGTCAGAAATCAACCTCGACCGAAGACCGGCAACAGTCCGCCGATGACACAACCACCGGACGCCAGGCGGCAACCGACGAGCGATATGAGAGCGACGAGTACCCGTTCGTCATCGATTACAGCGACGACTGGGCGATGGACGATCCGCAGGTCATCGGCGACATGGAGCTCCTGACGATGAGCAACGGCCTCAGCGGCGTTGTGATCATCGTCGACACCTCTCACGATGGGGACGTGGAAGCGTGCCTCGACGGTGCCCTGGCGTATATCGAGGACCAGGATGACGTCTCTTCCATCGAGGTGATGGAGGACGAGAACGGCGACCTCATCGAAGGATTCAGTAACGATCTCGCCTACACCGCGATCTCGTATGAGAACGGTGACGGCTCGGAGATGGCGCTGTACGCCGAATGCCGCACCGTTGCCGGCGGAGACGCAACCATGGAGTTCAACCAGTTCGTCCCGCTGGACGCCTATGGCGACCAGATCGACGCTCGCGAGGAGCTCCTCGCGGGGATCCAGATCGATAACTGACCGATTCCCGGGGACGTGGGGAGAGCGGAGGGACCCTGCGTGATCGCGCCAGGGTCCCTCCGTGCCCGTCACGTAACGACGAAGACGACCCCGCGCGAGCGTCGCGCGGGGTCGTCTTCCTTCCCTCGGTGGTGCTGTCAGACTGATGGGTGGATCGCGAGGGATCCGGAGATGGCTACTCGAGCGGGCGTCCAGCCGAGGCCCACTCGACGAGCCCACCGGCCATGCTCTTCACGCCGCTGTGGCCCTTCGACTCCAGCATGTCGACCGCGTAGAGACTGCGGTTGCCACTGCGGCAGACGGTGATGATCTGCTTGTCCTTCGGCAGCTCGCCGGCACGCCGGGTCAGCTCGCCGAGCGGGATGTGGAGGGATCCCGGCATGTGGCCGGCGTTCCATTCCGACCGCTCGCGCACGTCGACGAACGTCGCGCCCTTGTCCTTGTACACCTTCTCGGCGTCGTTATTCGTGATTTCCCGGGGATCCGGCCCCGTCTGGAACAGCTTGTTGAACATGAATCGACAATCTCCTTGAACGATCTATTTCAGTGGCGTGCGACGCCCGTTCGCTAGCGAGCGCCTGCCAGACGCTTGCTGGGAGGTCCAGGCGTCCATGCCGCCCTGGACAGTCACGAGGTTATCCATGCCGCGTGCCTGCAACAGGCTGGAGGCCACGCTGGAGCGGAACCCGGAGCCGCAGATGATCGCGACCGGCTTGTCGGCAGCGACGAGATCCTCCGGCATGGCGCCATCGGTGATCTCGCTTGCCGGCAGCAGGGAGGCGGACTCGATGTGCCCGTCCTTCCACTCCGATTCGGTGCGAACGTCGAGCACCTGGTAGTCATCGAGGTTCGCCGCAAGCTCCTCGGCGGTGATCATCCGCGTTGTCTCGAGCTCGCCGGTCCAGCCGTCGATGCCGCCTTCGAGATAGCCCACCGCACGATCCAGGCCGATCTGGCGCAGCGCGGTCACGACCTCGTCGACCGACCATTCGCCGCCACCGACAATCACGATGTCGCGCTCATACGGCGCCATCCAGCCCATCCAGGCGTGGAAGCTGCCGCCAGCACCGGCGAAGAACGAGCCCGGGATATGGCCCTCGCCGAACGCCTCGGGCGTGCGCGTGTCAACCACCAGCGCGCCGGCCTCCATCGCGTCCTTGACGGCGTCGGCGCTCATCGCGACCGGCGCGTTCAGGCCCTCGAGCTTCTCGGCGCCGACCTTGTTGACGACCTTCAGCGTCGGGTAATACGTCGGCGGCTTCGGCATGTCGGCCATCACCTGACCGACGAACTCGTCGCGCTCCTCCGGCTGGAACGCGTAGTTGCCCATCTTCTCGGCGCGGATCGTCGTCGACGGCGCGTCGCCGATCTTCTTGCCGCAAGCCGAGCCGGCGGTATGGCCCGGGTACACGACCACGTCGTCCGGAAGCTGCTTCAGCTTCTCGGTAACGGTGGTGAAGAGCTGCTCGCTCAGCCCGCGCGTCGCCTTCTCGCCGAGCAGGTCCGGCCGGCCAACATCGCCAACGAACAGGACATCGCCCGAGTACAACACGGTGGGGACGTCACTCTCCGGATCCGGTAGCAGCAGGTAGGCCATGTGCTCCGGCGTGTGACCCGGGGTGAACAGCGCCTTCAGGCGCACCGAGCCAACCTCAATGATGTCGCCGTCGTCAACCGGGATATGGTCGAACTCGGAGTTGCCGAGGCGGCTGGCGTAGACCGGGGCGCCGGTCTTCGCCGCGAGCTCCGGCGCGCCAGACACGAAGTCGGCGTGGACGTGCGTCTCGAGGATCGCGACGTACTTCAGTCCGCGCTCCGCAGCCCACTGGACATACTCGTCAACGTCGCGGCGGGGGTCGATGATGGCGGCCACACCGGCCTCCTCATCGGCGATCAGATAGGCGACCTGCGCGAGGCCCGGGGTAAAAATCCTGTCGGTGATCATCGATATCTCCTGGAAAACGAGGTTACTTACCGGCGCGAACGAGCGTCTTGACGATGGCCTGGATGTTCTCTTCCTGACTGGAGAACTCTTCGGGGTGACGCACGCAGTAGAGGGCATACGTCTCGAAGAGGCTCGCGCTCAGGGAGTTGACCGCGGCCTTCACGGCGGCGATCTGGTTCATCACATCCACACAGTCGCGGTCATCCTGGATCATCTTCTGGATGCCGCGTGCCTGACCCTCGATCTTCTGCAAACGGCCGAGCGCGTCTTCCAGATCGGAGCTCGGCAAATGGCGAACGGATGGCATGGCACATCTCCACATGACAACTCGGTCGCTCTCGACCGAACCTCGACGATACTACCCTACAGGGGTACCCCTGTCAAGACGGGACCGAGCCCGATTGGATAGTCACTGCCCACCCCGCACGATGAGCGCCGCGTCAGCGGCAACGGTCTTGCTGAACGTTTCACATCGGGTCAAAAAGCAAGTTACGCGCGTCTATGTCGGGAGGAGGAACAGGATGGGACAGGTGCTCTGGATAATCTTCGTCGTGATCGTGGCGTTCTGGTTGATCGGGTTCATGATGGACATCGCCGGCGGCTTCATTCACCTGCTGTTGGTGGTCGCCCTGCTCGTACTGGTCTACAACCTCTTCGTCGGCCGACGACAAACGTAGGATTCCGCAAGATGAGAGGGTGGCTGCCCGCCACCCTCTCATCTTGATGTGCGCTGCGCTGTCCAATGGTCGCAATCGTGCGAAGCCCTACAACGCAGGGGGCCAGCGCGTCCCTCGCCTCCCCGGTTCAAATCTGTTGCACAGCCAGGAAGTGAGATCGACATGAGACGAACCGTCCTCTTCAGCGTGGTAGTGGTGCTCGCCGTGGCTTGGCTGCTTGGGCTCATCCTCGATATCTGGTGGCCGCAGATCAATGTGATCCTCGCTGTCGCGGTACTCGTCCTGCTCTATACGATGCTCTCGAGCCGCGAGACCGTCGAATAGACCCTTTCCTTAACGGCATCGACCGGGGACAGCGCTGTCCCCGGTCGATCGCGACGTGACGGCGACGGCGTCAGGAGTTCTGGCTACCGTCCGTTCCCCGCCCGGTCTTATCCTGCAGATCGTCGATCATCCTGGACGCGTCGGCCTTCGTCGTCGACTCGTCGAGCGAATCGGGATCCTGTCCCGCTTGCTGTAGCAGCGTGCGCAGGTAGGACGCCTGCGGCCCGGTCATCGGTTCTTCACCAGTCGTCCAATCCTCGGGGTCCTTCACCGGATTCTGCTGAAGGTCCTGGTCCTGCTGGTTGGCGTCGCGGTTCGTGGTGTTACGGTCGCTCATGGTGTTGATCACTCCTCTTGGCTACATGTCCTTCATGTACGCCCTTGTCAATAGGCATGATCCTTGCCAAAACTGTCCGTAGCTGCTGGCACTCGTTTACCTATCAACTGGAGGTCCATCCCGTGACGATTCCCCGGCTCACGAAGCTCATCGCCCTCGCGTTCCTGCTCCTCACGTTTGCGGCATCCCCGTTCGCCGCCGCGCAGGACGCCGCCACCTCGGACCTCCAGGTCGAGAACGCATCGACCGTCCAGAGCGACAACGCCACCCCTTCCGCCTCGCCCGAAGCATCCCCCGTGGCCGGAGATTCGCTGACCGGCTACCTCGTCGGCGACCCGAACGCGCCGGTGACGCTCCAGATCTACGCTGATTACCAGTGCCCGCACTGCCGCAACTTCGCCGCGACGATCGAGCCGCAGCTGATCGCTGACTACGTCGCCACCGGCAAGGTTCGCATCGAGTACCTCGACTTCACCGTCGTCGGCGTGCCGAGCATCGATGCGCTGCCCGATGACGCGCTCGAGTCGGTGCAGGCAGCCGAGGCCGCGATGTGCGCCGCCGAGCAGGACGCCTACCTGCCCTATCGCACCGCGCTCCTCGGAGGCGATATGCAGCCGAACTCTGGCGCGTTCAGCAACGACAACCTCGTCGCAATCGCCGACAACCTCGGTATCGATACAGGCCGCTTCTCCGACTGCCTGGAGACCGGAAAGTATGAGGACGCGATCATCGCCTTCGTCTACCAGGCGATCGACCGCGGCGTGCAGGGAACGCCAACGTTCTCCATCAACGGGGGTGAGCCCTTCTTCCTGCCCCAGAGCGGCTACGACGGGCTGAAGCAGATGCTGGACGACGCTATCGGGTCCTGATCCCGACGGACGCGGCACCGCTGCAGGAGCCGGTTCCATTCCATCACGCCTCGTGCCATCCTGAGAGGGAGGTTGTCATGCCGATCGGCACGACGGCCTCCCTCGAAACGTTTCAGCCCATCCCCATCCGGGCCGCGAAAGGACGACATCGCCATGGAATCCCTGTCCCGCCGCTCCGCCATACGCGCCATCGTCGCGGGCTCGATCGCGCTCGGCTCGCTGGCCGCGACCCGCGCGACGTTCGCCGACGATAGCAAGGACGACCAGGACGACAGCAGCACTGGCCCGCACTTCGGCGCGTTCATCTACGCCGGGACGGCCGATGCGCTCGACCAGGCGACCGTCGTAAGCCACATCGACGACCTCGAGCTGGAATCGCACGAGCGCGAGAACGACGACAGTCACGAAGAAAACCGCGATCGCGACCGCGAGCGGGACCAGTCGTGGAAACTGCTGGGTGACGGCCAAACCGCGCCCGACGAGCTCTACACCGGTGATGAGGACCTCGACGACAGCATCGACCTTGACACGCTCATGGCCGAGCCGCACATGGTCGTCGTCCACGAAGCTGAATCGCAGGACTCGCCCATCATCGCGATCGGCGCCATCGACGGTGACGTAAGCGCCGACGGCACGCTCCTGATCGAGCTGACTGAGCACGAGGGCTCCGGGTTCGAGGGGCGAGCATGGTTCGGCCCGAAGCAGGACGATGACGAGCACGACGACAGCCACGAGCTGGAGGTGGTGGTCGGCATCTACCCGACCGGCGCCGTGCAGCCGCTTGCGACGCCGTCGCCACGCGGCTGAGCGCCGCAACTGCAGCCGGCGTAGCGCGTGAGGGGCCGACACGAGTCCGCCCCTCGTTTCGGGTGACGCCTGGAACAACGGATGCCCCAAATTGAGGCATCCACTTCCCGGCACATATGTGCGGGTATGTCGTATACTTATTCACGGGCACCTCATCAATTCTTTGATATGTTGTCTCACAGTATCGGCACGCCAGTGTGTGCCGAATCGTCTTGGCACGCTGCGAACTTCTCGCGCGTGTCGCAGGAACACAGGATCGTTTCATGGCAACAGGTACAGTTAAGTGGTTCAACGCTGAGAAGGGCTTCGGCTTCATCGCGCGCGATGAGGGCGGCGACGATCTCTTCGTCCACCGCTCGGTCGTCGGTCTCGAGCCGCTCGGTGAGGGCGACCGCGTCGAGTTCGTTGAGGGCATGGGCCCGAAGGGCCCGAGCGCCGTTCAGGTCACCGTGCTCGAGTCCAACCCGAATCCGCCGCAGCGCGCCACGCGCGAGGCCGTCGATGTCTCCAGCATGCAGCTGATGACCGGCACGGTTGACCGCTTCGACGAGATTCGTGGCTTCGGTTTCATCCGCCCGACCAGCGGCAGCCACAACGGCGACGTCTTCTTCCACCAGTCGGCCGTCAACGGCGTGCGCCCGCGCGTTGGTGACGAGGTGGAGTTCCGTCTCGGTGAGGGCCCGAAGGGCCCGCGCGCGGAGGCCGTCAAGGTTCTCCTCGGCGACGAAGGCTACTTCTAGCCTCCGTCACGCCCACCAGAGCGAATCACCGGAACGCCCCTCGCCTTGCGCGTTGGGCGTTCCGTTCTTTAACGACGTCGGCGGCGAAACCGGCGACCCGGTTCTGCCGTACACTAAGGCAACGTGACCGACCGCCCTCCATGCTGTCGTCGCTGATGCGCCTCACGCGCCGTGCGCCCGGGGCCATTTGGAATGTTCGCGTGTTGCATCCACTCCGGAGTTGTCGATGAGTCAGCGCCCACCGAAGAAGAACCGGTCTGGCAAGGGCGGCGCCCGCAAGACCCGCGCGCAGGGTACTACGCGGGCGCAAAACGCGCCCCAGGCGACGCCCCAGTCCGTCCACACGACGAAGGCAAGCACGGCGGCCGATGAAGGCTCCGCGCGGCCATCCGAGCGCCGGCAGGCCCGACGCGACGCCGCGATCCGGAAAGAGCAGCAGAAGAAGCAGCTCCGCCTGATCATCGGCGGCATCGCCGCGGCGGTCGTCATCGCTGCGGTGTTGATCCTGTTCAACCGCCCATCCAACGACGCCGCGAGCATCGACTATTCCGGGCTTGCGATCGCCCAGCCGGCGATCACCGATACCCTCGGCACCCCGCAGGCCGGTGAAAGCGGCGCGGCCACGCCGTACCGCGGGGCCGTGGTCGGCGATCCGAACGCGCCGGTGACGTTTGTCGTTTACGCGGACTTCCAGTGCCCGTTCTGCCTCCAGTTCCATCAGGACGTCTACCCGCAGATCCTCGATGACTTCGTGCGTGATGGGCAGGTCAAGGTCGAGTTCCGGGAGTTCCCGGCCCTTGGCGGCGCCGATCTCAGCAGCAGTGGCAACGAGTCGGTCCAGGCGGCCGAGGCAGCGGTCTGCGCCGGCGAGCAGGACAAGTACATCGAATACCACGACAAGCTCTACGCCAATCATCGCGGCGAAAACCAGGGAGCGTTCAACAACGACCGCCTGAAGACCTTCGCCGACGAACTGGGCCTCGACACCGGCGCGTTCAACGACTGCCTCGACAGCGGCCGCTACGAAGCCGCCGTGATCCAGTCGATGGACGAGGGCCGCGCGCTCGGCATTACGGCCACCCCCATGTTCATCATCGACAACGGGTCAGGCGAGCCGAACGTCGTCCAGCAGACCAGCGCCGGCTACGACCTGCTCAAGAAGCAGATCGAGGTCGCGGTCGAGACGGCCAAGTAGCAGCGCGAAAGGCGACGCCCATGAAGCCGCTCTCCATCGTCTCCCTGCTCCTTGCGCTCGTGGGCGCCGCCATCGCGACGTACCTGACCTACGTCCACTACAACATCGACGCGCTCGTCTGCGCCGGCGGCGGATGCGAGGTCGTCCAGACCAGCAAGTATTCCGAGATCATGGGCATTCCGGTCGCCGTGTTCGGCCTCGCGATGTTCCTCGGGGTCGCCGCGCTGATCGTGGTCCGCGAGCGCAGCATGGAGTACGCCTATCTCGCCAACGCGGGCATCATCGTCGCCCTTGTTGCCGCGCTGATCTACTACGCGTACCTCACCTACCTCGAGGCGCGCGTGATCTACGCCTGGTGCGAGTGGTGCGTGGCGTCGTCGATCGTCACCCTGACGCTGTTCCTGATCGAGGCGAGCAGGATGTGGCGCGAGTACAACGCCGAGCCAGAAGAAGCGATCTAGAACTTCAGCGCAATCCCGACGGATGCCGAAAAGGGGCTTCGCGCAATGCGGGGCCTCTTTTCTGTATGCGATCCCACTCATACGGGCGGGTCCGTGCATTGTGAAATCCCATACAATTCAGGCAATCGCAAGGGCTCCGACCCGACTCAGAGGTGCATGATGGGGACGGCCCGCGCTGAACCGGCATCATCTCGCGTCGTCACGTCCGGAGATCCCCGATGAGCCACCACTCCTCCCGAAAGAGCCGGGCCCGCAAAGCCGCCTCCACGCAGCCAGCGCAGCATGCCGCACAAGCAGCGCCCCCGAAGCCCCAGGCGCATACCGCGGCCGACCGGCGTCAGTCCCGACGCGAGGCGGCGATCCGCCGGGAGCGGCAGCGGAGGCAATTGCGCCTGGTCATCGGCGGGGTCGCCGCCGCAGTAATCATCGCGACGATGCTTATCTTCCTCAACCGCCCGGGGGAGACCAGCGCCGAGGTCGACTACAACGGGGTGGCGATTGCCCAGCCGCCGATCGCGCAAGCGGGGGGCACGCCTCCCGCAGACCTGGTCGCGGGTCCCACCGGCGCCTATACCGGTGCGGTCATCGGCGACCCGGACGCGCCGGTCACGTTCATCATCTACTCCGATTACCGCTGTCATTTCTGCCAGCAGTTCCACGCCGAGACCTATCCGAAGATCATCGATGACTTCGTCCGCTCCGGTGAGGTGAAGATCGAGCTGCGGGACTACCCGATCCTGGGCGGGTCCGACCTCTCGTCGGCAGACAACCGATCGGCCCGCGCGGTCGAAAGCGCGATGTGCGCCGCCGAGCAGGATGACTACATCGACTACCACACCCGCCTGTGGGACAACTTCAGCGCCGATGGCTCGACCTTCACCGACGACCGTCTTGCGCAGTACGCGAGCGATGCCGGCCTCGACACCGACGCATTCGAAGCTTGCCTCGCCAGCGACCGCTACCTGCCCGCAATCCAGCTCTCGCTGGACGGTGGCCGCGCCCTCGGCATTACCGGCACACCGACGTTCGTGATCGACAACGGGAACGGCCAGCCGAACGTCGTCCAGCAGACCAGCGCCGGCTACGACCTGCTCAAGAAGCAAATCCAGACCGCCATCGACACCGCCCCGTAACGTTTTCGTCTGCCCTCGGGGCGGCGCATACACTTGTTCATATCCGCCTGCACGTCACCGGGATGCCCGGACCGTCATACCTCGGGTGTCGGTCCGGGCGACGCCATTCCCTTACTTTTTGTTACCTTTGGCGTAGCATCGTCCCGGCCGTGGACACGGCACCTGCCGACCATGGCCCTCTGCACCCATCAAGGAGCACTCATGCCACGCCCACTCTCCGTTCTCGACCTTCTGCGCGTCCAGGAGGGCGAATCGTCCGCCGACGCCATCGCCACGTCAGTCGAGATGGCGAAGCTCGCCGAATCGCTCGGCTATACCCGTCTTTGGTACGCCGAGCACCACAACACCCACGGCCTCGCCAGCGGCTCGCCGGAGATCATGATCGCCCACGTCGCGACGCAGACGGAGCGCATCCGTCTCGGTGCCGGCGGCGTCATGCTGCCGAACCAGGCGCCGCTGAAGGTCGTCGAGACCTTTCGGCTGCTGAGCGCCCTCCACCCCGACCGTATCGATCTCGGCCTCGGACGCGCGCCGGGCACCGACCAAAAGACGGCGCTCGCGCTTCGCCGCGACCCGAATGCGCTCGCCGCAGACGATTACCCGCAGAACGTCGCCGAGCTTCTGGCGTATGACGACGGGTCTTTCCCCGAAGGGCATCTCTTCGAGTCGATCGTCGCGATCCCCGGCGACGTCGCGCTCCCGCCAGTCTGGCTACTCGGGTCGAGCGCTTTCAGTGGCCAGCTCGCCGCGCATCTCGGTCTCGGGTTCTCGTTCGCGTCGCACATCAACCGCCCGATGGCGAAACAGGTGATGCGCTACTACCGTGACAACTTCCAGCCGTCGGAGCGACGCCAGGAACCCCATTCGATCCTGGCCGTCAGCGTCGTTCTCGGCGAGGACGAGCACGCCGCCACGCAGTGGTCATCGATGCTGAAGGTCGGGCTCTATCGCATGGTGACAGGCAAGATGGGCAAGGCCCCCTCGTTGGAGGAGGCCCTCGCCACGGAGATTCCACCCCAGGCGATGATCCAGATCGGCGGCATGCTCGGGAACCACTTTGTGGGCACGCCGGACAGCGTCGCCGCCGAGGTCAAGGCATTCGCCGACGAATGTGCCGCCGATGAGGTCATGGTCACCGGCTGGGTCCCACAGCGTGACCGGCGAGAGTTCACCCTCCGCGAGTTCAAGCGCGCCTGGGACACCATCGACCTCTAGTGGCATTGTAGTCTCGCCCCCGGTGGGCGAGACCTGCCGCGAAGCGGCAGATATGGCGCCGTATTACATCGTGGTTCCGTCGACCTGCGGTCGATGTCTCGGGCACGAGGCCCGAGACTACACCGGCACCTGCGCCTCGGCGTCATCCCAGCCTTCAAATGCCGCGATCGCCGCGCCGACTCCTGCACCGAAATCGACCGGGTGACCAAGGTCGACGAGCGTACGCTCCAGAATGCCGATCTGGGCGATGACGTAGGTCGGGTGCGCGGTGATGCCCATATGCCCGAGGCGGAACAGCTTCCCGGCCAGGGCGCCGTAGCCACCGGAGATCATGACGCCGTAGCGGTTCCGCATCGTCTCGCGCAGGGTCGCATCCTCGATGCCCTCCGGCACCCGTACCGCCGTGCAGTTCGCCCCGGCGACCGCCTCGGATTCAGCCCACAGCTCCAGACCCATCGCTTTCACCGCTGCGCGTGTCGCCTCGGCGCTGCGATGATGCCGGGCGATCATGTGGTCGACGCCCTCACGCAGTGCCTGCTCGAGCGATGCCTCGAGCGCGTACATGGTGCTGACGGACGGCGTGTACGGGAAACGCTGCTGCTCCAGCCAGGTCGCCTTCCAGTCCAGCAGCGACAGGAACGAGCCGCGCACCGGATGCTCCAGCGCCTCCATGCGGTCCCACGCATCCGCGCTGATCGACATCAGGGAAAGCCCCGGCACCCCGGCGAGGCACTTCTGCGGCCCGGCGATCGCGATGTCCACGCCGTCGGCCTCCGGCGAGATCGGCTCGCTGCCGAGACCGGAGACCGTATCCACGATCGTGATCGCGCCGTACTCCTTCGCGATCCGGCAGATCTCGCCAATCGGGTTGATCGTCCCCGACGGCGTCTCGGAATGGACAACGGAGACGATCTCGATGCCCGGCTGGGCCTCCAGCACGCGCCGCACGTCCTCCGGGTCGATCGCCGCGTTGTATGGCACCGCCAGCTCGATCGGCTCGCCTCCGTAGCGGCGGATGTAGTCCTCGAAGTACTTCCCGAAGACGCCCGAGACAAGGTTCAGCACCTTTGTGCCCGGCTGGATCGTCGATGCCGCGGCGGCCTCGATGCCCGCGACGGCCTCCGCCTGCAGGATCACGATGTCGTTGCTGGTCCCGAACACCTGACCCATCATCTCGCTCGTCCGCTGGAAGAGATCAATGAAGACGGGGTCGTAGTGATAGAGCACCGGCCGCTGCATCGCCGCCAGCGTCTCCAGCGGAACATCGACCGGCCCGGAAGCGAGGGTCATTCGTGGCCACGAGGTCATGGTGCTGTCCTTTCGTCGAAACCGGATGCGTCTCTGCCCCCGATTATGACCCACCTGCCCGCATCCCGGTGGCCACCGTGGCGGCGCGATATCTGTCAGAATACCCATGGCACAAGGCCATTGACGCGATCAGGGAGGAAGGGAACCACCGTATGCCGAAGCTCGCCGCAAACCTGACGATGCTGTTCACCGAGGTGCCGTTGCTCGACCGCTTCGCCCTCGCCGCGGAGTCCGGCTTCACGGGCGTCGAGGTGCAGTTCCCTTACGAGGCCGCGGCTGCCGACATTGCCGAACGGCTCACCCGGCATAACCTCCAACTCGCCCTCTTCAACCTCCCGGCCGGTGACTGGGCCGCGGGCGACCGTGGCATCGCCGCAAACGCCGCTCGCCAGGACGAGTTCCGCGACGGCGTCGCCCGTGCCATCGAGTACGCCCGCGTCCTTCAGCCCGAGCACATCAACCTTCTCGCGGGCGCCTCCGAGGAAACCGCCGAGAACGACCTCGCCCTGCTCCAGAACATCCGCTATGCCGCCGAGGAATTGGCCGATTACCGACTGGACATGACCATCGAGCCCGTCAACACTGCCGACGTGCCAGATTTCGCCGTGCCCTACCTCGCGAGCCGCGCTGGACCTCATCGACGAGCTCGAGTTGTCCAACCTCTCCCTCCAGCTCGACGTCTACCACGCCCTGCGCATGGGCGAGGACCCGATCGCGATCATCCGCGAGCATGCGGACAGCATCGGCCACATCCAGATCGCCGATGTTCCCGGACGGCACCAGCCGGGCACCGGCGAGGTCGACTTCGCCCGCCTTTTCAACGAGATCGATGCCTCCGGCTATAAGGGCTGGGTGGCGCTCGAGTACAACCCCGAAGGTCCCACCCGGGACGGCTTCGGAGTGCTTCGCGAGATGGGATTGCTTCCCTAACGGAACAGCGCTTCCTCAGAGATGAAAGGACTGATCCTCGAATGACCGGTGATCCGCGCCTCGCCGCGCACCCGACGCTCAACGTCTCCAGTCACCCGCTGATCCGGCACAAGCTCACCCTGCTCTCGGACGACCGCACCGACACGCGCATGTTCCGCGAACTCGTGCGCGAGCTGACGAGCCTGCTGGTCTATGAAGCGATGGTGGATGTGCCACTGCGCTCCTTCAGCTATCGCACGCCGCTGGAGGAGTCCACCGGATACGCGCTGGAGCCGCGCATCGGCCTCGTGCCGATCATCCGCGCCGGTCTCGGCATGGTCGACGCGGCGGCGGACATCATCCCGCACTCGGAGGTCTGGCACCTCGGCATGTACCGCGACGAGCAGACCCACAGCCCGGTCAGCTATTACAACCGCCTGCCCGAAGACTGCCCGGACGATCTCGTGATCGTGCTTGACCCGATGTTGGCCACCGGCGGCTCCGCGCGTGACGCCATCACCGTCCTGAAGGACTGGGGCGCGAAATGGGTCAAGTTCGTCGGTATCATCGCCGCTCCGGAAGGCGTCACCGTGATGCAGGAGGCCCACCCGGACGTCGACATCTACGTCGCCACGCTCGACCGCGAGCTTGATGAGAACCGCTTCATCCGCCCCGGTCTCGGCGACGCTGGCGACCGCCTCTTCGGCACCCTGAAGAGCCACTAGCGCCGGCGGCACAACCTGGGAACGACGAAGGGACTCGCCGATCTCGGCAAGCCCCTTCTGTGCGACTCATCCTGGATAGTGCGTCAGGAGCCTTTGCCCGGCCGCTCCGGCGGGAGCATTCCCTCCAGGTCCTCCGGCAACGCATCGTCGAAGAGACTGTCGAGGCTGATCTCGTCCTTCAGGAAGAGATCGACGCCCGCCTCCTCCAGCGCGGCGCGGAACCGTCCGACGAGATCGCGCTCCTTGGGGGTCAGGTCGTATCCATGTTGGCGCAGCGCTTCATCGAGATCCTGTCCGGCCACCGACCGGAACGCGGGATCACTCATCGCCTGCTCGGCAAGCCGCTTCAGCACCGACATCCGGACGTCATCCTGCCCCATCGTGGACTTCCTCTTCGATCGTCAACGCTCGCCCTTGCCGCTTCCGCGGCGCCCCTCCAAGTGTACCCGTTCAACGCACTCGGTACGCCCGGTGTCGGCATACATATTGCGCGTTGGAACCGGGCACGCCTGGGTGGCCACTCAGGTGATCGCGTCGTACGTGGAATATCATGCAAAATACCAACCTCACACAAAACCATATCGATGCGATCCGCGCCGCCGCGATCGACCAGGCCCGAATCGGCATTGTCCTGGTCCAGGTGACCGACAGCGAGTTGATCATTCGCGACACGAACGAAGCGTTCAGCAACCTCGTCGAGTACGGCATCGATGCGCTGGCGGACAAACCCCTGAACATGCTGTTCGGTCCACGCACCGACCGCCGGAAGATTACGGCGTTCGTTAACGCGGCTCGCTCTGGCCGCACGTGGCGAGGCACCATCACGCTCACGACGTCCTCGGATGCTCCCCTGCCGGTCAGTGTCATTCTCTCGCGAGAGAATTGGCCCGACTCCGAGGGCACATACGCGATCGCAACCATCACCGACGCGACCGATTTCGTCCGCGCCCGCAATGTGCAGCTTCTCTCCAACGACATCAGCCGGATCATCGCGCGCGATGTCGGGCCGGACCAGCAAGCCAATGAGTTGGCAGAAGCGATGGTGCGTGACTTCGCCGACTGGTGCGCCATTCACCTGCGCACGTCGGAGAACGCCCTGGAGCTCGTCGCCTTGGCGAGCCGCACCGGCCACGCGCCATCCGGCGATGCCCGGACCGACGTTTCCACAAACGGCATCGGCAAGACGTTCGCCAGCGGCATCCCCCTCTTCCACCAACCGTCACATCCGGAGAATCCGGCCCTCGCCCGCCAGATGGAGGGCATCACCGGTCAGGCGGTTCGCGCCGCAGCGTCGGTTGCGGTGGCGTCGAACGCGCTGGAGTCATTCGGGACGATCACCTGGGCGATCACGGACGATGCGCGCGACTACCACCATGAGGATGTGCAGGCGGCCGAGGAAGTGGGAGTCAAATTCGGGCACTATCTCCACGAGCGCGAGATTCGCGAATCGCTCTCCCACGCCATTCGTGCGCGCGAGGGGTTCATGAAGGCCGCCGGCCACGAGCTGCGCACGCCGCTGGTCAGTATCAAGGGCTACACCCAGCTGCTGCTACGCGACTTCCGCCGGGACGCGATATCGCCGCAGCGGCTGGAAGCTGGCCTGCGGGCGATCGACACGTCGACCTCGCGCCTGACCGATCTCATGGAAGACCTGTTCGCCATCTCCAACCCGGGTATCAGCACGGTACCGCTGCGGCTGGTCACCGTCGACATGCGGACCTATGTGCGCGAGTTCCTCTCGACCACGCCGTCGCTTACCCTGACCGGGCACCGAATCCAGGTCGAGGCACCGGATGACCCGCTCCCTACCCGGATCGATCTCACCCGCTTCTCGCAGGTGCTCTTCAACGTCGCGATCAACGCCGTGCACTTTTCGCCCGCGGAGTCGGACATCCTCGTGCGCTCGCGGCGCGATGGCGACACCGTGCTGATCTCCGTTCACGACGAAGGCAAGGGGCTGGCCGCCGGGGAGGAAATGAGCATCTTCGACCCTTTCACCCACGCCAACACCTGGTACGGATCCGAAGAGCAGGGTCTCGGCATCGGCCTCTACATCAGCAAGCAGATCGTCCAGCGCCATCGCGGCGAGATCTGGGCCGAGAGCGACGGCCCGGAACAGGGCTCGACGTTTTACATCCGCCTGCCGCTCGCCGAAGAGTCCGCCTCCTGAGAAGGACCAAAGCGCCTTAAATCAGCCAGGAGGGGCGGTCCTGTGACCGCCCCTCCTGGTGAGTTGTACGAGTGATGCCGGTCGGCGTTACGACTGCAACGCAGCCGCTGCTTGCTCGAGGACGCCCTGCTCGGCGAGCGCCTCCATCTCGGCGACCACTCGCTCAAACTCCTCGATACCCGCCTCGATCGGCGCCGGCGTCTCCAGGTCGACCCCGGCCTGCTTCAGCACGGCCATCGGGTAGTCGGAACCGCCCGCCGCCAGCATCCGCAGGTACCGCTCGCGAGCCGGGTCGCCCTCGTCGCGTACCGCCGTCGCGATGTTCACCGCGGACGACATGCCCGTCGCGTACTGGAAGACGTAGAAGGCGTTGTAGAAGTGCGGCACGCGCGCCCACGTGATGCGGATCGCGTCGTCGATCACCACGCCCGGCGTGTAGGCGGCGTAAAGCTCCTCGTACAGCGCGCTCAGCACGTCCGGCGTCAGCGCCACGCCGGACTCGACCATCCGGTGCGACTCCTGCTCGAACTCCGCGAACAGCGTCTGTCGCGCGACCGTCGAGAAGTACGTATCGGCGAAGCGGTTCAGCAGCCCGAAGCGCTGGACCGGGTCCTGCCCTTCGTCCTGCCCGCGCAGGTGCCACGACAGCAGCACCTCGTTGACCGTTGACGCGATCTCGGCGAGGAAGATCGAGTAACCGGCGTACTGGATCGGCTGCGCGTTCTGGGCGTAGAACGAGTGCATCGAGTGCCCGGCCTCATGGGCCAGCGTGAACACGTCGTTCAGGGTGCCGTTCCAGTTCATGAGCATGACCGGCGGCGCGCCATACGCGCCCCACGAGTACGCCCCGGAGCGCTTGCCCTTCGTCTCGTGCACGTCGACCCAGCGCGAGGCGAACCCTTCACGCAGGTCGCTGACGTACTGCTCGCCGAGCGCGCCGACGCCGTTCAGGACAATCTCCTTGCCATCGGCGTAGGAGTATTCCTTCTTCGGCTCCGGCGCGAGCGGGACGCGCAGGTCGTAGGAACGAAGCTCGTCGACGCCCAACGCGCGGCGACGCAGGTCCAGGTAGCGCTGGACGACCGGCGTTGCCTTTCCGCGCACGGTGTTGATGAGATTCTCGTAGACCGTCACCGGAATGTTGTCGTCGAACAGCGCCTGGTGCTGTGCTGACTCGTACCCGCGAATGCGCGCCCGGACGACATCGGACTTCACTGACGAGGCGTGGAGACTGGTCAGCGTGTAGGTGTGCTGGAGATACGGCGCATGGAACGCGTCTGACGATGCGGCGCGCACCTCGCGGTCGCGGCTCTCCTGCAACACGGCGTAGCGACCCTTGGTGAGTGCCAGCTCGTTGCCGTCCTCGTCGCGCACGGTGCCATAGTCGATGTCCGCGTTGTCCAGCGCCGACATCGCTTCGCTCGGGGCGCGGACGACATCGCTCATCTGCGCGAGCACCGTTTCGACCTCTTCGGAGAGCACGTGCGCGCGTTGGCGGTATGTGTTCTCCAGCAGGAAGCGGTAGTCCTTCAGCTCCTCGCTCGCGATCGCCGCCTGGAACACCTCGTCCGGCAGGCTCACCAGCTCCGGCTCGACAAACGAGAGCTCCTCGCTCGCCCGGATCGATACCTGCACGGCCCGCTCGTATCGCGCGAGCGCCTCGGTGTTCGTCTGGTCCTCATCCTTGCGCAGCGCCGCGAAGACGACCAGCATCTGCAGCGACTCATTCGCCGCGTAGATCGCGTCGAGCGCCTGCTTGATCGTCGCCGGGCCTTCCGCGAACCGGCCCCGGAACGCCGCCGCCGCGGCAACCTTGCCCGGCGCGTCCGACGCCGCCTGCTCCCATGCCGCGTCGTCGGCGTACATGGTCGTCAGGTCCCAGGTGTCCTCGATCGCGATGTCCGCGCGAGTCCTGAGCTCGTTCATCTGCTGTTCGATCATCGACCGTTGTTCCTTCCTCAGGATGGGTATGGACGTCCCGCGGCGCATGCGGTATAGTCGGGTCCCCGAATCCGCACCGCCCGGGTGCAGTGCGCCACCAATGCCGTGGACCGCGATCGGGAAACGCATCGCACGGGGCTTCTGCATGTGCACCCTACCACGGGGACGAACGCGCATGCAGCGCAACCGCGTGCGCCGCGTTTCGGACCGATCGACCCCGATCGCACGCGGAGGGATGGCGCGATGCGGATCTACCTCGAGCTGGCAAGGTTGGCCTTCCAGCAACAGTTCGCCTACCGGGCAGCGACTCTCGCGGGCCTGTTCACGAACTCGATCTTCGGCATCATGCTGACCTCCGTCTACCTCGGGCTCTATGCCTCGCGGGCCGACGGCGCATCGGTCGAGGGCTTCACCTCCGCCGACACCACGACCTACGTCTGGATCGGCCAGGCGCTGATCATGCCGGTCTACATCTGGGGCTGGTGGGAGATCATCGCCACCATTCGCACCGGCGCGGTCGTCATGGATATGCTCCGACCCACGGATTACTTCGCCTACTGGCTGAGCCGCGACGCCGGCCGGGCGGTCGCGCATATCCTGCTGCGCTTCGTCCCGACGATCGCGATCGGCGCGGCGCTCTTCGATATCTCGTTCCCGGCGACGGCCGCCCGCAGCGTCGCGTTCCTGGCGTCGATGCTCCTGGCGGTCCTGCTCAGCTTCTGCGTGCGGTTCATGTTCAACCTCTGGGGCTTCTGGATTCTCGATCACCGGGGCATCGCCGGTTTCTCGATGGTCATGATCGGAGCGCTGTCGGGACACCTCCTGCCGCTCGCCTGGTACCCGGATACGATCCGCGCCGTCCTCAACGCGCTCCCCTTCCGCGGCATGATCATGACCCCAATCGAGATCTGGCTCGGCCAGGTCAGCATCGTCGCGGGACTTGGACTCCAGATCGCCTGGTCAGTGGTGCTGATCGCCGCCTCGTATGGGCTCCTCGGGGTCGCCGAGCGGAAAGTGGTGGTGCAAGGTGGATAGGCCGATTACGCTTCGCGATGAGCTGGGGCTGACGCTCCGGATCATGGGCATGCGCTGGCGCGGCCAGATGGCCTACCGCGCGTCGTTCTGGATGCAGATCTCCTCCAACTTCCTGATCAACGGGGCTGAGGCGCTCGCGCTTTTCGCCATGTTCTACCGCTTCGATTCCATGGGCGGCTGGACGCTGCCGGAGGTTGCATTCCTGCATGGCATGGCGATGACCAGCTTCAGCGTCGCGGACACGCTCGTCGTGGGCCTGAACAACGTCCCGTCCCAAATCCGGGAAGGCGAGTTCGACCGCGTCCTGATCCGCCCGATGTCGTCCTGGCTCCAGTCGATCGTCAATGAAGTCTCACTACGGCATCTCGGCCAGCTCGCGCAGGGCATGATCGTGCTGGCATGGGCGCTCACCCGGCTCGACATCGAGTGGACGCCTGCGCGCTTCGGCATGGTGGCGATCATGGCGCTGAGCGCGGTCGCGCTGTTCTCGGCACTCTTCACGGTCGAGGCGATCCTGAGCTTCTGGACGGTCAACTCCGTCGAGGCGGTCAACGCGTTCACCTATGGCGGGTCGACCCTCGCGCAGTTCCCGCTGCACATCTTCGAGCGCGGCATGCGCTCCCTCTTTCTCTGGATCGTGCCGGTGGGCTTTGTCAGCTACTACCCCGCGCTCGTCATCCTCGGGAAGGATGATCCGCTCGGGAACCCGGCCTGGTTCGCGCTCCTCGGGCCCGTGATCATCGTTGCCTTCTGTGTGCTCGTCGCCTGGGGCTGGCGACACGGCATCCGCCACTATCGCTCGACCGGATCCTGATGCGCTCGTACAGCCGGAGCTCGTGGCCGGCGCATCCGCCGCCGGGTCAGACAAGCTCCGGCCGTGTACGAAAGGAACACGGCCATGTCTGAACCGATCATCGCCGCCGACGGGCTCGACAAGACGTTCACCGTCAGACGCCACCGCGCCGGCGCGCTCGGGGCGCTGCGCGGCTTGCTGGAGAAGGACGCCGGCGAGGTCTTCACGGCCGTCGACAATATCTCCTTCACCATCGGGCGCGGCGAGATGGTCGGCTACATCGGCCCAAACGGCGCCGGGAAGTCGACCACGATCAAGATGCTGACCGGCATTCTTGTACCCTCCGGCGGCAACGCGACGGTTGCCGGGCTCGTGCCATGGGAGGACCGAAAGGCCCTCGCGCAGCGTATTGGCGTCGTCTTCGGGCAGCGCACGCAACTCTGGTGGGATCTCGCCCTGATCGACTCGCTGGAGCTGCTGCGGCACATGTATCGGGTGCCGGAGAGCCGCTTCCGCGCGAACCTCGACGCCGCGCGCGAGCTGCTCGACCTCGACGATTTCCTCCAGACGCCGGTTCGCCAGCTCTCGCTCGGCCAGCGCATGCGAGGCGATCTCGCCGCCGCGCTCCTGCACGACCCGGAGATCCTCTATCTCGACGAGCCGACGATCGGGCTCGACATCGTGGCAAAGGCGCGCATCCGCGAGTTCCTGGCGACGCTCAACCGGGAGCGAAAAGTCACTGTCCTGCTAACAACGCATGACCTCGCCGACATCGAGCATCTCTGCCGCCGCATCATCCTCATCGACCACGGACAAGTGGTCTACGACGGCGAACTGGACGCCTTGCGCAGCCGGTTCGGCGGAAAACGCCAGATCATCGTCGATTTCGACCACGAGCCAGACCCAGCCATCGCGACGTTGTCGAACGGCGATATCGGCGTCGTCGGGCAGGAGGGTCCGCGCGTGCGCATCGCCTTCGACCGCGCGGCGATCACTGCCCCGGAGGTCCTCGCGCGTGCCGGACGCTTCGGGAGCGTGCGCGACATGTCGATCGAGGAGCCGCAGATCGAGGACATCATCCGCCAGCTCTACGAAGGCGCCGCGCGGCCATGATCCCCTGCCGGCGGGCCGCTGCTGGCGTACACTGGTAGGAATGTGAACCGCCGACCCGACCGATCCGAGACAGCGTCATGACATCCAGAGTCGAGATCATCTGCAACGAATGCGACGAGGGATTCCTCTATACGGAGGCCGAGCGCGCCTTCCGCGAATCGCGCGGCCTCCAGCGCCCGACCACCTGCCCAACGTGCCGGGCACGCGAGCGGTCGCGTCGCAACGAGGACCTCATCACTCTCTACAACCGCACCGAGACCTTCGAGCCCTTCCTCTTCGGGAAGGAGTCGCAGAACGGCAACGGCAATGGCCGCCCGCGAGAAGGTCGGACGATGCACAGCGCCACCTGCGCGCAGTGCGGCGCGGAGACGAAGGTCCCGTTTGTCCCCCGTGGCGACCGCCCGGTCTACTGCCGCTCCTGCTACAACGCCCGTCGAGGCCGCTAGAGCCCAAACACCGCGATAAACGAGCGAGGGCCGCTCCCGAAATTCGGGTGCGGCCCTCATTGCGTCGATGCATGGTGCCGGCGCTAGCCGTGGAGCTCGTGCGCGAACTCGCTCTCGACCTCGGTCAGCGCCTCGTCAGCGATCGCGACCATGCGGTCGATCTCGTCCTTCGTCACCACCAGCGGCGGCGCGAAGTGGACGATGTTCCATGTCCTGGTGATCAGGCCCTTCTCGGTCATCTTCTGGCCGAGCGCCTTGCAGAAGGTGTCGTTCTTGTGGAACGGCGTCTTCTTCTCCTTGTCCTTGACGACCTCGATCGCCTGCAGGAGTCCGACGCCGCGCACGTCACCGACCGACGGGTGGTTGCGCAGCTCCTCGAGCTGGCTGCGGAGGTATTCGCCCATCTCGGCGCCCCGCTCGACCAGGTTCTCCTCCTCGAAGATCTCGAGGTTCTTCAGCGCGGCGGCAGCGGCAACCGGATGCCCACCAAAGGTCAGCAGGTGGCCCATCGCCACGTCCGGCTGCTGCTCAAAGACCTCGAACACCTTCGGGCCCACGATCGCAGCGCCCATCGGCATGTAGCCGGAGGTGAGGCCCTTGGCGATCGTCATGATGTCCGGCACCGCGCCCATCTGCTCCATGGCGAACATCGTACCGGTGCGTCCGAAGCCGTTGATGACCTCGTCCGCGATCAGCAGCACGCCGTGGCGGTCGCAAATCTCGCGGAGCATCTGCCAGTACTTCGGCGACGGCACATGCACGCCAGCGGCGCTGGAGATCGGCTCCCCGATTACCGCGGCGACCGTCTCCGGCCCCTGCGCGAGGATCTCCTGCTCAACGTACTTGGCGGCCATGATGTCGCCGGCCTCGCCCTCGAGCCCGAAGTCGTTGCGGTACTGGTTCGGCGCGGGAACGTGCGTCACACCGTACATGAACGGGCCGAAGTACTTCTCCTCGCGGGCCGCCGTCAGGCTCATCGCGCCGTGCGTCATGCCGTGGTACGAGCCGCGGCGGGCGATGATCTTGTAGCGCTTCGGGAATCCGCGCATCGCCTGGACCTGCTTGGCGATCTTGATCGCGGTCTCCACCGCCTCTGATCCGCCCGAGCAGAAATATGCACGCGAGAGGTCGCCCGGCGTGATCTCGGCGAGCTTGTAGCCAAGGTGCGCGGTCGGCTCGGTGGTGTACTGCACCGCCGACACGTAGGCGAGCTTCTTCGCCTGCTCGCCCATCGCCTCGGCGATCTCGGCGCGGCCGTGCCCGGCGTTCACCACCCAGAGGCCGGAGATACCGTCGAGGTACTCCTTGCCGTTGATATCGGTGATGGTGCTGCCCTTGCCCGACTGGAAGACGATGAAGCCGTCATCCTCGGCGACATTGACCCAGGGGAGCTGGTGCGGCCATACGTGCTCCTTCGCCATGTCCTTGACGCTCTTGTCGACTGCCTGGGCCATGAACTCCTCCTCATGCGTGACGTATCAGGGGCGCGCGTCAGCATCACCCCATTAATGGAAATCTCCCAACCGATGTGACTGCATCGTACCGCACCCGCGTCCGTTCCGCACGGGCGGATTCGGCAGGAGTGTGAACATCGCCAAAAGGCACGTCGTGGCGCGGAGGATGCTACCATCAGGGGCGTAGATTGGCGCAGGATTCCCACGCGCCACAGCCCGCATGATCGAAAGGACACGTTGTGTCTGGACAGAACCCGACCTCCCGACTGGTCATCGATTACCGGAATGCCATGGCGACCGCCGTCGGCGACGAGCACGGCATTTCCGACGCCGAGCTCGACGAGCTGCAGGGGTACGTCAGCGAGCAGCACGCTCGTATCACCGACGAGCACAGCTCGGGTGTCCAGCGCTGGCAGGACCTGCCGGACAACACCGCACTCGCCGACGAGATCAAGGCCTTCGCCGACGAGGCGCGCCAGACCTACACCGATTACATCCTGATCGGGATCGGTGGATCGTCCCTCGGCGCCATCGCGACGATCCAGGCGCTCTGCCACCCGTACCGCAACCTCCTGCCGGACGACCAGCGCGGCGGCCCGCGCTTCTTCGTGCTGGACAACCCGGATCCGGAGAAGATCAAGGCAACGCTGGAGACGGTCGACCTCAGCAAGACGCTGGTCAACGTCGTCTCCAAGTCTGGCCAGACGGCCGAGACGGCCGCGAACTTCCTCGTCGTGCGCGATGCCCTGGTGAACGCCGTCGGCAAGGAGCAGGCAGCGAAGCAGATCATCGCCACGACCGACCCGGAAACCGGCATCCTGCGCCAGATGGCGGACGCCGAGGGCTACCGCACCTTCCCGGTGCCGCCGGGCGTCGACGGGCGCCAGACCGTGCTCAGCGCGGTCGGTCTCATCCCGGCCGCGCTCGCCGGAGTCGACATCCATGCCCTCCTCGCCGGTGCCGCCACGATGCGCGAGCGTGCGTCGTCCGACAACCTCCGCGAGAACCCGGCCTACCTGCTGGCCGCACTGAGCGTGCTTGCCGACACGAAGCATGGCAAGTCGATGCTCGTCACGATGCCGTACGCCGATTCGCTCTTTGGCGTTTCCGACTGGTTCCGCCAGCTCTGGGCGGAGAGCCTGGGCAAGAAGCTCTCGACCGACAACGAGGTGGTCTACGCCGGCCAGACGCCGATCAAGGCGCTCGGCGCGATCGACCAGCACTCGCAGGTCCAGCTCTACACCGAGGGTCCGAACGACAAGCTGATCCAGCTCGTTGCGGTCGAGGAATACCGCGACGAGGTCGCCATTCCCGCGCCGCCGCACGAGGACCTTGGCTACCTGAAGGACGGTGAGCTGGGGCAACTGCTCTCGCGCGAGCGACTGGCGACCGCCTGGGCCCTGACGCGCGCCCAGCGCCCGAACCTGACCATCACGATCCCGACCATCGATGCCGGGATCGTCGGCGAGTTCTTCTACATGATGCAGCTGCAGACCGTCATGGCCGGCGCGCTGTACCACGTCAACCCGTTCGGCCAGCCGGGCGTCGAGGCCGGCAAGAACGCCACCTACGCGCTCATGGGCCGTTCCGGCTACGAGGACCTGCGCGAGGAGTTGCTCGCCGAGCCCGAGGACGCCGCCAAGTACACCAACACACCGTAAGCGCCGGATATCGGCCGGGCGTGCCGCGCGGCATGCCCGGTCGGGCCGCGCCATGATGAGGCAGGAGCCCCGTGTCGACGCAGCCATACCTTCTCCGCGTTGTCCTCGCCGCGATCACGGTGATCGGCATCCTCATCTCGGCGTGGTTCATCTGGCAGATTCGCTCGATCCTGCTCCTGCTCGCCGTGGGCATCCTGTTCGCGGCCGTGATCGAGCCGCTGGTCAACCGCCTGCGCCGAATCGGCCTGAGCCGGGGTCAATCGCTGCTCATCCTCTACGTCGCCTTTTTCGCCATCGTCGGTGGCGCGCTCTATTACATCCTGCCGCTGCTCGCCAAGCAGGTCAGCGCGTTTGACGACGCGGTTCCCGCGATCTTCGATAACCTGCGGCAACAGGCGCTCCAGAGCGGCAGCGCGCTGATCCGTCAAAGCGGCTTCCGCGCGTTGATGCAGATGGAAAACGCCTGGAACAACATCCGCAACAGCCCGAACTTCGACCCGAACCAGGCCTTCTCGATCGTGAACTCCGTCTTCGCGTTCGGCCTCACGGCGATCTCGATGCTGATCGTGACGTTCTACTGGACCGTCGAGAAGCTTTCGATCAAGCGCTGGGTGCTCGGCCTGTTCCCGTTCTCGCACCGCGCCCGGGCCCATATGGTCTGGGACGAGATCGAGTACAAGATCGGCGGCTGGGCCCGGGGCCAGCTCCTCCTCATGCTCGTGATCGGCGTGATCTTCGGCGCGATCTTCTTTGCCATCGACCTCCGCTTCTGGCTCGCCCTCGCGATTCTCTCCGGTCTGACGGAAGCGATTCCCTACATCGGCCCGATCTTTGCCGGCGGCGTGGCCGCGCTTGTCGCGCTCACGGACTCCCCAGAGAAGGCGATCATGGTGGTCGTCCTCGCCTTTGCCGTGCAACAGCTTGAAGGCGCCTTCCTCGTGCCGCGCATCATGAAGAACTCCGTCGGGTTGACACCCCTCACCGTAATCCTCGCCGTCCTGATCGGCAACGCGCTCGGTGGGCCTGTGGGGTCGATCATCGCGATTCCGCTCGGCGCCGCCGCGCAAGTCATCGTCAGCAGCCTGCTGCGCTCGCGCGACGATTCGATCACCGATGAGCTGCGCACGCTGGATATCCAGCCGCTCTCGCCGGGTCACTTCGACTCGCCGTTCTCGCCGCCGAGCAAGGCGCTCTTCTCGCTCCGCGGCTCGGCCGCCACCACGCCCGACAACGTGAAGGCACGGCCCTGATGCTCAACCGCATGCTCGAGCACGCCGGCGATGAGCCACGCCAGGCGTACACGCTGACCGCGCTCTACGACGACATCATCGACGCCGAGCAGAGCCTGATCCAGCTCCGCCGTAGCCACCAGCCCGCGAACCAGATCTCCGTCATCCTGCGCGAGAAAGTGCTTGTTCCGGACGTGCATAAGCCCTATCGCGCCGTCCTCTCGGAGGTCGTCGAGCGTAGCAGCATCGAGGCTGCGAGCAAGTGGTTGCAGGGTCTTGTCTCGCTGGTCTTGCCGGACCGCGCCACGTATCTGGCGGCGGGGCCGATCGGGATGATCCTGTCCACGATCCGGGAATCCGGCGTCCAGATCGAAGACGAGGACGACGGGCGCATCCTTGCGCGTTCCTCACCCGCGCGGCAGCTGACGCATACGTTCCAGGCATTCGGGTTTGACCGCAATGAGGCCGCCTACATGGAGCAGCGCGTCGTCGCCGGCTCCCCGTTGATCGCCGCGACCTGCGAGAAAATCGACACGTTACGGGAGGTGCACCGCATCCTCTCGCAGAATACGCCCGTCTACGTCGGGCTGACGCGCACGGATATCTCGCTCGCGGCCCGCGCGTCGCGCCTGGTCACAACCGGCCCGCGCTCGGCCGGCAGCGTGGTCATCGCCGACGCCATCTCCCCGCTGGTCCATCTCACCAGCGCGCCACCGCTGGACCGCACCGCGCGCGACCTCGCCGGCCGCATCGTTCATTCGCAGTACGGCGAGGTGATGGGCCGGGTAACCGATGCGCTCTTCGAGCCGGAGCCGGAGACCGTGCCGGAGGAGCTGCGCGTGCCAGGTATCAGTGACGAACGATTGCTGCTGCGATACCTGTTCATCCGCCTCGGGGGCCGCCTGGGCCTTGGCCGGCAGCGCGTGGCGATTCCGGCCGAGCGCGTGACGTTCAAGGGCGCCGACATTGTCGTGCGCATCACCCATGAGGAGATGGTCGCCGCCCCGCGCTTCGACGAGATGACCACGCTGAGCCGCCAGGACGAAGCGACGATCCGGCGCCACTTCGACGAACCGTTCTACTGGATCACCAGCCCGGAAAGCTAAAGACAGAGCGCCGGAACGCGAAGATGCGTTCCGGCGCTCTGCTACGTATCGAGGTGATGAGGGAGCGGTTACGCAGGCTCGGCAGCCCCGATCGCCGCGGACACCTCGTCCCACGACGGCGCGCCCTCCTGCGCGAAGATGACTTTGCCGTCCGTGTCGATCACGAAGACCGAACGAAGAACCCCGCCTTCCGGCTTGATGGCGCCATACGCCTCCGCCGCAGTCCGATTCTCGTCCACGACGAGGTCGAACTGGAGCTCGTACGCGTCGCAGAACTTGCCGTGGCTCTCCGCGTCGTCCGGATTCACGCCAAAGGGCTCAACGCCCGCCGCACGCATGTCCGCCAGGCTCCGCTGGACATTGACCAGCTGCGTGGTGCAGCCGGAGGTGAAGTCCTTCGGGTAGAAAACCAACATGACGCGGCCTGACGTGAGCGCATCGCTGAGTCGAAACGCCTTGCCGGAGCCCGTCGTGCCCTGGACGTCGGGGGCCTGTGTACCTGTCTCGATCAACGCCATGTCCCTTGCCTTTCCTGTCGCTATGGAACGGAGAGCATCCGGTCGAGGGCGATTTTCGCGTCCTCGCGGGTCTGGGGATCGACGATGATCTCATTGACCACCTCACCCTTCACCAGGTGCTCCAGTGTCCACAGGATATACGCAGGATGGACGCGGTACATCGTCGAGCAGGGGCAGATCACCGGATCGAGGCAGAAGATCGTCTTGTCCGGCATCTGGCTCTGCAGCCGCCGCACAAGGTTGATCTCCGTGCCGACCGCCCAGGTCGTGCCGGAGGGCGCGTTCCGGATGGTGTCGATGATGAACTCCGTCGAGCCGTCCATGTCGGCCGCCTGGACCACCTCCGCGCGGCACTCCGGGTGGACGATCACGTTCACCCCGGGATGCTCGACGCGGGCCTGCTGGATCTGGTCGACGCTGAACCGGGCATGGACCGAGCAGTAGCCCTTCCAGAGGATGACCTTGGCGTTCCGCAGTTGCGCTTCGGTGTTCCCGCCCAGCGGCTGGAACGGGTCCCAGACGACCATCTGGTCTTCCGGGATCCCCTTCTTGATCGCCGTGTTGCGGCCAAGGTGCTCATCCGGGAAGAACATCACCCGCTCGCCGCGCTCGAACGCCCAGTCGTAGACGCGCGTCGCGTTCGACGACGTGCAGACGATGCCGCCGTTACGCCCGCAAAACGACTTGATCGACGCCTTCGAGTTCATGTACGTGATCGGCACGATGCCGTCGACGCCGAGCGACGCCAGCGCCGCCCAGGCCGCCTCGACATCCTCCGGCTTGGCCATGTCGGCCATCGAGCAGCCGGCCTCCATGTTCGGGAGGATCACCTTCTGCTCCGGCTTGCCGAGGATGTCCGCGCTCTCGGCCATGAAATGCACACCGCAGAACAGCGTGAACTCCGCTTCCGTGCGCGTCGCCGCTTGCTGCGAGAGCTTGTACGAATCGCCCTGGAAGTCGGCGAACTGAATGACCTCGTCGCGCTGGTAGTGGTGCCCAAGGATGGTCAGGCGATCACCGAGCTGGTTGCGCAGCTCCCAGATCCGGGCGTCGCGCTCCTCGGCCGGCATCTTGAAGTAGTCGCGCGGAATGCGCTCCTGCCGGGGCGAATCGACGCCATAGGCGAAGAGCCGGTCGTAGGCACCGGTCCCCTCTTCCGGCGTGCAGGACGCGACCTCCATCTGCGGGTTGTGGAACCACATGGTCGCGGTGGACGGCTCGCTCACCGGTGCTTCGGTGTCGGTCGTGGTGGAGGTGGCGGGCCAAAGAGTCTCGAGGGTTCGCGTTTTCTGCACCATGTGTGGTGCCTCCGCAGCCGCTCCCCGGCGAGCGCCATTGTCGCGCCTGAAGGGAGTGACCAGATGGATGATGGCATCATCCGCATGTATCAACCAACGGAATAGTAGAGAGTCCCGGACTTAATGTCAATGTGACACTAACTACGAATCGTTAAGCGCAGGGACGTTTGCGCTGGCGTTCCTGGCCCGAACGCGGCATCATCGTGAACCGAACCGTGCTCGTGGATGCCATCCCCGGAGGACCGATGTCGGACCTGTTTGATGCCCAGACCCTGCTGCTCGACGCAGACGATACGCTCTGGGAGAACAACGTCTACTACGAACGCTCCTTCGAGGAGTTCGTCGACTTCCTGGACCATGAGCACCTGACCGCCGCCGAGATCCGGCCAGATCCTCGATCGGTTCGAGATGGAAAACGGCTTCGGCGCCCGCGCATACGCCCGCAGTCTCGTCCAGACCTTCGCGGAGATCAGCGGCGAGCACGACGAGGCAACCCTGACGCTGGTCGAGCGCTTCGGGCTGCGCATCCTCGACATCCACATGGAGATCATGCCGGGCGTGGAGGAGACGCTCCGCGCATTGCGCCCGCACCACCAGCTCTACCTGTTCACCAAGGGCGATCTCGAGGAGCAGCAACTGAAGATCGCGCGGTCCGGCATCGGCGACCTCTTCGACGCCCATATCATCGCGGCGGAGAAGACCGTCCAGACCTATCCGGACCTGGTCGACAGCCTGGGGCTGGACCCGGAGCGCACCTGGATGGTCGGGAACTCGCCGAAATCAGATATCCAACCAGCGCTGGACGCCGGGATCCATGCGGTCTTCATCCCGCATCCGATGACCTGGCATCTGGAGCACGTCGATATCGAGCACAACCCGGGCTGGCGCGGGCGATTCGCCGAGCTCGAGCGCTTCGCGGACCTCACCACCCTCTTCACCCACACAGCAGCGACATAGCAAAGCCCGGGCATGTGCCCGGGCTTCGGTGACCGCGTACCTGATTGACCTTACCGGACGATCTCGAGCGTCTGGCCCGGCGTCAGGCACGGCTCCTCGGCCATGTTGTGATGGTGACGCAGCGCGGCGTTCTGGATGCCGGAGGCGGTCGCGTACTCCACGCGATTCAGGCAGTGGGAGATGCCCTGCTCGTCCGGCGTGCAGTTCTCATCGGTCAACACGGTCAGGATCGAGACATCGTCCGGGATCACCCCGCTGTCCAGCTCGACGTAGACGGGATCCTGATTGCGGGAGACTACCGGTCCGTCCGTGATCGCGATGCGGATGTCGGCGGTGCGGTAGTGCGGGACAGCAGTGGTCACCGACGCACCGTTGGCGGCTGGTTCGTCGGCGGTGATGCCGAAGACCACGGCGAGCGTCAGCGCGGCGATGGCGAGGATGCCGAGAACGGGGATCGTCAAACGCTTCATGTCGGGCTCCGTCAGGTCGAAACGTCGATCAGCGACGGCAACCCGCCGTCATGCCCGTACAGTAGCGGAGGGATACCCTCCGGGGGCATACCCGACGGGGTAGTTTACCGGTCTGGACATATATCCCGCGGCACAGCAATGCCCCGGATAACACGGGGCACTGCCTCATCCTGATAACCACCGGGGCACTGCCTCATCCCTCTTCCCCCCGAACGCCGAACGACTGTGTTCTGCATTTGGGTGGTGACCTCTTCGTCACCACGCGTCCTATCCTACTGCAGCAATCCGATATGGCACCCACCCCGGAAGGTAGTTCTTTTTACGATAACGCCTCGGTGAGCAAGGTCGGTGCTGGAACCATCAGTCCGGGCAGGAACTCGACCACGCGCTGGACTCCCGATTTGACCGATTCCCAGGCGTTGTTGGCGCCATCGACCACGTCCTGCATCCACGAGAGCTGTCCCGTCCAGGTGTTCGGCTGGAGCCCGCCTTCCCACACCCAGCCCTCGTACGTCTCCCCTCCGACGTCGGCTTCAACGGGCCACCACCGCCCCTGATCGTCCGATTCCGAGAGACCGGTGACGCGCACCTCCTGCCCGTTCCCGAGGACGGTGATCAACGGCGAGGTAGCCCCGGGCGCCGTGCGGAGATTGAGGAACTCGACCGCCACTTCCGTCGTCGTGCCCGGGGCGACGGAGAGGAATCGCTCGACGAGCGCCTCCGGACCGTCCTTCACCAGCAGGACTCCGCCCAGCATCAGGTTCGTGATCAGGAGAAGCAGTGTCAGGCGCCACAGGCCCCGACGCACGCCGCCCGAGCGCCGGACGAGCTTGCCGCCCTGACGATAGAGCCGCCGCGCGGCGGATGGGCGTACCTGCTCCGCTTCCGGGATCGTGTCGTACCGCTCCCAGGGGTCCTGCTTCGGCACCACCCGCGCGACCGGCCGCGCCCGTCGTCGCAGCACGCCCGTGCGCTGCGCTGGCGACTCCGCCGGCGCGAATGCCTCCGTGCGGCGAGGCGGAACGGGTACATGGTCGTTCTCAAGCCCCAGGTCGAACATGTGCACGAAGGTGTCGACGTCCTGGAAGCGGTCACGCCGGTCCCGCGCGAGCGCGAGCGCCAGTACATCGTCGATCCACGTCGGCAGGTCGAGATCCGGGTTCACCGTTGAAGGCGGCTCCGGGGTGCCATGGAGATGTGCCTCGATCAACAGGCGCTTCTGGTCCGGTCCCTCTGCCACGTACGGCGTTCGTCCGGTGAGCAGCTCGTACGCCACGCACCCGAGCGCGTAGACGTCCGTCGCGGCCGTCACCGTCTCCCCGCTCGCCTGCTCCGGCGCAAGGTAGGCGACCGTGCCGAACGCCGTGCCGCCGATCATGTCCTGCGGGCCACCGGCTTGCTGGGCAAGTCCGAAGTCGATCAGCTTCAGGGTGCCATCGGGCTGCCGGATGATGTTCTGCGGCTTGACATCGAGGTGGACGAGGCCATTGTCGTGCATGTGCGAGAGGCCATTGCCGACCGCATCGAGGACCTCCATCACCGTCTCGGGGTCGAGCGGCCCCTCGTCGTCGAGCAGCGAGCGGAGATCCCGCCCATCGACGTATTCCATCACCATCCACGACCCGTTCGAGGCGTCGATCAGGTCGTAGATCGTGACGAGGTTCGGATGCGACACGAAGGCCATCATCCGCGCCTCGCGCCGGAACCGCTTGCGGGACTCGGGATCGCGCTGGTACTCCGGCCGCAGCGTCTTCACGGCCACCCGTCGCCGCGTCTTGAGGTCGTGCCCCTCATAGACAATCGCCATCCCGCCGGTCCCGACAGGATGGTCAACGTCGATCTCGTAGCGGTTGACGATCGTCAGGCGGGATCCAGACCCGGGATCACGGTTGGCGGCGGTCATGGGGGTCCTCGGGGGCGCGACCGGGCAGGTGTCCGGACGGTCGGCTCATCATTCAGCCCAAATGTACCAGACGCCCGGCCGCGACCATCCATGCGGCGAACGCCATGCGCCCTGCCGACGGCGGTATGATTCCAGGAGCAATCGCAGGCATATCGTCCGCATCCGGAGGAGGTTTCTCCATGAAGATCGGCGTCTTTACGGTCCTGTTCGCCGAGCGCCCCTTCGAGCAGGCGCTCGATTTCATCCGCGACACCGGCTGCCAGGCGGTCGAGATCGGTACCGGCGGCCACCCCGGCAACGCCCATTGCGACCTCGATTCGCTCGTCGATAACGACAAAACGCAGCAGGCGTGGATGGACCAGATCACCAGCCGGGGCCTCGAGGTCAGCGCCCTCTCCTGCCACGGCAACGCGCTGCATCCTGACAAGGCCATCGCCCAGCGGGATGACGAGACCTTCCGCAAGACGGTCCGCCTCGCCAACCAGCTCGGCGTGCAGAACGTCATCACCTTCAGCGGCTGCCCCGGCGACGGCCCGGCTGCCAAGGCCCCGAACTGGGTGACCTGCCCGTGGCCCCCGGAGTACGCCGAGTTGCTCGACTGGCAATGGAACGAGGTCGCCACGCCCTACTGGAGCGATGCGGGCAAGTACGCGGCGGACAACAATGTCCGGGTCGCGATCGAGCTGCACCCCGGATTCCTCGGCTACCACACGGAGTCGTTCTGGCGGCTGCGGGAGGCCGGCGGCGAGGCGATTGGCGTCAACTTCGACCCGTCGCACCTGTTCTGGCAGGGCATGGACCCGCTCATCTGCATTCGCGAGCTCGGCGACGCCATCTACCACGTCCATATGAAGGACACCTGGCTCGACCAACCGAACATCGCCCGCAACGGCGTGCTGGACACGAAGCCATACACGGACGAGAAGCACCGCTCGTGGATCTTCCGCACCGTCGGCTACGGCCACGGGCAGGAGTTCTGGCGGCACATGGTGTCCGAACTGCGCCTTGCCGGCTACGACGGCGCGCTCTCGATCGAGCACGAGGACTCGCTGCTGAGCATCAACGAGGGCTTCACCCGCGCCGTCGACTTCCTCAAGGATGTCGTCCTCACCGAATCCCCGGGCGAGGCTTGGTGGGTGTGAGGGCTGCCCCCGTGTAGTCTCGCCCCCTGTGGGCGAGACATCGACCGCAGGTCGATACCGAGGGCGATGCCTTCGGCATCGATCCCGGGCACAGGGCCCGGGACTACAGAGAACAGAAAGACCTACGAGGAATGCAATGACCAAACAATCCATCGGCGTGGGCCTGGTCGGCTACAAGTTCATGGGCCGCGCCCACTCGAACGCGTACCGCCAGGTCCACGCCTTCTTCCCAGAGGTCCCCACCCCCGAGATGATCGCCATCTCCGGGCGCAATGAAGAGGCGGTCCACGAGGCCGCCGCGCAGCTCGGCTGGCGAGAGTACGAGACCGACTACCGAAAGCTCGTCACGCGTGACGACATCGACCTCGTCGACGTCAGCACGCCCGGCTACCTCCATCACGACGTCGTGATCGCGGCGCTCGAAGCCGGCAAGCACGTCTACTGCGAGAAGCCGCTCGCCAACACGCTTGAGGAGGCCACGGACATGGTGCGCGCCTGGCGCAAGGCCGGCACCATCTCGATGATCAACTTCAACTACCGTCGCGTCCCCGCCGTCCAGCTCGCGAAACGGATCATCGAGGACGGGCGCCTCGGCAAGCTCCGCCACATCCGCGCCGTCTACCTGCAGGACTGGCTGCTCGACCCGATGGCCCCGCTCTCCTGGCGCCTGAAGAAGGAACTGGCCGGTTCCGGCGCGCTGGGCGACATCGGGGCGCATATCACCGACCTGGCCCGCTTCCTCGTCGGCGATATCACCGAGGTCACGGGCACGCTTGGCACCTGGATCAAGGAGCGCCCGGTCGAGGTCGAGGGCACTGGCGGCTCGGGCCTCTCGATGCAGGCCGGCACGGAAATGGGCGCCGTCACCGTCGACGACGCGACCAGCTTCCTCGCTCGCTTCGAGAACGGCGCAACCGGCGTCTTCGAGGCCACGCGCCTCGCCCCGGGTCGCCGCAACTTCAACTCGTTCGAGATCAACGGCGAGCTCGGCTCGATCGTCTTCAACCTCGAGCGCCTGAACGAGCTTGAGGTCTACTTCGTAAGCGACGACCCGGACGTCCAGGGCTTCCGCACGGTGAACGTCACGGAGCCCGTCCACCCGTTCGTCGACCACTGGTGGCCGGGCGGGCACATCATCGGCTGGGAGCACTCGCATGTGCACCAGGTCCGCGACCTGTTGGAGGGCATCGCGACCGGCACCCAGCCCGCTCCCTCGTTCGAGGACGGCTTCAAGTGCCAGGCCGTGCTCGACGCCGTCGAACGCAGCGCAGCCTCCCGGACCTGGGAGACACCGGTCCCGCTGCCCGAGTAGAAATGCTCCGCGTAGGGGCCGTACTTCCGAAGGAATGTCGGCCCAATCGGCCTGCAGGGCACCTGTTGGTGTCCAAGGGTCGATATCCGGGCGTGTCGACCCCTCGACCGAAGGTCGATACAGCGGCGCGAAAACGGGACGGCCGGCTGAACTGGCCGTCCCCTTTCGTCTACCGTGAATCCGCGCCGGCCCTCGCCGCGATCCGGCGCGACCGGGCCGTCTCCACGCGCTCCCGCTCCTCGTCCGACAGCAGGGACAGCGCCCCACTGACGTCCGGATACGCCGCCTGGCGGATCGCCGCATCGTCATCATCGCGAATCGCCCGGCGGATGCGCCGCGCAGCCGCCCCCCGCAGCACCATCGCTTCCAGGTCGTCGAACGCGAAGCGCCGCGTCAACGCCGGGTCGCGTTGCAGGCCAAGGCGCTTTGCCAGCGGCAGCAAGTGCGCAAGCTCGCGGTCGTCCGGCGGATCAGCGCTCGCCGCGGTGACAATCTGCTCGATCACCGTCGCGCGTTCCAGCACCGACTGCACCGCCGACCACATCGACGGGTTCTCGATGCGGGCACCACTCTGGTCGATCGCGTTCAGCGCCTTCAGGATGCGCTCGCTCGACCCTTGTCGCAGGGCCTCATGCAGGTCGTCCAGCGCCGCCTGCCGCTCGATCAGGCGCAGCACACGCGCCCGCTCGCCTCGGCTCAGGTGCGCCAACCCATCCTTTGGCTCCCCGGCCAGAAGCGACTCCAACGCCCGTACGTCCCGCCGCTTCAACACGCCGCGCACCTCTGCGACCCAGCGCGACCGCGTCTTGGCCAACTCCACGCGCGCGCGCAGGTCGTCCGGCAACGCCGTGTCCTCGCCGAACAACTCGTCGTCGTACCAGGTCAGGATCAACGTGTCGTCGTCGCTCTCCAGTGCCTGCACGAGCCCCGGCCACTCCAGCGCCCGGAGCACGCGGGCGAGCGATGCCCGGTCCGTATCACCCAGCACCACCAGCTCGCCGGTTCGCGCCAGTTCGGCCAGCTCGGGACGGTTGTCCTCGGCCAGGGCGCGGTCCAGGCGTGCGCGGATCTCCATCCGCTCGCGAGCCAGCCGCACGACCCGTCGCGTTTCGGAGCCGAGCGGCAGGTGCCGGTCCTCGGCCGTCCGCGCCGCCCGCACGATCGCCTCATCGTCATGCTGCCGCGCGGCCTCGGCGATGCGCTGCCGGAACCGCTCCGCCTGCGACTCCTCCCGCTCCAACGCGGACAGGTCAGCGGACTGCTCCTGCGCCTCGGCGTCCCCTGTAGCCACGTCCTCCGGAGAAGGCTCTGGCTCGGGCTGAGCCTGCTCCGTCGCGCTAGGCCAGGTCGTCGCGAAGCGCCCCTCGCCCCGCTTCTGGCCCTGCTCGTCGAGCTCCGAGCGAAGGCGCTCGATCACGCCGGAAAGGTCCCATTCGCCCTTGCTGGCCGGAGCAGCCGGAGCGTGCGTCGTCTCCGTTGCCGCCGGCAGCGCCATCGCCTCGGCGAGGATCTCCGGCGTCAGGTATGGCTCGCTCGTCAGCGATCGCTCCAGCAGGTCCAACAACTGCCGCGTTCGGTCCCCGACACGCGAGCGGGCGGCATTGAACGCGCGGGAAGATGACGGATCGGCGAGGTCCCATGACGTAAAGACGAGACCCGCGCCGGCCACACCGGCATCCTGGCCGATCTCCTGGCGGATTCCCGGCGCATCGGCCAGCACATGAAGCGACGTCAACAGGACCAGCACCGCGAAGGCATCCTGGTGTCGCGGGATCGCGCCACGTCGCGGATGCCGATAGGCCGGCGAGCCAGCCTGCAGCGAGCGCACGCGCATGCCCGGCCACTGCACGGTGTCGAGGTCGATGCAGACGATCTCGCCGGTCGACCGCATCATCAGGTTGTCCGGCGCGAGATCACCGTGCGTCACGCGGGCATCGCGCAACGCGGCATACAGCTCCAGCAGCGACTCGGCGAGCGCGAGCAGCACGCGGCGGTTCCCCTCCGACGCGGCATGATCGGCCGCATCGAACACGGTGATCCCGTCGATCCACTCCATCACGACCGTCGGCAGCTTCGTCCCGGCGATCGTGATGCCGCCTTCGATCGGCGCGATCCAACGCGGGACGTACGGCCGGATACTCTCCGGCAAATCCCGTGCGAGGGCAGCATAGTGGCGTTCCCACTCGCCGCCGACCGAGCGGTCCTGCGCGACGCGCAGGGCGAAATAGGAGCCGTCCTGGTGGTGCATCCGGGTGACGTACGCCGTGTCGCCGGCGGTCACCGGAGCGCCGTCCCCGGCCGCCGGGGCGAAGCGAAGGCGGCGGCGCGAGAGCTCCAGCACGCGCCCACCGATAAGGGCATTTGTCAGGCGAATCTGGCTATCCACATCCATCCTTTCCGCAGGTGCTCATCCCGGACGCAGCCTTCAGTCCTGTCAGCATGGTGCGCTGGCCCGGTCCCTGTCGGACCAGTATACGAGCCCGTACGGACACCGACCCCTCTCTTGCGAAACGCGCGGCGCTCGCCCGTCGTTTCAGGCTACAGGCACCGGCACGCCAGGCGTGCCTTCCCAAACCGGTTGTGGCGCGGGTGCTAAAGTGTATGTACAGGGCAGGTCGCCCGATGTTGTGTGACCGCTTGCCAGCGATCCGTCCCTGCTCGAAAGGGTTGTTCCTTGACGATGCGACCAACCGCACCCGCCGGAGGCGGCTCCCGTGCCCGCTCCTTCGGCGAATCGAACCCTCCCCCGCATCATGCGACCCAGCGATTGTCCGCACCGGCTCCCGAAGTCGCCGGCCAGCTTGACGACATCGCGACCCTTCTCAGGGAGGTCGATCCGCGCTCATCGCGCCGGCTCCACGAGCTCTCCTCGGCCTTAACGACCGAGAGTGGCCGCTTCCGCTGGTCGGACGTGGACCTGCGCCGCGCCTTCAATACCGACCGCCTCTCGCACGCCTGGGCCGTCCAGCATGAGGGCGGCTACGCGCCACAGTCAATCGAGATCGCGGACAAAATCCGCAACGTCCTCGTGCTCGTCCCGATCTTCCTGACCTGGGCGGCGCTCGGCGAGGCGGCCAACTCCTACAACAAGTACCTGGAGCGCAACCCGGACGACACCGGCATCCCGTTCCTCGTGCTCTGGCAGCGGGGATTCGGCAACGAGGGAAGTTGGTTCTCGCCCACGTTCTCGTCCGTGGCCCTGGTCGACGCGATCATCATCGCCCTGATCATCATCCTCACCTTCTACGCACATGGCCGTCGCGAGCGGCAGGAAGACCTCATCGCCGACTCCGCCTCCGGTTTCCAGGCCGACTTCGACAACGCCCTGGCCGAGGCCGGGGTCCTGCTCGCGACCGATCGCTCATCGCGCCCGGTCCAGCTCGCCGATAGCGTCGAGCGCCTCGTCGACACCTTCGAGACGAGCAGCCAGAGCCTCCTGAACCAGCTCCAGGTCGAGCAGGACCGGCTGGACCTCATCGCCAGCCGCCGCGAGAAGGAGTTCGCCGACTTCGGCGTCTTCGCCTCCGGCATGCGCGCCGGCGCCGAGGAGATGCACCGCCTGCTCGTGGACCTGCGCCAGGTCTCCTCCGGGCTCGAACGGGCCCTGGAGGACCTCGCCAGCGACGTCAGCCGCACCGGCGACCAACAGCGCACGCTGCTCGGCGCGGTCTCCAACCTCGAGAAGATGACCTCGTCGGCGATCCAGAACGACCAGGCCGTCAACCGCCAGATTGCCCAGGCCGCGGCGCGCCTCGCCGAGACCGCCGACACCGCGATCTCCGGTGCGGAAAACGCTGCCCAGGCCGGACGCGTGGCGCTCGACGCCGTGCGCGGCATCAGCGCCATCGCGCAGGACATCTCGGCCAGCCAGGCCCGCGTCGACCGCGCGCTCACCGCCCAGCAAGAGGCGAACACCGCGCTCGCCGAGGCCCTCCGCTCCGGCACGACCGGCGCGGAGAACACCGCCCAACAGCTTGCCGGAATCGGTACCGGCCTCGCGCGCCTGCAGGAGCATTTCGACACCATCGGCTCGACACAGTCCCAGCAGATCACCGCGCTGAATACCCTGCTCACGCAGCAGGCGGAAACGGCACGCGAGATCGGGCAGGTGGCGAAGGACCTCGGGAACATGAACCTCGCGTCGGCCCAGCGCCAGCGCGAATCCAACCAGGACCTGCAGCATCTCGTCCAGCGACTCGACAGCCTCGCGAACACGATGAACCGGCTGGTCCAGCAGACGCCGAACACCGAGAACCTGCAGACCGCCTTCGCCAACGCGCTTCGCGCCGAGCTGGCACGTGACACCGATCCCGACGACCCGAGCCGATCGCCGGGCCGCTGGGCCCGTTCACGCTCCTGACCGCCCCATCCTCACCCGCAACCTGACCGACGGACCCGGAGAACCGCATGCAGCCCTACAAGCGCCGACGACGGAACCGCAGGGACATGATCACCCTCGGAGGCTGGCTCTTCGCCGACCTCCTGCTTGGTCTGTCGATGCTCTTCCTCGTCGCAAACACGGTCGGCGCGCCACCACCTGAGCCAACGCCGACACCCCTCCCGAACTACGAGGCGACCGCCGAGGCGCAGATCGCCCAGGCCGATGTTGAAGCGCAGCAGACCGTCGCCGCCATCCAGGCCGACCTCGACGCGGCCGAGCAAGCCGCCCAGGCGACCGAGGACGCGCAAGCGACGCGTGACGCCATGAGCGTGAGCCAGCGCGCGACCGCCGATGCCCAGGCGACCGAGCAGGCAGTCGTCGCCCGCGCAACGATCGACGCGCTCTCGACGCAGCAGGCGGAGAACCAGCAGGGCCAGGACGAGCTCAACGCCGAGCTCGCCACGTCCGTCGCGCGGGCGACCGAGGTCGCACGCGCAGGTCCAGGCGCAGGGCACCGAGCAAGCCCAGCTCCAGGCGCAAGCGACGGAGAACGCCCGTACCGGCGTGAACGCGCAGGGCACAACCGTCGCGCTGGAGAACCAGATCGCCACGAACGAAGCGGTGCTTTCGACATCAGAGGCGCAGGCCCAGCAGGCGCAGGCAAACGCCGAGTCCGCCCAGGCGACCAGCGACGCGGCCGAGAACGAGCTGCTCCAGGCGCAGGAGCAGGTGCAGCTCAACACGCTCAACCCGAACGCCATCACCGAGACGATCCAGGTGGATCTCAACGGCGTCCTGCGCGGCGACCAGGGGGCGCTCGACGACGCGCGCCAGCGGCTGGAGGACGTCCTGACGCCCTACGTCCAGGCGGAGTCATGCCGCATCGGCTTCGTGCTGATCTCATCCGGCGCGCCGGAGATCGGGCAGGGTGTGCAACTCTCCGACCGCATCGGCCAGATGATCGAGGACGAATTCCCGGAGCTGCTGCCGGAGCCCGCGCAGGGCAACGACCCCGCCCTCGCCAGCGAGTCCATCGCCCTCATCGGGTCAACGCCCGACGGCGAGGTCCAGCTGCTCCTCTTCATGAGCGCCGGCTGCCAAGGCCTGGACGCCTCGTGAGGACCCGGCCACAAGGGCCGGGTCTACTACGAACGACGCGCCTCGCGATACACCTCGGCCGTCTGCCGTGCCGCCTCCGCCCACGTAACGTCCGCGCACGGGCCAAGGGAGCGGCGCGCGAGGTCGTCATGAAGTGCGTCGTCCGTCATCAGCGACACGATCGCCGCCGCCAGCGCATCGACCCTTGGCTCGACGCATAAGCCGGCATCGCCCACTACCTCCGGCAGGCTCGTGCGGTCCGCCACGATCGCCGGGACGCCGCACGCCATCGCCTCCAGCGGCGTCAGCCCGAAGCCCTCGTACTCGGACGGCGTGATGTAGACATGCGCCGCCTGGTACAGCGCCGTGCGCTCCTCGTTCGACACGCGACCGGTCAGGACCACGCGCCCCTCCAGCCCGTGCTGCCGGATGACCGGCTCCAGCGGCGGGAAGACGCGCTCGTTCCCCGTATGCGGGGCACCAGCGATGACGAGCTGGACGTCGTCGTCCAACGACGGCACAGCGGCAGCGAACGCCTCGATCAGCAGCGGCAAGTTCTTGCGCCGGTCGAACCCACCGATGTTGAACAGGTAGCGCCCGCGCACGCCCCACCCCTCGGCGACCATGTGCCTGGCACCGTCGTCCGTCGCAGGGACGAGCGCCGGGTCCGCCGCCTCCGGGATCGCGCGGATCTTCTCCAGCCGGGATCCCAGCACGCGCGCGATATCCGCCTTCGCCGCCTCGGACGGGGCGATGATCCGCTTCGCCTTCCTCACCGAGCGGGCCATCAGCCCCGTATAGAGCCGCATCGCTCGACTGGCCCGGTAATCCTCCATCACGAACGGGATCACATCATGAATCGTCGCGACCAGCGGCACCGGCGCGGCGAATGGCGCGGACATCTGTGGCAGGTGCAGCAGGTCCGGCTTTGGCTCCCCGGCCGCCAGCAGCGCCCCTGTCACCCCGAACGCGTCCCACAGGAAGCGATGCTGCTTCGAGCCCGGATGCACGAGGCGACCCGGCGCCGGCTGGAGCATCCGGATCCGCACCCCGAGCGTATCTGCGTCCGCTACCAGTGCATCGGTCAACCCGCGCAGGTAGGTCCCGATGCCGGAATACGGCATGGTCAGGAAATTGCCATCAATGGCGACAGTGATCGTTTCATCGTGGTGGGTGTCATTGCGGTGGTTCATCACGATCCGTAGTATAGGGCCAGACCCTTCGGTCCACTGGGCAGTGCAGCCCAAGGGACCTTGCAGGCGTCGACGGGTGTGCTATCATTTGGGAAGTAATGTCCTTCGGGATAGCGCACTAATGGAGGAATCCGAACAACATGTCCAAGCCAGTTACCGTTACCGATGCCACCTACAAGAACGAAGTCCTCGACGAGGCCGAGAAGACCGTGATCGTCGACTTCTGGGCGCCGTGGTGTGGCCCCTGCCGCATCGTCGGCCCGATCCTCGAGGAGATCGCCTCCGAGGAGAGCGACATCAAGGTCGCCAAGGTGAACGTCGACGAGAACCAGCAGTACGCTGGCCAGCTCGGCGTCTTCAACATCCCGACGATGGTCGTCTACAAGAACGGCCAGCCGGTCGACAAGATCATCGGCGCGATGCCGAAGAACGCCATCATGGCGCGCGTGAAGCCGCACATGGCGTAAGGCACCTCGCCTTCAACACGCGAAGCGAAACACCCGGACGGATCTTTCCGTCCGGGTGTTTTTTGCACGCCCGCCCAACACGAAACCTTTGCGCCTGACGAACTCTGGGTCATTCTTCCTTGAGTGATAAGCCTTCAACCTCGCGGCGGAGGTCGTCGATGTCGGCGAACTGGCGGTAGACCGAGGCGAAGCGGATGTAGGCGACGTGGTCGAGCGTCTTCAGCTCGGCCAGCACCTTCTCGCCGATCTCATGCGACGAGACCTCCTTCGTCCCCATCGCCATGAGGTCGGCCTCGACCTTCGCGATGAGCTTGTCGAGGTCGTCCTGCGCGACCGGGCGCTTGGTGAGGGCGACGCGGAGCTTGGCGCGGAGCTTGTCCGGGTTGAACTCCTCGCGGCGGCCGTCCTTCTTGACGACGATCAGCGCGGCGGCCTCGACCCGCTCGTAGGTCGTGAATCGCTTGCCGCAGCTTGGAGCATTGGCGACGGCGACGGATGGCCTCGCCGTTGTTGACGTCGCGGCTGTCCACCACGCGGGAATCTTCGGCTTTGCAGTAGGGACAGCGCATGGTGGTTCCTTTCGCCGCGTTATGCCCCTTCGGGGCATATCCCGGGCACAGGGCCCGGGACTACAGAAACGTCTGCACGATACAACGATGCCCGCACGGTAATCGCGCGGGCATCGGGGATCTCTCTCGTTGCATCGGACCCGCTACCGCTCGCGCAGGAAGCGGATGATCGACGACTCGTTCTCCCACTCGTCGTCCGGGTAGACCGGCTCCTGCCCGCCCTGCGGCGCCATCTGCTGGCGACGCGGCTCCGGCTGCTGCTGGCGGCCGTACCCGGGGTCCTGCTGGCGACCCTGCGTCGGCGCGAACTGGTACTGGTCGTAAACGCTCGGGGCCTCGTCGAAGCCGGTCGCGATCAGGGTGATCATCACCGCATCGCCCAGGCTCTCGTCGATGGAGGTACCGTAGATGATCTCGGCATCCTCGTCGGCCGCCGCGCGGATAACCTCCGCCGCCTCGCTCGTCTCGAACAGGGTGAGGTTCGAGCTGGCCGAGATGTTGTAGAGCACGCCCTTCGCGCCCTGGATGTTCATCTCCAGCAGCGGGCTCTCGATCGCCTCGCGTGCGGCACTGACGGTGCGGTCGTTGCCTTCGCCGTAGCCGATCGCCATCAGCGCAGACCCGGCGTCCTGCATGATCGTCTTCACGTCGGCGAAGTCGAGGTTGATGATGCCCGGCTTGGTGATCAGGTCGGAGATACCGGCGATACCTTGCCGCAGCACGTCGTCCGCGATCTGGAACGCCTCGGTGACCGTCGTCTTCGGGTCGACCATGTGCAGCAGGCGCTCGTTCGGGATCGTGATCAGCGCGTCAACGACGTCCTTGAGCGCCGCGACACCCTCCTCCGCGGCGCGACGGCGACGACCGCCCTCGAACTCGAACGGCTTGGTGACAACGGCGACGGTCAACGCCCCGGCCTGCTTGGCCAATTGCGCGATCGACGGCGATGCGCCCGTGCCGGTGCCGCCGCCCATGCCCGCCGCGATGAAGACCATGTCGCAGTCGCGCACGACCTCGGCGAGGCTTTCCGAGCTCTCCTCGGCGGCGCGCTCGCCGACCTCCGGCCGCCCGCCGGCGCCAAGACCCTTGGTCAACTTGTCGCCAATGCGGATCGCAATCGAGGCCTCGCTGGTCATCAGCGCCTGTGCATCGGTGTTGACGGCGACGAACTCGATGCCATCGACCCCGGAGTTCACCATCCGGTTGATCGCGTTGCCGCCAGCCCCGCCGACACCGATCACCTTGATCCGCGCGAAGGCGTTGGGCATGATGTCCGACGAGCTCCAGCGCGATCGCCGGCTTCTCGGCAGGAGGAGCCACCGGGCGCTCACCCGGCTGCTGGCCATGCCCATGCCCCTGGGGCGCCTGCTGGCCTCGCTGCGCTTGTTGTCCTCGAATCGGATTTTGACCTCGGGATTGCATCGTCCCTTCACCACCCATAGTTCACAACCGTAGCCGCCTCCCGCGGGAGCGGCCATTCAGCGTTCATCGTGAAAGCAATGCCAGGATGCAGCACCGCGCGAACACCGGGCGTTCTCTTTCGAAAATTGACCCAAGTGCTGATAATGGCTGAAGTATAGCATGCATGTATGTACAGCCATCGCACGGGTTAACCTGCCCATACGGCACGAAAAACCTGCGCTTACCGACCCTTCTCGGCATGCCGCTCAAGCGCCAGGCCGATCAGCCTGTCGACCAGCTCCGCCAGCGAAACCCCGCTCGCCGCCCACAGCGAGGGGTACATGCTGATCGAGGTAAAACCCGGCATGGTGTTGACCTCGTTGACGTAGATCTGGTCCGACCCGTCCTCGACGAAGAAGTCGACCCGGGCCAACCCGGCGAGGTCCAGCGCGACGAACGACCGCGCCGCGATCTCCTCCATCTCCCGCTGGATCGCCGGATCGAGCTCGGCCGGAATGATGAGCTCCGCCGTGTCGTCGATGTACTTGGCGTTGTAGTCGTAGAACTCGCCGCGTGGCCGGATCTCGCCGGCAACCGAGACGACCGGGTCGTCGTTGCCGAGCACGGACATCTCCAGTTCGCGCCCGACGATCCCCTTCTCAACCACCAGCCGCCGGTCAAAATGGCTCGCCTCGCGCAGCGCGTCGTGCAGCTCGGCGGCATTGTGCGCCTTGCTGATCCCCACGCTGGAGCCCATGTTCGCCGGCTTGACGAACATCGGGAAGCCGAACGCCTCCACCAGCCGGGCCTCCACGATCTCCGGCGACCGCTCCCACTCCGCCCGGAGCACGAGCTGCCACGGGCTCTGCGGGATGCCGGCCTGGGTCAGGATGATCTTGGTCATCGCCTTGTCCATCCCGACCGCCGACCCGAGCACACCGCTGCCGACATACGGCAACCCGGCAAGCTCCAGCATGCCCTGGATCGTGCCGTCCTCCCCCATCGGGCCATGCAGCACCGGGAAGAAGACATCGACATCGACCGACGCCGCGACCGGCATCAGCGCATCCGCGCCGACCACCGGCTGGATGTGCCGCTCGCTCGTCGGCTCCGCCTTCTGCTCGCCCTCGCCGAGATGGAACATCGGCGACTTGTCGACGAGCTGCGTCATCGGGTCGTCCCCGGTGATCCAGCGCCCCTCGCGCGTGATCCCCAGGGGCACCACCTCATACCTCGCCGGGTCGAGCGCGCCGATCACGGTCTGAGCCGAGCGCAGCGACACATCGTGCTCGTCGGAGCGGCCGCCGAACACAACCGCGACGCGAATCTTCCGGTTCTGGGGATCAGGTGCTGTCATAGGGATGCCTCTGGATAATCGTCGCGCCGCCGGCTGCGGCATTCCTTCATGTAGGGGAGGACCTTGTGTCCTCCCGGGTGCGGGCAAAGGGAGGACACAAGGTCCTCCCCTACAGACCGGTCAGCCCCCGATGAACTCGATCTCGGGCCGGAGCTCGACGCCGAATCGCTCGCGCACCGTCTCGCGCACGAGTTCGACCAGCTCGCGGGCCTCCGCGGCCGATCCCGCCCCCGGTGTTCATCATCCAGTTCGCGTGCTTCGGCGAAAGCTGCATCGCGCCGACCTGATGGCCTTTCAGCCCGGCCTCCTCGATCAGTCGCGCAGCGAAGTCGCCCTCAGGGTTGGCAAAGAGCGATCCTGAGCAGGCGCCGGTCGGCTGCGTCCGGCGCCGGAACTCGGCGTGCTCGTCCGCGCGCAGGATCAGCTCAGCGCGGTCGCCCTTCGGCAAGCGGATCACCGCACGCAGCACGGTCCACGGTCGCGGACGCGGCGCGCCCTTGATCCGCGTCATGCGATACGACGGCTGGAGCCATGCAGACATCGTGCCGAGATCACCTCGCCTGAAGCTTCTAGGATGTCGAGCGCGACGAGATGGTCCTTCATCTCCGTGCCGTGGGCGCCGGCGTTGTTCACCGTCGCGCCCCCGACTTGCCCCGGCAGCCCGACTGCCCAGTCCATGCCCGCCCAGCCTTGCTCGGCGGCATGGCGCCCGAGCCAGCTCAGCGGCGCCTGCGCGCCGACGGTGAGTAGCACGCTATCGCCCTCGTCCTCGACCTCGAGCAGCGACGCCGGCGCGCTCGCCAGGCGTCCGCGCCACGATCACGAGACCGCGGATGCCTGCGTCATCGACGAGCAGGTTGCTGCCGCCGCCGATCACCGTGACCGGCATGTCCCTCCGCACCCGCCCAGCGCAGGGCGTGCGCGAGGTCATCCGCCGTCCCGGCGCGGACCAGATAGTCCGCCGGGCCGCCGATCCGCATCGTCGTGTACAACGACATCGCGGCTGCCTGCATGACCTTCAGATGCGGCGCGTCCGGAATCGTCACGTCGGCCTGCTTCGGTGGCCGCGCGCTCATCAGCGGCCGCTTGCGCTCGGTTGTCTGCTGGTGCGGAAGTCGCACCCTGGATCAGCAGCGGCCCGACCTGCGTCACCGATCCCGCGCCGATCGTCATCACGACGTCGCCGGGTTGCAGCAACGCGCGGGTCTTCTCCGCGGCGTCCGCCGGGTCGGTCGCCATCGTCACCGGCTTCCGGATAAGGCTCGCCATGTGCGCCGAAGAGATGTGGTGCTCATTGACCTCGCCGACGCCGTAAATCTCCATCAGCACAACGACGTCAGCCAACTCCAGGGCGCTCGCGAACTCCTTCATCAACGCGTGGGTGCGCGAATAGGTGTGCGGCTGGTGCACGGCGACGATGCGCCGGCCCGGGTAGGCATCCCGCGCGGCGCTCAGGACGGCGGTCACCTCTTCCGGGTGGTGCGCGTAGTCGTCGATCACGTCCGCGCCGTTCACGGTTCCCTTGTGCTCGAAACGGCGCCCGATGCCCTTGTACGTGCCGAGCGCCGCGATCGCGCGATCGACCGGCATCCCAAGCGCGACGAGCGCGGCCAACGCAGCCACGGCGTTGCGCGCATTGTGGCGGCCAGGGACAGCCAGCGGCAGGTCATGCCGCGTGCCGGAGGGATCGGTCACCGTCCACCGGCCCTCGCGGCCGTCCAGCGTCCAGTCCCAACCCGCCGTTCTCGCCGAACGTGCGGATCGTCAGGTCATCGCGTCCAAGCTCGCGCACGCGGTCGAGCACCCGGCTCGCGCCCTCGTCGTCCCCGGCGATCACCAGATGGCCGTTGGGCTTGATCTGCGCGGCGAAGTCGACGAACGCCTGGTCGTAGTCGTCCTGGTCGTCGTAGATGTCGGGATGATCGAACGCCACCGAGGTGATGATCGCGACGTTCGGGAAGAGGCCGAGGAAGGAGCGGTCGAACTCGTCCGCCTCGACCACCATGTGCGGCCCCTCGCCGGGTTCGGCGTTCGTGCCGGTCGCGGCGACGATCGCGCCGACGGCGAAGGTCGGGTCCTGCCCCAGCTCGCGCAGCGCCACGGAGAGCATGCCCGAGGTGGTCGACTTGCCGTGCGACCCGGCGACGGCGACCGACACCTTCTCGTTGGCGATGATCCCGAGCAGGTCCGCCCGGCGGATAATGCGCGCGCCGGCGGCCTCGGCGGCGTCCAGCTCAATCTTCGCGTTCGCCAACGCCCGCTTGTTCGTCACGACCATGTCGGCGAGGCTCGCAAAGGTCGGATCGTGATGCCCGATCACGACCGGGATGCCCATCTCGCGCAGCGACAGCACCTGCGCCGACTCGACGGCGTCCGAGCCGGTCACCTTGTGCCCCCACATCGTGAGGATCCGCGCCAGCGCGCTCATCCCGATCCCGCCGATGCCAATGAAGTGGAACGTCGCGGGCGGTGCCGGCAGCGACTCGGCGTGCGTCTGGTCGTGATCAACCATCTATCGGTCCCCTGATGCCGCGCCGGCGGCACGCGTCTGGTAGGCGGCCACGGCGGCCTTGAATTGCTCCCCGCGGTCAAACTCATTGCGGAAGATGCCGAAGCTGGCGCAACCCGGCGTCAACGTGACGATGTCGCCAGGCTGCACGCCGTCGACCGCCGCCGCGAACACGTCCGGCATGCTCTCGAACGGGCCGGCATAGGGCACGCCCCGCTCCTCCAGCAACGCCTGCAGGTTCGGCGTGGCGGTCCCGCCGAGCAGGAATACCTGCGGCCGGCAACGCGCGATCTCGTCGGCAAACGGTGTCAGGTCGGTCCGCTTGTCCGCGCCCCCGGCGATCAGCCGCACCTCCCGCGCGCGCTGGTGCAGCAGGCGCAGCCCGCCGACCGCCGCGGCCGGAGCCGTCGCCGACGTGTCATTGACGAAGAGGACCCCATCGACGGTGGCGACCTCCTCCATCCGGTTCGGCACGCCCGCAAAGGCGCGCATGCCGTGCTCGATGGCGGACAGCGGCGCACCATAGGCCCACGCAGCCGCGAACGCCGCCAGCGCGTTGCCGGTGCCGGCTTCGCCGCTAAGCTGAAGCTGCGTCGGCCGCTGGATGCGGGCCTCCTTGCCGTCCCAGCGCACGACGAGCTCGTCGCCGGAAAGCCACGCGCCATCGGTTCCCGGGTCCTCCAGACCGAACGGCATCAGGCGCGCCTCCGTCACCTCGACGATCTTCCGCGCCTCGACGTCATCGTTGTTGTACACGACGACGCCGCCGTCAGGGACATGCGTCCCGATCGTACGCTTCGTGTCGGCGTAGTCGTCGAACGAGTCATAGGCGTCGAGATGGTCCGGCGAGATGTTGGTCAGCACGGCGACGTGCGGCCCGAGGCCGTGCTCGTCCATCGCCTCCAGCTGCCACGACGAGAGCTCGATCACCACCGGTTGCTCCGGCAGGATATCGTCCACCATCGCCAGCGCGGATATCCCCATGTTCCCGGCCAGCACCGCGTCCGGGTTCCAGGCGCGCATGATCTCGCCGCAAAGCGTCGAGACGCTCGTCTTGCCCTTCGTGCCGGTTATGCCGAGGATCGGCGCGCGACAGGCCCGGAAGAAGAGTGACATCTCCATCTCGATACGCACGCCGGATCCGCGAGCGAGCGCCAGATACGGCGAGTTCCGCCGCACGCCGGGGTTCCGGATCACGACGTCCGCATTCTCCCGGGTAAAGTCGGCCTCGTCGTGCCCGCCCAGATGAAACGTGATGGGCAGATCGCTCAAGAGGTCCAGCGACGTCTGGAGCTGCTCGGCCGGACGCATGTCCGTCACGGTGACGACGCCGCCATGACGCGCGAGGTACCGCGCGACACCGACGCCGCCCCCCAGCACGCCGAGCCCCATCACCGTGTATCGCGTCCCTCGGATCCCCTCGTCCATCCCCTGGTCCTTCATCGCTACAGAAGTGCAAACGCGACGCCGACAAGGCCGAGCATCATGCCGACAAGCCAGAAGCGGAGGGCTATCTGCGTCTCTGACCACCCGATCTGCTCGAAATGGTGATGCAACGGTGTCATCCGGAACACCCGCCTGCCGCCGGTCAGCTTGAAGAACGTCACCTGGATCATCACCGACAGCGTCTCGGCCACGAACACGCCACCGACGATCGGCAGGAGCAACCATTGGCCGGTCATGAACGCCGCAACGGTGAGGGAGGCACCTAACGCGAGCGACCCGGCATCACCCATGAACACCTGGGCCGGGTTCGCATTGAACCAGAGGAAGCCCATCAGCGAGCCGACCATGATGAAGGAAAAGGTGACGACGCCAAGCTGCCCCTGGAGGTAGGCGATGATGCCGTACGCCACAAAGGCGACCGCCGCCGTGCCTGCCGCGAGCGTATCCAACCCATCGGCGAGGTTCACCGCATTGGCCATCGCCACGATGGCGAACGCGGCGATCGGCACATAGATCCAGCCAATATCGTACCGGCCGATGAACGGGATATAGATATGCGTCAGCCCGAGACCGTACGGATCCGGAAGGTGCAGCACCAGCGCCGCGGCGAGACCGATCAGGATGAGCCAGAACATCTTCATCTTGCCGGACATGCCGCCCTGCTTGCCGCCGACGAGGCTCATCGCGTCATCGAAGCCGCCGAGCAGGCCTGTCGCGGTGAGCACCGCGGTCGGCAGGAGCATGGAGAGGCGGCCAACGGTGTTGAAGACCAGCGTGAGCACGACGACGGTGAGAATCACCATGATGCCGCCCATCGTCGGGGTGCCGGCCTTGCCGAAATGCTGCTCGAGCTCGAGCCGGATCTTTTTGCCGACCTTGCGCTGCCGCAGGTAGGTGATCACCGGACGGCCGATAACAACCGTGACAAGGAAGGCGAGCGACGCGAGGGCAAGCGAGACGGCCATGTTCTCGTTGCCGTCGTGCGGCATGATTGAGTCGACCGCCACGGGGAAGAGGGACACGAATGGGTTCATGCGTTGCCCTTCCCGGTCGTGATGCTCGCATCCGGCCGGATCTCGGCAACAATGGTGTCCATGTGGAGCCCGTTCGCACCCTTCAGAAGGACGACATCACCCTCCCGCAGCTCCTTGCGCAGGAAGTCGGTCATTTCCTCCCGCTCGTCGAGACGGAACTGGCGGACCGTCAGCGGACGGTCCGGAGGTCGACTGATGCTGCGGGCCTCCTCGACGGTGAAGTGCGTCAGGTCGCCGAAGGTGACGAGCACGTCTACGACGTCACCAGCGCGGCCACCCACGACGCGGTGCCCTTCTTCTTCGTGCGTCCCCAGCTCGCGCATGTCGCCGAGCACAGCGATTTTCCGCTTCGCCGGCAGCTCCGCCAGCAGCCCGAGTGCCGCGAGCACCGATGGCGTGCTGGCGTTGTAGGTGTCGTCGATAAGCTGGGAACCATTCGGGCCTGGCACGAAGAGCAAGCGCACCTGCACCTTCGGATCGCGGAGCCCAACGATCATCTCCGAGATGTGCATCCCGAAGCCGTGCCCCACCGCGATCGCGACGATCGCGATCTGGAGTCCCGGCCCGCCGACGAACGGCACGCGCAGGAAGGTCTCCTCGCCGTCGATCCGCACCCAGAACGAGGTGCCCTTCAGCCCCTCGCTCGCCGCGTCATAGGCCTGGATATCGGCCGGATCATGCACGCCGTAGGTGATCACCGGCGCCTTCGCGACCGTCGCCATCGCCCGCACGCGCGGGTCATCGTGGTTCAGGACGACGAACCCGTCAGCGGGAATCGCCTCGACCAGCTCCTGCTTCGTCTTGGCGATGTTCTCAAGCGTGCCCATGCGCTCGAGATGCACCGGGTAGATATTGGTCACCACGCCGACGTTCGGCTTCGCGATCTCGCTGAGCAGTGTCAGCTCGCCGAACGCGTAGGCGCCGCCCATCTCCAGCACCATGATCTCGGCGTCCTCCGGGCAGTCGAGGATGGAGAGCGGCAGGCCGATCTCGTTGTTAAAGTTGCCCGGGCTGCGGAAGACCTTGAACTTCTGGCTCAGGACGGCGGCGATCGACTCCTTCGCGCTCGTCTTTCCGACGCTGCCGGTGATGCCGATCACCTTCACGTTCAGGCGCTCGCGCCGCCACTTCGCCCATCGCTGGAGTGCTTTCACCGGCTCATCGACCAGGATCAGCGGCGTCGTGATCTCCGGATGCGAGGCCGCCCACTCGCGCGACACGATCGCCGTCGCCGCGCCACGTTCCAGCGCGGCCGCCACGTAGTCGTGGCCGTCGAGGTTCTCGCCCTTCACGGCGAGGAACACGTCACCCGGCTCGATCCGCCGCGAGTCGCGCTCCAGTCGGAGGAAGACCGTCTGGTCCTCGACCGGTCGCGAAAGCTCGCCTCCGGTCCCCGCGAGGACATCGCGCAACTGGTATCGTCTCATCTCGTCCGTCCCGTTGTTGTCATCGTGGCTGCTGTCATGGCTGTCTGTCGTCGCTTACCCGCTCGGCGATGCGCATGATGGCGGAGCGGCTGCGTGGGTTCTGCGCGATCTCGGCGTCGGTGGGTTTGACCGGCTTCCCGACGCGCCGGAGCCTCGCCCTATGATCGCACGTACACACCGGTTGGTCAGGCGGGCAGATGCAACTCTGGGACTCCAACGCGAACGTCTGCTTCACGATCCGATCCTCCAGCGAGTGGAAGGAGATCACCACCAGCCGCCCGCCAGGCCGCAGCAGGTCGATCGCTACCCCGAGCACCGTCTCCAGCGCCGCAAGCTCTTCGTTAACCGCGATGCGTAGCGCCTGGAAGGTCTTCGTCGCCGGGTGGATCGCCTTGCCACGCCTACCGCCGACCGCGGCTTCCACGATCTGCGCGAGATCGGTCGTGGTCTCGATCGGCCGCGTCCCGCGCCGGCTCACGATGGCCCGGGCGATCTGCCGCGAGCGAGACTCCTCGCCGTAGTGCCACAAGATTCGCGCCAGCTCGTCCGCCTCAAGGGTGTTGACGAGATCGGCCGCGGAGGAACCGCGCGTCGGGTCGAACCGCATGTCCAGCGGCCCCTCGAAGCGGAACGCGAAGCCTCGCTCTGCCTGGTCGAGCTGGAACGACGAGAGCCCGAGATCGAGCAGTACGCCGTCGACCTCCTCGAGGCCTTGCTCGCGCGCGATAGCCGCCAGTTCACGGAAGTTCGCGTGCACCGGCACAACGCCGGGCCCAAGCGGGGAATCCGCCAGCATCCTGGCACGCACAATCGCGTCCGGGTCAGCGTCGACCGCATAGAGCGTGGCATCGCCGTCGACGCGTTGCAGGAGCAGTGATGAATGCCCACCGCCGCCGAACGTGCCGTCGATATAGACGCCCCCATGGCGCGGCTCGAGCGCGTCGACCGCCTCCTGCAGCAGCACGGTGACATGCCCGTCCGGGAGCGCGAACGCCCTGTTTTCCTCTGTCACCGTGGACTCCCGACCGATGCGCAAGCGGGCACGCCGACGCGCGTGTCACCAAGGCACAAGGCTACCGTATCGCGGGCAGCCTCGTCGGCCCTATGACGCCGCATCCTCGATCGTCGCGATCAACGCCCCGGCGCTAATCGATGCGCCGGCCTCAACCGAGAGGTTCGCGACGACGCCGTCACGCGGGGCGACGATCTCGTTCTCCATCTTCATCGCCTCGATGACGCAAACGAGGTCACCCGTCACCACCTGATGGCCGTTCGCGACCGCCACCCGCAGAACTGTCCCTTGCCCCGGCGAGACGAGATCGTTCCCGCCATGCGCCCGCTCGCTGCGGCGGGACGCCTTCGGCCCGCGCCGTGTCGCGCCGCCGTTGCGACCACTCTTTCCGCCGGCCAGCGCAACACCATCCAGCCCGGAGATGGCGACCTCCAGTCGCCGCCCGCCAACCTCGACGAGCATCTTCACCGGCGAGGCGGTTTCCTCTGCCTGAGCTACCGATGTCCCCACCGTCGCCGGCGGGATATCGAGCACTTCCGGATACGTTGTCAGGAACGTCGTCGCCGTGTCGCCGCGCCGGAAGGCATCGTGCGCCATGATGTTCTGATGGAAGGGGATCGTGCTGGCGATGCCCTCGATTCGGTAGTCGGCCAGCGCCCGGGTCATCCGCGCGATAGCTTCGTCCCGCGTCCGGCCCCAGGTGACTAGTTTGGAGATGAGCGAGTCGTAGGTCGGCATGATCGGGTCGCCCGGCGCAATCGCGCTCTCGACGCGCACGCCAAATCCGGCCGGCATCTCATACGCGGTCGGCGTCCCGGCCGACGGGGCGAAATCGCGCCCCGGGTCCTCGGCGTTGATGCGACACTCGATCGACCAGCCGCGGGGATACACGTCCGCTTTGGCGAACGACGGTCCCTCGCCCATCGCCGCCAGGATCTGCTCGCGCACCAGATCCACACCGGTCACCATCTCGGTAATTGTGTGTTCGACCTGGATGCGGGTGTTCATCTCCAGGAAGTAGAACTTGCCGTCCGCGTCGAGCATGTACTCGACCGTCCCGGCGCCCCTGTAACCCACCTTGTCGACCAGCGCGATCGTCGATTCCCAGCAATTCCTCGCGCGTCCGCTCGTCGACGGCCGGTGATGGCGACTCCTCGACCAGCTTCTGGTGCCGGCGCTGGATAGAGCACTCCCGCTCCGGGAACGCCCAGACCTTGCCGCTGGCGTCGACAAAGACCTGGATCTCGATGTGGCGAGGGTGATCGAGGTAGCGCTCCAGGTAGACCTCGGGGTTGGAGAAGTAGCGCTCGGCCTCGCCGCGGCTGCCCTCGAACGCCGCCGTCATCTCGCTCTCGCCCCGGGCGACGCGGAAGCCCTTGCCGCCCCCACCGCCGGACGCCTTCACGGCGACCGGGTAGCCGTGCTCGTCGGCCCAGGCCTTCGCCTCGTCCACTGACGCCACCGGGTTGACCGTGCCGGGCACCATCGGGACGTTCGCGCCACTTGCGATCCGCCGCGCTTCGATCTTGTCGCCCATCAGCGCCATCGCCTCGGCGGATGGGCCAACAAAGATCAATCCCGCCTCCTCGACCGCGCGTGCAAACCGGGTGTTCTCCGCCAGGAATCCATATCCCGGGTGCACGGCGTCCGCCCCGGCTCGCTTCGCCGTCTCAACGATGGCGTCGATGCGCAGATACGCCAGACCAGGCCCGTCCGGGATGCGATAGGCGTCCGTCGCGTAGCGCACGTGCTGGGCATGCTCCTCGCCGTCACCGTAGATGGCGACGGTCTCGATGCCCATCTCGTGACAACTTCGCATCACCCGCAGGGCGATTTCTCCGCGGTTCGCCACCAGGAGACGGCGAATCTTCTGCTCAGGCATCTTCACACCCTTTTCCCGCGCCGTCCCGCACCGGGCGCCGGCGTTGCGCGGGGTCACCACATCGTCATATCGATCAGTTAAGGAAGGATACACTGGGGATTCCGCCTACAAAGCGGCGGTATGTGGTATCAACTGACAGGAACGCCGGGGGCAATGCTTCACGGGCGCTCCAGCGTCCCGTCGTCACGTTCCGGCTCCGGACCACTCGCGAGGCAGCATGGCAGACACGTCGTTCACCGCAACGAACGCTCCGGCGCCCGACACGGCGCGGACCAAGCCCATGCCAACCGACTCCTGGCGCGCCTGGCGCCGTCGTAGCCGGCTCATTGATATCGCGATCATGGCGCTGATCTTCATCGTCGCCATGGTGACGTACGTCTCCGGCATCGAGGAGACGGACTTCCATCAGGACGAGAGCCGCTGGATCAACCGCGCTCATTACCTCGGCGACCTGCTCGATCCCTTCGGCCCAACCTGGAACGACCAATACCTCACCCGCGGCCAGCCGCCGGTCGGTTCCTACATGATGGGCCTGGGCCTGACGCTGCAGGGTCGCGACCTCGACACAAACAAGGCCTACGACTTCCGCCGCACGCGCGAGTTCAACCAGGCATTCGGCACGCTGCCGGAGCATGCTGATCTCGTGGCCGGCCGTCGCTGGAACTCGTTCCTCGGCGCGATCTCCGCATCGCTCGTCTACCTCATCGTGCGCCAGCTGACGAACCCGGTCGGAGGCATCGTCGGGTCGATGTTCCTCATCGCGAACCCGCTCCAGACGTGGCACAACCGGCTCGCGCTCGCCGACACGACGCTCACGCTGACCCTTGCCCTGTTGTTGCTCGCCGTCATCACGCTCATGCGCCGGCCATCGTGGGGCTGGGCGATCGCCGCGGGCGTGCTGATCGGCATCGGCGGGGCAAACAAGTTCACGCCGCTGGCCCTTGCCGCCCCGCTCGCCTTGCTTGGCGTGGTCTTGCTCGTTCGCGGTTGGATCGATCGGCGCAAGCTCCGAGGCGAGCGCTCGTGGGGGTTTCTCGGCTTCCCGCCGTTCCGCGACCTCGGCTGGATGCTGCTCTCCATCCCGTTCACCGCGCTGGCGACCTTCATCGCGATCTATCCCTATCTCTGGCCAGACCCAATCGGGCGCACGCTGACGCTGATCCGATTCCGCCAGGACGAGATGGCGAACCAGTACCGGCTCTACCCGCGCTTCCGCACCGACGGGCCAATGGACGCGCTGGAGCGCACCATCGTCGCCCTCGGTGACGCCTGGAGCTCAACCGGTCATCTGCTCCAGGCGATCGGATTGCCGGGGCTCGGGGCGAGAATCTCCCAGCTCGATATCGTCCTCGCGGCGGCCGGCATCGCCGTGCTCGCCTGGATCGGCGTCCGCAAAGGCCTTCGCAGCGCCGAGCTGACTGTCGTCGCCCTGATCGTGTTCCAGACCGCGACCATCGTCCTCAACATGCGCGTCGATTTCGAGCGCTACTACCTGCCAATCCTGCTCGGCGAAGTCGTCGCCATCGGCAGCATCGTCGGCGTGGTCGTCAGCCTGCTCATGCAGGCGACCGGGCCGGAGAAGAAAGCGGTCATGAAGGAAACCGGTCGATGAGCCGGTTCCTGCCATGGCTTCGGCCCTGTCGCTGGACGCCGTTCGCGATCGCCCTCTTCGTGATGCTCGTGCCCGTCCTCGCCCCCATGCCGTCCGCGAGCCAGACTCGCCCAGACCCGCGCCCGAACAGCACCACGTTCTTCTATGACGAGAACGGCCTCTTCCCGGAGGACCAGCAAACGGCGCTCGAGCGTGACGCGGACCTCCTGCAGAGCACCGGCATCCCGACGGTTGTCTACGTCCGCGTTGTCACCGCGAGTCAGGCAGCGAAAGTCGACTCGCAGGCGTTCGCGGACGAGATCCGGCGCGCCTGGGATGTCGAATCTGCGCCAGGAGCCGACGATGGCCTCGTCCTCCTCGTCTCATGGGTGCCGCAGCAACCGCTCGCCAGCACGACCGTCCAGTCATATGGCTCGCACACGTTCGAGGAGAGCGGCCTTTCACCAGACGCCATCGCGACGACAATCGCGACCTCGGTCAGCTCGCTCGTCGAGCAGGAGCACCCTTTCGAGGCCGTTGTCTACCTGATGCGCGAGACACGCTACACCGGTATCTATGCCCCACCCCCGCCAGCGCCGCTCGAAGGATCGGCGAAGTCGCTGCATACCCTCCTCGCCTGGGCCGCACCAGTCGTCGCCATCGCGGCCGGTGTGGTCCTCATCGCCCGAACCTCTGCCTTTTGGCGGACCCGCCCAACTACGCGGCAGATCGGCGCCATCACGGGCGTCGTGCTCGCCGCGGCCATCTTGCTTTGGGCGGTGTCGGTGTATGCGCAGAGCCGCATCGGCGTCGTATCGTCGCTTGCCATGCTCACCGAGCTCGCGGCCGCCGCCTGGGCCTGGTCGCGGATCGGCTTCCGCCGCCACGGCGAGAAAATGGTCCGGCACCGCGTCGTACCGTCTACCCTGACCTTGATGCGCAAGCGCCACCAGGCGCGCCTGATGTATGCGCGGGAGTCGGGAGGACGCCGATGATGCGACTGCGTGACCTGCTGCTCTCCCCGCCCCCGCCACCGGGCCCACGACGCCCGAACGGGCGCACCGAAGGGCCGCACAGCGCCCGAACGGCATCGCAGGCGCCACGGGTGCACCCGGTCGCCCTGCGCGGGAGAAACCTTTCGCCGCGTGATCGCGTGCTCTCCGGATGGACCGGCCTGGTTCCGGACGTCCTGCTCGCGCTGCTCTTCTTCGCGATATCCTTCGGTGTCAGCGTCCAGCAGGTCGAGAAGACGCCGTTCCACCCGGACGAAACGCGGTGGATGAACCGCGCGTACTACGCCCGAGAGATCGGCAACCCGTTCGGCCCGGCATGGCAGGAGTACGTCACGACCATCGGCCAGCCGCCGCTCGGCAGCATCGTCATGGGCATCGGCCTCGCGGTGCAGGGCCATGACCTCGATGCGACCGGCGTCTGGGACTTCGCCTACGGGCGCGACTGGAACGAGCGAATGGGGGCGATGCCGTCCGACGACGACCGCTTCGCCGCCCGCCACACCAACGTGGTCATTGGCGCGCTGGTCGTTGCCGCGATCTACGTGCTCGGCCGCATGACCACCAATCGCTTCGGCGGCATCGTCGCCGCATCGTTCCTTGCGTGGCATCCACTCCACATTGTCCTGGCGACGCAGGCGCTCTCGGACCAGACGCTCTCACTGCTCCTCGTCCTGATCTTCATCTCCGGCTATGCGTTCGCGAAAAAGCCGTCATGGACCCGGGCGATCCTGCTCGGCATCCTCCTCGGGCTCGGTGGCTCCGTGAAGCTCACGCCACTCCTGCTCGCCGTGCCGCTGGCCGGCTTCGGGGTGCTGCGATGGCTGGTTCATCGTGATGCCGCGTCTCGCCGGTACGCGTGGATGCTGCTTGCGCAGCCCGTGATCGCGTTCGCGACCTTTGTTCTCAGCTATCCCTACCTGTGGCCAGATCCGTTCGCGCGGACGTGGCGGCTCTTCGCCTTCCGCGCCGAGGAGATGGACGCCCAGAGCGCCGCCTGGCCAGCAACGGCGGTCACCAGCCCGCTCGATAGCCTGGCGCGCTTCGGGCACAAGCTCACCTACACGGACTCGACCTCGCAGCGCGTGCTCGCCCAGATCTACGACTGGCTGAACATCGACCGCGTGCCGGTGGGGCTGGATTTCATCCCGGCGGCGGCGGGGATCGTGCTGCTCGTCTGGTTCGTGGCCCGCAAGGGGTTCTGGACACCCATCGCGATGGTCGCGCTCCTGATGGGCGCGGAGGCCGGAGCCCTTGTCGTCGGCATGAAGACCGACTTCTATCGCTACCACCTGCCGATCGTCGTGATCATGGCAGGATGCATCGGCATCAGTAGCGGCACACTCTGGAGCGGCATTACGCAGATCCTGCGCGGTCGTCACCAGCGTGTGGGCGCGCCAGCCGGTGCCCGGAGAGCGCAATCCGGGCCTCTGCCTGCCGTGACTCGTTCGACCTCGGCCACGCTCCCGCATCCCGCTCCCGGAGAGGCATCCCGATGATCCTCCGACGCCCACATCTCCTCCTGGTACTGCTGCTCCTGATGCCGTTGTTGAGCGGGCCCAGCATCGGCCTCGGGCCGCGATCCGCTCGCGCCGGTGCTCGACATGGAGGCGCAACCCTTCGAGGCGTTTCCGCCAGAGCTGATCGCGGACGAGAACCAGCAGGCGATCGTCGACCTCGTCAACGAGGCGCGGCTCTTTGGCGTACCGATCGCCGTCCGCGTCGTGTCACGAGATGGCGGCCACCAGAACCTGCCGCAGCTGGAGAACACCCCGGCGGACGCGCGAATCGACGACGGAACGATGCGCGAGCTTGCCCAGGCGTGGATGGACCGCGAGCCAATCGAGTCCTCCCCGGGCGCGGAGGACGGGTTCCTGATGCTCGTCGTCATGCCGGAGGACGAGACGCAGTCGTCGGCGATTATCATGCCGGCCGCGAATGCCCTTCCGCTCAATGGCCTGACCGCCGGAAACATCGATGAGGTCGTGCGGACGCTCGTCCTTCCCAGCTTCGACCAGAACCAGGTGAGCCAGGGCATCCGGACCGGACTGTCCGTCTTCTCCTACAACAACCTCTTCGCGAAGCCGGAGCGGATCCAGCTCGACGATCTTCACAAGGACCTGCGCATGGTCGCCGGTCTTCCGCTCGCGGGAGCAACGGCCCTCGCCGCGCTCGCGCTGGCCGGGCTGGCCTGGTGGCTCTCGCGCCGGACCCCGGTGACAGCAAGCAGCGCTGACAGCAACGCTCTCTCCGTTCGCCGCCGGCGCCCTACACGAGGGCCGGGTCGATGATGCGGTGGTGACCGGTGGCTTGCTCGAGCTGGTACGGCGGGGCGCCTTGACGGTGGACGGCCACGACATCACGATCAACGAGCAATTCGCAGACGGGATCAGCGATCCCTTCCTGCATGCGCTCCTTACGGCATTTCGCCAGAACGCCGCTCCCGACGGGCGCGTCGACTCCGCAGCGGTCAGGCACATCCCGGAGCTCGCGAGGCCCGCACGGCGACTGCTCGAGGACGACCTCGCGACGCGCGGGCTGTTCAACCGCGACGGGCAAGGTCCAGACGATGTGGCTGGTGCTCGCTTCCGGCCTGGTTGCGACGCTTGCGCTTTTCACCCTGCTCCCGTCGATTCTCGGGAGAGCTGGTTCCGGTATCGCCGCGATCCTGTTCGCCTTCGTCATCATCGTCGGGGTGCTCGTCTGGGCCGCGCGCCGCTCATGGACGACACCCGCCGGCCATGAGGCGCTCGAGCGCTGGTCGGCATCCGCCAGCATGGAGGACCGCATCGCGTACGACACAATCGTCCATCAGGACGACCTCGTCAGCGCGATCGGCGGACCGCTTACCCCGCCAACGATCGACCTTGTGCGCACCTTGCGGGGGCTCGGCGCCGCCTGAGCCCCAAACGTTCAAGGACGCAGAACAGGCCCCGGCAGGACGTTCCCGCCGGGGCCTGTTCTGTTTCGCCGTGGTTGCGACCCTACGGAACCGGGGCGGCATCCGGCGCGGCGACGCCGGCGGCCGGGCCGTACATCTTCTCGACGTAGTCGATCAGCATGCGACGCGCGCTGAACTGCGGCGCGACTGTGCGGATCGCCTCCTTGGCAACGCGGATCCACTCGTGCGGCAGGTTATCCGCCCCACGCTTGTAGTACAGCGGCACGACCGACGTCTCGAGCAGCTCGTACATCGCATTGGCCTCTTCGGCGTCCTGCGCGTCGCCATCCTTCGTCGATGGCTCAATGCCCCAGCCGTTCTTATTGCCAGGCATCCACCCTTCGATCCACCACCCGTCGAGGATCGAGAAGTTCGGCACGCCGTTCGCCGCCGCCTTCATGCCGGACGTACCGGAGGCCTCCAGCGGATAGCGCGGGTTGTTCACCCAGACGTCGACACCGGCCACGAGATGCTGGGCGATGCCCATCTCGTAATCCTCGACGAACGCCACGCGGCCACCCAGGCGCGGGTCGCGCGCCTTCAGGTAGATCTCCTGGATCAGCTTCTTGCCGCCCTCATCGGCCGGATGGGCTTTGCCGGCGAAGATCAGCTGCACCGGCCGCTCCGGGTCGGTCAGGATGCTCGCCAGCCGATCAAGGTCGCGGAAGAGCAGCGTCGCCCGCTTGTAGGTCGCGAAGCGACGCGCGAAGCCAAGTGTCAGGACGTTCGGGTTCTGGAACGGGCCCGAGGAGAGCACCTGCCAGGCGTCGAACTGTCCCTCGGCGTACCTGGCGCGGGCGCGCTCGTCCATCTCGGCCATCAGCGCCTGCTTGGACATCTGGTGCGCCGCCCAGAACTCCTCGTCCGGGATGTTCAGGATGGTGTCCCAGACATGGGACTTCTCCATCTGCTCCTTCCAGTACACCGGCTGGTACTTGGCGTAGACATCGCGCATCGGGCGCGAGATCCAGGTGCGAAGATGGACGCCGTTGGTGATCGAGTCGATCGGCGCGTCCTCGGGCGTGGAGCCCTCGAACACGTCGTACCACATGGCGCGCGAGACCTCGCCGTGCTTCTCGCTCACCCCGTTGCGGTGACCCGAGAGGCGCATCGAGAGCGCGGTGAAGTTGAAGCCCGGGTTATCGCCGTGCCGCCCGAGCGCGAGGAACGCCTCGCGATCGAGCCCGAGCTGCGGCCAGTAGTCCGAGAAGTAGCGGTCGACCATCTCCGGCGGGAAGATGTCGTGCCCGGCCGGGACCGGGGTATGGGTGGTGAAGACGGTGCGGTTGCGTACCTTCTCCTCCGCCTCCTCGAAGCTGTCCCCGGCCTGGACGTACTCGCGCACGCGCTCCAGCATCGAGAGCGCCGCGTGGCCCTCGTTGGCGTGCCAGTACGCCGGCTCGATGCCGAGCGCGCGCAGCAGGCGCACGCCGCCGATGCCGAGCACGATCTCCTGCCGAAGGCGATGCTCCGTATCGCCACCGTAAAGGCGCGACGAGAGCTGGCGGGTCCAGTCCGGGTTGCCCTCAACGTCGGAATCGAGCAGGTAGAGCGAGACGCTGCCGACCTGCACCTTCCAGACGGCCAGGCAGAGCGTGCCGAAGCCGTCGTCGAGGTCAACCTCGACGAGCAGCGGGGTGCCATCGTCGTTCAGCACCTGCATGGTCGGCTCGGAGCCCGGCTCCAGGTTCGCCGGCACATCATGCTGCCAGCCGCTGGAGTCGATCCGCTGCTGGAGGTAGCCCTGGCGATACAGGAGCGACACCGCCGTCAGCGGGATGCCCATGTCGCTGGCTTCCTTGATATGGTCGCCCGCGAGCACGCCAAGTCCGCCGGAGTAGATCGGCAGGGCCTTGTGGATGCCGAACTCCGCGGAGAAGTACGCCACCGGCTTGTCGACCAACTCGGGATGATGGATGCCGAGCCAGGTGTCCGACGGATGGCGATGCAGCATCGCGTCGAACATGCGCATGACGTTGTCGTAGCGGCCAAGGAACGCCGGGTCCTGCACGGCGCGCACCAGGCGGTCGGGCTCGATACGGTGCAGGAAGAGGACCGGGTTCTGCTTGCAGACCTCCCACAGCACGGGGTCGAGCTCGCGGAAAAGCTGGCGGGCCGGCAAGTGCCAGGTCCACCAGAGGTTGTAGGACAGTTCGTTTAGTCGATCGATGCGCTTGGGCAGGTTTACCCGCGACGCGCGCGTCTTGAAACCCATCGGGTTCTCCAGATCTAGAAAAGACATGGCTCCCACCCGCGTTGGCGGAAGCGTATTGGGATATGCCGGCACCGCGTTGAGCGGGTCGGCGATGTCGTCGAGGATGCCAGGTCGTGGTATCTCACGGGCGAACGGCCGGCCTCTCCCCATCCGCCGGCACGCTGGTACGGGTATACCAGATTCGCCCGGTTCATGCCGTGAAGCGTGTCGATGCTGATTCGCCAAAGGCGATGCCCATGGGCCATCGCCCCGTACCTTGCGCGCGGAAATCACGGGAGAGCCGCGACGGTCCGGTCAGGACAATCGTCGCGGCTCCCTGGCAACCAGCTCGGCCGGTTATTCCTCGCCGAGGTACGCCTTCCGCACCGTCTCGTTAACCAGCAACCGGTTCGCGTCGTCGGAGAGGACGATCTGGCCGGTCTGGAGCACGTAGCCACGGTTCGCGATCGCGAGCGCCATCAACGCGTTCTGCTCGACCAGCAACACAGTCGTGCCCTGCTGGTTGATGTCCTTCACGATCGAGAAAATCTGCTCGACCAGGATCGGCGACAGGCCCATCGAGGGCTCATCCAGCAGCAACACAGTGGGTTTCGCCATCAGCGCCCGGCCAATCGCGAGCATCTGCTGCTCGCCACCGGACATCGTGCCGGCATTCTGGCTGGTGCGCTCCTTCAGCCGCGGGAAGAGCTCGAACACGCGATCGAGATCGGCCGGATCCACCTTGCCGCGGACGAACGCGCCCATCTGCAGGTTCTCGAGCACGCTCATGCGCGGGAAGATGCGGCGGCCCTCCGGGGATTGGGCAACGCCCATCCCCGCCACCTTGTGGGCCGGGACGCCGGCAATCTCGTCACCGCGCAGCTTGACTGAGCCGTTACGGGGCGCCAGCAGGCCCGAGATCGTGCGTAGCGTCGTGCTTTTGCCGGCGCCGTTCGACCCGATCAGGGTGACGATCTCACCTTCCCGCACCTCGAGCGAGATGCCCTTCAAGGCATGGATCTGGCCGTAGAAGGAATGAACATCAACCAGCTCCAGGACGTTCCGGGTGCTCATTGCTGCCCTCCGTTCGACGTGATCTGCCCCTGGCCGTCGGGAGCGACCGCGCCGCCCGAGAGCCGCGCGATCACCTCCGCCGACCCCGCGCCGAGGTACGCCTCGACCACCTGCGGGTTCGCGCGAACCTCCTCGGGCGTGCCGTCGGCGATCTTCACGCCGTGATCCAGAACGGCAACGTGGTCCGAAATGCCCATCACCACTTTCATATCATGCTCGATCAGCAGGATCGTCATCTCGAGCTCATGCCGCATGCGATCGATGAACTCCGTCATCGCCGCCGTCTCACGCGGGTTCATGCCCGCGGTTGGCTCGTCGAGCAGCAGGAGCTTCGGCTCGCTCGCCAAGGCGCGTGCGACTTCCAGGCGACGTTGGTCTCCGTAGGAGAGGTTCTTTGCCGTCGTCCGCGCCTGGTCGCCCAGCCCGACATAGTCGAGCAGCGAATACGCTTTCTCGCGAGCCTCGTACTCCTCCCGCCGCTGGGCGCCCGTGCGCAGGATCGCGGCGAGGGGGCTCGCGCTCAGCCGGGTGTGCATGCCCATCAGGACGTTGTCCATCGCCGGGACGTTCGCGAAGAGACGGATGTTCTGGAACGTCCGTGCGATGCCGATCGACGTGACCTGGTCCGGACGCATCGAGCGTCCGGAGTTGGAGGCGATCACACGCCCGTCGAACACGATCTGTCCACGGGTCGGACGATAGATGCCCGCGATCATATTGAAGAACGTCGTCTTCCCCGCCCCGTTCGGGCCGATCACGCTGGAGATCGCACCGCGCCGGATCTGGAGGTCGACGCTATCGACGGCGACCAGGCCCCCGAACTGCTGGGTCAGGCCACGGGTCTCGAGCAGGACCGATTGCGCCTGCTCGGGCGCCCGTGGTGCTTGCGTTGCGCCAGCCTGCATTACACGGGGTCCTTTCCACGCGCGTCGCTGAGCGACTGGTTGGTCTCGTATTCATCGAATTCGAAGTTGTCGTCGTCGCCCTGCATCTCTTCACGACGTTGTCGCGAGGGGAACAGGCCACCCGGACGCAGGAGCATGATCAGGACAAGGGAGCCGCCGAAGATCAGGAAGCGATCTGACGTGAGCGTGTGGTTCGCCGCCCAGTCGCCAATCGAGGAGAACGGCTCTGGCCAGCCGGACATCTGCTCACCGACCCAGTTCAGCGGCCCGGTCAACTTCCCGGCCAGGATGCGGTCGAAGGCGCCGATGATGATGCCGCCCGCGATCACGCCGTAGATGTTGCCGATACCGCCGAGGATCACCATCGCGAGGACGATGATCGAGAGCGAGAACTGGAACTGGTCCGGGTAAACAACCTGCACATACCCGGCGTACACGGAGCCAGCGAAACCGGAGAAGGACGCACCGAGCGCGAACGCCCAGAGCTTCGTCTGGACCGGGTTGATCCCCATACTCGCCGCGGCGATCTCATCCTCGCGGATCGCCGCCCAGGAACGGCCCAGGCGGGAATCGTACAGCCGGGTGATCATGAAGAGGGAGAGCAGACCGACAAACAGGATCAGGAAGAACCAGGGCAGTTGATCGGTCGTATTGAACGTGATCTCGTTGCCGCCCGGAAGCGGGATCGTCGGCGGCTTTGCGATCTGGCCAATGCCCTGGGGGCCACGCGTGATGCCGGAGGCATTCGTGAAGAAGTCCGGTACGATCTCGCCGAATCCCAGCGTGACGATGGCGAGATAGTCACCGCGCAACCGCAGCGTCGGCGCGCCGATGAGAACACCGAAGATCGCCGCAAGAATCCACGAGAAGAGCATCGCCACCCAGAAGTTCTGCATGAACTCCGGGACCTATCCCTTCTGGACGAAGACGCTGTTCGGTGAGGTCAGGAACGCCTGGGCGTAGGCGCCGATAACGTAGAACGCCACATACCCGAGGTCAAGCAGGCCGGCGTAGCCGACCACGATATTCAGCCCCATGGCGAGGATGATGATAGATCATGATCGGGATCCAGGACCGAGCAGATCGAACCCGAGCACCCCGTCAAGGACTGGGTAGAGCACCACGAGGCGCGACACCGATGAGCACCTTCTTCAGGCGCTCGCTGATTCTCCTCGGTCATGTTGCTCGAAGTATGCCTGTGTCCTGCGCCTGGACGGATGAGACAGCCATGAATCCTGCACCTTTCTCCTGGATCAGACCTTCTCAGTCGTCGACTTGCCGAAGATGCCGGAAGGACGGAAGACCAGGACGAGCACAAGGATGCTGAAGATCACCGTATTGGTCCATTGCGCGCCCCAACCGCTGAACACGCCGTCGGAATCCAGCCATCGCTCAGGCCCAGATCAGGCCAATGAGGTAGCCACCGACCACGGCGCCCGCCAGGTTGCCAATACCACCGAGCACAGCCGCCGTGAAGGCGAACAGACCGTACTGGAAGCCCATCTGGAATCGGGCGGAGTTGTTGTAGAACAGGGCCACCATGCCGGCCGCACCCGCGAGCGCCCCACCGAGAATGAATGCCACGCCGATGGTGCGGTTGATATCGATGCCCATGAGGGCAGCCGCTTCACGATCCTGGGCGGTTGCCCGCATCGCTGTGCCGATTCTCGTCCGGTAGACGAACCACGAGAGGCGGACCAGGAGCGGGATGGTCACCCCAATGATCACGACGTCGCGCGCCATGAAACGGAGATAGGAATCCTTGAACAAGTCCTTGAGGATCGGCCACTCTTTCAGCACGTTATAGGTCAGGAACTCGCTTGGGAGCAGCTGAGGGCGGCGTGATCGGGTTCGCGCCCTTCCAATAGATCGCGATGTTCTGGAGCACAAAGCTCATCCCAATGGCGGCAATAAGCGGCGCCAGGCGCGGTGCATTCCGGAACCGCCGGTATGCCAAGCCGATCGATACCCACATTAATTGCCGCGCTGAAGATCATGCTGGTGACAAGCGCGACCACCAGGACGCCAACAATCGCGCGCGTGCTGGAATCCCGAGTCACGCCGAACCAGCCAACGACCGTGGTCGCAAACATCGCGCCCATCATGAACACTTCGCCGTGGGCGAAGTTGATGAGCTCGATGATGCCATAGACGAGCGTGTAGCCGAGCGCGATCAAGGCGATCAGCGAGCCGGTGGCGAATCCGATAATCAGCACCTGGAAAAAGAGCGTCCACTGCATGACGTCGTCCCACCCCCCATTGTCCATGCGTTTCGATCCGGCTCGGCCGAGGAGAGTGACGACCGAAGCCGGGGCGAACAGGCGTCATCCGGGCCGGGATGTTACGTCCCGGCCCGGATGACCCTTCATGTTGGTTATTCGTCTATTCCGGCGGAGCGATGGTGGTATCGAACGTGATCACACCGTCCTTGACGACGTTGACTGACAAGGTCGCCGTGTCAGGATCGCCCGTATCCGTGAAGCTCCAGGTGTTGGTGAGCCCGCGGAAATTCGACGTGGACATCATCGCGTCGAGAATCGCGCCCGATCCTTGTCACCGACTTTGTCGATCGCGTTCAGCACGACCACCGCAACCTCGAAGCAGTAGGACGCGTAGGCATCTGGTTCGCGACCGAGGCGCTCCTGCATGTCTGCGGCCCAGGTCGCGCCCGCGCCGGACAGGGCGGAAGGCGGAAGGCCTCCGAAGGTCGATCGAGCACCCTCGGCCGCTTCGCCCGCGCCATCAACGAACGCCTGGTTGATGAGGCCGTCCGGCCCCATGAACGTCACCTGGTCCGGCGGCATCACCGTGCGCATGTCCTGCAGCAGCTTCGGCGTGTTCAGGCTCACGATCGCGCCACAGTAGAGGACCTCGGGCCCGGTCGAGGCGATGCGGGTCATCAGCGCCTGGTACTCGGGAGCGTTGGGGTCGAACGCCTCGAAGCCGAGGACCTCGCCACCCAGGGACTCAAAGGTCATCCGGAAGACCTCCGCGATGCCCTTCCCGTAGGTCTGGTTGTCGTGGAGGATGAAGACGCGCTTGCCCAGCGTCATCGTAGGCGTGGTTCGCGCCCGCCGCACCCTGGAAGTCATCCGCCGGCACCACGCGCATGTAGTTGCGCGTGCCGGAGGGATACAGCACGTCCGGATAGCCCTTCCGGATTGGCCGTCGCCTTCCTTCGGTGAGCTGGACGGCCGTGTTCGCACCGCGAGATCATGCCCATCCCGGCTTCGTTCATGATCGGGATGGAGACCTCGGCCGCGCCGGAGTTGTACGTCGCCATGTAGGCGACCGCGTCGCGGATCGTCGACCACCTGCGCGGCAGTTCTCCGCCTCGAGGGCGCCGTCCCAGTTGCCATTGTTGGCCGCGACGCCGTCGTCCAGAGCGGTGTAGTTCAGGGCAAACCCACCTGCGGCACCGCCCCAAAGCTCGAGCGCAACTCGATCGCGGCCACGGAGTCACCACCGATCTGCTCGTAGGACGCCGAGAGCGGGAACGACGAGTAGAGGTTGATGGTGCCCTTGCTGGTGTCGGTGCTGTGCTCGACACCCTCCATCCCGATCGTTGCGGGGGAGAGCTCGCCGCTGGCTTCAGCCGCCGGCGACGCATCCTGCGCCGAAGCGCGGAGCACGCCACCAATGGCGCTCGCCGAGAGCCCCAGCGCGGTCGCGCGGACGATGAAGTTTCGGCGATCGACCGTACCGCCCCTGAACCCTTCGACGAGATCCGAAAGTCGAGAATCAACCATGTCCTCTGGCCTCCCTTTTCCGGAGTTAATCTCCCCGGATCGTGTTGTATATCGGCGAATACCGATTGATCCGACCACGCCAATGCGGGCCGGTAGACGGAACCAGGATCAGAATCGCGACGTCAAGCATCGTCGATCCAACATGCGCACCGAACACCTTCGGTCAGCACACATGGGTTTTCTCGCGTTTTCTGATATGCAGGAAAACATACGTGGCCATGGCGGAAGTGTCAACTTTCGGCCGGCTCAGACATTCACATAATCCGGACGAACTGGCCGACCCCAACACGACGTCATGCACCCTTCCGGACCGCCCCGTACACTTGGCACACGCGACGCGCGCCGGGTCGCGGACCGGGCGCGATATCCTTCGGCGACCAGACTCCAGGAGCCTCCTGACGTGACCGACTTTCCGGACCATCCCGACCTCGACGACCTCCACCCGGACGACCTTATCGCCCGCGACCGCCTCGCCCTCGCGCCCGTGCTCGACTCGCTGAAGGCGGCCGGCTTCTATGCCTACGGCACGCTGGATGACCAGTCCCGCTGGTCCATCGCGGTCGACGACGAGCTCGGCCGTGTCGACGTCCGCGTCGGCGATGACGGCTTCCTCGTCATCCTCCAGATGACCTCTCCGGGCCTCTACGCGGACGAGGAGAACATCTGGCGCCAGCAATCCCGCGCCCGCCTCGCGCGCATCAGCATTCCCCGCATCGCGCGCGGCTATCTCGAGCCGCATCAGTCGGCGCGCTGGGACGAGGTCGATGAAGGCGTGGCCGTCTTCGAGTATTACGAGCTGCCCTTCAACCGCGCGGCGGACGTCGGGTCGTTCGTGCGGGAACACCTGCCCCAGCTGGAATCCATCCTTGAGCTGATCGAGCGCGAGCTGAGCTAGACGGGAGCGAGAGCACGATGTCGGAGGACCTGTCGCCGGAGCAGGCGACGCACAACCAATGGAAATGGAAGTGGCGCCGCCGCGTTGCCGTGGCCCAGGGCCAATACCCGGCCGAGCTGGTCCTCAGCGGCGGACGGGTCCTGAACGTCTTCACCGAGGAGCTGATCGAGGCGGACGTCGCGATCGACGCCGGGTACATCGTGGGCATCGGCCACTATCCGGACGCGCGCCAGCGGATCGACGTCGGCGGCGCGGTGATCGCCCCCTCCTTTATTGATGCCCACATCCACACCGAAAGCTCGCTGCTCTGGATGCCGGAGTTCGCCCGCGCCGTCGTCCCGCACGGGACCGGCGCGATCGTCACGGATCCGCACGAGATGGCCAACGTTGCCGGCTTGCCAGGTATCCGCGCCATGCGCGAAGCGGCGCGGATGGTACCGATGCAGGTACGCTTCACTGCCCCGTCGTGCGTTCCCGCCAGCCCGCATGAAAGCCCCGGCGCCACCTTCGATGCCGACGAGATCGCCGAGATGCTCGACTGGCCGGAAACCGCCGGACTTGGTGAGATGATGAACTACCCGGGCCTGCTCGCAGGAGACCCTCGCGTCGCCGAGATCATGGCCCGCTCCCGAGGCCATCGCCGCGACGGCCACAGCCCGATGGTCACCGGTCCGGCCCTGCAGGCCTATGTCGCCGCCGGCGTCCATGCCGATCACGAAGCCACCTCGCGCGAGGAGGCCGAGGAGAAGCTTCGGGCCGGGATGATGGTGATGATCCGCGAGGGATCGTCCGAGAAGAACCTCGCCGAACTCCTGCCCATCGTGAACGACCGCACGTACCCGCGCGTATGCTTCGCCTCCGACGACCGCGATTGCCACGATCTCCATGCGGTCGGGCACGTCGACGACATCTTGCGCCGCGCCATCTCCGGCGGGCTCGATCCCGTGCGCGCCATCCGCATGGCGACGTGGAACGCAGCATCGTATTGGGGCCTGGAAGAATCCGGGGCCGTTGCGCCAGGCTATCTGGCCAATCTCGTGATCCTCGACGATCTCGAATCGGTTTCGGTTCGCACGACGCTCTACCGCGGGAAGGTCGTCGCCGAGAACGGGGCCCTTTCGGCGGAGATGGACGTGCCTCCGATCCCGCAGGAGCTGATGGAGACCGTTCATGTCGCCCCGGTCCGTCGCTCGCAGATGGCCATACGCGCGAGCGATGCGACGATGGGCGTTGGTCTCATCCCCGGCCAGATCGTCACGGAGCTTATCGACATCACGCCAGCCACAAACGGCGAAATGGCCGTCTCCGACCCCTCGCAGGACCTGCTGAAGACCGTCTCCGTCGAGCGACATCATGCCACCGGGCGCATCGGAGTCGGTTTCACGCGCGGATTCGGCCTTCAGCGGGGCGCGCTCGCCTCGACCATCGCCCACGATGCGCACAACATCATCGCTGTCGGCGTCTCCGATGAGGACATCCTCGCCGCGATCGCGCTCGTCGCCAGCTCGCAGGGCGGGCTGGCGGTCGTCGCCGACGGCCAAATCCTGGGACATCTCCCGCTTCCGATCGCCGGCCTGATGACGCCGGAGCCCCTCGACTCGGTCGCCGCGGCCTATGCGGAGCTTCAAGAGGCTGCCCGTGCGCTTGGCTCGGCGCTGGACGACCCGTTCGGACAGCTGGCCTTCCTCTCGCTGTCCGTCATTCCGGAAGCGCGGATCACCGACCGTGGCCTGCTCGACCTGAGCTGACAGCGCTGGAGAAAACCCGATGCCGCTCAACTCCACCCCGGTTTCGCCGCGTGTCACCTGGTGGGACGACCGCTCGTTTGCGGACGTCGTGATCATTGGCGCAGGTATCGCGGGGCTCTCATTCGCGCTACGCCTGCCGGACACGATCCGCATGACGGTCCTGACCAAGAGCGAGCTCGGTGAATCGAACACCCGCTACGCGCAGGGCGGCATGGCTGCCGCCGTCGGGCCGGACGATACGCCCGAGCTGCACCTGCACGACACGGTCGATGCCGGTGCCGGCCTAACCGACGAGGAGTCCACGCGGGGCCTGGTCGAACGCGGCGCCTCCGCTGTCCGCTGGCTGCTGAAGCAAGGCGCGCGCTTCGACCTCGAGGACCACACGCTCCAGCTCGGGCAGGAAGCGGCCCACTCACGACGACGCATCCTGCATGCGGGTGGCGACGCGACGGGAGCGGAGATCGAGCGAAGCCTCGTCCGCCGCCTTCGCATGCGGATGAACACCCGGATCATCGAGCACAGCCTCGCCATCGACATCCAGACCGACGCGAACGGCCGCGCCGCCGGCGTCACCGTGCTGCGGGACGATGGCGCAATCGAATACGTTCTCTCCGGCACGACGGTCCTGGCCAACGGGGGCGCCGGCCAGCTCTGGTCCGTCACGTCGAATCCGCACGACGCCACCGCGGACGGCGCGGCGATGGCCCTGCGCGCGGGCGTCACGCTGGCCGACGTGGAGTTCGCGCAGTTCCATCCAACCGTGCTGAACATGCCCGGCGTCGCGCCCTTCCTGATCTCGGAAGCGGTTCGCGGTGAGGGCGCCTGGCTCGTGAACTCGGCTGGAGAGCGATTCATGCTCCTCGTCGATGAGCGCGCCGAGCTTGCCCCTCGCAACGTCGTGGCCGGCGCGATCCAGCACCAGCTGACGGCCATCCCGAACAACACCGTCTATCTGGATCTGCGCCATCTGGACCCGGCGCTGGTCGCGGAGCGGTTTCCGACGATCTCCGCGCATCTCCAGGAGGTCGGGCTCGACCTTGCGCGCGATCCCATCCCGGTCGCACCGGCCGCGCACTACTTCATGGGCGGTGTCGTCGCGAACACGCAGGGCGAGACGTCACTGCCCGGCCTGCTCGCCATCGGCGAGGCCTCCTGCACCGGCGTGCACGGTGCGAATCGTCTCGCCAGCAACTCGTTGCTGGAGGGGCTCGTCTTCGGCATCAACGCCGCGGATCGCCTTGCCGACACCGGCTTCCCCGTCCCGGGCGATGTGCCGGACCTTTCCCCGCCCAGCCAAGACCCTGTTGGAACAGTGCCGGAGGCCGGGGAGATCCAGCGCATCATGAGCGCGGATGTTGGCGTCGTCCGCGAGCGGGCGGGACTCCAGCGGGCCATCGCGCGGCTCGGGGAGATGCCCTCGTGGCCGGTCGCGATAGAGCGGGAGGCGCTGATCGCGCGGAATATGCGAGAGGTCGCGCTGCAAGTCGCGACGTCGGCGCTGGCGCGTGAGGAGAGCCGCGGTGGGCACATCCGCAGCGATTTCCCGGAACGCGACCCGGCGCTGGACGGTCAGCACCAGATGCTTCGCTTCGATGGCGATGCCGTCGAGCGCTGGTGGGGTCCCCTCCCCGACTGACCAGGTGCGCTCCTGCCAGAGCCGATCCAGTGCTACGAGCGGCTGACTTTCCACTCCGCGCCAAGCGCCCAGCCGAAGAACGCCCACATGTCCGCGAACTCCGTCTGCTGCTGGCTGATCGGCTTCCCGGCGCCATGGCCAGCCTCATCGTCGGCGCGAAGCAGCACGGGCCGGTCATGGCCCCCCGCCGTCGCCGCCTGCATCCGCGCGGCCATCTTCCGCGCATGCAGCGGATCCACCCGGGAATCGTTGAGCGCGCAGGTCAGCAGCATCGCGGGATACGCGACCCCATCTTCAACGTGGTGATACGGAGAGTAGGCGTGGAGGTAGGGAAACTGGTCCGGATTCTCGGCGCTGCCGAATTCCGGGATCCAGATTCGCGCGATCTTGAACAGGTGATACCGCAGCATGTCTGTGAGCGGCATCGCTGCCCGCGCGGCCCGGAACAGATCCGGCCGCTGGGTGACCGCCGCCCCGACTACCAGCCCCCCGGCGCTTACACCCCGGATACCGAGTTGTTCTGGTGTCGTGACGCCGCTCGCGATCAGGTGCTCGGCAGCGGCGACCGCGTCGTCGATCGTGTGTTGCTTGCGCTCCAGCATGCCATCACGATGCCACGCCATGCCGAACTCTCCGCCCCCGCGCAGGCACGGCGATGCGTAGACGCCGCCCATCTCCAACCACAACGGCAGGTCGGGCAGGTACCGGGACCCGGTCACGAGACCATAGCCGCCGTAGACGTGCAGCAGCGTCGGGTTCCGGCCGTCTCGCGCAAGCCCGGTCCGGTGCACGAGGAACATCGGCACCTCGGTTCCGTCTGTCGAGGTGAACCACTCCCGCGAAATCGTGTACTCCGCCGGATCGAACCCCTCAGGCAGCTCCGGCTCGATCAGGACCCGTACAGGGATCGTCCCATCGACGGCCAGCACCGTCGTCGGTGACAGGAACGAGTAGTACCCAACGACCGCGACATCCGACGTCACGGAGCCATGGATGAACGGCACCATGCCAAGCCCGGGCAGGGGCACATCGCCCAGCGGTTGCCCGTCAACGGTGTAGCGGCGAACGACCGGAGCCGCACGCTCGATCTCGGCGGACACGAAGCCCTTCGATGTCGGCGCAACGGCCTCCAGCACGGTCCCCTCGCGCTCCGGGATCACCACCTCCCATGCGGCGTCGGCAAGCCGGCAACCGATCAGCCGGCCGTTCGGCGCGTCCGAATGCGTCCGGCTATACAGCACGCCGTCGCGCAGGCAGACGATCTCGTGCGTCGAATCGCCGGGCGGCGTTATCTCGCGGAACCCATTCTCAGGCCGGTGGAGGTCGAGCGCGTAGATCTCCGTGCGCGACCACCCGTAGTCGACGTCGATGACGAGCCAGCGTCCGTCCGGATCCAGCACGACGTTCGGCATCTCGGTCTCGCCGCGCCCTTCGCCCCAGACCAGCGGATCGTCGGACCACGGCGTGCCGAGCTCGTGCCGATACACCCGCCGGAAGTAGTTCTCCTTGCCGGCGGGCACCTCGCCCGGGCGCGGATAGCGCGTGTAGTAAAACCCGGTATTGTCCGGAAACCAGGAGATCGACGCCGAGCGAACGCGAGGGATGCGCTCGGGGAGATCCTCGCCTGTCACGACATCGCGGACGCGAAGATCGCTCCACTCATCGCCGCCCTCGGATACGCCATAGGCCAGCAGGGCTCCGTCGCGCGACGGATACCACCAGTCCAGCCCCAGCACCGCGTCAGGAGCCTCGCCAGACAGGTCGATCAGGACGCGATCGGAAGCATCCAGCTCGTCGCGCACGAAGAAGCGTCGGTTGCTCGCGTCCGCATTCACGCCGGAGTATGAACACCCGTGTCCCGGCGATGCGGACGTCCTGCACCTCGGCGACGCCCATCAGGACATCCAGCCGGGCCTCGATTCGGTCGCGTCCAGGTAGCGACCGCAGGAACGTGGAACTGGCGATCGTCCTGCTGCCGCGTCCACTGCGTGACTGCCGGATCAGCGGAATCCTCGAGCCAGCGATAGGGATCCGCGATCCGCACGCCGTGCATGACGTCGACATGCTCGCGTTGTGGTGTGGGCGGGGGCGTGAATGCGCTGGGCATGAGACGACGTCCTCGATACAGGCTGATCCATCGCCGCCATGCCCCCAGCTACGCGGCGTTAGGTGATCCTACGCCGGGCATTCAGGGAGCGCAATCCCGACCTGGGGACACGCGTGGAGTATGCTTGCACGCGGGATGCGCCCGATCCGGGCCGGCAAGAATCCCTTCCACCACTTCAGACGTACACAGGACAGACGGGTGAGGTATCACCAGATGCACGATCGTTCGACGCCGTGACGCAGCAGCACAATCAGGACTCCATCCCGCTTGCTGAGCTGCCCGACTCGGACCTCGTGGACGCCATGGCGGCGGGTGATGTCGAAGCGATGGACGTCCTCTATGACCGATACAACCGTGCGGTGTTCTCCTTCGCGCTCAAAATGCTCGGCAATCGCGAGCAGGCGGAAGAGTTGCTGCAAGAGGTGTTTGTCCGGGCCTGGCGCCAGGCGCACCGCTTCAGCGAAGGCCGCGGGTCGTACATCACATGGCTCCTGAGCATCACGCACAACATGGCGATCGATGAGATTCGCCGGCAAAACCGTCGTCCGCAGAAGGCCGAGACATCCGATCCGGTCCTCCTGCTCGACAACGTGCGTGACGAGACCCCTTCCGTCGAGGACCAGGCGCTGATCGGTGACCTTCGGGACACCATGATCACCGCGCTGGCCCAGCTACCGGACGCCCAGCGATCCGCGCTCGAGCTCGCCTACTTCCACGGGCTCACCCAACGCGAGATCGCCGAGCACCAATGTGAGCCACTTGGCACGATCAAGACGCGCATGCGCCTGGCGATGAAGAAACTTAGGGAACTCCTGGACACGCAGGGATTGGATCTGACATGACCGATCACACATCCGAAAAGAACCGGGCGCCACGTCCGTTCACCGAGGAGTGCGTCTTCGTCCAGGACAACCTCGAGGCCGAGGCGCTCGACATCCTCGAACCAGCCGACCACGCCCGCGTCCAGCGCCATCTACAGGTCTGCGGCCGCTGCCGGCGAAACGTCGCCGCCATGCGCGAGGTCGCCAGCATGTTTCCGCTGGTTTCGCCTCCGGCGGTTCCGTCGGCGCGGGTGAAGTCCCGCGTGCTGGAGCGCATCGCCGCCGAACCCGCACCGATTATCCACCGCTTTCCGGAAAATCCGTGGGCGGCAAAGGAGACACTGGCTCAGGATCCGACGCCCGCTCCGGCACCGTCCGACACTGGAGGCGACGACGCCTCGTCGCCATGGCGCGTCTGGATGTTGTCCGCCATCGTCGCACCGCTCACCATCGCCCTGATCGTGCTCGGCGCGTGGACCAGCCGGCTCCAGCACGACCTGGACGCCGCCCGCACCGGCACAAACGACTCCGCCGCGGCGATCGAGACGACGACCGGCGACAGCGGATTGCGCCTCTACGCCATGCAGCCAAGCTGTGCGGAGTGCGATGACACCCCGGCGACCGGCCACCTCGGCGGTGACCCGAACCAGAACGTCGGCATCCTTGTCGCCTGGAACCTGACCCCCGGTGAGCGCCACGAAGTATGGTGCGAGAACCGCGATGGCACGGTCATCCGCGTCTCGGATCTCGATGTCGCGCAGACCGGCCAGGTCCTCCAGACAGTGAACTTCCCGGATCCGATCGGCGGCTATTCGACGATCTACGTCACGAGCACCGACGGGACCGAGGAGATGCGCGTCGCCCTTCACGAGGACACGCGCCAGACGACTCGACGCCCTCGACCGACGGCACACTGGCGGACTGATTCCTGCGATATAGCCGGGGCTGGCGCGGTTCGTGCACAGCCCCGTTTCGCGTGCCGGGTTTGCGCGCTACCGTAGCGGGACGTATAGTCCATAGGTTGTGGCCGGGCGCGCCTTGGCCAAACGGTCTGACCTGTACACGGGAGACGATGCCACAGTGCCTTCAGCAGTCACCGAGTCCTCCCTGGCGGCGCACGAATCATGCGCCGGTGCCCATGAACGCGACCCCGCGGCTGGTCACGGATATCTCCGAGCACCCCATCACGTCCCTGACCATCCTGGTGCCGGTGATGAACGAAGAGGGCAACCTTCCCGACCTGTACGAGCGCCTCACCGAGTCGCTGGCCGAGATCGACCTCCCCTACGAGATCATCATCGTCGACGATGGATCGCAGGACGCCAGCTGGTCGATCATCGAAGGGCTCAACAAACAGGATCCGCGCGTCATCGGCATCCGCCATCGGAAGAACTTCGGCAAGGCCCAGGCCCTCTCCCACGGTTTCGCGGCCGCGCGTGGTGACGTTATCGTCACCATGGATGGGGACCTGCAGGACGATCCCGCCGAGCTGGCGAACTTCCTCGCCATGCTCAACGATGGCTATGACCTCGTTTCCGGCTGGAAGCGCCGGCGGCACGATCCCCTCGGCAAGACCTTCCCGAGCAAACTCTTCAACTGGACCGTCCGCAAGGCGACCGGTGTCCAGCTGCACGACTTCAATTGCGGCTTCAAGGCATACCGGCACGAAGTAACCGACTCGATCCGCCTCTACGGCGAGCTCCACCGGTTCACGCCGGTGCTGGCCGCCGCCGAGGGCTTCCGTATCGGCGAGCTGCCGGTCGTCCACCATCCGCGTCGCTGGGGCTCGTCGAAGTACGGCTGGTCGCGCCTGACCAAGGGCTTCCTGGATCTCCTCACCGTCGTCTTCATCACCCAGTACCGCCAACGCCCCATGCACCTCTTCGGCCTGCCGGGGCTGGCATTCGGCGCGATCGGTGTGCTGCTCGGTCTCTGGCTAACCTTCGAGAAGCTGATCCTCCATGAAGCTATCGGCACACGGCCGCTGCTCATGCTCTCCGTGCTCCTGATCGTTGTCGGGACCCAGTTCTTCGGGCTCGGCTTGCTGGGCGAATACCAGTCGTACGGGTCCAACGCACCCCGGCCGGATCGGCCAATACCGCTCCGGGAAACCGCCGGTTTCGGCACTCGCCCTGAACTGATTACCAAGACGGGACCCTCCGGGAGCACCCGTTGAGCCATCCACACGCGCGTACCGAGCGGGAGACGATAGCCACGTCTTCGACCACGAAGCAGACACTCAAGCGCATCCTTCACATCCCGACCCCGGTGATCTTCGTCGGCGGCGTGGTGCTGGCCGTGATCATCCTCTGGTGGCAGGGCCAGCTCCAGGAGATCGTCAGCGTGACCCGCAGTGCGGACATCACGCCGATGCTCATCGCCGCGCCGGTCTACCTGTTCAGCCTCGGGTTGCTCTGCCTGCGCTGGCACCAGCTCGTGCGCATGGCGCAAGGCTGGTCCGATCTGCCCCGCGCCTCAGAGGCGTTCCTCACTTCCGTCGTGATCAACTACGCCGCCCCGGTCGGCCTCGCCGTCCCCTCGCGCGCCGCGCTCACCAAGCGCGCCCTTGGCCTGGACAACCACGCCACCGGCACGATCGCCCTCTGGGAGATCGGCTTCGATGTCCTGATCCTCGGGACCGGATCAGTCGCCTGGCTCTTTCTCGCCGACGGATCGACAAGCGCGGTCGGCAACGAGCTTTCCGATTCCGCCGGCCAGTATGGCCGCTGGGGCATCATCGCCCTTGGTATCCTGCTGCTCGCCGTCATCTGGTTCCTGCGCAATACCGAGCAGCGCCGCCGCTTCGTACACTTCATCCAGCGCATCCTCCGCTCACCGATGCAGCGGCCGGGCCAGGCGCTCGGCGCCATCGGTGTTACCGCCGCCTACTGGATCCTCCAGGGCGTCGTGCTCTGGCTGCTGATCGAGGCGATGCGCGTCGACGCGTCGTTTATCTTCATCCTGGGGCTCACGTCGTTGCCGATGGTGATCGGCATGCTCAGCCCCATCCCGGGTGGCGCCGTTGTACGCGAGGCGATGATGTACGTCGTCGCGCGGATCGCCGGTGTCCCGGGCAGCGAGGTTGTCGCAGCAGCGGTGATCTACCGCATGGCCCTGTTCGCGGCCATCCCGATCCTGTATGGGCTGGTGCGCCTCTGGATCTCGCGCAACGGCGAGGGGCATCCGAACCTCCCGCGCGCGGACGCGTCAACCACGACAACGAAATCGGCCTAATACGCACTTACGAGAAAGGACCCGCTCGCACATGAGCATCTCCGAGACCTTCCGCTACGAGCCGGCGGTGAACGTCGATACCAGCAACTACCGCAAGCACACCAGCGACAACCCGATCCAGCGCGCGCTGATCGACCGCTTCCACCAGAAGATCACTGGTATCGTGACGGACCTGCACCCGCAGACACTGCTCGACGCCGGCTGCGGCGAGGGTTTCGTTGCCGAGATCTTCCTGAGTGAGATGCCGTCGCTCCAGATCGCTGGCTTCGACATGCTGGAGGACTCGGTCAAGCTCGCCCAGGTCCGCAACCCGCGCGGCACGTTCCAGGTCGGCGACATCTACAACACCGGCTTCGAGGACAACAGCTTCGACGTCGTGGTCTCGTTCGAGGTCATGGAGCATCTCTACGAGCCGGACAAGGCGCTCGCCGAGCTCGCTCGCGTGGCGAAGGACTACGTCGTCCTCTCCGTGCCGCACGAGCCCTTCTTCTGCCTCGCCAACGCCGCGCGCGGCAAGAACCTGGACCAGAATCCCAAGGGCAGCGACCCGGACCATCGCAACTTCTGGTCGCGCGAGGGCTTCGGCGAGTTCGTCTCGCAACAGCTCGACGTCGTCCAGCTCACCGGCTCCATGCCATGGACGATCGCGGTAGGCCGCGTCCGCCGCTAGAATCGGTGACAAGCAACGAGGGAGACCCGCGCGGTCTCCCTTTTGCGTTCCCGGGAGGTGACACCCACGATGCCAACGACGCTCTTCGACGCGGCAGATCCGCGCGCCGTGATGACGTACAACCTGAAAAACGGCTGGAACTTCGTGCAGTGGGAGGCCCGGCGGGACCGCCTCGCGGAAGTGATCCGCGCCGAAGCGCCCCTCTTTCTCGGGACTCAGGAGGGGTTCACCTTCCAGCTCCGGGACCTGCGCGATCGCTTGCCGGGCTATGACTTCATCGGCGAGGGGCGCTTCGCCGACCTGTCGGACGAGCACGTCGCCATCTTCTACGACACGGAGCGCGTCACCGTGCTCGACTCAGGCACCTTCTGGCTGGCGGAGACCTACGACCTGCCAGGCAGCAAGATCGAGGGCGAGGATTTCCCGCGCATCGCGACATGGATGCGCTGCACCGTCACGGGGCATGACCGGGAGCTGGTGATGGTCAACACGCACCTCACCTGGCAGGAGATCGGCCTCGTCGACGCAGACCCGCAGCCTGATCGCGGGCATCGACCGCATCACCGGCAAGGAGACCGACGTCATCCTCACCGGCGATTTCAACCAGATCCGCCACTCCCCGACGTGGGAGACCGTCACGGCCGCGGGGTTCGTGGACGCCGTCGACTTCGCGGAGACGGTCGAGGGGCCGACGTTCTCCTTCGCGGACTGGCGGGTCTGGACAGAGGAGCAGGTCGCCGAGGTGACGCTGGACCGGCGCATCGACTGGATCATGTACCGGCCGGCCGAGGGCCAGCCAATGCCTACAAGCACTCACCTGCGCGTGATCAACACGCACACCGAGCCCGACCCGCCCTCGGACCACTTCCCGGTCGTGCTTAGTAACCGGCAGTCACAAGCGAACGGCTAGCGCAGTGATCCAGGCAGTCCGATGTACGGGCCGTACTTGCGAAGCGATGCCCGGCCGATCGACCGAAGGTCGAACAAGGGCGGGCACTTCTACGATCAGCGGTTTAGCTATCGTCGGGACGGCCGGTGCTCAGCGCGAGAAGCGGCCTTCGTCATCGCCCCGGGAAAGCGTTACCCCTTCGCGATGGCGAAGGCCTCTCGGGCTGCGGCAAGCGTCTGCTCGATGTCGTCGTCGGTGTGGGCCGACGACAGGAACATCGCCTCGAACGCGGACGGCGCGACATAGACGCCGCGATCGAGCAGTGCATCGAAAAACCGCCCAAACATCGCCACATCGGCCGTCTTCGCGTCGTCATAGCTGCGCACCGGCGCATCGGTGAAGAAGTAGCCGGCCATCGTGCCGACGTTGGCCGCACGGAACGGTACATCGGCCTCTGTCGCGGCCGCGTTCAGCCCGTCGATGAGCGTCGTGGCCTTCGCGGCGATGCCGTCCCAGACGCCGTCGCGCCCGAGGATCTCCAGCGTCGCGATGCCCGCCGCGGTCGCCACCGGATTGCCCGAGAGCGTGCCCGCCTGGTACATCGACCCGGCCGGGGCGACGTGCTCCATGACCGCGCGCGTGCCGGCGTAGGCCGCGAGCGGGAACCCGCCGCCGACCACCTTGCCGAAGGTGACGAGATCCGGCGTGATCCCGTACAGTCCCACCGCGCCAGCAGGATCCACCCGGAACCCGGTCATCACTTCGTCGAAGATGAGGAGCGCGCCGTGGGCCTGTGTGACGTCCCGCAAGCCCTGCAGGAAGCCCTCGACCGGCGGCACCATGCCCATGTTCCCGGCGACCGGCTCGACGATGATCGCGGCGATCTCGCTCCCCTGCTCGTCGAAGATCGCGCAGACGGCGTCGAGATCGTTGTACGGGGCGACGAGCGTATCCTGCGTGGCGCCCTTCGGCACGCCGGGGCTATCCGGCAACCCGAGCGTGGCGACGCCGCTGCCAGCCTGCACCAGCAGGAGGTCGGCGTGGCCGTGGTAGCAGCCGGCAAACTTCAGGATCTTGTCGCGTCCGGTCGCGGCGCGAGCCAACCGGAGGGCACTCATCGTCGCCTCGGTGCCGGAGTTCACAAGCCGCACCTCGTCGATGCCGGGCACGCGGTCGACGATCAGCTGGGCCAATCGCGTCTCTGCCTCCGTCGGAGCGCCGAAGCTCGTTCCTCGCCGCAGCGCCGCGACGGTCGCCTCGACCACCTCCGGATGCGCATGGCCGAGGATCAGCGGCCCCCATGAGAGCACGTAGTCGATGTACGTGTTGCCGTCGATGTCGACGAGATGGCTCCCCGTGCCATGGTCGATGAACGGCGGGACGCCGCCGACCGCCCGGAAGGCGCGCACCGGGCTATTCACCCCACCCGGAATCACCTTGCGCGCGGCTTCGAACGCCGCCGCCGACTTCTCCGTGGATCGCGACTGGACCGTCTTGCTCATCGATTGGCTCCTAAAGGGCAACATCTGCGTACACCCGGCCCTCGTGGCCGGGTTCATCCGCCGCGAAACCCGGCCACGAGGGCCGGGTGTACGGGACTACTCCTGCTTGTCGATACCCATCGCACGGAGGATCGCCTCGCGCTCGGCCTGGTCGTTGATCGTCCGCAGCTCCTGGATCGGCTGGTGCAGCATCTTGTTCACCAGGCCGGCCGCGAGCGCCTTGACGACGTTCTGGTCCCGCTCCGAGAGATGATGCAGCTTGCGCAGCGCCTTGGTCAGCTCCTGCTCGCGGATGTCCTCCGCACGCTGCCGCACGGCCCGGATCGCCTCGACCCCGTGCCGGCTCTCGATCCAGCGCTCATAGTCGCGCGTCGCCATCGAGATCAGATGCTCGACCTTGCGGACCTCGTTCGAATACTGGCGGCGCGACGCCTCCTGGATCGGATGCAGCGCGTCAACATCCCGCACAACGACCAAATCCTCCCGGGCGGCGCCCTGGTCGATGACGCGCGGCACGCTGATGTCGATCATCAACAGCGGCGTGTTGCGATGGGCGATGTGCTGCGGACGCACGATTGGGTCGTCGGACGTCGCCGCGCCGATCACCAGCGTCGACGAGGCGATCGCCTCCTCCAGCGCGTCCAGCGGCACGGCGATGCCGTCGACGGCCTCGGCGAGCGCCTTGGCGTTGTCCAGCGAGCGGTTGACGATCGTGATGTCGCCGACCTGCCGCGCGCGCAGCAACTTCGCCGCCAGCGCCGCCATCTTGCCGGCCCCCACGATCGTCACCGAAAGCTCGTCCAGCCCATACAACTCCTGCTCGGCAAGATCGACGGCCGCGTGGGCGATGGAGATGCGGTTGCGGGCGATATCCGTCTCGGTGCGGGCCCGTTTGCCAATGCGGATTGCGTCAAGCGTGAGGCGCTGGAGCATCGGACCAACGCTCTCCCGCTCCCGGGCAATATCGAGCGCGTCCTTGATCTGCGAGAGGATCTGCGGCTCGCCAAGCACCATGGAATTCAGGCCACTGGCGACGCGAAAGATATGATCGACCGCCTGCCTACCGCTGTGCACGTACGACGTCCGGCGCAGCGCGCCCTCGTCGACATGGTGATAGCGGGTCAGGAAATCGAACACCCGCTCCTCGACCGCCTCGGCGGAGTCGCCGACGGCGTAGATCTCGGTGCGGTTGCAGGTCGACAGGATTAGCCCTTCAGGCACGTTCGCATGAAGGGCATCGAGGCCATCCAGCAGCTCCTCGCCAGAGAAAGCCAGCCGCTCGCGGATCTCGACGGGCGCATATTCATGATTGGAACCGACGACAACGATCGTCGGGCTCGACGATGGCATAGAGATGACACTCGGTGGAGGTTCGGGGCCGCATTGCCCCACGGGCGCCCGGCCGCCGGCGCGGACGCATGTACTGCATGATGATACCCGATACCAGCCGGGCCACCTGAGAATTCCTTGCAACCGATACTCATTCTTCTATAGGAAGAAGCGCGGGACAACCCCGCTCCGGGTTCACAGCGTCGCCATGGTCGCCTATAGTGCGGAAGAATCAGCCGGCAGTACCGGACCACCAGCATGGAGGAACCACCCGCATGTCCACGATCGACGCCGAGTACGCATCCCGGTTTTCGGAGTCCCGCGCCATGTTCGAGCGCGCGAAGGGCGTCATCGCCGGCGGCATCACGCACGACGGCCGGCACATCAAGCCCTTCCCGCCCTATGTCGCCCGCGCAGACGGCGCATACAAATGGTCTGTCGACGGCCACAAACTGCTCGACTATGGCATCGGCCACGGTTCGCTCATCTTTGGCCACAACGATCCGGACCTCACCGCGGCGATGGAGCAGCAGGTCAGTAAGGGCACGCACTTCAGCGCCGGACACGAGGCCGAGATCCGCTGGGCGGAGAAGATCGTCGAGCTCATCCCCTCGGCGGAGCTGGTCCGCTTCACCGCCTCAGGCACCGAGGCGACCCTGCTCGCGATGCGCATCGCGCGCGGCTTCACCGGCAAGACGACGATCCTCAAGTTCGAGGGGCACTTCCACGGCTGGCAGGACTACGCCCTCAAGGGCGAGAAGCCGCCGTTCGAGAGCACGACCGTGCCTGGTATCCCGAGCGAGACGATGGCCACCGTCGCCGTCGTTCCCTCCAACGATCTCGCGATGCTGGAGGAGCGCCTCAGCCAGGGTGACGTCGCCGCCGTCATCCTCGAGCCGAGCGGCGCCTCGTGGACCACCATCCCGCTGAAGGAGGACTTCCTCGCCGGCGTGCGAGAGCTGACGAAGAAATACGACTCACTCCTGATCTTTGACGAGGTCATCACCGGCTTCCGCTGGTCGCCAGGCGGCGCGCAGCAGCGCTTCGGCGTCACGCCGGACATGACCACCATGGCGAAGATCGTCGCCGGAGGCATGCCGGGCGGCGCCGTCGGCGGCCGCAAGGACATCATGGAGATGGTCGCCTTCCATGACGACGCGACGTTCAACAAGACCCGACGCGTGCCCCAGGCCGGGACCTACAACGGCAACCCGCTCGCCGCGGCCGCCGGTGCCGCCTGCCTGACGAAGGTCGCCGACCCGTCGGTGCAGGAGTACTGCGACGGGCTCGCCGCCCAGATCCGCAAGGGCATCAACGAGGCGATCGTCCGCCACGATGTCCCCGCCTTTGCCTGGGGCGAGAGCTCGGTGTTCCACATCGCGCTCGGCAAGCCCGCCAGCAACATGGTCGCCGACGACTTCCGCGTCCCGGAGGGCGTCAGCCCCGAGTTCCTGAAATCCAGCGGCGGCGACAAGCTCGGCCAGATGGTCGAGATTGCCGGGATGCTGGAAGGCATCCATCTGTTCCACTCCGGTGGCATGACGAGCATGGCGCATACGCAGGACGACGTCGACATGACCGTCGAGGCCCTTGACCGCGTGATCGGCCGCATGAAGGACGAGGGCGCCTTCGCCTGATGCCTGACCGCAACGGAACGCATGAGCCACCCTCCTGCCCGTGCCCGGGCGGGGGTGGCCCGAGGTCACGGAAAGCGGCACCATGACGGATTTCACGGCCGATGTCGAGCGCTGGCACGATTTCTTCATGCTCGCGGGCACGGCGTCGGCAACGCTCCTCGGGCTGCTCTTCGTCGGTGTTTCATTTCGCACCGATATCCGGACGCAGCCGGAAGGCAGCTTCATGCGGACGGTTGTCGCGCATAACTTCCTGAGCTACCTCGTCGTTATCCTCTTCTCGCTCTACTTCATGATCCCGAACATGGATCCGCCGGATCTCGCCTGGCCCATCACGATCACGGCCCTGTTCTCGTTCCTGTCGGTCCTGCGGTCCACCGTGCGCCTGCGATCCCGCTTCGAGACGGATCGCGAGGCCGCGTTCTGGCACATGCTCGTGCCGTTGCTCTGTTACGTGGCCGCCGCCGGCGTCGGGATCGCGATCGTCGTGCATGATGACGGAGCGATCTCGTGGATGGTCACCGTGGTCGCCTTCCTGCTCGTGACCCCGACGCGGAACGCCTGGGCGATGCTTGTCAGCTCCACGGAGACCGAGGGCGCATAACACAGCCCGTATGCCACACCCGGCCAGCCATGAGGGGACGACGGTCCCCGTGTGAATGGGAGAAACATCGATGCGCAGCTATCGAGTTACGGAATGGGGAGCGCCGCTGGAACGCCAGGACGCCCCGACCCCGGTCCCGACCGGCTCCGAGGTACTGGTCCGCATCACCGCTGCCGGCGTCTGCCACAGCGACCTGCATATCCATGATGGCTACTACGATTTCGGGGGTGGCAAGCGCCTTCGCAACGAGGACCGTGGCGTCCATACCCCGATCACCATGGGGCACGAGATCGCCGGCGTTGTCGAGGCAAAGGGCCCCAACGCGCGCCAGGTGAAGATCGGGCAAGCGGTCGCCGTCTACCCGTGGATCGGCTGCGGCGAATGCGATGCCTGCGCCATGGGCGAGGAGCAGAACTGCCCCGCGATCCGCACGCTCGGCATCATGCGCGACGGCGGTTACGCAACGCACTGCCTCGTCCCGGACGCGAAGTACTGCCTCGACCTCGGCTCGATCCCGCCGGAGGTCGCCTCGCTCTATGCCTGCTCCGGCATCACGACGTTCCACGCGCTGAAGAAGATCGACCCGCGCGTGCTCGCCGAGGAGCCGATCCTGGTCATCGGCGCCGGCGGCCTCGGTCTCATGGCGCTGACCATCCTGCGCGGCATGGGCGGCAAGGGCGCGATCGTCTCCGACGTCAGCGCGGAGAAACGGGAGGCGGCGCTCGCGCAAGGCGCGGTGGCGGCCGTCGACCCGCGCGACGACGACATCCTCGACCAGATCCGAAAGCTCTCCGCCTCCGGCCGGGGCCTCCGCGCCGCGATCGACCTCGTCGGCAACCCGGCGACGCTCCAACTGGCGATGGACTCGCTCGTCAAGGGCGGCAAGGTGATCGCCGTCGGCCTCATGGGCGGCGAGATCGCCATTCCCACGCCGATCTTCCCGATGCGCGCGCTGACCATCGAGGGGAGCTATGTCGGCAGCCTGCAGGACATGAAGGACCTCCTCGCCCTCGTGCAGGAGAAGCGCATCCCGGCCCCGCCGGTCTCGAAGCGCCCGCTCGACGACGCCCAGTCCGTCATCGACGAGCTCCGCGACGGCAAGATCACCGGCCGCGCCGTCCTCGTGCCGTAGCGAGCCGTACACGCCGGTTCCCAGGAGAAATCATCGTCATTCTGATCGAGCGAAGAGGTAGAGCGTCTACGTTGTCTTGTCCGACAACGTCGCGAGAAATCGTCATCCCGAGCCGCGACCTGACCGAAGGGCAGGGCCGCGTGTCGAGGGATCCTTGTGCCAGCCCCAACTCATGTCAAGCGAGAACGACACGGATCCCTCCACGCTCACGTCCCGCTCCGCGGTCCGCTTGGTCGGGATGACGTCTGATGCGGGGGCGGAGCATAGGACGCATCGAGGCGGACGCTCCACTCAGGGCGACGATCATCGTTTTGCCGAGCCTTCGACTCCCGCAACCGTCTCCCGGACACCGCGCTCAGCCAACATCGCGCGGGACGCGACAAACGCCTCGCGCAGCCGGGCATTTGACCCCAGATCCCCGAAGACCGGCGCATAATCGAGGAACGCGCCCGGCTCGACCTGTTCCATCCGCACCGCCGCGACGAGCTCAGCCTCGCGCCGGTCGTTGATCGGCGTCCGGTCGCCGTTCTCGTCGCGCCCCTCCAGGAACCGGCTCCATGCGGCCAGCACGAGCGTCGACCGCCGGATATCCCCGCCGGCGTCAAGCTGCTCCCGCACCACCGGCAGGAGAAACTTCGGGATGCGGTCCGACCCGTCGACTACCAGCCGCGCCAGCGTATCGCGCACCGCCTCGTTGCCGAAGCGCGCGATCAGCTCATGGCAATAGGCGTCCAGGTCGATGCCCGGCACCGGGCGCAGCGTCGGGATCGCCTCCAGGCGCATGTAGTCCAGCAGGAAATCCCGGAACACCGGCTCGCGAACGGCATCATGCACCCATTCGTAGCCAGCGAGGATGCCCAGGTGCCCGATCGCCTGGTGCGAGGCGTTGAGCAGCCGCAGCTTCATCAGCTCATACGGCACCACATCGGCGACCATCTGCACGCCAACGTCCTCGAACGGTGGCCGTCCGGCCGGGAAGTCGTCCTCCAGCACCCACTGAACGAACGACTCGGCGCGCACCGGCCAGCGGTCCTCGATCCCATATCGCTCCCTCACCATCTCGCGGATCTCGTCCGTGGTCACCGGCGTGATGCGGTCGACCATCGAGCTTGGAAACGCGACGTTGTCGGCGATCCACGTCGCAAGCGCCGGATCCTTTCGCTCGGCGAACCCCAGCACCGCCGTCCGCGCGACGTGGCCGTTCCCCTGGATGTTGTCGCAGGAGACGACGGTGAACGGCGCGACTCCGGCATCCTTCCGCCGCGCGAGCCCGGCGACGAGATACCCAAGCACGCTGGACGGCGTTCCTTCGTCCGACTGGAGATCACCGAGCGTCAGCGCATCCTGCGGGGCGAATTCGCCGGTCGCGTCGTCGACGCTATACCCGCCCTCGGTGATCGTCAGCGTCACGATCCGCGTCGCCGGATCGGCCAGCCGCGCCAAGACCGCCTCCGGATCGTCTGGCGCATAGAGGTACTCGCGGATCGAACCGATCACCCGCGCATCGGTCGTCCCGTCCGGGGCGCTGGTCACGAGCGTATAGAGCCCGTCCTGCGGCACCAGCGCGTCCCGCACCGCCGCGTCACCCGGCAGCACGCCAACACCGGTGATCGCCCAGTCGTGATGTCCATTGCCGAGGAGGCGGTCGATGTACATCGCCTGATGTGCGCGGTGGAAGGCCCCGACACCGAAATGCACCATCCCGGCCCGGATCGCGGAGCGGTCGTAGTCAGGAACCTGCACAGGTGGAGAGATCGTGGAGAGGGTCGCTTCACGCAGGAGCACCATGACCAAGCCTTTCATTGACGGTATTGCGAGTAGTGTCGCTCGTCACACCGTATACCGACACGGATCAGGACACCAGGCGCTCATGCGGCGATGTGATGGATGGTGATCGCAGCGCGTCACCATATACTGGCCTGGAATGGCGAGAAAACGGCACAGGATCGATCAGACCAGGCGGCCCATCAGCACGCCGGGCCTACATGGAGGAGACGAGATGGCTGGATTCGACGGACGCACGATTCTCGTGACGGGTGCGAGCGGAGGGATCGGCGGCGCTACCGTGCGCCAGCTTGTCCACGCCGGAGCCGATGTGATCGCCGCTGGTCGCAATGAAGCGGCACTGGCACAGCTTGCCGACGAGACCGGGGCACGCTCGCTCCCCTTCGAACTGACCGACGAAGGGAGCGTTCGGGAGGCTATTGAAGGACTCGATCTCTACGGCGTGGTGAACTGTGGGGGATGGGGCGGAGCAATCGAGACGCCGCAGGATGCCGACGTAGACGTCTTCGACAAGGTCATGGCGATCAATGCCCGCAGCGTCCTGCTCGTCACCAAGTACGCCTCGCGGGAGATGATCCGTCTTGGCAGGGGCGGCGCGATCGTCAATGTTTCCAGCCAGGCGTCACTCGTTGGGCTGAAGGGACACATCGCCTATGGATCATCCAAAGCCGCCGTCGACAACATCACGCGCGTATCGGCGCTGGAGCTGGGGCCGCATGGCATCCGCGTCAACAGCGTCAATCCGACGGTGGTCATGACGCCGATGTCGGCATGGTATTGGGGCCGTCCAGACATCGAAGGACCATTCCTCGAGCAAATGCCGCTGGGGCGGTGGGCCACGGAAGACGAGATCGCGGCCCCGATTGTCTTCCTCCTGAGCGATGGCGCGAGCATGATCAGCGGCGTCTGCCTGCCAATCGACGGCGGATACACGAGTCGCTAACGCGAGCGCCAATCAGCATCGGGGCAAGGAACAGGTCACCACGCGGCCGCGTGGTGACCTGTTCCAGGTGCGGTTCAATTCTCGGCGCCGTGCTACTGCGGCGATTCGAGCGCCTTCGGTGGCGAGGTCGACCACTCCTCCTTCGCCTGCGCGCCGGGCCGGTCAAGATGCACATGCTCGTCCACGCGCGCAACCCACGCCACCGGGATCCAGTGATGGTTTCCCGACTCGTCCTTGGTGACCTTTACCATGTCCTGCTCATCGAGATGATCGACCGTCCCGACATCAGTGTGGTCGGACCCGACGATCGACATGTGCTCGGTAATCTTGCTGGTATCCATGCTCTGTCCTCCTTCGCGCCGGCCCTGATGCGAGCCCGGCGACCGTACCGGGGACGGCGCAATGCGCATACCACCGGCCCGTTCGCTCAGCGCGGCCCAATCGGCCTCGGTGTCGATGTCGGGAGGGACAGGGCCCGTCATCCGGACGACCACAACGTCATCCGAATGGCGCCGGATGACCTCGCGGCCACCGGTATCGCCCTCGAGCGCGGCAAGCGCCCGGAAATGCTCGCGCCCAAACAGGACAGGGTGCCCCCGACCGTCGTCGTAGGCCGTCATGACGATCGAGGCGCCGCCGTGCCGCGCGCGAACGACGGCATCGATTGCCTCGACGGCGACTTCAGGCTGATCCCCGAGCAGGATCACCGCCGCATCGATGTCCGCATCGAGCGCCGCGACGCCGGCCGCGATCGACGTCCCCTGCCCGTGCGTATATCGTTCATTGACGACGAACCGGACCGGGACCCCGGCCAACGCGTCCCGCACGGCTTTCGCTTGTGCGCCCAGGACGACGATGACCTCGTCCAGCGACGAGGCCATGGCCTTTTCCACAACATGACGGACGACCGGGCGCCCATCGAGCAGGAGCAACTGTTTCGGGCGACCAAGGCGGCGCGACAGTCCGGCCGCCAACACGATACCGGCGATCCGGCTCACCGGACGTCGCCCCGGATGGAGCCCGACGCCTCGCGCAGCATGCCGCCATCCCGTCCGTAGCGGATCGCGATCATCTCGGCCAGGATGGAGATTGCCATCTCCTCAGGCGTTTGACCGCCGATATTCAAACCGATCGGACCGTGGAGCCGGGCCAGGTCCTCCTCGGACACCCCGGATTCACGCAAGCGCTCCCGGCGGTCAGCATTCGTCTTGCGGCTGCCCACCGCGCCGATATAGCGCGCCTCCGTCTCCAACGCGCCGAGGATCGCCGGTTCGTCGAACTTCGGGTCATGCGTGAGGATCGCGATCCACGTGTTTCGACCAATGGTGAGCTGCTGGAAGGCCTCCTTGGGCCACGCACGCAGGAGCCGGTCGACGTTCGGGAAGCGCTCCTCGGTCGCCAGCGCTGTCCGCGCATCAACAACCGTGACGCGGAAGCCAAGGTCCTGCGCATAGCGCGACAAGGGCTGGGCGACGTGGACCGCGCCAAAGATAACGAGGTGCTGCGGCAGCGGGTGCACATCGAAGAAGACGTCCTGCCCCGCTACCTCGCGCGTCTCCGACCGCTCGACGGCCAGGAGCTCCCGCGCCACCGTCGCAACCTCGCTGTCGAAAGCCGCGTCAGCCAGCGAGCCCTCGACGCCCTCTGGCATGACGAGCATCCGCCGGCCGAGCGCATCTCCGCGCACGACCGTCGCGAGGACGACCGGCACGTCGCTGTCGACCAGCTCGCGCACGCGTGCAAACGACGTCATCGACCCTCGTCCTCCACCGGCTCGACGAAGACCTCGATCGTGCCGCCGCAGGCAAGCCCAACGTCCCACGCCATGTCGTCGCTAATGCCGTAGCGGATCAGCTTCGGCGTACCGGTCGCCAGGACCTCTTGCGCCTCCAGCGCAACCGCGCTCTCGACACAACCGCCGCTGACAGAGCCGGCCATCTCGCCGTCCGCCGTCACCGCCAGCCGCGCGCCAACCGGCCGGGGCGCGGAGCCCTCGACCTTCGTCACCGTCGCAATCGCGACCTTCTTGCCCTCGCCCTGCCACTTATCGATTTCCGGCGGCCATTCGCTCATATCTGCCTCCTGTGTAATTTCCGTCATTCTGAGCGAAGCGAAGAACCCTACGCGAAGCGCAGTCAAGATGTCGATATTCGGCCAGAAGCCCTAGCGACGTCCGTGATTGGTTCGACGGCAGATTCCCGGATGCGACCGCCGCTTCGCGTTGGATCCTTCGCGGTGCTCAGGATGACGTGCTGTTACTTGTGCCACCTGCCGGCCCCATGGTGGCCGGGGTCTTCAGCGCGCGACGCCGGCAACTGTGGAGGCCGCGACTACCTCTCTATCGACTTCTTCCCGTGCCGGAACGCTTCCGCGCCCTGCTGACGGCGCAACGGCGGCGCGTCATCCACCGATCCAAGCAGGTCCGCCAGCGCCTCCAGGCTCTTGAGGTTATGAATCGGCATGAAATAGTCCACGTACGGCAGCGCCGCGCGGATGCCCTGCGTCAACGGCTGGTACCCCGGCGCGCCGAGCAGCGGATTCAGCCAGATCAGGCGACGGCACGAACGCTGGAGCCGCGCCATCTCTTCACCCAGCAGGAATGGGTCCCCGCGATCCCAGCCGTCGCTGATCATCACAACCGTGGCGTTCGAGCGCAGTACGCGGCGGCTCCACCGGTAGTTGAACTCCCGGATCGCCTCGCCGATGCGCGTCCCGCCCGACCAGTCGTCGACGGCATTGACCACATCCTCGATCGCCCGATCGACGTTGCGCTTCCGCAGCTCGCGGGTGATCCGCGTCAGACGCGTGCCGAAGACGAACACCTCGACGTTGTCGAGCCCCGACTCGAGCGCATGCACGAATTGGAGCAGGATGCGCGAGTAGCGGTCCATTGATCCGGAGATATCACAGATCAGCACCAGCGGGCGCATCTTCTCGCGCCGTCGCCGGTACTTGAGCTCGACCGGGACACCGCCGTGCCGCATCGACGAGCGCAGCATCGTGCGCTGGTCGATGAACTCGCCCCGCTTCGCCCGCTCTCGTCGACGCGTCTTGCGTGTCCCGAGCTTCCAGTGCATCCGCTCCATTAACCGGCGAGCCCTGGCGATCTCGTCCGGCGAGAACTGCGAGAAATCCTTCTTGCGCAGCGCCTCACTGGAGGAGTAGACGAGGACGTCTTCCGGAGGCGACTCGTAGTCCTCCGAGTCGTCCGCGTCCGGCATATCCTCCGAGCCCTGCACGCTGAGCGAGAGCTTGTCCTCCCCCTCGCCTTCCGTCTCCTGGGGCTTGCGGGATTCGTCGCTCGACTCCTGCCGGTTCTCTGGCGGGGGGCCGCCAACCTCGTCCTCGGTGCGCTGGTCGAACAGCGGCGCCGCCTGGGTGCGCAGGTCCCGCCAGAACCGCTCGAACTCGATGTCGAAGGCGGTCATCTGGTCCGGCCGGTTGACGAGCACCGCTCGCGCGGCGGCGTGGACGTCGTCCTTCCGCGTGAGCTGGACCGCGAGCATCGCATCGAAGAGCTCGATGATCTTGCCGGTGCCGACCTTCAGGCCCGCCTTGCGCAGGCGGCGCCCGAAGGTCATCAGGTTGCGCCCGATAACGGGCGCAACGGCATCTACCTGTCCATTAGTTGGCTGCTGCATTGACCGCCCGATTGACCAGACGCGCGGCAACCTCGCCGCTGATCCGGTCGACATCTTCCTGGTATTTCAGGATCACGCCAAGCGTGTCCTCGACCACCTGGTCGTTCAGCTCGTGCGTGCCAAGCGCGCGAAGCGCCTGCGCCCAATCCAGCGTCTCGGCCATGCCCGGCGACTTGAACAGGTCCACCTCACGCAGGCCCTGCGTGAAGCGGGCGACCTGCTCGGCCAACTGCCCGGGCACGCCAGGGACCTTCGCCTTCAGGATCCGCAGCTCCTTCTCATAGGAGGGGAAGTCGACCCAGAAGTAGAGGCAGCGTCGCTTCAGCGCGTCGTGGATCTCGCGCGTGCGGTTCGAGGTCAGGATCACGATCGGCCGATGCTCCGCGCGGATCGTCCCCAGCTCCGGCACGGTCACCTGGAAGTCGGACAGGATCTCGAGCAGGAACGCCTCCAGCTCCTGGTCGGCGCGGTCCAGCTCGTCGATCAGCAGCACGGGCGAGCGATCGTGGGCGGCATCGATCGCCTGCAGCAACGGCCGCTTGAGCAGGAACTCGTCGCTGAAGATGTCCCGGCGCACGGTTGCCTGGTCGATCTCGCTCGTCGCCTCCAGCGTGCGGAGATAGAGCATCTGGCGCGGGTAGTCCCACTCGTAGATCGCCGAGTTGGCGTCCAGCCCCTCGTAGCACTGGAGGCGGATCAGCGGCGTATCGAGGGCATCGGAGAGCACCTTGGCGATCTCCGTCTTGCCGACGCCGGCCTCGCCCTCCAGCAGGAGCGGCTTGCCCATCTTGAGCGTGAGGAAGAGCGTGGTGGCAAGGCTGCGGTCGGCGATGTAGTTCTGCGATTCGAGGATCCGCACCAGGTCGTCGACCGACTGGATGCCCGGCGCGAAATCCTCGGCCGGGGCGGTGTTGACGGTTTCCAAAGAGCAACCTTTCGTGGCGATAGGGTTGATGCCGCGTGCCGGCGCATGGCCAGCTCCGCGACGGCGTTGCATAGTCAAGTATCCCCGAGCATCCCGGAGGTGGCCAGAAAGGGCGGCGTCAGGAGCCCTTGCGACGCAACCGGTCCTGCACCGGGCCGGACTGCACGACGACGCCATGCAGATAGACCGGCTCCAACGTCACCGGGTCGTCGACCTGCCCGGCAGCCAGCCGTTCCCGCGCGATGCGGATCATGATCGCCGGGTCCCGATATGCCAGGCGCAGATGCGGATGCGAGTCAACGCGCTCGCGCTGCCCCTCCTCGATCTCACCGGCCAGCACCGTGCCCGGATGCTCGCCGAGCCAGGCAACCAGGTCGTCCAGCGTCGTGTTGCGGGCCTCGTCGGGCTCGCCCGACGTGAACCGCTGCCACACCACCCGTCCTCGCCCGGCGGGCAGCACCGCGACGAGATCATCCGCGTCGTCGACCGCGGCAGCCGCGATCCGCAGCGTCGGGATACCGACGAGCGGGACACCACGGGCAAGCACAATGCCCTTGGCGACGCTCAGCCCGACACGCAAGCCGGTGAACGTGCCCGGCCCCGTCGCGACGGCGACGGCGGTAAGATCACCGGGCGAGAGACCTGCCTCGCGCAGCATCTCGTCGATCGCCGGCAAGATGCTCGTCGTCTGGGTGCGGCCCGCCGCCCATGAGCGCGTAAGCGTGCGATCCGGCAAACCGAGGGCCAGCCCGGCTTGCCCCGTGGAGGTGTCAATGGCAAGAACGGCGCTGCTTGGCCCGCTCGTGATGTCCTGAGAAAGATGCTGCATGTCGGTGGCCGTGTCTCCCATGGTCCAGTACAATCTTAACAATTGCGACAACGAACGGCATGAACGGTGGCGTACACTTCGCTTTCGATGCGTTGCCCCGGGACGGCTGGTCCGGGCAAAATCCAGCTCACATAGTACGTCGGATGGGGCAGGCCAAGCGGTTGGAACAGTCGACCACGGTCTTGGCGTGCCCGGGAATATATAGAGGACCACGCATGGCGAAAGAGAGTACCTCGCCGTCTCCCTCGATCGCGGTATCGGGGCCATATTCGGACAGGGCATTCCACGTACCGAAAGCCAGGATGGGAGGGCTGCTAAGTAAGGAGTGGTTCCTCTTCTTACTTTTCATCTTCCCGAACTTCCTGTTCCTGGTGGTCTTCACCTATTGGCCGCTGTTCGAGAACTTCCGCCTCAGCCTGTTCACCACGAACCAGTTCCTCGGCACATCCCAATACTCGGGGCTGGACAACTATGACTGGCTCTTCGGGAACCGCGACTTCCGCCAGGTGGCGCTCAACACAGGCGTGTTCATCGTCGCCAGCGTGGTCGGCACGCTCGGGCTAGGCCTGGTCATCGCGCTGCTCCTGAACGAGAAGCTGAAGGGGCGCACCGCCGTCCGCGCGCTCGTCTTCGCGCCTTACCTTGTCTCCGGCGCCGCCATTGGCCTCGTCTGGGCGTACATCTTCAACCCGCGCTATGGCTTGCTCTCGACCATCCTCGAATCGGTCGGCATCCCGTCGCCGAACTGGCTCGACAGCTCGTCCTGGGCGCTTCCCGCGATCATCATCGTGTATGTCTGGAAGAACCTCGGTTTCGCCGCGGTCGTCTTCCTTGCCGGTCTGCAGGGCATCCCGAAGGATCTCTACGAGGCGGCCAAGCTGGACGGCGCGAGCGCCTGGTGGCGCTTCCGCTCGGTGACCCTGCCGATGCTGTCGCCGATCTCGTTCTTCCTGATGGTGACCTCGGTGTTGTCGACCTTCCAGGCCTTCGACATCCAGGACATCATGACTGGCGGCGGCCCGGCCGGCGCCACCACAACCCTCGTCTACTACGTCTACGAGCAAGCGTTCCAGGCGCAAAACCACGAGCGGGCAGCGGCCGCAGCCGTCGTCCTGTTCATCCTGATGCTGGTCGTCACGATCGGCCAGACTGTGTGGGAGCGGAGGCAGGTGCACTACGGTGGATAGTCGCGGATTTACCCCAACGAAACTCCTTGGCTACGCAGCGATGCTGGTGGTCGTCCTCATCATCGGCGTGCCGCTGTTCTGGATGCTCTCCGGCTCCCTGAAGTCGCTGAACGATATCTACAACCCGAACCAGTTCCTGCCGTCGACGGCGATGTGGGAGAACTACAGCCAGGCGTGGACCACGGTCCCGTTCGGCCGGTTCTACCTGAACTCCATCATCATCACGGTCGCCGGCGCCGGGATGGAGATCGTGTTCGGCGTGCTCTGCGCCTACGCGTTCGCCTTCCTGAAGTTCCCCGGCAAGAACATCCTGTTCCTCGTCGTCCTGGCGTCGCTGATGGTGCCGTCGCAGGTCGTTATCATCCCGAACTACCGCTTCCTCGCGATCTACGTGCAGGACATCTTCAACCTCGATGACAACTGGGTGAACACCTATCAGGGCGTGTTCCTGCCGGGCGCGGCGACGGCCTTCGGCACCTTCCTCATGCGCCAGGGCTTCATGGGCCTCCCGCGTGAGGTCATGGACGCCGCCAAGGTCGACGGCGCCGGCCACATCCGCACGATGATCAACATCATGCTGCCGATGGCCAAGCCGATCGTCATCACGTTTGCCCTCATCTCGATCGTCAGCAAGTGGAACGAGTACCTCTGGCCGCTGATCATCACCAACACCCTGGAGATGCGTCCGATTACCGTCGGCCTGCGCTTCCTGATGGACGCCGAGGGCGCCAACCAGTGGGGCGTGATCATGGCCGGCACGACCTTCGTCGTCGCGCCGATGCTCCTGGTCTATGTCTTCCTGCAGCGCTACATCATTGCCGGCCTGACGGCGGGAGCGACCAAGGGGTAATTGACGAGACGTTAATAATGACCGATCATTATGACGTCTCAGGACCCCTACAATGACTGTGCTGCCGGTGCAGGGCAGTCTCCACATACTGGAGCCGAGGGACACCATGGTGGTGTTCGCTACACAGCTCAACGATTCGACGTCAGAAGGAGTCAGTCACATGACGACAGGCATTAATCGTCGCTCGCTCGTGAAGAGTGCGGCCGCGCTCGGCGCCGCCAGCACCGTTTTCTCCGCCCCGTCGCTGATCTCGGCGCAGGGCAGCAACACCGAGATCATCCTCTGGACGGCCTTCGGGTCCGGTGTCAACGGCGAGGCCCAGGCCAAGCTGATCGAGGATTACAACGCCCAAGGCAACGGTGTCACCGTCACCTCGTCGATCTACCCGAGCTATGAAGAGGTCGCGAACGCGGTCCTCACCGGCCTCCCGAGCGGTGATATCCCGCAGGTCGCCGTGCTCTCCGACGTCTGGTGGTTCACGTTCTACCTGCGCTCGGCCCTGGCGGACATGACCGACATGGTGGAGAACCCGGACGATTACGTGCAGTCGCTGTACAAGGAGTACGAGCGCAACGGTGGCCAGTACGGCGTCCCGTTCGCCCGCTCGACTCCGCTCTTCTACTTCAACCGCACCGCCCTCGAGAAGGCGGGGCTGGACGAGAGCATCTTCGACAACTGGACCACCTTCCGCGAGAACGCGGACAAGCTCGTGGCTGACGGTGGCGTCGACGCCGCCTTCGGCTTCGGCTCGGCGGCCGGCTACGGCGCGTGGTTCATGCAGGGCCCGGTCTGGGGCTTCGGCGGCAACTACTCCAGCGAAGACTTCACCATCCTCATTGATGAGGACGGCGCGGTCGAGTGCGGCGAGTTCATGCGCGAGTTCGTGCAGTCCGGCTCTGCCGCCGCCGTCAACGACGTCAGCGCCGACTTCCAGACGGGCGCACTCGGCTCCGTCATTCAGTCGACCGGTGCGCTCGGCGGCATCACCGCCGGCGCGCAGATGGACTTCGGTACCAAGATGCTGCCGGAAGGTCCGGAAGGCTTCGGCTGCCCGACCGGTGGCTCCGGCCTCTCCATCATGAACGACGCCTCGGACGAGCAGAAGCAGGCGGCGATGGACTTCATCACGTTCAGCACCAACACCGAGAACGCCGCGTACTGGGCGATGACGACGGGTTACATGCCGGTCCGCACGTCCGCCGTCGAGAGCGACGAGTACCAGCAGTTCCTCGAAGAGAACCCGAACAACAAGGTGGCCATCGAGCAGCTGCCGAAGACCCAGGCGCAGGACAGCGCCCGCGTCTTCATCCCGAACGGCGACCAGATCATTGGCCGCGGTTGGGAGCAGATCCTCGTCAACGGCACACCGGCGCAGGATGCCTTCGCCGAAGTCGCCGCGACCCTCGAGGAAGAGAAGGGCCCCGTGATCGAAGCCATCCAGGCCATCGAGGGCTAGACCCGAACAACGTACCGCCAGGCGGTGCAATGGACGAGGGCGGGCGTCAACCGATGCCCGCCCTCCCCTTGGGCCCCGCTGCTGGCGTGCAATGATCGTCATTTTCCATAGTCGCGAAATGATGTCCCGGCCCACCGGGCGTCACTCGCGTCTTCCATACAGGAGCCAATGGGCATCAGGGTGGTGCCTATGGAGAGCTCGAACGTTCGACATACCAGGGAGATCAACACATGACGGCAGGGATCAATCGTCGCTCACTTCTCAAGGGTACGGCCGGTGCCGCCGCGCTCGGCGCCGCCAGCACCATGTTCTCGGCGCCGGCGCTCATCTCGGCGCAGGGCAGCAACACTGAAGTCATCCTCTGGACGGCGTTCGGCTCAGGCGTGAACGGCGAAACCCAGGCGAAGCTGATCGAGGATTACAACGCCCAGAGCAACGGCGTCACGGTGACCGCGTCGATCTACCCGAGCTACGAGGAGCTCGGCAACGCCGTCCTCACCGGCATGCCCAGCGGCGACATCCCGCACGTCGCGGTGTTCTCGGAGGTCTGGTGGCCGATGCTCTACCTCCGGAACGCGCTCGTCGACCTCACGGACATGGTCGACACCCCGGAGGACTATCAGGACCAGCTCTTCTCCGAGTACCAGCGCAACGGTGGCCAATGGGCCGTGCCATTCGCCCGTTCGACGCCACTCTTCTACTTCAACCGCACCGCGCTGGAGAAGGCGGGGCTGGACGAGAGCATCTTCGCGACCTGGGAGTCGTTCCGGGAGAACGGCCCGGCGCTCGTCGAAGCGGGCGACCTCGCCGCGTCGTTCGGGTTTGGCTCGGCGGCCGGGTACGGCGCGTGGTTCATGCACGGTCCGGTCTGGGGCTTCGGCGGCAACTACTCGGATGATGAGTTCAACGTCCTCATCGATGAGGGTGGCGCCGTCGAGTGCGGCGAGTTCATGCGCGAGTTCGTCCAGAGCTACGGCGCGGCCGCGGTGAACGATGTCTCGGCCGACTTCAACACCGGCTCGCTTGGCGCGATCATCCAGTCCACCGGCTCGCTCGCGGGCATCACCGCCGGGGCCCAGATGGACTTCGGCACGGCCATGATCCCCGAGGGCCCGGTCGGCTTCGGCTGCCCGACGGGCGGCTCCGGTCTCTCGGTGATGGCGGACTCCTCCGAGGAGGAGATCCAGGCGGCGATGGACTACATCTCCTTCGTCACCAACACCGAAAACGCCACCATGTGGGCGATGAACACCGGCTACATGCCGGTCCGCAACTCTGCTCGCGAGAGCGAGGAGTTCCAGGCGTTCCTCGAGGAGCACCCGAACAACCGCACGGCGATCGAGCAGCTGCCGAAGACGCAGATGCAGGACCCGATCCGCCCGTGGGTCCCGAACGGCGATGTCATCATCGGCCGCGGCTGGGAAGAGATCCTCGTCAACAACGTCCCGGCTGCCGAGTCGTTCGCGAACGTCGCGGCCGAGCTCGAGCGCGAGAAGGAGCCGGTGCTCGAGGCCATCGCGGCCATCGAGGGCTAGTCCTCCACGCGAATTACGCAGCACGAAAAACGGGCGGGCATCTTGCGATGCCCGCCCGTTTTCGGTTCGTGTTATCGCTTACGCACCGCCGATAGGCTCGATCAGGACCAGCCGGCGATCCCCGCCAAGATGCTCGATCCGCACCAGCGTGAATCGCTCCGGCAGCCAGTCACCTGCGCGCTCCGGCCACTCGATCACGCTCACGCCGTCCTCCGGATCGAGATACACCTCGTAGCCCAGGTTCTCCAATTCCTCCGGGTCCGAAAGACGGTACAGGTCGAGGTGATACAGCATCATCTCGCGAGCCCGGTGCTCGCGCACCAGCGTGAACGTCGGGCTCTGCACGGCGCCGTCCACGCCTAAACCGGAGGCAATGCCTTGCGTGAGCGTCGTCTTGCCCGCGCCGAGGTCGCCGTGCAACATCAGCACATCGCCAATCTTCAGCGACGACGCCAATTCCTCGCCCAGCGCCTGCATCGCCTCCGCCGAGGTCACCTCGATCTCGCGCGCCGCAATGCTCACCGCTCGCCCTCCGGCGTCCCGCGCCACTCCACGACCTCGTCGACCGAGCGGCGCTGGCGCACGGGTGACGCCATGTTCGGGTAGCCGACGTAGATCGTCCCCAGCATCTCGGCATCGTCCGGGGCATTAAGGAACGCGCGGACCTCGTCGCTGAAGACCGGATCGCCGGTCCGCCACATCGCCGCGAGCCCGAGCGCATGGGCGGCAAGCAGCATGTTCTGCACGGCCGCCGCCGTCGCGGCGATCGACTCGACGCGCGGCAATGCCGGATCCGGAATCGCGTAGGCCGCGATCACGTACGGTGCGCGCAGCGGTTTCTTCGCCGCCTTCTCGTGAGCCGCCCGGGCAGCGTCCGGGTCCGCCAGCCTGGCGGCCGCGGCTCGACCCATGGCCTCACCCAGGTCCTCACGCGCCGTCCCGGCGAGTACGACGAACCGCCACGGCTCGGTTTGCTTATGGTTCGGGGCCCAGGTCGCCGCCTCGAGGATCTGCTCGATCAACGCGCGCTCGGGCACGATATCGCTGCACTTGCCGATACTGCGGCGGGAACGGATGGCGTCGAGAAGGTCGGGGTTGGTCTGCACGGGGTCACTCATCCTGGCGAACCCGACCATGAACAATGGCCGGGCAACTCGGTCTGTTCTTTGTGAAATGGTGCCATACGGGCGGAGACGTTAGCCGAAGTGATCGAACGCGCCGAACGGCACCTGCCGCTCCACGCCGTCGGTGTCGATCATGCGCAGCTCCGGGCCGGACTCACCAGGCGCCACGATCTCACCGATATCGGTCAGCGTCGCGCCGATCTCTTGGGCGGGTCCGTGCAGGGCGTCGAGGAGATCCGGCGGCATCGTCGCCAGCAGCTCAAAGTCCTCGCCAGCGCGGATCGCCAGCTCCAGCCAACGATCCGGGAACAGCGCCCGCACCGCCGGCAGGACGGGCACCTCTCGCGCATCGACACGCGCCGAGACACCGCTTGCCGTCATGACCTTCGGCAGGTCGCCGAGCAGGCCATCACTCAGGTCCATCGCGCAGCGCACGCCGTTCGCCGCCAGCAGCTTCCCCAGTGCAATGCGTGGGTTCGGTCGCAGGTGCGCGCCGACCAGCAGGTCCGCGGTCGTCGCGCGGCGACGGAGCGTCGGGTCCTGCAACAGCGCCAGCCCCGCGCCGGATGCGCCGAGCGTGCCGCTCACCACAATCCGATCGCCCGGGCGGGCGCCGTTCCGCCGCAGCAGGGGCTCGCCTTCCCCGATCGCCGTCAGGCTGAGCAGGATCGGGCCTTCGGTGCGGGTGATGTCGCCTCCGGCGATCACGACACCATGCGGCCCGGCCAGCTCAGCCACGCCACGGTACAGCTCCAGCAGGTCCGCGACCCGCTCGTCGCCACGCAACCCGAGCGTGATGACGACCAGCAGCGGCGTCGCCCCCATCGAGGCGATGTCCGAGAGGTTGACCGCGAGCATCCTGTGCCCGAGACTGCGCCAGTCGGTCCAATCCAGCCGAAAATCGAGATGCTCGACCAACGTATCGGTCGAGATGACCGACGTCATGCCCGGCGTTGGCCGCCACGCCGCCGCGTCATCCCCGATCCCGAGCGGTACGGCGTCGCTGGCACGCACGCTCTCCGGCAGCGACGCGTGCAGGGCAGCGATCAGCCCAAACTCGCCGATATCCCCCACGCGCTCGTGTCCGGGCTCGCTCACCGGGCCACCTCGCGGTAAGTCTCGTAGGTTTCCCGTGCCGTGCGCTGCCACGAGAACTGCTCCGCCCGGGCGAACCCGCGCTCACGCAGTTCCTCCCGCCGGCCCTCGTCCCGCAACAGCGCCAGCATCGACTCCGCCCACAGGTCGACATCAGTCGGCGGGATCAACACCCCGGCATCGCCGACAACCTCCCGGAACGACGACGTGTTCGACGCCAGCACCGGCGCGCCGCAACGCATCGCCTCGATTGATGGCAGGCCGAACCCCTCGTAATGCGACGGGAAGGCGAACAGGTCCGCCCCGGAATACCAGCCGCCCAGCTCCTCGTCGGAGACGAAGCCCGTCAGGCGCACCCGGTCGCCCAGGGCCAGTTCGTCGAGCGTCGACTTGAGCTCGCCCGTGAGCCACCCCTCCGGTCCGACCAGCACAAGCTGGTGATCTACCTGGTCACGAATCTTCGCGAAGGCCCGCAGCAGGGTCGGCAGGTTCTTGCGCGGCTCCAGCGTCCCGACGGCGAGGATATACGGGCGGTCCAGCTCCCATTTCATGCGAAACACATCGAGCGAGGTGCCCTCGACGCGGCGGACGTGGGGCGAGATCCCGAGCGGGATCACCGCGATCCGCTCGTCCGGCAGCCCGAGCCACTCCTGCAGGTCATGTTTCGTGTTCTGCGAGATCGTGATCACCCGGTCGGCCTTGCGCGCGCTCAGGCGCGTCGCCGCGATCAGCCAATTGCGGCGCTTCGCCGGCACCTGGCCCGGGAACTTGAGGAAGGCGAGGTCATGCACCGTGACGACCGACGGTACGCGGGAGACCATCGGCACGACGCTGATCGGCCCGTGGAAAACGTCGAGGCGCTGCGCCGCGATCGTCACCGGCATGCCGGTCTGCTCCCAGAGAATCCGGAACGACGGCGAGTCCTGCAGGCCGCCGAGGCGCTGACCAAGCAGCAGCAACCGGTCCTCCGGCGCCATCACGCCATGCAGCCCGTCGACCAGCTCGCTGATGTACCGACTGATGCCGGTCTGGCGATAGCCGTGCCGCGCGCTCTGCAGCGCCGCGTTGATCCCGATCCGCATCCGTCGTGGGCTCCTCCCCTTGGCCAGCACCGGAGCTGGCCGCTCAGGCCTATACTGTACGTTGAATCAGGCCGAATGTCCGATCCGCCCAGCACGCCGGGAAACGCCCGGCGCCAGATACCAGCAACAGGAGCATCGCCACCGTGTCCGACCGCGCGCCCATCCCGACCGAGCCCGAGGACGCCGCCGGAGACGGGACCTTCCCCGAGGATTCCGCCGAGGAGATCCGCCGCGCGATCCACCAATTCAGCGCGCTCTACCCCTTCCCGCTCGACCAGTTCCAGCGGGAAGCGATCGGCACCCTCCTCCGGGGCGACTCGGTGATGGTTGCCGCGCCAACCGGCTCCGGCAAGACCGTCGTCGCCGAGTTTGGCATCTACGATGCCTTCCGCCGCGCCAACCGCGTCATCTACACCGCGCCGATCAAGGCCCTCTCGAACCAGAAGTTCCGCGACCTCCGCGCCATCTATGGCAACGACGTCGGGCTGCTCACCGGCGATGTCACCGAGAACCGCGACGCGCGGATCATCGTCATGACGACGGAGATCCTGCGCAACATGCTCCTCCAGAGCCCGTGGGAGCTGGACGACGTCGAAACGGTGATCTTCGACGAGATCCACTACCTCGCCGATCCCGAGCGCGGCACAACCTGGGAAGAGTCGATCATCCTCTGCCCGGACCATATCCAGCTCATCTGCCTCTCCGCGACCGTCACCAACGCGAGCGAGATCGCCGGCTGGATCAGCCGCACGCATCGCCCGATCCGCCTCATCGTGCACAATCAGCGCCCGGTACCGCTCGCCCTCTACTACTTCCATGAGAGCGAGCTGACCAAGGTCATCGACCATCACGGCGTTCAGGTCGCCGATTTTGGCAACGTCGGTGGGGAGGCGCGGCGTCGCCGCGGCCAGCCTCGCCGGCCAGGCGGCATGCAGCGCGAGATGAGCGCCGAGCCGCAGCCCCACGAGGTTGTCGACGTGCTGAAGGAGCAGGATCTCCTGCCGGCGATCTACTTCCTCTTTAGCCGCAACGATTGCCAGGTCTTCGCCGAGCGGCTGGCGATGATGCGCCCGGAGCTGACGACACCCGACCGCCTCCAGCTGATCGAGGCCGTGGTCGACACCTACCTCTCGTCGATGCGGCCGGAAGACCGCGAGCTGGAGCAGGTCCAGACCGTGATCGGGCTGGCCCGCAAGGGCATCGGCTTCCACCATGCCGGGCTCCTGCCGATCCTCAAGCAACTCGTCGAGGTGCTCTTCGGGCGCGGGCTGATGCAGGTCGTCTTCGCGACAGACACCCTCGCGCTCGGCGTCAACATGCCGGCGCGCACGGTGGTCATTGGCCGCATGTCGAAGTGGGACGGTCGCCGTCGTCGCCCGTTGATCCCGAACGAGTTCCAGCAAATGGCCGGCCGGGCCGGTCGTCGGGGCATGGACGCCTACGGCCACGTCGTCATCCCCTACTCCCCGATCGTCCCGTTCCGCGAGGCGATGGAGATCGCCACCGGCGAGCTGCATCCGGTGCAGTCCGCGTTCGCGATCCGCTACAACACCGTCCTGAACCTGTGGGACCCGCCGCGCGGGGAGCGCGTGCGCCAGATGCTGCAGCGCAGCCTCGCCCAGTACCAGACAAGCCAGCGCATCCGCATCATCGAGCACGACATCGTCGAGATCGAGGCGGAGCTCGTCGGTCTCACCGCCGGGCATACCGAAGAGATCGCACGGCAGGACGAGCTATACGAGGAGTACCAGAGCATCAACCGCTCGCTGCAGGCGCTCGAGCGGCAGGAGCGAGACCTCCAGGTCACCATCGACGCCCTGCGCATGGAGGCCGACACGTCGACACCGTGGACGGAACCAGGCCGGCTTGCCCTACGCAAACTCCTGCGCGCGACGCGTCCGGGCCTCGTCGTCCACGCGCGGGAGCTTGGCTGGGCCGTCTTCCTTGGAAGGGGCACGTCCGCTGGTATCGGCAGCTTCCTCGCTCGCGCCGACGGCAAGGTCCATGTGCTAGACGAATACCGCCAAATCGACCATGTCGACGACACGACACGCGTCGACCTCCCGGACGCGCTTCTGGACCCGTCCGACGAGACCATCGCGGACATCAACACCGAGGGCGATGAGGCCATTGCCCCGGTCCTCGCGGCGATCGACGCGCTCGACCTGCCGGACCTCGACGCGATCGCCGCGGCCCACCGCGAGCTGGTGCGCGAGCAGGCGGAGTCGGAGATCGCCCCCCTTACGGACGATTTGCGGGAGATCCGCGAGCAGGAACGCCAGCTCGTCGCGAGCAAGAACGAGCACCCGTTCCGCGATACCAAGACCCGCAAGCAGCACCAACGCTCCCTTCGACAGCGCGACGCGCTGGAGAAAGAGAAGAACACGCTGGCGGAGATCCTCGAGCGGGAGATCGACGCCGAGGACGTCCGCATCCGCGCGATCATTCGCGGTATCCGCGACATCCTCCATCGCTTCGGCTACCTGCAGCGCGGCTACCCGACCGAGAAGGCCGACATGCTGGCCGACATCTTCGACAACGACGGCCTGATCCTCTGCGAGATGATCGACCAGGGCTTGCTGGATGCACTCGCGCCGGAAGAGCTCGCCGAAGTCTTCTCGTGGTTCAGTTTCGACCGCGACTTCCGCTACACCAACGGATTCACGCTTCCGCCGCGTCTGGTCACCATGCGCCGCCGTCTGGAGGACCTCGAGCACGAGATCGTCGGCGAGGAGCGCGACCTCAAGCTGTTCATCAGCGAGGGCCACAACCCCAGCTTCTATGGTCCCGCGTTGCATTGGTGCCGCGGCTGGACAATGGCGCAGATCGGCGAGGCGATCGAGCTTTCGGAAGGTGACCTCGTCATCACGTTCAACAAGACCATCGACCTCATGCGCCAGGTCCGCGACATGCTGGTCGACGTGATCCCGGAGCATCCGTTGCGCTACCGGCTCCGTGACGCCGAGCGCCTCATCCGGCGCGGCATCGTCGAGCAGTCGCTGACGCTCGGTTTCGCCCCGATCGATGAGGAAGCCGAGCCCGCCGAGAACGGCGACCCGGCGGAAGATGATATCGATACCGCCGACGATGAGGCCGCCGCGATCGACTAGTGAAAGGCCCTCAGGATGGCCAAAGCGAATCCGGGCGAGGTTTGGGGATACCGGGTCGGCAGGAAACTCTGCGCGCCCCTCTCGCCTGTAGAGGTCGTGACACCACCCGCAAAACGCCGCGTCCTGATCCGTCACGTCGAGGGGCCGCAGGCGGGAGAGCAGGAGGACGTTCCCCTCCAGCGACTGGTTGTCCCGTGGACGGAGGCGGCCGATTTCATGGAGGACGAGCGCCAGCTGAAGGCGGTCTATGACACGCCATGGGGCGACTACGGCACCCTTGAGCTGGAAGCGGTCCTCACCGTGGCGAACGGGGCGTTCGAGTACCCCCTCTACTACGTCACCCCGGGGTACGGCGAAGAGCCTCCAGGGGTCTTAACCAGTTCATTCTTCCCGTCGTTCGCCGAAGCGATCGGCATGACGGAGGAAGAGCTGCTGGAGTTCCCGAACGCCTACGTTGACCGCGCCGGTGTCTATCGCGCGCCGTTTGTGGCAACCGTCGAGATCACCAAGCGGTACTGCCAACACGATCCGACAAATGTGCTCGAAGGCACCCAGATACTAGAGGACCAGCTCGAAGCCCTGGCCTCGACGGCGCACTTTCCGTTCGGCATGCCGGTCGATCACGCTTACGCCGCCGACAACATCCGCCGCGTGCGCCCCGCCCTCGACCTGCTCCGGACCTGGTGCGGCGGCGAAGCGCTGGACGAATGGAGCGAGATCGAGACGCTCCGCGCCGAGGTGGACCGTCTTCAGGAGCTGATCGAGAACATCGCCGACCAAATCCACCGGGCCGGCAACGCGGACCTGGCGAAGCGCCTTCGGCAGGTCATGCTCAACTCGGACATGGAGCCGACGCTCGACGTGTTCCAAAACCGGCAAGGGAGGACGCGCCACCGCTCCCGCTGATCCGGCCTGTTTCCGCCAGCCGACAAACCACGAGGATAGCCTCATCATGCCTTCAACGTTTGTACTCTCCCCAACGCAGCTGGAACAAGCGGACGCGCTGGTCGACCCCGCGATCCGCTTCCTGCAGGACGAGGGATACCCGCTCGGCGTCGCGATCGTCCGCTACCTGTGGCGAGGCGGAGCACCTGAGGACATCGTCGCCGCGCTCGCGGCCTACCAGAACTCCGACGGCGGGTTCGGCAACGGCCTCGAAGTCGACATCCAGGCGCCCGTCAGCAACCCGTTCGCCGCGCGCCTGGCAATGCAAGCCATGCGGCTCGTCGATCTCGACGTCTCGGCGGCCATGCGGGCGCGACTGTTGACCTGGCTCGCTGACAACCAGGCAGATGACGGCGACTGGCACTTCGCGCCGGAGATCTACGACGCTCCGCTCGCGCCATGGTTCGCCGGATGGGAGTTCCCCTCCCTGAACCCCGCCTGCTGTCTTGTCGGCAACGCGATCCCTCTCGAGATCGCGACCGATACCATGCGGTCGCGCGTTGCAGGGCTCTTCGCCGACAAGGCATCGCACGATGACGCGCGGAGCGGTGATTTCTACCGGATGCTGCCCTATGTCGAATACGTCGGCGTAGAGAATGTGCCGGAGCGCGACGCATGGCTCGCCAGTCTCGCCGAGGGGATCGTGCGCGCCGACGAGCAGGCCGCCTATAGCGATGCCGGTCACTTCTTCGACCATGCTCTCGCGGCCGGTCCCGGCCTCGTTCGCCGCTTGCCGGGCGGTCTTCTCGCCCGCTGGACAGATCAGTTGCTATCGGAGGCACAGGACGACGGCGGTTGGCCCACGCCCTACGACCCCGCATGGCGTCCCTGGTTCACCACCACCGCGCTCATGGCGTTGGCACGCCTTAAGGCATTCTCTGGTAGCCATGGAACGTCAAGAAGGAACCTAGTGCTCTGTCACGCGTCAAATGCCGGGTACAGACGGCGCAGCGTGACGCGGGCGTCCGCCGTGGTGAACTGCCAGTCGATGGTTTGGATGGCGGCGTTGCGGCGCTCAGCCCATGCGGTGACTGCGTCGTCCATTGCCGCCTGCGTCGGCAGGCGCTGGCGCAGACATTGCCGCGCCAGGGCGCTGAGTTCGATTTCCGCCATGTTCAGCCAGCTTCCATGCTTCGGTGTGTGGTGAATCTCCAGCTTGGCCGCCAAGCGCCGGGCCTCGGCGGGTGGGAAGGCCGCGTACAACGAGGCGGGACTGTGGATAGTGAGTTGGTCCATGACCAGGACGATGCGCTCGGCGTCGGGATACGGCGACATCGACCAGCGCCTTGATGCACGGCGGCGAACTCCTGCCGGGTCCGCCGCGCGCCCACCGTGATGTGCCGCCAGCCGCGGAGCGGCTCGGTCACCAGGAAGAGCTGCGCCACGCCGCCGCGGACAGACTCCGGGATCAGGCGCGCGCCGGACCTGTCCCATGGGGACCGGGTTGCGGCTCCCGGGTTTCGCCCAGCAGCTGGCGGCTCGTCTCATCAAGGCAGACCACGGGATGTGCTGCGTCATACGGGTCGGGCATAGACGTCAAGGACATCTTCCATCGTGAGCGACGAACGCCGGGTCCGCCGTCGGCGCGAAACACCATTGCGCGACCAACCAGGGCTTCACCGCGTTTTTTTGAGCGTCTGCCGCACCGTTTCATACGAAATCGCTTCCACGACCTCGAGCCGCACCAGTTCGTCGGCCAGCAACCGGAGACGTCCAGCGGGCTTGGCCGTCCGGCGGGGTGCTGCAGGTCGCAATCAACCGCGCTTCCGCCTCCCCGTCCAGGATCCGGGCATAGATCCGGTCCGGCCGCTTGCGGTCAGGTCGCTGCCAGGCCCTGCTCGACGAACTGGCGCCGGACCCGGAGCACGGTGCTGGGATTGACGTCGAGCGCCCGCAATGGCCGCATCCGACCAGCCTGGACCGCCCTCGCCGTGGTCGGCCTTGAGCAGGATGCGGGCGCGGGTCAGCATCCGGGCCGGGGCGGTGCCCGCTCCCACCAGGCTGCGCAATGTCGGCGCGCTGCTCATCGGTCAAGGACAATGCGATACGGGTACGCCATGGCGGGGTCTCCTGCGATTGCCACACGGGACGATCCGCACTAGTTCAGCATCACTCCTGCCACCAGCACATCATGCCTGACACACCACTAGTGGGCGACGGCAGGATTAGCTCGAGGTCCTCGAACTCTCCGATTTTGATCAATCTGGGGAAAGTCGCATTATCTGGGCTGCTCGAAGCTGCTTCTGCTATCGAGTGCAGAAACCAGCGCATCCATACCTGCCACGGCATCCTCTACGTCGACATAGGCACCAATGATTTTCCCCATCTGGCGACTTTGCGTGCTTTGAACCGTCCAGCCGCCGGTTTTCAGCGCCTCAGCGGCAAGTTCAACAGTTGCACGACGATCAGTACCGCGACGCCAGCGCTGGTGCCCAATCTGGCTTTGGGTCAACTCTACGATTATCTGCCGTTTCGAGGGTATCCCCGACACTCGTACAGACAGTCCTATAGGACTGTCGTACATTGCGGTTAATTCGTCGTGCACCCACTGGTAGGCGTTCAGTACCCCGCTCCGGGCTGCCATTTCCTCCGCTATCAGATCAGTGTCCATCACTTCCAAGGGGTTTCTGTTCGCCTCTTGGAGTCTGGATAATTCGTTGTGTACTTGGGACACGTCCCAGCGCTCGTTCTGCCGGTCTTGCGTCGCATTCAGTAGGATTCGCGAAAAACGGTTCGGGAGGGACATCCAGCCAGTCGTACGCTTTCGACGGGCCGCCCTAGTTATGGTATTTGCCCAGTCACGGTGCAGATGGTTGTTAGGAACGGGATCCTCTCCAGTGATCACAAAGGAGCAAAGCATGCCTATACCGAATGCATCTACGGAGGCATGCCTAGTAGAGACCCCGGGTATTCGACTTACTTGCTCTGGCGCCCAATAGCCTCCAGTACCCGAGCCATACATTACCGATTTTTCATATGCGCCATGATGCCATGAGAGGTCGAAATCCAATACCACTACATCCCAGGCCGGATCGGTCCAGAAATGCCTGAGCATCACATTCTCTGGCCGTAGATCTCGATGAAGCACCCGCTGAGGAAGGAAGTGAGCCGAGCGAATCACTCTACTTACCTCAACGCAGACGTCAAGAATTGATTCCCAGTCGTCAATACGTCCCGCTTCACGCCCTGCCACAAGTTCGCGCCTTCAAACGAGTCGATAACAACGAAGGCCGGTATCGCTGACGATTCTTTGTACTCCACCATCCCGGAGATCTCTTGTTCGGAGAGGATGCTATCGCTCGAACTCCTCGACGGAAGAACTGAAGCAACTCTGGACTCTCCCGAATCTCTTGCCGGAGGAGTTTAATTGCAAGCGTGTTACCAGAGGAATCGCTAGCCTTATAGACCTGACCAAAGGAACCGGTGGTAATCTTTTGCTGTAGTGTATAGCCTAGTAGACAATTTCTCCCGGCTTATCAGTTACATACCAAGCGCGATATATCTCCTCATCATACTTATCGGTGAATCGTTTATATTGTTCGAAACTGTATTCGGTATCCTCGCGCAAAATCTCCAGTGCACGGCGGTTCAGCGCCAAACGCAGATCATCATCGGTCAACTCTGAGTAGCGCTCGTTATCAACGACCGATTTTTCAGTGCCTGTTTCACTTTTCGACAGCTTGGATAAATGAATGGCCGGCTCATTAACTGTTGGCTCATCAACCGAGATATGGGAAGTCAGCTCGGCGACGCACTCCTCTAATTCCTCGTGACGACCATCAGGATTCCTATATCTGATTACCCGAAGACCTGAGCCTTCCGCCCATTTGTCGGTGGTCGCGTCGCTTCGATTAGTTATCCAGTAGTGCGAGTCTAGATCAACGTTCTCAGCTTCAGCCTTTCCAAATGTCCACCGACTGCAACATCGTCGGCGCTCATACCCATGAAGATCACAGTAGTAGTACTAAGCACAACATCCATGAAATGGATATACGCGGGGTCTGCTTGTAGCGAACGCAATTTGCTATGGGTAAAGACCCAACTACCAATGTTTGATTCAATGCCATGAGCGTTAAAGATGAATGGCATGCGATTGCCTATGAGGCGCACGTGACCCCCGACTGAGCCACTATCGAATTCATACAGTGTCGAGGTCCTTGCTGGTAGTTCCTCCTGAAACCCTCGAGTCGCTAACCTATCGAGGTTAAGGTTGATAACGCCGGTCATGTTCGGCAACTGCCATATGTGGCGATATAGTTTGGGCACCGTAGCAGTTGCTGCTGGCCTGAACTGGTTCCTAACCTGGTCCTGAAGGATGCATGTCCCAAATCTGATTCAAGTCGTTCAAACGCGATCCAAGGGTTGGGTTCAGACCGAATCTGCCTGACCTTTCCAAGCAGATTTTCCCTGCCCGATCGTTCCAGAGTAATCGCTTTCATTTCAAGAGCATCTGTCAACTTGAGTCGCAGATCTTGCCAAGTTGGCAGACCTGCTGGCACACTCAGACCAGCCCCGCACCACACCAAGAGGCTCCGCGCCCGCATTCCAATCGACTCTCGAAGATCAACATAGTTCGTCTGCTTAGCGTCAAACACGACTTTTACCTTTCCAGTCTCGTATGGTCACCGATCGGCCACAGAGCAGACCGCAGGCATCGGCAAGGGGATATCAGGACATCTGTGCTCCACGTAGTTCCATGATTGCGATCATATCTGCACCGGCAACGCTTGTCACCGGTTAGGGATGCTGTCTAATGTTCTCCTCAGGAAAAGCCATAGGGTGAGTGTGGACGTCTGAGTATGGAACTCGGTCTGCCAAGACTGCTTCGAGTTCTCGAAGACCTTCAATAAACGGAAATCCCAAATGTTCACCACCTTCTTCTTTACCGCGCCTCCAATTGGTTCGCGCTCCAGCGCCTCCCATTTTCGACCAAGTCGTGCCCGGAACCTAGAGGCTGTTATGCACTTTGGGGGTGGGGCGTCGTACCCTCGTCTGGTATGGATACGACACCCCGCCCCCGCTACCCCTCCGATGTCACCGATGAGGAATGGGCCTTCCTCGCCCCGTACCTGACCCTCATGCGCGAAGACGCCCCGCAACGCCACCATCCCTTGCGCGAGCTGTTCAACGGCCTGCGCTACATCGCCCGCACCGGGCTCCAGTGGCGCTTCATGCCCACCGATCTGCCGCCGTGGCACGCCGTCTACCAGCAAACCCGCCGCTGGCTCGAGGCCGACGTCTTCGCGGCGATCGTCGCCGACCTGCGCACCCTGATCCGCCTCGGGGAGGGCCGTGCCCCGCAGCCCAGGGCGATGATTCTCGACAGCCGCACGCTGCAGAGCACGCCGGAAAGTGGGGACCGGGCCGGCTGGGACGGGGCCAAACGGCGCAAGGGGACCAAGGTCCATCTCGCCGTCGACACGCTCGGCCACCTGCTGGCGCTGCACGTCACCCCGGCCAATGACGCAGGACCGGGCGCAGGTCGCCGAGCTGGCCGCCGCCGTGCAGGCCGCCACCGGGGAGACGGTGACGCTGGCCTATGTCGATGCCAGGGCTACACCGGCGAGACGCCACGCCAGGCGGCGGCCGACCACGGCATCGCCCTGGAGGTCGTCAAGCTGCCCGACGTCAAGCGCGGCTTCGTGCTGTTGCCGCGCCGCTGGGTGGTCGAGCGGGACTTCGGCTGGATGAGCCGGTTCCGCCGTCTGGCCCGCGATCAGGAGCGGTTGGCTGAGGTGCTGAAGGGGTTTCACCTGATCGCCTTCACGATGCTCATGTGGAAGCAGGTTCTTCCCATCCTGAGTGTGCTGTGAAGTGCATAACAGCCTCTAGGCTGCGGGGAGTGACGAAGGCATCACACGCGGCGGCGAAAGCGCAACACGTCAGCAACAATCTGGTGGATGTTACTCCTCGTCCTGCTGGAGCATCGCCTCCAGCGCGGAGAGCGCCCGCTCCCATCGCTTCGACTGGTCGGTTATCGAGGCGCGGTCCGCGTCCAGTCGCGACCGCTCGTCGGCGAGCCATGCGCGTGTCCGCTCCGGGGCGGGCGAGCCCAGCACATCACGCCGCTCGATGAACCGGCGCGGCGCCAAATAGCGGCCCAGCGTCTCCATCTCGACCTTCAGCTCCCGCCCGATCACCATCACGGACGCCGAGTCGATGATGTCCTGCGTGACGGCGCTTGCCTCCAGGTTCTGCTCGCGCAGACGCGAGGTCACCAGCGACGCGATCTGTCGCGCGGCCGTCGGCGGCAACCCCTCCTCCGTCATCAGGAACGGCGCGAGGTCCGCCGCCGTCGTGTACATCCGGCCGGCGCGGTTCGCCAGGTAAGCGCGGTTCACGATCAGCGCGCCCTCGATCGCGTCCGTCGACTCCCGCATCCCTTGGGCAGCGCTCGCGAGCGTCCGCCCCATCGCCATGGCGACGGTATCCCACGCGGCCCCGAGCGGGCCGTATGGGAGCGACCGCAGCAGATCAACCGCCGCGCGGGCGTCGCTCTCGGCGACCTGTAGCTCCAACACCAGCGTCTCCAGCCGGGCCGACGTCGTGTGCGCCGGCATCGACGGCTCGGGCGCCGACTCCCACTGCTCATCGAGGAAGAAGCTTGTCGGCTCGGTGCGGATCCAGGTCAGCAACTCCGTCATCAGCCGCCGGCTGGCCGCCAGGTTCGCGCCAAGTGCCTCGGCCAGCATCACGAGGTCTTCCACCGCTCCCAGGGCGTCCAGCGTGTTGGGGACGACCGAGGCGAACCCGAGCGACGTGGCGACCTCGTCGCGCTCCATGCCCATCACCTCACCGGTCATCACGCCCGCGCCGAACGGCGAGCGGTCGATCCACGGAATCGCCTGCGCAAGCCGCGTCGAGGCCAGCGCCAGCGGGCTGATCGCCCCGCCGAGGAAGTGCGCCAGCGTCGTCGGGTTCGCCGGGCGCCGATCCCATACCGCCGCCATCACCGTCACGGCGTGGACGTCGGCGAGGTCGAGCAGAGCCGCCCGGAACGTGGTGGCGAGACGCAGCACATCAGCCGCCTCCGCCCGCCATTCCAGGCGCAGGGCCGTCGCCAGCGTCTCCACGCGCGAGGCCCCGAGCGTCGCCGCGCCGGCGATCTCCCGGGGGATCAGCGTGTCGACCCGCTCCTCGACCTCGCGCACCGTCGCGCTCGCCGTTATGCCCTCAGCCGGGCGGGCACGACCGACCGCGTCAAGCGCGCTGTAGACCGCCGCCGAAACGTTGGCGTCGACCACGTCACCAGACGCCAGGTGACGCACATGGGCCGCTGTCACCAGCGTCGTGAGCTGCCACAACGACCGTCCTGGCGCGGCGGCGATGACCTTGGAGCGCTTCTCTTCAGCCTGGCGGACGACGTTTGGGAGATTCGCGCGGATATCGAAAGATGACATGAACGGATCGTTCCTTCGCTTTAATATGGGGGTTCTCTGCCTCGTCACACACAGTTCACAATTGTTACTATGCCAGTATCCCGAGCCCGGGACACGCTTTCCAACCACCTGCCGGCGCACCATGTGACCGGTTGTGACTCGAGGAGAACACAGACTCATGGGTCTTTCCACGCTGTTCGAGAACCGAATCGACCGCCGTCGCCTGCTGATCGCCGCCGGCGGCGCAACGGTCGCCGCCCCGATGCTCTCCAGCCTCGGCGCAAGCGCCCAGGACTCCATCGTCGCGACGATGGTGACTGACACGGCCGGCATCGGTGACGAGAGCTTCAACGATATGGCGAAGGCTGGTGGCGACCGCGCCGCCGAAGAGCTGGGCGTCGAGTTCAATATTCTCGAAAGCCAGACGGCCGCCGACTACGTCCGGAACCTCACCGACGCGGCGGAATCCGGCGATCTCGCGATCGCGGTGGGTTTCCTCCTCGCGGACGCGGTCACCGAAGTCGCGAGCCAGTACCCGGACGTGAAGTTCGCGATCATTGACACCGAGGTCGAAGGCGACAACGTCGTTTCCTTCCTGTTCCGCGAGCAGGAGGGTGCGTTCCTCGCCGGCGCCATCGCCGCGCTGACGACCAAGACGAACACCATTGGCTTCGTCGGCGGTATCCGCATCCCGCCGGTGATGCGCTACGAAGTTGGCTACGTCGCCGGCGCGCGCTCCGTCAACCCGGACATCGAGATCTCCATCGCCTACGCCGATGACTTCGAGGATCCGAACCTGGGCAAGGAGCTCGCCCTCGCGCAGTACAACAACGGCGCGGACATCGTTCATGCCGCCGCCGGCCGCACGGGCATCGGCGCCTTCGACGCCGCCGCCGAGAAGGGCGAGGGCTTCTACGTCATCGCCGCCGACCAGGACCAGTCGGAGCTCGGCGCGGAGTTCCAGCTCGCCGCCGTCATCAAGGGCATCGATACCGCCGTCTACGACTCGGTCAAGATGGTCCAGGACGACACCTTCGAGAGCGGCGCGCACAACCTCGGCATCGCCGACGAGGGCGTGAGCCTCGGCGCGATCAACGAGAACGTGCCGGACAACGTCCGCGGCACGATCGACGCCTACTCGAACGCGATCGCCGATGGCACGATCGTCCCGCCGGTCGATGACGATACGCTCGAGGCCTTTGAGCCGGTTTCGCCGAGCCAGATCGGCGCGAGCGCATCCCCCGCTGCGTCCCCGGCGTCGTAGGACTCATCGCTTATCCCAGGGCGCGGGAGCAGTTCCGCGCCCTGCCCTCTATGCCCATGTCCAACGACATCCCCACTCACGTCCAGGCGCCGTATGCCGTCGAGATGCTCGACGTCGTCAAGCGGTTCCCGGGCGTCGTCGCCAACGACGGCATCACGCTCCAGGTCCGGCAGGGCGAAATCCACGCGCTCCTGGGAGAGAACGGCGCCGGCAAATCGACGTTGATGAACATCCTCTTTGGCCTCTACACGCCAGACGAGGGCCAGATCAACGTCAACGGTCGAGCAGCCAATTTCAACGGCCCGCGCGATGCCGTGCACGCCGGCCTCGGCATGGTGCACCAGCACTTCATGCTCATCCCCCGCTTTACCGTCACGGAGAACATCATCCTCGGCAACGAGGGGGACGTGACGATGCTCGACCGTGAGCAGGCGGAGCGACGGGTCGCCGAGCTGGCGCATACCTACGGCCTCGATATCGACCCGCGCGAGCGCGTCGAGAACCTGAGCGTCGGCCTCCAGCAGCGCGTCGAGATCCTGCGCGCGCTCTACCAGGGCAGCCGCATCCTGATCCTGGACGAGCCGACCGCCCTTCTCACCCCGCAGGAGATCGAGGACCTCTATGGCATCCTCAAGCGCCTGCGCGAGGACGGCGGCACCATCATCTTCATCACTCACAAGCTGCGCGAGGTCGCCGCGATCAGCGACCATGTGACGGTCATCCGCCGCGGCAAGACGGTCGGCATCCGCAACACGCGCGACACCACCTCGCAGGAGCTGGCCGACCTGATGGTCGGCCGCGATGTCTCTCTGACCGTGTCCCGCACCCCGGCCACACCGGGCGAGACGATCCTGCAGGCGCACGCGGTGCGGGCGAAGGAACAATCATGGCCAGCAGGCGCTCGATATCGAGGACCTGCAGATCCGTCGTGGCGAGATCCTCGGCGTCTGCGGCGTCGAGGGCAACGGCCAGAGCGAATTGGTAGAGGTCCTCTCCGGTCTGCGCGATGTCGATACCGGCACCATCACGGTGTGCGGGCACGACGTCACGCACAGTGACCCGAACGGCTTCCGCGACGCCGGCCTCTCCTATATCCCGGAGGATCGGCATCATCGCGGCCTCGTGCTGGACTTCCCGTTGTGGGAGAACGTGTTGCTGGGCAACACGGAGTCTGGACCGTTCGTGCGCGCCGGCATCATCAACCGCCGCAAGACGCAATCGGTAACCCGCGCGCTGATGGAGAGCTACGACGTCCGCGCGCCATCGCCGTCAACGCCGGCACGCGCGCTCTCCGGCGGCAACCAGCAGAAGCTGATCATCGCCCGCGAGCTCTACCGCAACCCCGACGTACTCCTGGCGATCCAGCCGACCCGCGGTCTTGATGTCGGCGCCATCGAGTTCGTCCATAGCGAGCTGGTGCGCGTGCGCGACGCTGGCAAGGCGGTCTTGCTGCTCTCATATGACCTGGATGAGATTTTGGACCTGAGCGACCGCATCGTCGTGCTCTATCAGGGCCGGATTACCGGCGAGTTCCTGGGTGGACAGGTGTCCCGATCCCAGCTTGGCTTGCTCATGGGAGGGCGCACGGTCGACGATGCAGACGCGACTGAAGTCCACAGCTAGCTCACTGTACGCGCCGCTCGCGTCCATCGCCGCGGTCCTTGTCGCGCTCCTGCTCGGCGCCCTCATCATGGAGGTCTCCGGCAGCGATTCCATCGCCGCCTACAAGGCCCTCTGGGAGAGCGCCTTCGTTGGCCGCCGCGCGATCGCGGAAACGCTCATCTACTCCGCGCCGTTGATCCTCGGCGGCCTCGCCTTCGCCATCGCCGCCCGCGCCGGGATGTTCAACATCGGGGTCGAGGGCCAGCTGATCGTCGGTGGCTTCGCGGCCGCGGTCGTTGGCGCGTGGGACCTTGGCTTGCCGCCGGTGCTCTATATTCCGCTGGCGCTTCTCGCGTCGGCAGTCTTCGGCGGTCTCTGGGGCATGCTGCCGGGCATCCTGAAAGCGAAGACCGGCGCGCATGAGGTCATCACGACCATCATGCTGAACTACCTCGCGATTCGCCTCATCACGTACCTGACGCTGAAGCAATCCAGCTGGCTACCGGTCGACCCGACGATGGTCGCGACAAGCAAGGTCGTCGATGACGCCCGCCTGCCACGCATCCTGGACGGTACCCGCCTGCACCTGGGCATCGTCATCGCCATCATCGCCGCGCTGGTGCTCTGGGCGATCCTGTTCCATACCCGCTTCGGCTACAAGGTCCGCACCGTTGGCCTCTCCCCCGGAGCATCGGCCTTCGGCGGCGTGAATTGGGGCACGACCATCACCATCGCAATGATCATCTCCGGCATCCTCGCCGGGCTGGCCGGCGCCGGGGAATCGCTCGGGCTGCACGGCCGACATTACACAACGCCGCCCGGCTATGGCTTCACGGCCATCGCCGTCGGCCTCGTCGGCCGCAACCATCCCCTCGCGATCATCTTCTCGGGGTTGCTCTTCGGCGCCCTCAGCGCCGGCGCTCCGGCCATGCAGTCGGCGGATGTTTCGAAGGAGATCGTGCAGCTCATCCAGGGCCTGATCATCCTCGCCATCGCCGCGCTGGAGGTCGTCAACCGGCTTCCGGCGATTCGCAGCCGTCTCACCCGGCGCGCCGCCGCTCGCCGGGCCGCCGACCGCGATCTCGACCGCGCGACGAAGACAGGGGTCTGACATGGGAGATTTCTTCACCGTCGCGCTGCTCACCGCGATCCTGCGGATGACGACGCCGCTGCTCTTCACGGCGCTTGGAGGCCTGCTCTCCGAGCGCTCCGGCGTCATGAACATCGGTCTTGAAGGGCTAATGCTCACCGGCGCCTTCTTCGCCGTCGCGGGATCGCACTGGACCGGCAGCGCATGGGCCGGACTGTTCATCGGCGTTTTCGCGGCGGCGGTGGGCGCGCTGGTTCACGCCATCTGGTCGATCACCTTCCGGGGTGACCAGATCGTGGTCGGCACGGCGATCAACCTCATCGCCGGCGGCCTCTCCGCCTTCCTCGTCCAGAGCATCTGGGGCAAGGCGGGCGGCAGCGACCGCGTCGATACCCTCCCGAACGTCATCGGCGGCGTCAACATCCTGGTCCCCTTCGCCTTCCTGCTCGTCCCCATCGTGCATATCTACCTGTTCCGCACGAAGAACGGCCTGCATCACCAGGCGGCGGGAGAGCACCCGCAGGCCGCCGAGAGCGTCGGCATCAACGTCACCCTCTACCGCTATGGCGCGGTGGTCATGAGCGGCGTGCTGGCCGGGTTCGGCGGCGCGTTCCTCTCGATCGGCAATCTCTCCTACTTCACGCTGGACATGACCGCGGGGCGCGGTTTCATCGCCCTCGCCGCCGTGATCCTCGGCGGATGGACGCCGCTCGGCGCGCTCGGCGCCGCGCTCCTCTTCGGCGCGGCGGAGGCCGTCCAAATCCAGGGCCAGGCAACCCCGGGCTTCCCGATCTCGTCCGACCTGATGGTCGCGCTGCCGTATATCGTCACACTGATCGCGATCACGCTCTTCGTCCGCTCCCGGCAGGGACCGGCCGGCCTCGGCACGCACGCCACAACGAGCTGATCGTTGGAGATGTCGACAGCGAACATTCCGGGTTCCGGGGGACGGGTTGCAGCCGGTCCCCCGGAACTCTTCCTTGACGCCTCCCCCCTCCCGGTGGATCATGACCCTGTTCATCACGGTAATCCCCGGGGACCCCGGTACGGGAAGACAGGAGTGACTCGCACATGGTCATGAGCAAGATGGTGGGCGCGACCGTCCGCCGGAAAGAAGATCCTCGGCTGATCACAGGCTCCGCCACCTACGTTGACGACGTGCAGATGCCCGGCATGCTCTACACCGTCGTGGTCCGCAGCATGTACCCCCACGGCAACATCACGGGCTACGACACCGAGACCGCGAAGGGGATGCCCGGCGTGGTCGCCGTCTACACCGCCGAGGACCTGGGCGATCTCTTCGTCGACATCGCCACCGAGGCCGCCGGCGAAACGACCGATGACATGGACGAAGTCACCGACAAGATCTTCGTGCCCCCGGTCGTCCCGCTTGCCGAGCGCAAGGTGCGTTATATCGGCCAGCCGATTGCCATCGTCGTCGCCGAATCCCGCGCCGAGGCCGTGGACGCCGCCGAGATGGTCATGGTCGATATCGATCCGCTCGACAGCGTGACCGACATGTTTGCGGCCATGGAAGACGGCGCGCCTCAGCTCTACGACCGCGTCAAGAACAACATCGCCGTTCGACACGGTGGCCAGCGCGGTGGAGACGTCGACGCGGCCTTCGCGAACGCGAAGCACACGATCAAGGAGCGCATCCTCACGCCGCGCCTGAACGCCGTGCCAATGGAACCGCGCGCGGTCGCCGCCGCGCCAGACCCTGTCTATGGCCTGACCGTCTGGACCTCGACCCAGGCGCCGCACTGGAACCGCAACTCGATCGCCAAGGCGCTTGGCCTTCCGCAGAGCAAGGTCCGCTGCATCGCGCCAGAGGTCGGCGGCGGTTTCGGCCAGAAGATCGGCGCCTACTACGAGGATTACCTCGTCGCCGGCATCGCCTGGAAGCTGCGCCGACCGGTGAAGTGGATCGAGACCCGTTCCGAGAACATGCTCGCCTCCAGCCATGGCCGCAACCAGGTCGCGGACGTGGAGGCGGCAACGGATGAAAACGGCAAGATCACCGCGCTGCGCGTGAAGGTCTACGTGGACCAGGGCGCGTGGCCGAAGGGCCTCGACCTCGGTGGCTCGACGTGGATCATGGCCACCGGCTGCTACGACATCCCGGCGATCGACTACCAGGTCATCGGCGTCTACACGAACACCGGCGCGAACGGCGCCTACCGCGGCGCGGGTCGTCCGGAGGCCGCCTACTACATCGAGCGCATCGTCGACATGTTGGCAGACGAGACCGGGCTCGACCCGGTCGAGATTCGCCGCCGCAACTTCATTCAGCCAGACCAGTTCCCCTACGACACGCTGACCGGACGCCAGTACGACACCGGCGACTACGACAAGGCGCTCAACCGCGCCATGGAACTGATCGACTACGACGGCATGCGCAAGGAGCAGGCGGAGCTGCGCAAGCAGGGCCGCTATCTCGGCATCGGCGTCACATCCTACGTCGAGATCTGCGGCTTCGGCCCGTACGAGAGCTCGACGGTCCGCGTCGAGCCCGGCGGTGCGCTCACCATCTCGACCGGTATCTCGCCGCACGGCCAGGGGCAGGAGACGACGTTCGCGCAGATGGCGCACGACGCCCTCGGCGTGCAGTTCGACGACATCGTCGTGCTCCACGGCGACACCAGCACGACGCCGCAGGGCAACGGCACCATGGGCAGCCGCGGTCTCGCGGTCGGTGGTGCGGCCCTCCAGATCTCGCTCCAGAAGATCCAGGACAAGGCGAAGGCCATCGCGGCGCACATGCTCGAGGCATCGGTCGAGGACATCGAGATCGAAGACGGCATGTTCCGCGTCAAGGGCGTGCCGGATCGCGGCGTGACCCTCGCCGACATCGCCAGCATGGCTTACAGCGGCCGCCTGCCGAAGGACATCGACGCCGGTCTGGACACCACGGACTTCTTCCGCCCGTCCAATCCGACCTTCCCATTCGGCACGCATATCTCGGTCGTCGAGGTCTTCCCGGAGACCGGCGAGATCGAGATCAAGCGCTACATCTCCGTCGACGACTGCGGCGTGATCATGAGCCCCCTGCTCGTCACCGGCCAGGTCCACGGCGGGCTCGCCCAAGGCATCGGCCAGGCGTTGATCGAGGAGATGCACTACGACCATTCCGGCGAGCTGATCACCGGCACGCTCAACGACTACGCCGTGCCGCGCGCCCACCACTTCCCGGAGTTCGAGACGCACCACACCACAACCCCGACGTACATCAACCCGATGGGCGTCAAGGGCATCGGCGAGGCGGCGACCATCGGCGCGACGCCGTGCATCGCCAACGCGGTCGTGGACGCGCTCGAGCCATGGGGCATCACCCACCTCGATATCCCGGCCACGCCGCAGCGCGTCTGGAAGGCAATCCATGCCGCCGAGGCTGCGAAGGGCGCTGCCGCCGATTAGGCGGATGCTTCACAGCACAAGAGAGTCGAGCAAGGGGACGTCCAGCGTGGACGTCCCCTTGCTGGTGAACGAATCACCATCGTGTCACTGCGGAATGTTGCGAAAATGGCACACTTCCCATCTCCGATGCAAGGCTTTTGTCGCGGCCGGCGTGCCATCATGGGAAGTGGGAAGAGACCCAGACCTGTCATCGCCATCCAGAGGGATTCAGCAGGTCACTGTGGGTCGTCCAAGTGGAGGTGCTCCATGATCGCTACCACCACATTCAGCCGGCGGCAGTTCCTGTTGGCATCGGCAGGTGTCGCCGTGTTCGCGTTGTCGCCATCCCGTCACGCGTTCGCCACTGTTGACATCTATCAGGTCGTGGATGGACCGCTGAACCTGCGGTCGGGCCCTGGTCTGAGCTACAGCATTCTCGCGGTGCTGCCAACCGGCACCACAATGGAGATCATCGACGAGAACATCCCGCAGGCCGACGCCTATGACTGGGTCGAGGTCTGGGTCTCGTCGCTGGACAAGACCGGCTTCGTCGCACAGATGTACATCGCCAAGGTCACGACCACGCCAGTGGACGCCGGGTTCCCGGTCGGCTCGCAAGCCGTGACGACCTCCGCCCTCAACATCCGCAGTGGCGCGGGCCTGAGCTACGCGATCATCGTCACGCTGTGGGCCGGGGCTCCGGTCACGATCACCGGCGCTCCGGTGGCGGCGGATGGATACACCTGGTACCCGATCAAGACCGCCTATGGCACCACCGGTTGGGTCGCGGGCGAGTTCTTGACCAGCGGTAGCGTGCCCGACGCCGGAGATTCGCCGTCGGCGACAGCGTCGTCACGACCACTGCGCTGAATCTCCGCAGCGGCGCCGGTCTCTCCTACTCGGTGATCGTCGTCCTCTGGGAGGGCGCGCCAGTGACCATCACCGGCGCACCGGTCAGCGTCGACGGCTTCACCTGGTATCCGGTCAAGACCGGCTATGGCACGACCGGCTGGGTCGCAGGCGAGTACCTCGCCTAACACGGGCCAAAGCTATCGATTCGTCATCAATCCGGACCGCCCCGGCATCTGTGCCGGGGCGGTCCGCTTCCGCGCCTGATTCACGACGCCGCGATCGCGTATGCTGGTCTCGCGCGGGAGCCGTCGCTCATCAGCCCCCCTCTTCCCGCGATCATCCGTCCTTTCACGTACGTCGGCGGCCGACCTGCCACCCTCATACGTCCAGGGGTTTCGCCGTGAGCCTGGTCTCCGCCGTCGTGCTGTTGTTCCTCGTGATGGGTCCGCTGGGCAACGTGCCGCTCTTCCTGAGCGCGCTCCGCAATGTCGATCCCGCCCGCCATCGATGGGTGATCCTGCGCGACATGCTCATCGCGCTATCGATCATGGTCGTGTTCCTGTTCATCGGGCAGGTGCTGCTCGATGTGCTGGGCGTCGACTCCCCGTCGCTGACCGCCGCCGGCGGCGTCATCCTGCTGGTCATCGCTTTCCGGCTCATCTTCCCGACCGCCGAGCGCAACCGCGTCGAGCGCGTCTACGACGAACCGTTCGTCGTGCCGCTGGCCATTCCCTACACCGCCGGACCGTCCGTCCTCTCGACCGAGCTCCTGCTGATGAGCCAGGACCCGTCACGCTGGTACATCTGGCTGCTCGCGATCATCCTCGCCTGGACCGCGGCGGCGGCGATCCTGCTCGCCTCCTCGACCTTCCAGCGCTGGCTCGGCGAGCGCGGCCTGACCGCCATCGAGCGCCTGATGGGCATGGTCCTCATCATCCTCGCGGTGGACATGCTCCTCGAAGGCATCAAGACCTTCTTCGCCCTTTCATCAGATCCGTACACGGGGAACCCCGCACACGAAGGTGCGGGGCTACGCAGTTCACTCAGCCTTCCACAGCTCAGTCCGCCACGGCGAACAGCGCCGCCGAGCGCGCCGGAACGGTAATCACCCGCTCGCCAAGCACGCCACTCATGCGCACCTCGTCGCCGCTGCCGCCGAACGCCGGGTCGGTGGTCGCGCACAGCAGCTTCCACGGCCGCTCGTACATCGGGGCGAACGCCTCGACATCGCGCACCGCCAGCTCGACCTCCGGTCCAAAGTTCGCGATCAGCAGGCGCTGCTCCGTCCCCCACCAGCGATGCACCGCGACGATCTCCGCAGAAATCGCGCTTGCGTGCGTCTTCTGCCGATCGTTGTGCCGGAGCACCGCGTCTTCGCCGGCGCATCGCGAGCAGCGTCTTGTACAGCGCGTAGATCCCCTCGTGGCGCTCCCGCTCCTCCAGCCGCAGCTTCGACGACAGGAACGTCGACTCCGCCTGCGGATCGGGAATCGACTCGCGCAGGTTCTCGTCGTGGAAGATGCCGAATCCGGAGAACTCCTTGCGGCGGCCCTCGGTGACGAGCTTGCCCAGCTCCTCCGGATGATCAGTGAAGTACAGGAACGGCGTCGAGGCGGCGAACTCCTGCCCCATGAAGAGCATCGGTGTCTCCGGCGCGAAGAGCATCAGCGCCGAGGCGACGGCGTAGCGGTCCATGTTCGCGACATGGTGCAGCCGGTCACCGAATGGCCGGTTGCCGACCTGGTCATGGTTCTGGATGCAGAACACGAACGCCGCCGCCGGATCGTCGGCGTCCACCGGCGTGACGCCCTTCTTGCCGGTCGTGACCGGGCTGAACCCGGCGTTGATCGACTCGGCGATGTCCACCGTCGATCCCTGGTAGGACGCGTAGTAGTTCTCGTTCGCGTTCGTGAGGTGCACGCGAATCTCGTGGTGGAAGTCATCCGCCCAGATCGCGTCGAGCCCCTCACCGCCCCTCGCCAACGCCCGTGCACGCGTGATCTCGTGCCGGCCATCTTCCGCGACGATCCAGATCGACCGCTCTCCGGCCGCCTCACGCGCCCGCTCGGTCAGCTCCTGCACGAGGTGCTTCTCGCTGTCGTCGATGATCGCGTGCGTCGCGTCCAGGCGCAGGCCGTCGATGTGGTACTCGGAGATCCACGACACCGCGTTGTCGATCGCGAACTGCCGCACGTAGCGGTTGTCCGGTCCATCCCAATTCAGCCCTGCGCCCCACCCTGTGTGGTGCGTCTCGCTGAAGTACTGCGACGCGTAATGCCCGAGGTAGTTGCCCTCCGGCCCGAGATGGTTGTAGACGACGTCGAGGATGACGCCGAGCCCCTGGGCATGCGCCGCATCCACCAGCGCCCGCAGGTCGTCCGGCGTGCCATAGGCGTTCGACGGCGCGAAGAGGTCGACACCGTCGTACCCCCAATTCCAGCGTCCCGGGCACTGCGCGACCGGCATCAGCTCGATCGCCGTCACGCCAAGCGCCTTCAGCTCCGGCAACTGGCCGATCAGGGACTGGAACGTCCCCTCCGGCGTCATCGTGCCGACATGGAGCTCGTAGACCACCATGTCGTCCGCCGGCACGCCGGTCCAGTCGTCGTCCCGCCACGCGTAGGTCGACGGGTCCACGACCATCGACGGGCCATGCACGCCCGTCCGGCTGGTAGCGCGAGTACGGGTCCGGCGTCGGATTGCCGCCGTCCAGGCGGAACGCGTACCGGGTGCCCGCGCCAGCTTCCGCCACGAACGCGCTGAACACGCCGTCCTCGGTCCGATCCATCGAGACGGTGCGTGGGTTGCCGTCCTCGTAGAGCTCGAGATCCATCGTCGTCGCGTTCGGCGCCCAGACGGAGAAGCGAACGCCATTCTCCGCGATCTGCGCGCCGAACGCGGGTGTCCACTTAGTCGGCATGGGAGTCCTCCGCAACGCTCGCCAGCACGGCGATCGGCATGGTCCGGAACAGGTCCTCGACGCTCGACGGATCGCCGTCGAACGTCTCGCCGCTCAGGATGTTCGTCCAGCGCGTCCCGGCAACGTTCTCGGGGAGCTGCAACGAGGTCCCGAGCCAGATCGCGCGGTCGTTCACCGTCGTGCCCTTGGCCTGCGCCAGGCGGTGGACCAGGCGCGGGGTGACGACGAGCAGTTTGGCGCCGTCCGTCGTGCGGAGGAAGGCGACGATGTGCTCGGCCGCCGCGCCCTCCGCCTTCACCGGGACATACTCGCCCCGTGCGAAGAGCTGCTTGTGCTCGCGCCGGAAGCGGAGCAGCGCCGCCGTAATGGCCAGCTTCAGCCGCCCGTCGCGCCGCGTATCGACCAGTTCCGGCAACGCCAGATCGTCGAGCCTGGCCAGGATCTCTGCCCGCATGTCGAAATCCGGCAGGCGGCGATTGTCCGGGTCGACGAGACTGTCGTCCCAGAGCTCGGTGCCCTGGTAGATATCCGGGATGCCCGGCGACGTCAGCTTCAGCACCTGCTGCGACAGCGCATTGAGCAACCCGGCGTCGAGCTGGGCGTCGATGAACGCCTGCAGATCCTGCAGGAACGGCGTCGAGCGCTTGCGGCTGAGCATGCCGCCGACGTAGCCGCGCAGCGCCTCCTCGTAGCGCTCGTCCGGGCTCACCCAGTTCGTGAACCGGCTCGCCTCGCGCGCGACCTTGATGATGTACTCCTGCATGCGCTCGACGTACGTGTCATCCACGCCGTCGATGCCGTCCAGTGGCCACGTCCCGATCAACGTCTGGTAGATCACGTATTCATCGACGCGGTGCGGCGCCAGCGACGCATCGACCTTCGTCTTCAGCTTGCGGTTCAGCCGCGTCCAGCGGTTCAGCGCCGCCCGCCACTCCGTCGGACGCTCGCTGAGCACGCTGATTCGCGCGCGGACGTCCTCCGAGCGCTTCGTGTCGTGCGTCGACGAGTTGAGCATCGAATCCGGCCAGTCGCGCAGTCGCGCCCGGTTCTGGCGATGGAACTCTTCCACCGAGGTGCCGAACTTCGCGGGGTCGCCGCCGACCTCGTTCAGCGAGACGAGCCGGTTGAACCGATAGAACGCCGTGTCTTCCAGGCCCTTCGCCATCACCGGCCCGGTCAACTGCTGCATCTTCATCGCGAAGTGACAGCGCATGTCGGCCCGGCTTCGCGGGTTGTCCGTCGGGTGCAGCAGGAGCACGCTCTCGACGAAGTCGAACACCGTCGGGTCGAGGTTCGGGTTGCGCTTCTTGGCCTGGGCGACCGCGGCGGTGATGTACTTCCGGTCACGCTCCAGCACGCCCTCCTGCTCGCAGGTGGAGTAGGTGCGGTAGACCGAGAAGCAGGCGATCACCTCGCGCAGCGCCGCGCGGAGGTTGTTCAGCGTGAAGTCGCGCGAGTGCCGGTCCCGCTCGGAGATGCGGTTGAGCAGGCTCGTCAGGACGTTCGCCTCGCTTGGGAACCCCTCGCGCAGCATCCGCATCTTCATCTCGTAGACGAGGTCCGGGAAGCGGATCTTGTCGTCCGTGTAGCGCTGGTAGAGCAGGTCGAATGGTTTTCGCGACTCCGGGTCCACGTAGAGGCCTGTCGCCGCCTGGGCGAACTCGTACCCGACCGTCCCGGCGATCTCCCACGACGGCGGGAGCACCTCGCCATGCTCCAGGATCTTCTCGCCCACGACCCATACCGGCCAGTGGCGATCCGACTCGGCGATGATCTCCAGCGCCTCGTTGATCACCTCGTCAAGCTCGTCCTGGGACGCCTGCCACGCCTCCTCCGACTCCGGCTTCAGCTTGCGGCGCACGGCCTCCTTCACGAAGGCGTGCTGGACGTCGGCGAAATACTGCTCCGGGTTCCAGAGCCCGTCCGGGTGATCGAAGCGCACACCGTCCACCGCGCCGTCCGCCAACAGGGCGATCAGCAGGCGATGCGTGTCCGCGAAGACCGGAGGCTCCTCCTGGCGGATCGCGGCGAGCGTGTTGATGGCAAAGAAGCGACGATAGTTGATTTCCTCCGCCGCCACCCGCCAGAACGCGAGTCGGAAGTTCTGTCGGGCCAGCAACGCGTCCAGCGCATCGAAGGAGCGCGGGTCCTCGGGCGTGCCGTTGAGCTCGGCCACGGAAGCATCGATCGCGCCGCGGATCGTCTCATTGCCGCCGTAGAGCTCGGCGAGGCGCATGCGGGTGACGACCTGCTCACGGTAGCGAGCGGCAATGGTCTCGGCGTCAGGTTCGACACTCCTGTCCACCATCGGGAGTCGCTCAAAGGCAGAGATGACGCTCTCGAACGCCAGCAGCTCGAAATCATCCGGCGCAAGCAGCTCGCCGATCCGCTCCCGGGCGCTCTGGAGGATGAGCGGATAGGTCCGCGGGTCGAGCGGGAACGGCGTGTCGTAATAGTTGATCGGCGAAGCCGCCCTCGCCATAGGACAGCACCAGCTCACCGCGTTCCAGCACTTCGCCATACTGCCCGCCGAGGAACGGCAGCAGGACCTTGCCCTCCAGCTCGCGCTTGATCGGCGACCAGTCGATGTCGAAGTACTCGGCGTAGCGCGACATCCGGCCGTTCTCGACGACGTCCTGCCACCAGGCGTTCGCGCCGTTCTCGATCCCCATGTGGTTCGGCACGACGTCGAGAATGAGCCCCATCCCATGCTGGTGGAGCGTCGAGACCATCCGGTCAAAGTCCTCGCGCGTACCAATCTCCGGGTTGATCTCGCCATAGTCGACGACGTTGTAGCCGTGCATGGACCCCGGCGCGGCCTTGAACAGGGGCGACGCGTAGAGATGGCTCATCCCGAGGTCGGCCATGTACGGCACGAGCCGCGTGGCGTCCTCGAACGTGAACTCCTTGTTGAATTGCAGGCGATACGTCGCCCGGATCGTCGGCATGGACCGACGCTCCTGCAGTACCTGCGTGACGAGGTCACGGAGCTGCGTGGTGGTCGTCGTGGATGATGATGGCAATCGGGTACCCTCGCCGGGGCGTCAGGAAACGCCTGAGGACCCCGGTCGTGTAAACAGGTCGTTGAGTGATGTTCGTGTCTCGGAGATCCAGGCGGCCACCCCGGCAACCTGGTGCTCCAGCTCCGCCCGCGCCGCGTCGACGCGCCGTGGGGCGGTTCCGCCCGGCACGTCGCGCAACGCAACACTGCCCGCGCCATCGAGGGGCGGGCGTTGCGCGGCGAAGATCGGATGGGCCTCCGCCCACTCCTCGTCGCGTCAACATCGCAAAGGTCTTGCCGCCGGCGATGCAGCGGGCAACGAGCGACCCGACCACCTCATGCGCCTCGCGGAAGGGCACGCCAGCCTTCGCCAACAGGTCGGCGGCATCAGTCGCGAGCGTGAAGTCCTCGATCGCGGCGGCGGCCGTGCGATCGCCATGCACGGTGATCGATCGCACCATCGGCGGGAAGACATCCAGCACGGCGAGGATAGTGTCGAACGAGTCGATCAACCCCTCCTTGTCCTCCTGCGAGTCCTTGTTGTAGGCCAGCGGCAGACCCTTCATCGTCGTCAGCAGACCGACCAGGTTGCCGAAGACGCGGCCGCTCTTGCCCCGCCCCAGCTCGGCGATGTCGGCATTCTTCTTTTGCGGCATGATCGAGCTGCCGGTGCTGAAGCGGTCAGCGATCTCGATGAAGCGGAACTCGCCCGACGACCAGAGGATCAGCTCCTCGCTCAGCCGGGAAACGTGGAGCGCGATAAGCGAGCAGGCGTACAACGCGTCGAGTGCGAAGTCGCGATCCGAAACGGCGTCGAGGCTGTTGCGGGAGATCGCGCCGAAGCCCAGCTCGGCCGCGACCGCCTCGCGGTCCAGCGGATAGGTCGCCCCGGCCAGCGCCGCCGAGCCGAGGGGCATCACATCCGCGCGGTCGAACGCCTGCCGGACGCGCTCCAGGTCGCGCAGCAGCATCTCGATGTAGGCGTGCATGTGGTGCGCGAAAAGGACCGGCTGCGCGCGCTGCAGGTGCGTGTAGCCCAGGCATGATGACGTCGGCGTTGGCGCGGGAGACCTCCAGCAGCGCCTCGCAGAACGCGACCAGCCCGTCCGCCACTTCGACGAGCATGCGCTTGGTCCAGAACCGGAAGTCGGTCGCGATCTGGTCGTTGCGCGAGCGCCCGGTATGCAGTTTGCCAGCGATGCCACCGACGATCTCGCGCAGCCGCCGCTCGACCCCGGTATGGACGTCCTCATCGGCGATCGTCAGCGCGAACTCGCCGCGCTCGACCTCCTCGAGGATCTGCCAGAGCGCCTCGGCAATGTGCTCCGCCTCGTCCTGCGGGATGATGCCCTGCTTGCCGAGCATGCGGACGTGCGCGATCGAGCCACGGATATCCTCCCGCACCATCCGCACGTCGAACCCGACCGAGGCGTTGAACGCCTGCAGGCGCAGGTCCGGGCTCTCCGCGAACCGCCCGCCCCACGCCATCTTCTGCCCGCCCTGCTCCGCCATACTCGCTCCTTCGATATGTCGTACCCGAGTTCTCTAGCAAGCACCGTCATTCCGACCAACGGGAGGAATCCCGGTAGCTACCAACGCGGCGAAGCCGATCGACCGCAGGTCGATACTCGGGCGCCTCGCCACGCCCTGAACGAGAAGGGAAGGCGCTACGCGCCATTTGGATGTGCTTCGCACAGGGATTCTTCGCATTCGCTCAGAATGACGTTCTGTGCTTGCGTGCGGCCGGAGCCAGTGGTGACTGCCCCAGCCTTCTGACCCCGGTTCCCTTCAATGAAGTCTACGGTACCATCAGAACCGGGAACGGATGCATCCGGGAGACGAATGGCGTATACTCGACATAGCACACCTGTTCGCGTATACGTACACGGCATCCCCGCGCCGGTCCGTCGAATGCCCCGGGAAAGCAGACGTCCATTGATCGCCGCCACGAGCATCCACAACAGCATCTCCCTCCCCGACCTGGTGAGCGAGCTCCAGGCCCAGCTCCAGCGTCGCGGCGTCTCCGTGGCCGGCATGCAGCGCGCCGGCTCGCTGGAGGTCGACTTCGGCATGCCGCAGCTCCCTCCCGGAGCCGACGACGACGCATCGACCCTGCAGATCGAGCGCCTGGAAGGGCCGATCATCGCCCGGCCGATCGAACGCCGGAATGAAACCCGTTTCAGCTGGTTTCTCGACGGTACCCAGAAGACCCTGCCGGTCTGGCGAGTGGGCGTTGTCCCGATCATCGTCGGGGTGGCGGTGGCTGGCGTCCTCGCCCGCGACGAGCAGGGCGAGTGCTCGCTCGTCGGCGAAACGCTCGTCGAGCAGCGAACCTGGTTCATCCCGCGGGAAACCGGCTCGCGCGACCTTGACGCCGTCATCGACGTGCTGGAAGGCGTCGGGGAGCAGGTCACCGATCCGCTCGCGCGCTTCGCGACGCCGGAGGACCGGGCGCAGTACGAGGCTTTCGCCGGGAACTACGGGAGAATCCTGCTCCACGCGCAGGAGGCGGCCAACCGCGTCCGTGGCGCGATCGAGGAGGATATCGTCCCGCTGTGGGAGGCCAATATCCGCGCCTCCCACGAGGACCGTTGGCTGGTCGTCGATGGCCGGCTCCATGGCCGATACGCGAACGCCGTCGGGCTGGTCAAGGACCCGACCCAGCAGCACCTCTTTGGCGAGGAGGCGAGCGTCCTCTTCAACCTCCCGCAGGGGCACCGCACCTCCGCCTACCAGCTCGGCTCGTCCCGCAAGAGCACGGACGATGATGGCCGGGAGCTGCGCAACCAGGCGTTCACGATGTGGTACCAGCGCATGTGGCCCGCCCAGGGCCTGGACGCCCGTCACGCGCTGATCCGGCTGGAAACGAGCCCGGACATCTGGGAGACGGAGGTGATCGACGACATCGCCTCCTGGCTGATGGCGGAGCGCATCCCCCGCCCGACGGCGGACGCGCGCTGGGCGACGTTGCTCTACCCCATGCACGTCCTCGAGCTCATGCTCAAACGGCGCATCAAGGCCATGACCACCGGCTGGCCCTCGTAAGTGATTCCGTAAGGTCGGCGGGCCGAAGGCGCTCCGCCCATGCCGATAACCATCATTGCGAAGCAGCATACCGAAGCAGAGAAAGTCAGATTATCCCTAAG
>CAVUJM010000021.1:0-47006 GCA_963741795.1 uncultured Chloroflexia bacterium
ATGGTGATCCCCCATCTGCAATCGACTATCCCACATCGCGCCCAATATGACAAGTGTCTGGCATATACCGATTTCCGAACCACCCATCCGGGTGGCGATACATGATTATGCGATCATTGTTTTCGATTTTTTACGAGACACAAGGATGGCAAACACAGCGAAGGAGCCGGTCGAATTGACCGGCTCCTTCCTGTCGATACTCGCTTCGCGGTGTCGGGCCTAGTCCGCGCTGGCGCCCTCGCGCTCCAGGCGACTCAGCCGGATCGGCTCCAGCTTGCCCTCGACGTGGATCTCAGGCAGCCAGTGCAGCACCTTCGGCATGTACCAGTTCCGGTCGCCGAGCAGCCGCATCGTCGCCGGGACGAGGATCGTGCGGATCAGCGTCGCGTCGAGGAGCACGGCCACGCCGAGGCCGAAGCCCATCTGCTGCATCTCGCTCATCCGCCCGAAGGCGAAGGCCGAGAACACCGCGACCATGATCAGCGCCGCGCCGGTGATGATCCGGCCCGTGCTCTGCAGGCCGCTCACGATCGACGCCTGGTTGTCCGCCGTGTGGTCCCACGCCTCGCGCACCCGGCTGAGCAGGAAGACGTGGTAGTCCATGCTGAGGCCGAAGAGGATGCAGAAGAGCATCACCGGCAGCCAGTTCGTGATCGTCTCGACCTGCGTCAGCCCGAGCGTGTCCGCCAGCCAGCCGTGCTGGAAGACGAGCACCACCGAGCCGTAGGCCGCGCCGACCGAGAGCAGGTTCAGCACGATCGACATCGCCGGGACGACGATCGAGCGGAACGCGATCATCAGCAGCACGAAGCTGAGCCCGAGCACGAACGCGAACACGTACGGCAGGTTGTCCGAGAGCTGGGTGTTGAAATCCAGCACCATCGCCGGGTCACCGGTGACGTAGACGCTGTTCCCGGAGTCCGCGAACGCCTGCGGCACGTAGTCGCTTCGCAGGTCGGCGACGGCGTCCTGCCCGGCTTCGCCGTACGGGTCGTCGCGCAGCATCAGGTCGATCACGAGGATCGCGCCGTCCTCGCTCGTGCGCGTCATGCCGTGGCTGTAGCGGCCGTCGGCGTCGACGGCGGCGATGAACGACTCCACGCGCCCCTGCGTCGCGTCTGACGACACGTCACCGGTCACCACGACGCTGACCGGGCTGTCCTGGCCGGCGTAGAAGTGCTCCGCCATCAGCTCGAACGAGCGACGGTAGTTGCTCTCCGGGAAGGTCTCGACCGAGGGCTGCCCGAGGTCCATCGTGAACACCGGCACCGACGCCAGCAGCAGGAACCCGGCGGTGAGCGTCGCGTAGACGCCCGGCCGCTTCATCACGGACGACGCCAGCCGGCCCCAGAACCCGCTGCCCTGCTTGGTCTCCGGGAACTGTGCGACGCCGGTCGCGTCCTGCGCCCGCAGCCGCCGCATGCGGCCGAAGTGCGGGAAGTCGATCCAGTCACCGCAGATGCGCACGAGCGCCGGCAGCAGGGTCAGGCCCGCCGCCACGGCGACAACCACGGTCAGCGCGGTCGAGATGCCCATGCCCTGGAAGATCGTGATCGGCATCAGCAGCAGGCCGAGCAGCGCGAGCAGGACGGTCCCGCCGGAGAAGAGCACGGCCTTGCCGGCCGTCGCCCCGGCGCGCTCGACCGCATCGAGCTTGGTCGCCCCATGGCGGCGCTCCTCGCGGTAGCGCTCGAGCAGGAAGAGCGAGTAGTCGATGCCGACCGCGAGCCCGATCATGGTCACCAGCATCATGCCGGCGTCCTCCATGACCACCACGCCGCCGACGATCTGCGCCAGCCCCGTCGCCGTCGCGATCGTCACGACGCCGAGGATCAACGGCAGCCCGGCCGCGACGAGCGAGCCGAAGACGACGAGCAGGACGATCGCGGCGACCGGCAGGCCGACCTGGATGTCCTTCTGCATGTCCTCGCCGTACATCTCGCCGATCTCGCCGCCGCTCAGCACGCCGATCGCGCCGATCTCGAAGCCGTCGGTGCGGGAGGCGTCCATCGCCGCCTCGAACTCGGGATAGGTGCCGTCGTAGTCGGCCCAGTCGCCGCGCAGCGCGATCGGGACGACGAGCGAATGCCCGTCGCTGCCGACGAGCGCCTGCATCTCCGGCACCTCGGGCGCGTCGTAGTAGTTCGTGACCGCCACGATGTCGGCCTCGAACGGCGCCAGGTTCGCCAGCGTGTTCTCGACGACGGTCCTGAACGCCGGATCGTCGACGCCATGCTCGTCGCTGACGAAGATGAGCGTCTCGGAGAGGCCGTTGCCCTCGCCGAGATGCTGGTCGATGAGCTGTTGACCCACTTGCGACTCGACGCGCCGCGTGAACGCCGCGTCCTCCTCCTTCTGGTGCGTAAGCGAGCCGCCGGCGATGATGATCGCCGCCAGCGCGACCCACGCCAGGATCGTGATCCATGGCCGCCGCGCGCTCGCCCGTGCGATTCCGCCTGGTCCCCAATTCCGCTGAGACATATCTCTACCCCTATGGTGCAACGTATTCCTGTGTGGTCCCGATGGTTGGGGAGGCATTCCCGGGCGATGGTCCGCCGGGAGCCTCATGTCCTCCCCGAGTATTCGCCCGGCGGGCTGCCGGGGACACGCGGGTATCGGGAGAAACGGTGGGTGGGGATAACCTCCAGAAGGATGCCCGCGTCTCTCGCCGTTCACCACGGTAGGGGCGCCACGCCACGAAACGGTTCCATGATTGCGTCGGAACTGTGACAGAGCAGACCGATGCCGCCCCCGGGTGGAGGCGGCATCGAGAGCAGGGATCCTTTTTTGGAAGGCGCCAGGCGGGCTCAGTCCATGATCTCGTTGGGATCCTTGAAGTACTTCTCCACCATCGCGTCGCCCGTCATGTAGGCGAGCGCGGCGAGCGTATCGGTCGGGTTCGCGCTCGGGTTCTGCGGGTAGAGGGCGGCGCCGGTCACGAAGACGTTCGGCGTGTCCCACACCTGGCCGTACTTGTTGGTCACGGAGTTGTCCGGGCTGTCGCCCATGATCGCCCCGCCCGTGCAGTGCGTGCTCTGGTAGGTATGGACGTCATACGATCCAAGCGTGTCACTGGTCGTCATGCGGTCCGGCCCCATCTGCTGCATGATCTCCTTGCTGCGCGCTGCCTGGTAGGCATAGAGGTTCTTCTCGTTGTCGTGGAAATCGAACGTGAGCCGCAGCAATGGCCGGCCCCAGGCATCGGTGTAGGTCGGGTCCAGATCGAGGAACTGATCCTCATACGCCTGCACCTCGCCCTCAACCGTGATGGACAGCGTGCCGTCCCAGTTCTTGCGCAGGTTCTTTTTCCAGTCCTTGCCCCATTCCGTGCCCTTGCCGGCCAGGCTCGCGACCTCACCCGCGGTCGCCGGCATCTCCGTCGTATGTGTCCACGTCCTGAGACTGGTCGGTGCCAGCCGTCAGCGGCGGCATACCAAGCACAGAGGCAAGAGGATCGCGCGACCCCGCTCCGCAGCGGAGCTGGGCGCCGCCGATAAAGTCGACATCGCTGTGATCGAAGACGTCGGCGTTGAAGTCGTAGAGGATACTCTGGGTGATGCCGTTCGCCATGAACTGGTTGAGCCTGCGACCCTCGAAGATGCCGGTCGCGGTCGCCCCATAGATTTGATACGTGTAATTCCTGCCGACACTGTCCCCGATCGTTGCCGATGCCGTCCGGATGGGCCTTGCTCCTCGACATCAGCAGCATGCGCACGTTCGTTAGTGTGTACCCGGAGGCGATCACCACCTCTGCCGGCTGCTCATGCTCCTCGCCGGTCTGCAGGTCGATGTAGTTGACACCGGTCGCCAGTCCGTCAGCATTCACGTTGATGCCGGTCACGAGGCTGTGTGGCCGGATCTCGTAGTTCCCGGTGCGCAGCGCCGCCGGGATATGGGTGTTGGCGCCATGACTCTTGGCGTCAACCTCGCATCCATAACGGGTGCAGAAGCCGCAGTAGATGCAGGCCGCCCGTGTGTCGCCCAACGGGCTCTCGTATGCGCGCGAGAGGATCCCCGCCGGGTTCGGGAACGGATTCAGTCCCATCTCCGCCGTTGTATCGTGAAACATCTGGCCGCCGATCGTCAGGGGGTGCGGCGGCAATGGATAGGGTCGGGAGCGGGGCGCCTCGAACGGGTTCCCGCCCTCCAGGATCTGGCCGTTCAGGTTCCCGGTCGCGCCGGCGGCCCCGATGTCGTACTCGAAGGCATCATAGTACGGCTCCAGCTCGTCATAGGTGATCGGCCAGTCCTGGATCGTCATCCCTTCCGGGATCTTGTCCTTGCCGTAGCGCTCGATATTGTGGCTGAGGTGTTGGAAGTCCTCGGGCATGAATCGCCACAACCGTGCCGTCCAGTGGACGCTGGCGCCACCGATCCCTCGACCGGGATGAAAGGATCCGAACTGGCGGATCGGCAACGACGGCGCCTTTGGGTTCGGCCGCCATGTCCACGTCTCGCGGGAGATGTCGTACATCAGGGCTTTATGCACTTCGTGCTTCAGCGCGTCGTGGTTGTGCTCGAAATTGGGGTCCGCATATCGCACCGGACCTGCTTCCAACGCGACAACCTTGCTGGCCGGCGGAGCCGAGCTTCCAGCCGAGAATGCCAGAGGTCCAACCGGCCCCGATCGTGACGACATCCACCTTCTTCTGGACCGCCATGCGCTTTCCTCTCTACGTTGACTGACAGATATGTCCATATAACTGTTGAGCTGGACCCGCAGGCCGAATCGCGAGAACTACGGATGGTCTTCGTCCTTATGCTCCCGGTCCGAGCCACTCACCGGCAGGATGACGTCATCTTCATTGCCGCCAGCCTGACCCGGGTTGAACGGATGGAGCTGGTCCATCGACTGCGGCTCCCGGTCCGTGCCTTCGGTCTGGAACTCGATCGGCATATAGGCACGTTGCGCGCCGGGGAACCCGATCAGCTTCCAGCCCACCATGTCGCGGTTTCCGCCATAGGCCGGATCACTGAACATCCCCTCGGCGGTGTGGCGGCGAAGGTTCTGGAAGAACGACTGTGCCGACAGGCCCGGGGCAAACGAGGTGATGTTCCCCTTGGCCATGTCCCCGATCACCTGATCCTGCTGGTCCGCATCCAGCTCCTTGAACGGAGCTCCGAGCTGGTCACTGGTGTACCGGTCCAAAGCGGCGATCCCGATGCGGTAGACGTCGCGCGGAGACAGCCTCGACTGGTAGCCGTAGCGCTGGATGTCTTTCTTGTCGACCATCACGACGTCATAGCCGGGCTCGCTTGCGTCTGCCATGCCCGGGGTGGCGGCGGGTGTCCCGGGAGTTGCCACCGGCGTGGCGCCAGCCGCTGCAGGGGTCGCGGAGGCGGCGGCGATCGACATCGTGCCTTCCATGCCCAGCTCGCGATGCCCCGGTACCGTGCAATAGAAGGTCACCGTCGGTTCCCGTTTCGACATCCTCGGGGATGGTGTATTCGTCAGAGTCGCCAGGGTCGAGCAACGGAATGATCGCCTCGTCGCCCCACTCCTCCACCGCCATGTCGTGCTGCAACGTGCCGTTGTTGGTCATCCGGATCGTGTCACCCGGCCGGACCGTGAACGACGAGGGCTGATACTCATACTCGGTCGCGGCCACCTCGATCGTCTTGGGCTCGCTGCCCGCCACCGGGCTCGCCTGGGGCGACGCCCCGGGGGTGGCGGCCGGTGTGCCCGACGTCGCCGGCGCGGCCGACGCCAGGGATGCCTCGGTCTGCGCGAACGGTCCCTGCAGGTACGTGAACTCGGCGTACCCCTGGTTGTAGGCGAGCAGCGCGTCGATATAGGTGACGACGCCCGCCTCGTGCGCTCCCGGGTCATCCGGCGTCCCCGGCATGATCCGGGAGGTGAGCGCATCGACGGTCTCCGCTTCGTGCGGCGAGAGCGACTGCAGGGAGTTCGGTGAGGGTATCTGGTCGGGACGGTCCATCACGTCCGCGAAGTTCTCATCGGCCAAATGGGTAACCGGATCCTCCGGAATGTCGTCGTCCCGGATGTCCTGGCCGGACGCTGATCGCCCCAACGCCGCCGCGGCGACGCTCGCGCCGCCACCACGCACAAACGTCCGGCGGTCCAGGGTTAAGGGGATATAGACGCGGGGTCGCGACGGGGCCGCGGGTGGTTTGCTCATCCCCGTCCACGATCTTCTCTTCGACATGCTTCTGGCTCTCGTCGTGGGTCATCGATGGACTCCCTAGTTATCGTCCAGCGTGTAGAGGTAGGACGCGATGTCACGGGCGTCGCCGTCCGTCACGCCCAGTTCCGGCATGGCGTTACCAGGAACAACGTCCTGCGGATGCTGGATCCAGTAGATGAGGTTCTCCGGGGTGTTGGGCAGCATGCCGGCGATGTAGCCGCGATTGGCGAAGTCGATCAGCGGGGGCCCCACATCCCCATCGGCCCCGGTCACACCGGGAACGGTATGGCAGGCAATACAGCCATTGCGCCGCATCGCCGCGGGCCCGTTCTCCGCGTTCCCACCGGGCACCGCAATCAGCGGCTCACCCCGTTGCCCGTCGAACGCGGCGGAGACGATCGGGACCTGGCCAAGGTCATCAGCCGTCGGCCTCCAGAGGACCAGCGCGATCGTCCCGGCGATCAGTAATCCGACAATGACCAGGACCACCAGACGGCCCGCCCCGCTTTGCATCCCCCGTCTCGTATTCACAGCCATCGCGCCTCTCCTTTCACTCGTCCCTTAGCTCGCGGCGTCGGGCAGGATCACCATGTCCGTCTCCGGCTCACGCAGAAGGCCATACAGCAGGACCAGGATGGCTCCCAGGTACACCAGACCACTCGGCACCCACATGATCACGCCAGCAAGCTGCTGATCCTGCATCAATGTCAGGTGCCATGCCGCGACGCGGTCCGCGTACACGGGATACCAGGGCTCGTGGGCGAACGTCATCAGCATCCCGAGGGCACTTCCTTCGAGTGCGGTCGTGAAGAGCAGCACCAACGACACCGTCCGATGCGTCGACGCCCGCCCGATCGGCTGGATCACGACCCACCAGAACAGGGAAGCACTGCCCAGGAACAGGGCGTGCTCGAGGTCGTGCACCAGCGGTCGCCTGACCGCCGCCTGGTACAGCAGCGGCACGTGCCAGCCCCAGAGGGCCGCCGCCGCGAGCAACCAGGTCATCAGGGGGCTGTTCAGGGTCCTCCATCCGCGTCCCACCACCGGCAGCGACCGCCAACGATGACTGAGCGCCGCTCGCCACCCCCTGGGCAGGGCCACCATCACCGGCGTGAGGGGCGTCCCGAGCACGAGCAGCGGCGGAGCGACGACCAGGAGCAGCAGATGCTGCACCATGTGCGCCGAGAGCAGCGCATCACCGAGCGGATCGAGGGGAGACAGGATGGCAATCCCAAGGGCAAGGATGCCGCCTGCGAACGACATCACCCGCCACCGGGCGATGCCTCGTCCAGCGCCAGCTCGCGACCAAATCCTGAGCACGCCACGTCCATACATCCAGCAGACCAGCAGCAGGCCAAGCGCTGGCAGCGGTGGGATGCGCCACGCCGACAGCAGCGTGTCCGGCGTCGGCGCGACGTCGCCATGGGCCGCGACCCCCGACGGTGCGCCGAGCAAGGCTACCCCGATCAGCACGCTGATACGGACGACCCGTGCCCGGCTCATTACGATGCCCCACACGGAACCAGCACGAACGGTCCAACGGCGCTCATCAGGATGAGCAGCAGGAAGATGGCCGAGCTGGCCACGCCCAACGTCGCCATGAACTGGTTCGTCTCCCTGGCCGTGGCGGCGCGCATGTCGGCTGGCCGGCGATCCGAGTCCCGTCGGAGCCGTATCCCGACGACGAGGCCAGCGAGCGCCACCAGCGCGGACACGATCGTGACCACCTGTAAGCGAGTCGTACTTGCGCCGGAGCACACGGCCGGGACCATCGCCCAACTCACCCAGAGCTGGGCCGCCCAGGCCACCATGCCGGCGAAGAGGCTGAACCACAGCTGGAAGCGCTCGGCATCTGATCTGTCTTCCGGGATCGGGGTGAAATCAGTCGTCCTGGAGGTCACAGCGATCTCCTCCTGATCGTGACTCTCGACCTACAGCACATGCGGCGACAGGTAGAGCGACGCGAAGATAAACAGCCAAACCACATCCACGAAATGCCAGTAGAGCGCCACAACGCTCACGGCGACATGCCGGTCGGACCGGAAATGGCCGAGAAACGCGCGGGCGGTGATGAACAGCCCCATGATGACGGCGATCAGGACGTGAAGGCCGTGAATCCCTGTGATGGTGTAGAAGGCGGAGCTGTACACGTTGTCGCCAATCGAGAACGTCTTTGTGCTGGTACTCGTACGACCTGGACCGCGAGGAACGCCGCGGCGAGCACGATGCTGAGCACGAGTCCCAGGCGCAGGACCGCCTCGCGGCCACGTTTGATGCCGATCTCCGCCATCACCATGGTGGCGCTGCTTCCGAGCAGGAGGGCCGTCATGATGCTGGGGAGCAGCAGCTCCGGCTCCTTGATCCCGGATGGTGGCCAGGCAGGGGAATTCGAGCGCTCATAGAAGTACGCCAGGAGGAGGGACGCGAACAGCGCCGCCTCCGTCAGGATCATCAGCATCATCCCCCACCAGGCCGGCGACTGGCCGGTGTCGGAGGACGTGATGGCGTTCTCGTGTTGGACCGTGCGAATCATCATTCCACCTCCTGCCCGGCGTCCACTGGCCACATCCATGCCCCAATGGCCAGCAGCGACACGATCACCCCGATGACGATGGAGGCGGTGTGATCGAACAGGGCGCCGCCAAAGGCCACCAGCAGGCCCAGCGCCAGCACCGACGGCCACACCGAATCACCGGGCATGGTCAGCACGCGCTCGGGGTTTCCGTCCAGCAACGTCGATCCCAGCGTTTCGCGTCCGTCCGTGAGGACGTAGCCCCCGGGCTCGACATTGGTCTCCACTGGCGAATCCCATAGCGGATCCGGGCTACGGACGGAGGGAAGCACCACGAAGTTGTAGGCGGGCGGCGGCGAAGGAGTATCCCACTCGAGCGTATTCGCTCCCCACGGGTTCGCGCCGGCCCGTTCGCCGCCTCGCGTGGACGACCACGCGTTAATCAGGAAGAGCAAGACGCCGGCGCCGAGGACAAACGCCCCGATCGTCTCCAGCATGTTGATGGACTCCCAACCCAGCCCGGCGCCATAGGTGTAAACGCGCCGCGGCATCCCGAGCAGCCCCAGGATATGCATCGGGAAGAACGTCAGGTTGAAGCCAATGAACATCACCCAGAACGTGATATGCGCCAGGTACTCGTTCAGCAACCGGCCCGTCATCTTCGGCCACCAGTAATGCAGGCCAGCGAAGACCGGGAAGATCGCGCCACCGAACAGGACATAGTGGAAGTGGGCCACGACGAAGTACGAGTCGGTCACGGCACGGTCGAACGGGACCACCGCGAACATGACGCCCGTCACGCCGCCAATGATGAACAGCGCGAAGAAGCCGAAGACGAACAGGAAGGGCGAAGCCCACACCACGTTCCCTCGCCAGATCGTCGCCGCCCAGGACACCATCTGGATGCCGGCCGGAACGGCGATGAGGATCGTCGCGGCGGCGAAGAAACTGTTCGTGAGGTCGGGCAGACCGACGGCGAACATGTGGTGAACCCAGACGCCGAAGCTGATCACGCCGGTCGCGACGGCCGCCAGCACCAGCAACGGATAGGCGACGATCCGGTGCCGGGAGAAGACAGGAACGATGCTGGACACGATCCCGACCGCCGGCAGGAAGATGATGTAGACGTCCGGGTGCCCGAAAATCCAGAACAGGTGCTGCCACAGGAGCGGATCACCGTTCGCGGCGGGGTTGAAGAACTCGGTGGAGTAATGGCGATCCATATAGAGCAGCAGGTTGGCCGCGGTCAACGCGGGCATCGCGAAGATCACCGCGGCGGAGGTGACGACCAGGTTCCAGACGAACAGGGGAACGCGGCGCAGCGTCATGCCCGGGGCCCGCATCTTGAGCGCCGTAACAATGAAGTTGATCGCCCCGGCAGTCGTCGCGATGCTCAGGAAGGTCAACCCCACCACGTAGAAGTCGATGTTACGTCCGGGAGAGGCGTCCGGCCCGGACAAGGGGACGTAGTTGAACCAGCCCGCATCCGGCATCGTGCCCATGAACGAAGCTCGACCACATCAGGCCCCCGGCGAAGACGAAGACCCACCACGTCATCGCGTTCAGGCGGGGGAACGCCATATCGCGCGCACCGAGCATCAGCGGGATCAGGAAGTTCCCGAAGCCGAACAGGATCGGCGTCGCCACGAGAAAGATCATCGTGGTGCCGTGCATCGTGAAGAACTGGTTATAGGTCTCGGGCCCGAGCACGTCGTTGCTCGGCAACATCAGCTGGAGGCGCATGACGACCGCCGCCAGGCCGGCCAGGATGAAGAATGTAAAGGCCGTGCCGATGTACCGCCGGCCGATCAGCTTGTGATCGACGGTCGTGATCCAGCTCCAGACGCTCGCAGGTGTTTCCCAGGTTCGCTCAAGTCGATCGGTGATCGTGACCATGACGCCTTCTTTCATCGATACTGGCACGGCCGCTTACTTCAGGCTTTCGAGATAGGCGATCAACGCGTGCAGGTCTTCTGGCGCGATGTTGAAATTCGGCATCTGGTTGTTGGGCTTGAGCGACTGGCTATTGACGATCCACCCGGCCAGGTTCCCCTCGGTGTTCTCCAGGGTTCCGGCGCCGATGTACTCGCGGCTGGCGACGTGCGTGAGGTCCGGGCCAATCTCGCCGCTGGACGTGGTGCCTTCGATCGTGTGGCAGTACATGCATGCGGCGTTGAAGTAGACCTGCTGGCCGCGGGCGATCAATGGATCGTCGGGGTTCGATGCGTCTGCCTGTTGCCGGGTGATCCATGAGGCGTAATCGTCGTCGGGCTCAGCCACGACGATGAGCGCCATGTTCGCGTGCTGCACGCCGCAGAACTCGGCGCATTGCCCGCGATATGTCCCCGCCGTGTCGGCATGGAGCGTCAGTGTGTTGGTGTGGTTGGGAAGCACGTCGATCTTGTCGGAGAGTTCCGGCACCCAGAAGCTGTGGATCACGTCCGCGGAGGTCAGGCGAATCGTCACGTCCTTGCCGACCGGGATGTGCACTTCGTTCGCTGTTGTCACATCCTGATCGTCGTAGCGAACCTCCCACCACCACTGGTGGCCGACGACCTCGACCGTCTCGGCGCCGGCGCTCGCCCCGTGGGAGACGTCGTTGAGCGCCCAGAAGGTCACGCCGAAGATCACGAGCAGCACCACCGCGGGGAGCGCGATCCCGAACGTCGTCACGACGCCGGATCCACCCGGGGCGGCGCGCCTCGTATCGCCACGGGACTTGCGGAAGGCGGCCATCAGCAGCACGCCCATCATCAGCACGAAGACGAGGACGGACAACGCGAGCAGGAACCAGAACAGCCAGGAGATCGTAGTCGCCGTCGGGGAAGACGGGTCGAGGATCGATGTCCTGCCGGACGCCGAGGGCACGATCGCGATCATCGCCAGAGGGATCGTGGCCAGGGTGAGCGTACGAAAGAGCAACCGACGCCGTCCACGGCCAGAGCTACTGTTGTGGAAGCCATACCGGCGCAACAGATCAAGGACCATTCCAACCTCCCCGGCTACGTTCGCCCGAAAAAGAGAGACGTTGGCACGCGCCGCAGAGCGCATGCCAACGTCTCGAAACAGGCGTCGAGCCAGGTCGTGGGAGACTGGCTCGAGGCGGTCAGCGCTCGTCCTCGCCGAGGCGGAGGAAGGTGAGCACGGCGAGCACGCGGCGGTGCATCGTCTCGGCATCCTCGAGCTGGAGCTTCGTGAAGATGCCGCGGATGTGCTTCTCGACCGTGCCTTCGCTGACGAACAGGGCCTCGGCGATGGCCGCGTTCGTCTTGCCCTCCGCCATCAGCGCCAGCACCTCGTGCTCGCGCGGCGTCAGGCCCGAGAGCTTGTCGTCGCGACGACGACGCGTGACGAGCTGGGCGACGACCTCCGGGTCGAGCACGGTACCGCCACCAGCGACTTGCCTCACGGCGTGGATGAAATCGCGCACGTCGGCGACGCGGTCCTTCAGCAGATAGCCGATGCCGCGGGTGCCCCCTTCCAGGAGCTCCGCGGCATAGCGCTCTTCAACGTATTGGGAGAAGACGAGGATCGGTGTGTCCGGAATGCGCCTGCGGGCCTCGATCGCGGCGCGCAGACCCTCGTCGCGGAAGGTCGGCGGCATGCGGACGTCGACGATGGAGACATCCGGCCGGTGCTCCAACACCGCCACGACGAAGTCCTCCCCGTTGTCGACCGCCGCGACAACCTCGGCATCATGCTCTCCGAGAAGCCGGATCAGCCCCTCGCGCAACATGACCGCATCTTCCGCAATCACTACCCGCATGGAATCTCCACCGATATCCGCGTGCCCTTGCCCTCCGGACTGGTAAAGGCGAAGCTGCCATCGAGCGCGGCGATCCGGTCGCGCAGGCCGCAGAGGCCGGAGCCGCTCTTCAGCGTGGCGCCGCCGCGACCGTTGTCCTCGACCGTAATCCTAAGCCAATTCCCCTCGCGGACGATGCCGACGCGGGCGGTCGTCGCGCCGCTGTGCTTGGCGATGTTGGTGAGCGCCTCGACGACCACGAAGTATGCCGTACCCTCGACCTCCTCCGGCAAGCGCTCCCGCAGCCGGACATCGACCTCGACCGGCACCGGGGAGCGCCCGGCGATGGCGGAGATCGCGGCATCGAGCCCGCGGTCGGTCAACACGGCGGGATGGATCCCCCGCACCAGCTCGCGCATTTCGGCGAGCACCTGTTTGGCCTCAACGTGCGACTCATCGAGGATCTTGCGGGCCGCGGCGGGGTCTGCGTCCATCTTCTCCCGGGCACGCCCGAGGTCCATCGCCAGGTTCACGAGCCGCTGCTGGGCGCCATCGTGGAGGTCGCGCTCGATCCGTCGGCGCTCGAGGTGCATCGCGCGCATCACCGCCGAGCGGCTCTCGGTCAGCTCCTCGACGCGCTCGGTGAGCTTCTCCTCGTTCGACGTTCCAAGGAGGAGCAGACCGAGCTGGCCGTGCAGCATCGCGCCGAGATTGATCAGGAAGGCGAACGGGACGATGAGGACCAGGCCGACGACGAAGGCGAGCGCCGCCTCCGGGCCGTGGTCGACGCGCCAGCCGAAGCCGGGATACGTCACCCCCGCGACACCGTAGACGAACGGCGAGACGACGAAGTTGAACGGGAACGCGACGAGCGCGAGTTCGATGATGCCGAGCGGGAAGAGGATGAGCAGGTAGACGATGTCGCGCCAGACCTGCGGGTTGCGGATGTACTGCCAGGCTCGCTTGACGACGTTGCCGCGCGTCGCCGACCAGTGGTGCGGCGCGCCGACGTTGACGCTCAGGAAAGCGCGCAACCGCGCCCGCTCCATTTGCGCGCCCCACAGCATGAGCGCGAAGGTCCAGGCGAGGATCAGCACGCCGACGCCAAGGAACGACAAGCGCGCCACCGACCGAGAACCCGACGACGGCGACGATGAACCACAGCAACCCGATCGGGAAGCTGGTCAGCATGAACAGGCTGTCGCTGAGGATGCGCCACGACCGCACGCCGGGCAGGTTGCGCAGCGTGTTCCAGATGAGGTTTGGGTCTTCGACCGCCTCCTGGACCCTCTCGTTGCGGATCTCGAACGGGAACTTCAGCACGGGTGCATCCTGCGTCGGTGTGATGCCGGTCGTCGCTTGCTCTGTTGGTCTCATGGTACCCGTGTGCTCCGGGGAAATGTCAGGTCGCCGGCTCATCGCCACATGCCTGCCCAAACGAAGAACGCGACCTGCATGATCGCGAGAGCCAGAATGAGGTACAGCACCCCGCCGACGATGCCGAGGAGCACCCGTCCCTTGCTCGCGCCGCGCCGCTGATATCGTTCCGACCGATACGTAATGTGCCGTTGCATGTGCTGCCTCCGTGGCCGTCATGAGCGTCGTTTTCGCTGATCCCATGATCGCCCCGGAGGGGCGCCGTCCAGAACGCGGCAGGCCGTGCTTTGCGGGGTAGGGTTATCCCTACCCGGACATCGCGTCGAGGAAACGCGACATGACGCGGATCGCCGCCTCCGCGTCCTCCGTGGTGATCGACTCGGCCGGGTTGTGGCTGATACCGTCCTTGCAGCGCACGAAGAGCATCGCCGCCGGGGCGATCTTCGCGACATTGATCGCGTCGTGGCCCGCGCCGCTGGTCAGCTCGATCGCACGGTAGCCCTCCGCCTCGATCGACTGCCGGAGAGACGCGCGGAGCCCTTCGTCCATCGGCGTGGGCTCGTAGCCGGCAATCTCCCGGAACGTGAAGGAAAGACCCCGCGCGTCACAGATATCCGCCACCCGCTCGCGAATCGCCGATAGCGCGCCATCGTACACCTCACTCGACGCGTGCCGGACTTCGCAGGTCATGCGAACCTCTCCGGGGATGACATTCGTCGCGCCGGGACGGACATCCAGCTCGCCAACCGTCGCGACCAGCCCCTCGGTCGACCGGCCGATCTTCTCGACGGCGAGCACGACCTCAGCGGCGGCGGCAAGGGCATCCTTGCGCAACGCCATCGGCACCGTCCCGGCATGCCCGGCGACGCCGCGGATCGTGAACTCGCCACGCGCGCTGCCGACGATCGCGGAGACGATGCCAACGGGGAGGTCCTCCTTCTCAAGCACCGGCCCCTGCTCGATATGCGTCTCGAGGAAGCCGAGGATCTCCGGCGTCGGATTGTCGCGGTAGAACTCCGGGTCGCCGCCAAACGCGCGCATCGCGTCGGCCAGGGTAATCCCGTCCGTATCCGGGTAGGCGAGCTGGAGATCGATGCCGAGCCCGGCCCAGGCGCGGGACGCGATGAGTGTCGAGTTGAAACGCAGTCCCTCCTCGTCGGCGAAGGCGATCACCTGCACCGGGAACGGCAACCGCCGCCCCTCCTCTTTCAGGAGCTGCACGATGGCGAGGCCGGAAAGCACGCCGAGGATGCCGTCGTACCGGCCGGCATCCTTCACCGAGTCGAGATGCCCGCCGATGACGAAGGGGCGAGTCTCGTCGCTCCCCTCCTCCGCCGCGTACGTGCCGATCAGGCTGCCGAACGCATCGCGCTCGGTGGTCATCCCGGCTTCGCGGAACCAGCTGTCGGCGATATCCATCACTTCGGCAAGTTGCGGCGTGCCGTAGCGACGGGTAATGCCACCGGACATCTCCGAATAGCGAGCGAGCTCGTCGGCACGGTCCATCAGTTGTCGGGCAAGCGTCTCTGCGGGCATGGTCGGAGTACTCCTGGAGTCAGGGCGAATGTGCTGCATCCAGCATCCGACGTCCCGTCCCCCGGGGCAAGCCCGTCCACCCGTTTCGCTAGTCCGCGACGAGAATGGAAGTCTCCACGGGAACAGAAATCAGCGTCGCCTCCGCATTGGTCTGGGGGTCGACGCTCTTCAACGTCACGGTGAAGGTCCATTCGCCCGGCGTCCAGCCATCGAGCGGAATGTACCGTTGCTCGACGGCGTTTTCGCCCTGCCGCAGTGTCACCGAGCTGGCCAGGGGGAAGTCCTCAACCGGCTCGCCGTCACGCGAGACGCCCAGGATCACCTGGACACCCTCGATGGCTGTACCCCGGTTCTCGACGGTCACCCTCACAGCCGCGAACTGGACGTCGTCGGCACCGGGCATCGGAGTCACCTCCGCCGAGGTGATCGCAAGCGTTGCATCCGTCGAGACATCGTGCGAGAGCGCGACTGTCGTGTCCGGAACACTGGCCGAGACGCCCGTCTCCGCATCGGAGAACGTAGCGGTCACCGTGTAGTCGCCCTCGGGCAATGCGGCCGGAAGCGGAACCTCCAGCGTCGTCTCCATCCCGGCGTAGACGGAGCCCATCGTGAACGGCTGCGTGAAGGCGGCGTTGCCCGAGGCGTCCGTCAACACCAGATCACCGGCCGGCTTGACGAGGAGATCGCCGGTATTGATAACGGGGACGACCACGCGCTGGCCGGCGAGGTTCCCCTCGATCGCCGGCGCGCCAACCTCGAGGGACGGCGTCATCTCGCCGGGCACGGTGATGAACACCGCGACCGACTTGCGGATGATCTGGTTGAACATCGCGCTGCCTTCGACCGCGATCGGTTCAGCGGTCTGCAGCACGAGACCGGCGATGTACTGACCGGGCTCGGCGTCGTCCGGCACGGTGACGCTGAACGCGCGCTCGATCCCCTCACCTGGCTCAAACTCCAGCGTATCGGCTTTGTAGTCCAGCCAGGACGATATCCCCTCGCCGGAATCGGCTTCCTCGCGGACGCCGAAGCCTCCGTTGACGAGCGTAAAGCCGTCGCCCGCGTATGTCCGCAGCGTCAGCGGCTCGACGTCCACGTTCCCGAGCACAGCGGTGAGCGTGTGCGTCGACCCGGGCTCCGCCTGGAGGGTGAAGTACGATCCGTCCTCGCCGTCGGCTGGCCGCAGGATGAACTGCGGACCGGAATTCGCCCCCGGTGTCGCCTCCGGAGATGTTTGCGCGGCAAGCGAAGCGGGTGCCAAAAGCGTGGCGAGCAGCATGACTCCGATGACGGTCTGCCGGCAGATCGTCCGTATCCGCATCATGATCGTGATTCTCCTGAGGAAGATGGAAAGGCGTGGATCGTTAGGGTGCGGACGTCAGGGAGACGATCAACGGGCTGGCCGGTGCTACCTCTTCGGCGGCGGCAAGCTCAAATCCGACGCGGTAGGTGCCGGCATCGGCTCCAGGCGCGGCAACCATCACCGGCGTCATGCGGGTCAAGGGTTGACCCAGCGCCAGGTGGTCTCCCGACGTGCCGGCGTTCGCGGGCTGGAAGCCCAGTGGCTCCTCGCGGTCCGCGAAGTTCCGCAAAAGAACCGGAGCCGTGTCCGACGTCGGCTGCATGATCTTGACCGACCAGCCGTCCGTCGTCCCGAGCTCGTCGACGACAATCAGGTCGAGCGACGCGGCGGAGGCAGGTTTCGCAGCGTCGGCGGACACCCGTGCGGAAACCGTCGGATTTGCGCCGGAAGCGGCGACCTGCTCGCCGGATGGCGGCAGGACAACGATCGCCACCTGCACCTGGCTGCCATCGCTCCCGGCGGCCGGAGCCCACAGGCCCGCCATCGCCAGCAGCACGCTCAGCTGCAGGATTCCCCAGCGTAGGACAGATCGCGAGCTGCCAGACATGACGACGCCTCGATCTCTGGGCCGCACGACGGCGAGTCGCCCAGGTCGGGACGCTCATCGTCGTTGCCGCGGAACATACGGCGGGTCGGTCATATGAAATGCGAGAATGTCGAACCCGTTGTACGCATTATACCCATGGCGATCGTTTTTTCACGCGTTTGAAGAGATCCACCCCTTTCCTATAGAAGGCGGCTGTCCTCGACCGCCCCATCAGGGTGCTGAAGACGCGGTGATCGTGATTGTCGTGTGATACGCCCCGACCGGAGCGCTGCCCGGAAGGACGACCGACACGCCGAGTTGCTGCTCGTAGGTGCCAGCCCCGCTCCCCTGCGCCGCCGTGAGCACGGTACGCTCCGTGCCGAGGTCGCCGCCTTCGGCAACCGCCGCCACGCCACCGCTCGGACCATTCAGGACGGAGGGCTCACCGGCGGAGACGAGGGTGAGCGAAAGCGCGTCCTGAGCCCCCACTGATGACGGGCCTTCATACGAGAAGGGCCCGGCGGCCACGGAGACGCTCCACCCCCCGCAACCCTCTGCCGCGACGCGATAGGTCAACACGCCGGCGGCCGCCTGGTCCACGAACGACGCCTCGACGCCCATCTCCGGCAGGCCGGCAACGACCTCGGTCGTGAGCGTACCGGCCGCGCCTGTCGCCCCGACCGGGATCACCGCCGATGGCCCGGTGGACGTTGCCCCTGCAACCGCGATGCTGCTCGCGACGGCCAGCTCGGCCGTCGATGCGGCTCCGCACTCCGGCGTCAAGGTCACGCTGAACGACCATGATGTGCCAGCCGCCAACGTGACCCCCGGCAGGATCGTCAGGGTTCTATCGGCGTTCACTTTCGCTTGCGGCGATGTCCTCATGCTCCAACCGTCTGGCAGCGTAGAGAGCGTGACCGCATTCAGTGACACCACGGCGGTGCCCGCATCGGCCGGGACACTGATGGTGCACGTCACAACACCCTGCTGGAGCCGGGTGATCGCGACTGGGTTCGGATCGCATGTCATCGTGACCCGCTTCGGATCGAAGCTGACCTGCAGGCTGGCAGAAACGGACGTAGATCCGTTGCTGCAGTTATTCCCGCCGTGGTTGCAGATCTTCACACCAAGATTGACAGACACGGTCGCCCCGGCAATGCCCCCTGTCACCGGCGCTCGCAGTGTCAGGGTGAACGACGGCAACCTTGATCCCGTACCTGCACATTCCAATCCACCAGTGGTCCAATCGAGTCTCTTGCCAGCCGGCGTCGAGCTTCGGCGACCATCCTGCCGTCGCTCCGGGGACAGTGCTCGTCGAGTGAACCAATGGTGAAATCGGCCGGCAACGTTGCCAGACGCCGCAACAAGGAGCATGTCACGATCCAGGGTGCCACCCGGCGACAGGATGTCCGGCCCCTTCTCGGTGCAGCCGGTGATCGTGCCGGAACCGGTGCTCACGCTCGTCACGGCAAGGGACGTGGTGCGAGAAGCCGTAGCCGGAGTAGGCGCCACTGACGGCGAGGGTGTGGCCTCGGACGTTGGCGTCGGCGACGCAGCCAGTTGGGTTGCCACGGTCGGGACGGGTTCGACGGTCGGGGTGGGCGACGGCTCCTCAGGAATCGCTGTGGGAGTAGGAGCCATCGTTGGTGCCACCGTCGGCTGGACGACAACCGGGGCCGCGGTCGGCTCCTGCACGATAGGTGCGAGCGTAGGCTCCTGGACGACTGGATCTTGCTGGACCGGCGGTGCCTCCTGAACGGCGGCCTCCGGCGTCGCTGGGACGAGCTCCTGAGCCAACACAGGCGAGCCACCGACAAAAACGAGGAGCATGGCAACGTAGAGCCAGACCAGGAACGACGCGCACGGCCTGGCCGCACGCGTCCTCTTTTTCCTTCTGGTGCTCATGCTTGTCGGTTGCATCGCCTTGCCCGTTCCCGTTGTGTGCGTAGCTGTCGAATGTTGCTCAGTCATCGGTGTGTGGCCCGAGGGGAAGGCGATGCGTCCCGCCGCTTGCTGAAAATCGCTACGGCGCCGAAACCTGATCAACGGTGATGGTGGAGACGTAGGTGTCGGCCATAGTGTTCGCCGGGACCGTCATGGTTCCGGTCAGCGGAAGCGAGTAGCTCCCCGAGCCTGAACCTTTTGCCGCGGAGATCACGGACTGGCCTTCGCTGCCGAGCTGGATGCTGCCCGAGGCCGGGGTCACACCGGTGTCACCGGCCAGCACGGTCAGCTTCCCGGGCGCGACGGAGAAGTTGCCAACGGCGAGGGTTCCGCCGGTGGTGATGCCCGTGAAGTCGCTTCCGCTGATGGAAAGCTCCCAGCCGACGCGGGTGAAGCGGGTGTCCTGGACGGTGAGCAGAAGTCCGCCCTGGGACGTCCCTTCACTATCAAGGGAGCCGGTCACGGCGGTAAAGCCGGTGGGGACGGTAATCCCCCAGTTCAGGGTGCCACCGGACGGGGCGCTGACCTGCACGGTCACGTCCGCCTCGGTGGCATCAGTGGTCGGCTTGTCGGCGGCAACGCCGGTGATGGTTCCCAGCGCGATAATGGCGGCGCCGGCGATGGAGAGAACGCGCGTCTTGATGTTCATGGGTATTGCTCCTGTCCTCTTGAATATCGATCGCGGAAGACGTTCCGCAACGGTTACGGATTGAGTACTTGGGGTATCTGCCGAAGTCCAGCCCGTTTTCCGGGCGCACCTTCCCTTCCATGGCGTCGTCTCGAAAACAACACCATGTGTCATGACCACCGTGGTGCGGGTGGCGTCCTACGTTCTCCGGTGCCCTCGTGGAGCGCACCAGTGCTCCGTGGGAAGCGACGTCCAGGGGATTCGTGCCGCGCTCCTGGCGGCGATGATGCAGAAACCTGTCATGTCATTCTCCGGGTCGCCAGCCATCGACACTGAAAGCTGACCCTCATAGCCGACCTGATTCCGCATGACCCCGCTCGGCTCAACCCTCCGTCCTTTTACGATTTTCAGTATGCCGTTCGTTTTTATCCGGCGCTACGGAAGTTTCACGGAAGTGGAGGAAGTTCGCTTCTTTACGGGGCAAACATCCTGAACGGCATGCGGACACAAAAAAAGAGGGCACCCGCGTTGGGTGCCCTCCTCTGTGGTTGAACTCGGTTGTCGGCGGTCGCTAACTCAGGGTTGGCAGGTAACTCTTCGGATCCTGCGTGACCCCGTCCTGCCGGACCATGAAGTGGACATGCGGGCCGGTGGAAAGACCCGTGCTGCCGACCGCGCCGATCGTCGTGCCCTGGCTCACCTGCTGGCCAACGCTGACCGAGGGTTGCCCCACCATGTGCCCATACACCGTGTGCAGGCCGTTGCCATGGTCGATCTCGACGTAGTAGCCGAGCCCACAGTCGCACCACCCGGCGGCGGCCACGGTACCGTCCGCGACGGCGACCAACGGCGTGCCAGAGGCGGCGGCGAGGTCGACGCCATCATGGATGGAGCAACCCCACGACGGATCGTAGGAGTAGAAGCCGAGCGAGCTGCAGCCGTAATCCTGCGTGAAGCGGAAGTTCGACACCGGCAGGATGAAGCCGCTCGTCGCGTTGCGCGCCGCGCTCGAAGCGATCGTGCTGCCCTCGGTCGATGCCTCGGATGTGGTCGCGCTCGCCTGGGCCGGCTTGCCGATCAGGTCAGCGCGGACCCAGCCGCTCTGCTCACCGTCGGTGACGGAGTACCAGTCGTTGCCCTCGTCGTCCTGCAGGGGACCGGCGGTGACCTCCACGATCACACCGTCATCGAGGAACCCGACGCGATCGGCATCCGTCCCCGGCTCCGAGCGCACATTGATACCGACGCCGGACGCTGGCTGGACCTCCACCTCGTCGCCCTCGACGAACGCGGCATCGGACGCCGGAACGCTCGTCGCCGTGCGGTCGCGGTCGGCGTCGGTGCCGTCTGCGACGGGCGGTTCGTGGCCCGGCGCGGCCCTTGCGTCTCCGTCAGGAGCGCGCCGTCGATGTAGCCGGTCTGGTCGTCCCAGCGCACCTGGTACCAACCATTGCCGGCGTCCGCGAGAATCTCGACGAGGCCCTGGTTTGGGGCGAATCCGGCCTGGTCGGACTCCTCGCTTGGCCCGGTGAGCAGGTTCACGCCGTTCCCGCTCGGCGTGCGGATCACGGCCCAGTCACCGACCGCGAGCACGTCTGCCTGCTCCGGCGCAGTCGTCGGCGTCGGCGTTGTCTGCGTCGTGGGCGCTTCCGTCGCGGCTTCCGTGACCGCCGGCTCGGTGCCCGGCTCGATCAGGTAGAAGCCCGAGACCCAGCCCTCGAAGCCGTCGAAGGCGACCGGCCACCAGCGGGTGCCCTGGGCGTCATAAACGGTGTCGAGCACATCGATGCGCAGGTCGACGATAGCGCCGTCCTGCAGGGACGTCACCTTGTCGCTCCCGGCATCCGGTTCGGCCCGCATCACGAGGCCGTCACCGTCAGCGGACACCTCGGCGACCATCGAGCCCGTGTAGTCATAGGGCACGCGGTTTGGAGTCGTCTCCGCAACGGCTGTCGTCGTGTCGGTGGATGTCACCGCCTGCTCGGCGGCGAAAATCTCGGGGTCCATCAGGAAGAAGCCGGAGATCCAGCCCTCCTGCCCGTTCACCTCGACCGGCCACCAGCGGGTGACGCCGTCCGGGTCATAGACCGTGTCGACCATGTCGACCCGAAGGTTCACGACCGTGCCGTCGTCCAGCCGGAGGAGCGGCGTCGCGTCGTGGGATGCATCGTCGAGCAGGTCGGCACCGCCGGTGCCGGTCTGGACGATGGCCGTGAGGCCGGTCAGTCCACCGTCTGCCGGGATATCGAACTGGTCCGGCGCGGACGTGGCCGACGTCGCCGTCGGGCTGTCGTCATAGGACGCCAACGCCATCGGCGCGACGGGGAACAGGGCCCCGAGCGCGATGGTGCCGGCCATTGCGAGCATGCGGGCACGCCCGAACCTGGTAAACGTCTTGGAAGCGGTGGTCACCGCGCCTTCCCTCCTGAAGTGACCGAGCCGGGCGGTCGTCGTGCGGCCATGATCCTCGTCCAGTGTCGACGCGCAACGCGACCGGGCCCCCGATCCCTCTTCGGGATGGTCCATTCGGGCTCCTGTCGTCATCGTGCGAGACCTTTCTGAACGAAGTGGCCGCCTGCCCCACGCCCCTGTCGATGATTTCCTTATGCAGATCGTCGTCAGGCATCGAGTCCATCCGGACCAGCCAGTTCCGGATGTAAAGATCGTCCGGACACCTGTATCGCCGACGCCCCCCATGTGCCGTCATGCGCTGGGGGAGGTGCTCTGCCTGAATGGACGATACCACCCTGTCCGGACATGATCAACGTGTACGTACGGGAAGTTCGTTCGCAGACGTCAATTCCGCACGTTCACAGCATACGGACGGCGTCTCCGGAAGTCCATCCACCGGGACGGTGCGCACTACGGCGCCTGGTCGGCTTTCTATGGCCTCGTCTGTTGGAGCAGTATTTCAACATGGTTTCACGATCAGGATCAGAACGACGTCATCCCGGACCTACGGCTCTCGGTGTTGGTAGCCGAGAGCCTTCGTCTCCGCCCACGCTCGTGCCGTCGTCACCGTCGCTCACGGTGATCCCGTTGATCTGGTCGCCATGACCACCTTCTCCCGGTCATCACGTCCATGTCTATGGCGGTTACGAATCCGGTTGAGTTCAGCCGGTACAATAACCACCTGCGGTTCAGGTCATTCGCTAATTGGCATTGCGTGGCCTAGATCACTCGTGGGCAATGGAAGACATGGACCTTCCGGGAAAGGCGGCAGCGTGAGCAAGTCGGTTCGTATGATGATCGAGCTCGGACCCAAGGGAAAGAAATCAGTCGCCCATGCCATCGATTGGCCAGGGTGGAGCCGGGGTGCGAAAACTCCCGACAAGGCGATCGATGTGCTGGAAGCATATCGATCGCGTTACCGACGGATCGCGGAAATCGCTGGGTTTGGCGCGGAATTCGACGTCGCCGGGCCGCTCAGCGAAGTCGATCGCTACACCGGAACAGGGTCCACCGATTTCTGGGGTATCTCGTTTGCTGCGTCGCCCGAAGAGCAAGAAGGGCTATCCGAAGAACAACTTGAACGTCGACTTGCACTCCTTCAAGCTGCATGGGCGTTCTTTGACCACACGGCAGCGCGCGTATCGCCCACTTTGAAGAAGGGGCCACGCGGCGGCGGTCGTGATCGTGACCAGATCATCAACCACACATTGGGCTGGGAGAGATCAGGCCTGGCGGTGAACGTCGGCGTCCAGTACCCGGAAGGGGTACTGCTCGATCCCAATGTGCTAAGCCAATATCGGCGCGAGTACATCGAGGCCATTCGGCAACATCACGCCAAAGGGCAAAAAGCGCGCAAGTGGGAGCTGTCGTATCTCATACGCCACAGCGCCTTCCACATGCTGGATCACGCCTGGGAGATGGAAGACAAAGACCTGACTGAAACCACCTGACACCATCGCGGGGCGAGGTGCGGCAACTTCGGTGAATACCGCCTCGCTCCTTACGGCCATCTCCCCGCGCAAACGGGCACAGTTGATATCGTTAAGGCCAATGACGGACGGGGCACTCGAACGGCAGCGCTGGTGCAGTATGCAAGGGGGTGTCGTCGCCCTCTTCCTCATGTTCCCGCTTCCCCAACCGACCCTGCTATACTTCCCCGCTGAGAACGCGGCCGTGCCTGCGGTCGTTTTGCTGTGCTTATGCGGGACTCACTGCCGCACGCCGAGGGGTCCACACGGTGATCCCGGCAGATCGTTGCCTGGACCAACCGCGAGATCCGGAATCGGGCGATTCCGATATCCCGTGTGGACTGGCCATATTAAAGAGAAGGGACGCGACAAGCGTGAAACTCACTACCGAACGTAAGCCGGGCAGCCTGGTCGACCTGAACATCGTCGCCGACGAGCAGGAGTTCAACGCCGAAGTCGATAAGGCCATCACCCGCCAGGCGAAGAACGTCCAGATCCCCGGGTTCCGCAAGGGTAAGGCGCCGCGCCACATGGTCGAGCGCTTCTACGGCGGCCGCGAGGCGTTCCAGCAGGACGCCGCCGAGCGCCTGATGGACAAGTACTACCGCGAGGCGCTGGAGCAGGAAGACCTCCGCACCGTGGGCGAGCCGGAGCTCACGTCGATGTCGTTCGACCCGACGCTGACCTTCACCGTCACGGTTCCGGTCTACCCGGAGATCACCCTCGGTGAGTACCAGGGCGTGCGCGTCGACCCGATCGATGCCGCCGTCTCCGATGAGGATGTCGAGGAAGTCGTGACTCGCCTGCGCCGCCAGGCGTCGGAGTGGACCGACGTCACCGACCGCAAGCCGGCCGAGGGCGACCAGGTCACCATCGACTACACCGTCAAGGAAGGCGACACCGACTTCCAGGATCCGGTGAACGACGCCGTCTGGGTGCTTGGTGAGACCAACCTCCTGCCGCAGCTGCAGGAGCGCATCGAGGACATGAACGTCGGTGACACCGAGGAGTTCGACATCCTCTTCGAAGAGGACGACGACACCGCCGACCCGCAAATCCGCGGCAAGCTCCTCCACTACGCCGTCACCCTGAAGGCGCTCAAGACCCGCGAGCTGAAGGAGATGACCGACGAGCTCGCCAAGGAGCTGGCCGGCGCCGAGTCGGTCGACGACCTGATGCAACAGGTTCGCGACGATATCCACCAGGGCAAGACCAACGACGCCCGCAACGAGATCATCAACACCATCGTCGAGAAAATCGCCGAGACGACGGAGATCGATCTCCCCGAGGCGATGATCGACGAGGAGGTCGAGCACCAGCTCAGCCACCGCAAGGAAGACCTCCAGCGCCAGGGCATCAACTGGGACCAGATGCTGGCGATGTCGAACATGACCGAGGATGACGTCAAGGCCGATACCCGCCCGGAGGCCCAGCGCCGCCTGCGCAACACGATGATCCTGCAGGAGATCGCCCGCCTCGAGAACGTCGAGGTCACGGACGAGGACCTTGACGCCGAGGTCGAGCGCGTCGCCGGCGCAGATCTCAACCCGGACACGGACGATGCCGAGGCGGTCGCCCGCGCCCAGCGCCTGCGCGAGATCTACACCAGCGATTACTTCCGCAACGTCCTGCGTAACGACCTCTTCGAGCGCAAGCTGACCGACCGCATCATCGAGATCGCGACCGAGGGCAAGGGCGCGGTGGTCAACGCCTACGTCGAGCCGGAAACCCCGGCGGCGAGCACCTCGGAGGAGCGAGAGCGAGGAAGCGCCCGCCAGTGAGAAGTCGGCGACCCGCTCCAGCAAGCTCCCGACCGAGGGCGAGGGCACCGATTGGGTGGCCGGGGACGGTGGCGACACCGCGCCGGAGGGCTTCCCGATCAAGGGCAACGCCACCTCGAAGATCTTCCACCCGGAGGAGTCGCCGAACTACGCGAAGATGGCCGCGGACATCTACTTCGCGAACGCGGAGACGGCGGAGGCCCACGGCTACCGCCTGCCGAAGACGCTCCAGCAGGCCAGCAACGAGGAGTAATCCTCCGGGCAAGCAGCACATGATCAACGCGGGCGGCGAGCGATCGCTGCCCGCGTTGCCGTTTCCACCCTATGCTGACCAGTCACGCCGATCCGATGGAGCGGGCTCGGTCGGTCCCGTCGCGCGATCGGAGCAGGAGGAGCACGTGAAACCCGTTCATACCGACTCCCAGCTCAAGAGCTACCGGTGGCTCGCGTCGTCCGACGGCGAGCGCCTGATGGCGGAGATCCGCGCGCGGCTGCGATGCTGGCGAATCAGTGTTGAAGGTATCGGAATCGCTGCGCGCCGAACACACGCCGGAGGTGGTCGCGCTCGCCCTGACGCAGGTCGAGCTGCGCCACGCCGCCCGAGCCAAGTTCGCGGACGCTGACCGGCTGCTCTTCACCCGCGAGGGGCTGGAGCAGTCCACGAGCGATCGCATCGCCGCTCATCGCGCGGAACGGTTTGCGTCGACCGGGCGCATCGTCGACCTCTGCTGCGGTATCGGCGGCGACCTTATGGCCCTCGCCGCGCTGCCCGGCGACCGGGAGATCGTCGCGGTCGACCTGGACCCGGTGCATCTCTTCCTCGCCGGGCACAACGCCGCCGTCGTTGCCCGTGATCGCAGCGTCACGCCCCTTCTCGCCGACGTGCGCGATGTAGGGATCGAACCCGGCGACGCCGTCTTCATCGACCCAGCCCGACGGGACTCGCGAGGCCGGATGGGCGGGTATGCCAGCGAACCGCCACTTGAGTGGAGCATCGCGCTCGCCGACCGCGCTTCAGGCGTCGGCATCAAGGCGGCGCCAGGCATCCCGCACGATCTCGTGCCGGACGGCTGGGAGCTGGAGACCATCGCGCTCGGGAGTGACCTGAAGGAGGCGGTGCTCTGGTCGCCGTCCCTCTCGGTCACCTCGCGCTCCGCGACCGTGATCGACGGTGATCGCGTCCATCGCCTCCTCCCCCGCCCCGGCGATCCCGTCCCCGTTCGCGAACCCGCGCCCGGCCAGTGGCTGCTCGATCCGAACCCCGCCGTCACTCGCGCCGGCCTCGTCGAGGACCTCGCCCGGTCACTCGGAGCGGTCAAGATCGACGACGAAATCGGGTTCCTCGTGACGGACGGTCCTGTCGAGACACCGTTCGCGCGGTCGCTGCGGATCATCGGCTCGATGCCCTGGCACGAGAAGCAGCTCAAGCGGTTTCTCCGCGACATCGACGCCGGGCCGGTCGATATCCGCCGCCGCGGTCTCGCCGGAGACGTCGCGGCGATTACAAAGCGTCTTCGCGGCCCCGGCAGCACGCCCGTCACCCTTGCGATGACCCGGATGATGGGTCGACCGTGGGCCGTCATTTGCGAGTAGTGGTTTGAGCAGCCGATAGGTAGCCGGATGGTGTATGGCCACACCTATCGTCTATGCTTGAACGCTATGATCCTCGACGCTGCGGGGTATCATAGAAACACAACATCCAACGTCCCACGGCGTGGTCCTCACATCGTTCCCGTTTGGGACACACCCGTCGCTCAGGAAGAAGGCCTGCATCCCATATGGAAAACCCCCAGATCCACAATCTCATCCCGATGGTCATCGAGAGCACCAATCGCGGTGAGCGCTCGTTCGACATCTATTCCCGTCTGCTCAAGGACCGCATCATCTTCCTCGGTACCCCGGTCGAGAGCCAGATGGCGAACCTGATCATCGCCCAACTCCTCTTCCTCGATCACGATGATCCCGAAGCCGACATCAGCATCTACATCAACTCCCCCGGTGGCGAGGTCTACTCCGGCCTGGCGATCTACGACACGATGCAGATGATCCGCCCGGACATCCGCACCTACTGCGTCGGCATGGGCGCCTCGATGGCGGCCGTGCTCCTCGCCGGCGGCACCGCGGGCAAGCGGTACGCGCTCCCGAACAGCCGCATCATGATCCACCAGGGGTCCAGCGGCTTCCGCGGAAACATCCCGGACATCGAGGTCCAGGCCCGCGAGACCTTCTCGGTCATCAACAAGCTGACCCAGATCCTCGCCGACCACACCGGCCAGCCCTTCGACAAGGTCAAGGCCGACACCCAGCGCGATTACTACATGACGGGCGAGGAAGCCCTCGAGTATGGCCTCGTGGACCAGGTCCTGACACCGGCGGCCCTCGATCTCTCGAAGGTCGGCCGTCACCAGGACACGACGGATAACGGGTCCACGGACGACAAGAAGTAACGTCCGTTCCGAATCGGCAGTCGCCATCCACTCGCAACTCTCCAGGCGATTGCAAGGGAAGACCATACGGGTCAACGAGGTGAATCGTGCATTACCGCTGCTCGTTCTGTAACAAGGGCCAGGAAGAAGTCCGCCGGTTGATCGCCGGTCCAAACCAGGTGTACATCTGCGACGAGTGCGTCCAGCTGTGCCGGGAGATCATCGAGGAAGAGGAACCGACCACCAGCCTCAAGGCGGAGCCGGTGGCGTCCCACATCCCGACACCGAAGGCGCTCTACGAGCACCTGAACAACTACATCATCGGCCAGGACCGCGCGAAGAAGATCCTCTCCGTCGCCGTCTACAACCACTACAAGCGCATCAACGCCGAGATGGAGAACGACGACGTCGAGCTCCAGAAGAGCAATGTGCTGCTGGTGGGGCCGACGGGCTCCGGCAAGACCTATCTCGCCCAGACGCTCGCCCGCATCCTCGACGTGCCGTTCTCCATCGCGGACGCGACGGCGCTGACCGAGGCCGGGTACGTCGGTGAGGACGTCGAGAACATCCTCCTGCGCCTGATCCAGAACGCCGGCGATGTCACCCGCGCCCAGCGCGGCATCATCTACATCGACGAGATCGACAAGATCGCGCGGAAGTCGGACAACCCGAGCATCACGCGCGATGTCTCCGGCGAGGGCGTGCAGCAGGCCCTCCTTAAGATCATCGAGGGCACGGTTGCGAACGTCCCGCCGCAGGCCGGCCGCAAGCATCCGCACCAGGAATACATCCAGATCGACACGCGCAACATCCTCTTCATCGTGGGTGGCGCGTTCGAGGGCCTGGAGGAGATCGTCCAGAAGCGCATTGGCCAGCAGGACACGATGGGTTTTGGCCACACCAAGGGCGAGACCACGGTCGAGAAGCTGGAGAACCCGCTGCACCACATGACGCACGACGACCTGATGAAGTACGGGCTGATCCCCGAGTTCGTCGGTCGCCTGCCCGTTTCCGTGTCGCTGGACCACCTGACCACCGAGGAACTGATGCGCATCCTCGTCGAGCCGAAGAACGCGGTCGTCAAGCAGTACCAGAAGTTCTTCAACCTCGATGATGTTGAATTGATCTTCACCGAGGATGCGCTCGAGGCCGTGGCGAAGCAGGCGCAGGCGCGCAAGACCGGCGCCCGCGGGCTTCGCACGACGATCGAGGACGTGCTCCTGGAGGTCATGTACGAGATCCCGTCGCTGGAGAACGTGCGCAAGTGCGTCGTCAACGCCGACGTGATCAATAACCGCTCGCGCCCGATGCTGCTCTCCGTCAACGAGCAGCCGATCGAGTACGCGCAGCAGTCGGCGTAGGATCACCTTCGTAGCCCCGGACCTCGTGTCCGGGGAACCAGAACGAGCAGCGACGGCGAAGCCGGGTTCCGTCTGGAACCCGGCTTCGCCGCACCCCGCGCAGGCGGCCCACGCCTTGCGAGCATCGACGACAGCAACCGTTGTCGGCAGGAGGATGTCCCGTGGGAGATCAGCAGACCCGCCGCGTACGCATCCGCGTCACCGGACATGTGCAGGGCGTCGGCTTCCGATACTCTGCCCGGAGCGTCGGTGCGATGCTTGGTGTCGAAGTGCACGCCCGGAACCTTGTCGATCGTTCCGTCATGATCGACGCCTGGGGTCCTCCGGACGCGATCGGGCGGCTGATCGACTGGACGAAGCACGGACCGCCCGCCGCCCGCGTCGACCGGATCGACGTCCAGGATATTCGTCAGGGAGACACCAACCAATGACCCATCGCCTTGAACGCCGAACCCTCTTCGGGCACGACATCCCGCCGATTTCCGTGGGCTGCGCCCAGCTCGCCAGCAACCCCGAGGCGTTCGGCTACGCCGTCTCCGAGGAGCTGGCCCATGCGACCGTCCGCGCCGCGCTGGAGAGCGAGCTGAACTGGCTCGACACTGCCGCGAAGTACGGTCATGGCGAGAGCGAGCGCCGCGTGGGGCACGTCCTGAAGGAGATGGGTGGCTTGCCCGAGGGGGCGTTCCTCGAGACCAAGATCGGTGTCTCGCAGGACGACCGATTCGACGGTCAGTCAACGCGGGAGCTCTTCGCCCGTTCGCAGGACCTGCTCGGTATGGACGAGTTCGAGCTCGTCTTCCTCCACGACCCTGAATCGCGATCATGGGAGGAGATCACCGGGCCCCATGGCGCGCTACACGCGCTGCTGGAGCTGCGGGAGGCCGGGAAGATCCGGCACCTCGGCCTGGCGGGTGGCACCGTCGACGTCATGATGCGCTACGTCGAGACCGGGTACTTCGAGGCCGTGATCACCCACAACCGCTACACGCTGATGAACCGATCCGCCGATCCCCTCATCGAGCTCGCCCACGATCGCGGCCTGCCGGTGCTCAACGCGGCGCCGTATGGCAGCGGTATCCTCGCGAAGGGTCCGGAGCACTACCCGCGCTATGCCTATAGCGTCGTCGAGGGCACCGGGCTGGAGCGGGCGCGGACGTTGGAGGAGATCTGTGGGCGGCATGAAGTCCCACTCGCCGCCGCCGCGCTGCAATTCTCGCTGCGCGACCCCCGCATCACCGGCACGATCGTCGGCATGACACGCCCCGAGCGCATCGAGCAAACGCTGGAGTTCGCGACGACGCCGATCCCCGACGCCTGCTGGGAGGAGCTTCTCGCCGTCCCGTTCGACACCGAGGACCTCTAGCCGCCCCGTAGTTTCCCTTGCATTGCGTGTGCGAGCGTAAGGGTTTTTACTAGTGGTTGCAGATGCGTGCGTCAATGCTTGACTTGCGCCGTGTCCACAAGGTGGGTCCCGCGCCGTAAGCGCATCGTACACGTGAGCCGAGGAGCGAGTGTCACGCCTTGTTCCTTGGCTATGCCCAGGGGAGTAGTGGGTATGGATCAGGGTCGACAGGACCACGGGCGCGCGAGCTGGCGTCCCGGTGGGGTCACGCGCCGCCAATTTCCTCCAGATGGTCGCCGCCACGGCGGGTTCGACCGCCATGCTGAACGTGATGGCGGCCATGGGCCAGCAGCAAGTTGAAGGCCTCACCGAGCCGCCGAAGATGGATGGCAATGGTGAGGGCACAAAGGTCATCGTGATCGGCGCAGGCCCCGGTGGCTGCCCAGCCGCGTGGGAGCTGGTGAAGCTCGGCTACGACGTGACGGTGCTGGAGGCTCGCGACCGCGTCGGAGGCCACGTTTGGACGATCCGAGGCGGAGCGCGTGGGGAAGAGTACGGCAAGGGCGAGCAGGTCTGCGATTGGGATGAGGGTCTGTGGTGGGACGCCGGACCGTCTCGCGTCCCCTTTTACCATCAGGGGTTCTTCCACTACTGCCGGGAATTCAATATCCCGCTGATGGACCACAAGAACCTGAATCTCAACGGATGGTGCTACGCCGAGAATATCCCCGGAAACCTCAGCGGCAAAAAGATGCGGCTGCACGAGATGCAGGCGGACATGGCAGGCTACACGTCACAGTACCTCGCCTCCGCACTGGATCAGGGCGCCCTCGATGAGGACCTCACCGCCGAAGACGTCGAGATGCTCCGCAGTTATCTCATCAATTGGGGCCTGCTGGATGCATCCGACCTGAAGTACCATCCGTCAGATCACCGCGGGTACACGCGGGTGCCGGATGTCTATTCAGCTGGTGACGTCGCCGCTCCATATGCCCCTCAGGACATCATCCCCTTCGGGAACGCGATCCTGGAGGCGGCCGGCGGCTACCTCGCGGCGACCGCCGTATTCGACTGGCAGACGACGCTCGTTAAGCCAAAGGACGGAATGGACCAGCTTTTCGAAGTTGGCTACAAGCAGGCCCTCGGCGACCGCCTGAAATTGCAGTGCGAGGCAACCGCGATCGAGCAGGACGAGGCCAGTGTGACCGTTCGCTACACTGCCGTCGAATCCATAACAGCACCCACAACGTACGTCATATGAACCGGGGAGGATCGCACGGTCCTCCCCTCTTCTTGACCATGGCTGCATGGCGACGACGCTCCCTGCGTCCCCTCCACACGGTGTCCTCCACGTGAGGCCCGTGCCATGCACGCGTGGTCCGGGTCCTCACAGAACTGAAGCTGCAGGAATGAGGAGGCGGCATGCCGCACGCACCTCCCGATGATCGTTCCCTCCGCGCAGTCGTCAACTCGACGACGCAAGGCGCACGATCTCCTTCCCTCTTCTACCGTCGAGGAACATCATGAAAACCCAACGCATACGCCCACATGTCCCGGTCGACCCCACGGACCAGCACGGCGGACACAACGGAAGCGAATACCTCATCCGCCCCGGAGGGGTGATCGTGGACCCATCGAGCCCGAACCCGCCCCCAACAACAGGGCCGCGCGTCCAGCTCATGCTGAATCACCTCCATTGCGCGAACACGACCGAATCCGGCCACGACGAGGTCTACTACATCCTCGGCGGCGTGGATGGCGCCGGCAACAAGGTGCACTACCGCGGCCCGGACGCGACGCAGTCAGGCGACGCCGACAACCACACCGCCTGGGACATGAACGACAGCGGCGACCAGCAGAACCGGTCGATGAACGCGATGCTCTGCAACGCCTCCCTCGCACCCGGACAGACGGCCACATTCGCGGTCGGCTTCATGGAGAGTGACGGCCAGGACTGGGCGGCGACCGTCAAAGGGGCCGTTCAGGTCGCGGGTGCCGTCGCCTCGGCGCTGAGCGCGGGAGTGGGATACGCCATCGGAGCGGAGATCGCGTCCTGGCTGAGCACGTTCATCCCCAAGAACCAGGACGACGCGCTCGGCTCGTTTTCCGTCGATGTCACGAACCGGGACGGGCACGTCGTGCTCACCAATGTGACGCCGGGAGACTACACGCAGCTCGTGCGGCCGATCGACACCAACCACGGCACCTTCTCGCTCCGGTTCCGTCATGATGACGGCGACTACACCGCCGACTTCTCGATTCGGGGAACCGCCTAGCGCCGTCCACCAAGCGCTCCTGGCCGTTCGGTGCAACACGCGCCGGCGGCCGGGAGTCCGCGCCTCTTGCGCTTTCGGGGATATGCCCGTATAGTCGTTTTGTGATGAAGACGTCAATGCGCCACACCACCGGTATGCAGAGCCAGATGGCCCCCTCGATGATGACGACCATTATTGAGACCATTATTCGCTGGCCTGCCGAGCCGGAGGTTTGCTGACGCACGACGCGAGTCACCAAACACGAACCGGAACGGCAGGCGGGAGCGACAGACACGCTCCCGCCTTTTTCATGCACCTGAGGCGCTGGTCACGAGGAGCAACGACGCTCACCGGGCACCGGGGACGACCGGGGCACTGTCTGCCCCAAGCACCCTCCCCTGCCACCACCTGTCCTGGTGAGGAGATTCCACCATGCTTGTGATGAAGTTCGGCGGTACATCGGTCGGTGATGCGAGACGCGTTCGCGCGTCGGCGCGCATCGCCCTGACCCGCCCGGGGCCGAACGTCCTCGTCGTCTCCGCCTGCGGTGGCGTCACCAACCTGCTTCTCGATGCTGGCCACGCCGCCGAGCGTGGCGATCGCGATGCCCTGAACGCGGCGGTCGCCGAGATCCACGCGCGCCATGACAACGTCCTGTCCGGGCTCGGCCAGCAGCAGCTTCGCGACGAAGCCGCAGCCGCCGTCGCGACCCTCCATCGCTCCCTGGACGCCACCCTCGACGAGATCCTCGCCGGGGGTGACCTGTCGGCGAAGCTCTCCGACCGCCTCGTCTCGCACGGCGAGAAGAGCATGGCCGTGATGATGGCCGCGACGATCCGCGATATGGGGACGCCAGCCGCGCCGGTCTTCACCGACACGGTGCTGGCCACGGACGGGCGACATGGATCGGCCCGCCCGAACCGCGACGCGACCCGCGCGAAGGCGGACGAGCTCGTGCGTCCGCTGCTGGATGCCGGCACGACCGTCGTCGCAACCGGCTTTATCGGCTTCGGCCCGGATGGCGCGACAACGACGCTTGGCCGCGGCGGGTCCGACTACAGCGCGACGCTGCTCGGGGCGGCGCTCGACGCCAGCGAGGTCCAGATCTGGACGGACGTGCCGGGTATGCTCTCCGCCGATCCGCGCAAGGTATCGACGGCGCGCGTAGTACCGGAGGTCAGCTACGACGAGGCCCAGGAGCTCGCCCACTTCGGCGCGAAGGTGCTCCACCCGCGAACCATCCGCCCCGCTGTGCAGCAGGGCATCCCGGTGCGCATCCTCTCGACGTTCGAGCCGACCAACGCCGGCACCGTCGTGCGCAACACCTCACCTTCCCAGCGCATCAAGGCGACGACGGCCCTGAAGGGGCTCACTCTGCTCACGATCGACGTGCCAGAGTTGGAGGACCTCGCCTCCGCGGCTTCTGCCGTCTTCCGCGTGCTCCACGAGGACCGCACGGAGATCATCTCCGTGTCGCAGTCGTCCTCGCGGCGGCGCATGACGTTTATCCTCGACGCCCAGACGAAGGGCTGCAGCCTCCTGCTACCACGGCTGGAGAAGGACCTCGGCGATCTCGAGGTCCGGTTGAACTGCAACGACAACGTGGCGGTGGTCGCGGCGGTCGGCGAGGGCGCGGCGAACACGCCGTCATCCCTCGCCCAGCTTCTCGGCGTGCTGAGTCGCGGGGACGTGCAGGTCCTGGCGACGAGCCAGCAGAACTCGAACGCCGCGATGGTCGTCGTCGTGCCCGGCGACGCGGCCGACCGCGCGGTGCGGCTCGTCCACGACGACCTGATCGGCGCGGCGCGCTTCGACCGCCGCATGGCATCCCGCCGCCGGGCCGATCTCATCGGTGAGTCGCTGCGCGTCGGTTAACGCAGACGTATTGCACGTACCGCCGGACCTTGTGTCCGGCGCGGGGAATCGCCGGACACCGGTCGCAGCTGCGAGATCCGGCGGTTACAGGGAGGAACATCTTAATGAGTGACGGACGGATTCCGGTCGCCGTATTGGGCGCAACAGGTAACGTAGGCCAGCGGTTCATCGAGCTGCTGGAGCACCATCCATGGTTCCGCGTGGCGGAGCTCGTCGCGTCCGACCGCTCGGCGGGCAAGACGTACCGCGAGGCAGCCGACTGGCGACTCGGCGCGTCCATGCCGGAGAGCGTCGGCGACATCCCCGTGCAGGATTACGACGCCGACCTGCAGAGCCCCATCGCCTTCTCCGGCCTGCCGGGCGAGGTCGCGGGCGAGATCGAGCAGCGCCTGGCAAGAAACGGCCTGGCCGTGCTTTCAAACACCTCGACCCATCGCATGGACCCGTACGTGCCGCTGCTGAACCCGGAGGTGAACGCCGAGCACGTCGACGCGATCCGGCTGCAGCAGGAAAAGCGGGGCTGGAGCGGGTTCATCGCCACGAACGCGAACTGCTCCACGATCCACCTCGTGCTGACGCTCAAGCCGTTGCAGGACGCCTTCGGGCTGGAGGCGGCGGTCGTGACCACGCTCCAGGCCGTGTCCGGCGCCGGGTATCCGGGCGTGCCGTCGCTCGACATGATCGACAACGTGGTGCCCTTCATCCGCACCGAAGAGGAGAAGATGGCCGAGGAATCGCGCAAGATCCTCGGCGGTTTCGAGCCCGGCAAGGGCTTCGTCGATGCCGACTTCGTGCTCTCGGCGCACTGCAACCGCGTGCCGGTGCGCGATGGCCATACCGAGACGGCCTCCGTTCGTCTGACGCAGAAGGCGACGCCGGAAGAGGTCATCGCGGCGTTCGAGGCGTTCCGGGGCGTTCCCCAAGAGATGGGTCTGCCGAGCGCGCCGCCGCAGCCGATCGTCGTGCGGCCCGAGGAGAACCGGCCGCAACCGCAGCTCGACCGCAACACGTCGAACGGCATGGTGTCGGTGGTCGGCCGCGTGCGCGAGTGCCCGGTGATGGGCATCAAGTACGTACTGCTGGGCCACAACACGGTTCGTGGAGCGGCCGGCGCCTCAATCCTGAACGCCGAGCTCTTCCGCGAGAAGGGCCTCCTGCCGGTCTAGGGCGCGTATCAGGGTGGTTGATAGGTAGTCCCGGGCCCTGTGCCCGGGACCGGCACCGAAGGTGCCGCTTTGGCGCCCGTATCGCCCTTCGGGCGATGTCTCGCCCACCGGGGGCGAGACGACATGACGGTCAACCACCCTGCAGCTGGCTATAGGATGGTGCTCAGTAGCACGACCGGCCCAGATACCGACCTTCGGTCGATCGGGCCGCCGACATCATGCAAACAAGCACAAGAAAGCCGGACGTTGTGTCGTCCGGCTTCTTGCATGGGTGGAGGAAAGGAGGAATAGATTGTCGCACGTATCGAATCGCGAGGTAGCGATCTCTCCCCGATCGTACGGCCGACCTGTCCGCAAACGCATCTTGCACCACACGAGATGTCGTTCGCTCGGGTAACCGTGGTGGCTGGCGGGTTCGCAAGAAGGCTGGATTCCAGTGAACCTGATTGCCGCAGCCGCCCGATTACCGGGTCATCCATAGTTTGCAGGCTGAACGCAAGGGATACATCCGCAAAATCACCTAATTCTCATACGTATGTCACCCCAGACAATCTACGTAATGGGGACCACAGGGTACCATTGGCGCGGATTTGCCGGGCGAACCGGGGAAAAGGAGCATCCACATGGACATGCATGACGCCGATACACCCTGGCGACGGGGCGAGCAGGCCCGCTCGAACCTCGTCGCCGCCCTACGTGAATGTGGCGAGCTGGCCGACGCCGTCGCGACATTCCAGGGCGACGAGCTGCTGGAAGTGCTGGACTACCTCGACAGCCTGCGCTTCGTGATGGCGGAGTCCGGCCAGCTGCTGCAAGGCGTCGTGCGGGGCCAGCGCTGACATGCCGCTCTGGGCGTGGGTCGTCATCGGGGTCGTTGGGGCAGCACTCCTCGCAGGAATCGCCATGCTGCTCTGGATCCGCCGCGCCGGGTTCACTGCCGCCGAAGGCGCGGCCGAGCTCCGGGCGATCGGGCTTGATCTCGCCAGGCTGCCGAAGCGCCTCTGGGCGCTCTCTCGCGACGACCGAGTCCCCCGGCGCGTGCGCTGGGCGCTGATCGGGCTCGCGATCTATATCGCCAGCCCGATCGATCCGATCCCGGACTTCCTGCCCGGGATCGGTCACCTCGATGAGCTGATCCTCGTCCCCTTCGTCTTACGCTGGGTCCGGCGACAGGTGCCGGACGACGTCTGGGAAACCTACGTACCGCCACGTCAGCCGATGGGCGGGAACACACGCGCCGAGAGATCCGGATCCGGCATCTCCGGGTCCAGCGGGTAGACGGGGCGCTGCACGCGCTCGTACGTCAGCGACGGGATATCCTGGTTCACCGCGCCGGGCGTCAGGGCCAGGAACGCCGCGGAGGCGACCTCTTTCAGCTCCGGCTCGAGGTACCCGATCTTGACGACGGTGATGTCGCAGTCCTTCGGGTGCAGGTTCACGTTCTCGAACTCGCGCATGTGGTGGTATGGCTTACGGCGGCTCGGGATGATGACGTGCACGCCACCCGACCGCACCACGACAATATCGCCACCGACGCGATCATCCTCGTAGATCGCATGCACCACGCCGGTCAGCGTGAACGGAGCCCCGTGGATCGGGTCGTTCACGCCGCCGATGGTGACCGTCACATCCTTCCCTACGCCGGCAGCTTTCGCAGTCGCGGCCGCCTCGGCGTTCGGCACCGCCGCGACGATCGCCGTACGCTCGCCCGACGCCAGCTCCGGCCGCGCGAGCAGGCGCTCGACCATCAGCGGGATGTCCCCCGCGCCACCGGCCGTCGGGTTGTCGCCGGAGTCGCTGATCAGCACGGCTTTCTGGTTCAGCTTCAGCGCCTGGTCGATCGTCCAGTCGGCGTCGCCGGTCGGGACGCCGAAGTCGAACCCTGTCCGCGCCTCCCAGTACCGCCGCGCGATCTTCTCCGCCTCGCCGGCGATGGCTTCGGGGTCGGTTCCGGAGACAACCGTCGTCGCGCTCGCCCGGGGCTGGTCCGCCCAGACGTAGCCGACCCACAGCGAGGCGTCCATCACGCCCTGGACGCCGTCCGACTCCGTCAGCTTGCCGTAGACCGTCTTGCCCGGCTCCCAGAAGGTGCTGGTGCGCTCGCCCGGCAGGATCACCGGGATGCGCACCCACGCCCGATGCGGGACGGATGCCGTCATCCAGGCATGTCAGCAGGTTGCGGACGGCCCGCGCCTTCGTCTCCATCGCGTCGACGTGCGGTGCCTGGCGGAAGGCCGTGAAGATGTCGACCGCGCCGACGAGCACCTCGCTGACATTGCCGTGCAGGTCCATCCCGGCGGAGATGATGCATCCCGGCCCGACGACCTCGCGGATCGCGCTGGCGAGGTCGCCCTCCGCGTCGTCCATGCCTTGCACCGTCATCGCGCCGTGGATATCGAGAAAGAATCCGTCCAGCGGCATCGCCGCCTGCAGGCGCTCGATCAGCTCGCCTTTCATCGCCGCGTAGGCGTCCGCGGTGACCGGCCCGCCGGGAAGCGAGCGCGCCTTGAGCGTGCCGAGCCACTCGACATCGTCACGACCCTCGAACGTGCCGTTCTCGAAGTACGGATAGCTCGCCGCGATCTCTTCGCCACGCAGGATCCAGAAATCGTCCAGGGTGCTGGGCAGGGGCGAGAACGTGCTGCTCTCGATCGCGATGCCGCCGATACCGATCCGGTACATGCCTGTCTCCTCTAAGTCCTGTACTCGGGCGAGACCGTCTCGCCGTCGTCGGGAATCCGAATGCGTTCCATGTCCACGCCGAGCGCCGGGAGCCGTTCCCGGTAATACGCACGCGTCTCCAGGCAGTGATTGATGGCCTCCAGGTGAACAACAACAACGAGCGCGTCCGGTGCGGCGGAAACCACCTGCGCGATATCCTCCGCGGTCATCACGATCGGGTCGCCCTCGTTGAAGCGGGCGCCGCCGGCGTTGACCACAATGACGTCCGGCTCGTGTGACGCTATAGTCTCTGCCACCGCGTCGCACCAAATCGTGTCACCCGCGATATAGAGCGTCGGCTCATCGGGCGCGGTGAGCACGAACCCGGAGACCGGCGCCATGCGCTGGCCGATCTCGCCGGTGCCGTGCTCCGCCGGCGTGCGGACCAGGCGGACATCGCCGAACGATGCTTTCCGCTCGACCGGTCGCAGGTCCGAGAAGCCCTGCTCCGCCAGGCGTTGCCGGTCCTCCGGCTGCCCGAAAAGGGGCAGATCATGGTCGAGCACCGCGGCGGCCGTCTCGTCAAAGTGGTCCATATGCAGGTGCGTGACGATCAGGGCATCGGCGTCGCGAATCCGCGTATCCCAGCCGTCCGGCAGCTCGACGAGCGGATTCGGCCGCTGGTTTGGCGTGTTCGCGACCGGCGGCCGCGCGCCAGCGGGGTCCAGCGCGGGGTCGATCAGGAAGATGGTTCCGCCATAATCGAGCAGCGCGGTGGCGTTGCGGAGCAGTGTGTAGCGCATGGTCCACTCCCGGGGACAAGATCGACAGCCTCCGGAGCACGGTACCCGCGATACGCGTCCCCCGCAAGACCGGCCGGCGTGTGGCGGCGGATGGTATGGTGCGGGTGAGACAGGATCGGGATCAACCACCATGGAAGGCCGGCATGACCACACACGAGACAATCCGGCAGCTTATCGACCGCCATGGCAACGAAGGCGGATTCTCAGGCGTGGCGCTCGTGACACGTGGCGGCGAGCCTCTCGTTCACGAGGCGTATGGCCTTGCCCATCGCGGCTTCCGCGTTCCAAACACCATCGATACACGCTTCGACATCGCCTCGGTGACAAAGATCTTCACCTCCGCGGCGATCATGCAACTGGTCGACCGGGGCGAGATCGCGCTGGACACCCGCGTCATGCCCTTCACCGGCATCGAGGGGACGGCGATCAGCGACGACGTGACGGTGTTCCATTGCCTGACACACACATCTGGCATCGCCGACGACGCCGATGAGGAGGCGGGCGAGGACTACGAGCAGCTCTTCGTCGATAAGCCGAACTATTCCGTCCGCGAGACGCGCGACTTCCTCCCGCAGTTCGCGTACAAGGCGCCGGTCTTCGCGCCCGGCGAGGACGTCCGCTACAACAATGTCGCCTACGTCCTGCTCGGGCTCGTCATCGAGACGGCGACGGGTATGACGTACCGCGACTATGTCCGCCGCCATATCTTCGCGCCGGCCGGAATGACGGGTGCCGACTTCTGCGCGATGGACGGCATCTGCGAAAACCTCGCGGAGCACTACAAGAAGATCGAGCACGAGGACAGCACCGTCGAGTGGCGCAAGAACATCTACTCCTATCCGCCGATCGGCTCGCCCGACGGTGGCGCGACAGTGACGGCGATGGACCTCGACCGCTTCATCCGCGCGATCCGGGTCGGGGCCTTGATGGGCGCCGAGGCGAGCCGCCAGCTCCTGAGCCCGCAGGTGAAGCGGCGGGATATCGACCGCGGCACGCTCTGGAACGGGTTCGGCTTCGAATTCGAGCTGGATGCCGCAAGGTGAGATCGTCCATCTCGGCAAGGATGGCATCAATGCCGGCGTCTGCAGCCTCGCCCGCTTCTACCCCGCCCGCGACACTACCGTCGTCACCCTCGCCAACATCGAGTACGACGTCTGGGAAATGCAGGATGAGATTCGGAAGATCGTGCTCGCGGTGTAGCGTCGCCCAGTAGGTCGCGACGATCTACGCGCTCGCCGCGTGTCACGTCAGGAGAACAGTCCGAGCTGCGTCGGGGGTGACGATGCCGCTGCGGGCGGCGTAATCACTTGCTCGATGATGTGGCGAGGTATTGACTGTTCGCTGGGAAGGTCGAGAGGCATGCCTCCCCGTCGAAGGAGGATGTCGTTGCCGGGGAACTCTTCCGCGCCCTTCCCGGATTGCCGGACGACATACAGTGGCCAGCGCATTCGGATGGCACTCTGACCCGCGCTGAGTGTGCCGCTTGGCGCGCCTGCCTGCACGACGACAAACGCCTCGCTGAGCTGGACAATCGTCGCATTGCGCCGGATCGCTCTCGGCGCTTCCCAAACGTCCATGGGGAGAAACTCCGATACGAGCAACATCTGCCCGTCGCTGATCGCCTCTTTCCATTCCCGAGGCGGCCGGAACGTCCCGATTCCCTGCGCCAGCACAACGATGGTCTGGCCTCCTGCCGCCAGGGCCGCGTTGTGCGCGGCAGCATCGATCCCGTGCGCCCCGCCACTGACGATGACGCGGCCCTCCCGAACCCCATCCGTTGCGAGAAGTCTCGCGATATGGAGGCTTCGTGCGGTGGCGTCCCGCGATCCAGCGATCCCGATCGCTGGGCGTGACAGGATATTTGGGTCTCCATGCATAAAGAGCCAGGGAGTCGCGAGCCGAGCAGAGTCACAAAGGAGGTTCCTCGGCCAGGAAACCTCCGCGCGGGTGAGGAGCTGCAGGTCCTCCGCGTGAACCCGTACAGCCTCTCCACGTACCAACCCATCGGCTCCCTGAAACGCCGTGGCCTGCTGCGGCGTGAGCCCAAAACGGTCAACCAGCTCGTTCACCGGGCACGACAACAGATCATCGACATTCAGGCCGGTCGCCGCCAGTCGGTCGAACACCGCGCAGAGCAGGGACATCTCCAGCCCCCGAACAGCGTTGAGCTGCAAGACCGCCCGCACGCGGTCGCTGAAGGCGATCGATTCCCCGCGCATTAATCACCCCCCACGGCAAGACGATCACCCCGCCCGGTCAGGCTCCAGAGAAGGTTATCGATCTCCCCCTCCTCCATCAGGTCCGGTTCGACGGCCTCAGCGGCGGCAAACGCGCGAGCACGAATCATGTCGTCCGGCAACGGTTCGAGATCGGTCACAAATCCGATCCCTGAAGAAGTACTCCTCCAGTCTCCCCGATCGTACTTCACCCGGAATCCGGCACATGCCGGTTCCTGCAAGCGCATCGAGGAGGTCGACGCAATCGCCATCGAACTCCTCGCACAGGTCAAGACACGTCATCGATGAAACGCGAGCGGTGATCAACCCGCTTTCACGGAGCTCATCTGCCGTGATCGGTCTCGGTCGCCCATGTTGCCATGCGAGTCCGGACCTGATCGACCACCGCCGCGCGAGCAAGGGCCCGCTCGTGCAACCCATCCGGGGCTGGCGGCGGGAACCTTCCTTCCAGATACAAGAGACCGGTACTGTCCCCACGTCCGGATGCTCCGCGACCGGAGCGAGACGAGAGTCTCGACGTCCGGCAGGAGGTACCAGAGGTCGACACCATCGATGTGGTCGGCCCAGAGGTCAACGGATGGCACATGTAGCAGTTCTCGCGCGCCGGCGTGGTCAGTTCCATCCGGGATTTCGATACGAGGCGCCTGCGGCGGCTCCCACGTCGACCGGGAGCGACAATCGGCGGCACCACGGTTCGCGCACCTCGGCCAGATCAATGATGCGGCAAGAGGGGACGCCGTCCTGGTCGGCGATCCGCGCCTGCCACTTCGCAACCTCGTCTTGCTGGGCCGTGAAGTAGATAACCTGCCGTCCGCTCCGCGCGATCTCGATCGCGGCGTCGATAATCGCGTGGGCCCTCATGTCATCGGTGTTCCCCAACACCTCGTCCAAAATTAGCGGCAGTTGCGGCCCTTGCTCCGTCGCCTCAATAAACGCCAGGCGAACGGCGATGAGCAGCTGCACTCGCGTGCCGCTGGAGAGCTTGTCCAGCGGAAGACTGCGTCCGGTCGAGGACTCGATTGCGCGAAACTCGGGATTCGGCCCCTCCTCAAGCTCCAGCCGGAATGCGCCCGCCGTGAAGCGGATCAGGAGTCTGTCCGCGATGCGGAAGACCTCCGGCCGATTCTCGGTGCGGTTTCGTGCCTGGATGAACTCGGCAACCTTCCACCCGGCGGCAACCTCGTAATCCCCGTGCCGCCGCTGCCAGAGCGCATCAAGCGCGTCCTGCTCCCTGGCGATCGCGTCCTCCAACCGCGTCTGCCGTTTCGCCTCACGCAGGCTGGCGTCGATATCGGCGATCTCCTTCTGGATGCCGTCGCGCGCTTCCCTCTTCAAGCGCGCGTCCTCGAGCGCCTTCTCAAGCTCACTGCGCGGCCAGTCCAGGTACTCTGGCGCGTCTCGCAGCCGTCCCCTTGCCGTTTCCAGGACCACCTCGGCGGCTTCGACACACTGCTGTGCGTCGCGGCACGGCGCAACCCGCTCGCAGAGATCGGCCAAGGCAACTGCGTCGCCGGCATCAAGGCCGTGTCGCGCATACATGTCCGCGATCTCTCCGTCCCGCTCGGCGATCGCGGAACGGACCTCGTTGTCGAGCTCGCGACGGCGACTCTCCAGGCGGCTCACGAGATCCCGCGCTTGACCGGCCCGGGCAGCAAGATCTTCGTTGGTCGCATGGGCGGAGGCCGAGTCAACAACCGCCTCCGCGCCCAGTCCCTCCAGCCTGGTGTTAATTATCCGCAGGTTGGCCTCTATCTCGCGACGTGCCTCCCGCTCCTGAGCCCGGAGTGCGTCGAGAACGCCGGACGCATGCCGCCATCGATCGAGCGCGTCCGCAATGGATCGAAGATGCTCAGGATCGCCATCCTCGGGCGCAATGCCGAATCGCTCCAAGAGCACCGCTCTCTGCTGCCTCACTTCCTCCCGCCGTGCTGCCGCTCGTTCGCGCTGCTCATCGAGCGACGACCAGCGGGTTGCCTTCACGTCGTCCACCTCAGCATTGGCGCGGCGGCTGGTGCAGGTCATCCAGCATGGCGGCAACCTGCTCCGGCGCCCACGAGGATGGCATCCCGATGCCGAGCATCTCGAGCTCACGGCGAAGGTTTTCTCCCTCGCTATCCGCCCCGGAAGCCGAAGGTCGGAACGCGATCACCGCTACCGGGACAGCGGCGACGGCAGCGAGCATCCACGCCGGCGTGACCTCGATTGCCAGCACAGCGGCGAAGACAACGATCACGACGCTTGCCCCAATGAGTGCCAGCCGAACCAGGCCGACCGGAGCACTACCGTCCTCGCGCCCTGCCATCCGCAGCCGGCGCGCAAGCAGATCAATCGCCCGGCGTAGCCGATCGAGGTCGGCTGGTGCCTCCACACCGCCGAGCCACGTGCGCAGGGTATCCTCCGCTCTCTCCTCGGCATCAAGGTCCCGATAGGTGAGCGAGAGTCTCACCAGATCCCGGACACCTCCTGCGTCGAGCGCAGCCAGCCTGGCGTCGGAGATTCCCGGCGCGATCCGATCCCGACAGTCGCTCAGTAACGCTTCCTGACCAGCGATCTGCTGGCCGACCTGCCGGAGCTCGGCCTCCCGCTCTCGCAGGTTGCCGACGCGCTCCCGGAGCTCACCCAGAACGACGCCTGAGGGCAACTCCGAGGCGAAACCGGTTCGGGCCAGATCGGCCTCGATCGTCGCGATCGACTGCTCCAGCGCCTTCCGGCGCTCCTCGAGTGCGGTTCGCTTCTCCTGTAGAAGCTGGAGATCATTGGCCTCCTCACCGGACATCTGCCCGATGGGATCGGGGAATGCCGCTCGCTGGACCCGTGCTGCCCCCAAGGCCTGCGTCGCATCGACGACCTCGATCGCGGCTTCGAGATGCCCGACCTGACGCACCGCCGCGTCCGCCATGGCGAGCCTGCGACGTGCCTCATCAAGGGAACGCTCCTGCTCGTGGAGCGACGCGTGATCCGACTGGAGCTTCCGTACCGTCGCCCTTGCCTCCTGGAGCTCTCCGGCATGCCTGCGCGATCCCGGCCGGGGCGCGGAGAGGGTCTTCATCTCCTCCCGAACAGCCTTCAGGTCGTATCCGCCGGCTGCCTCACGCAGGATCGTCTCGGCGAATTCGCGGTTATCGGCCTTCAGGAGGTCGTGAAGCGTCAGCAGGTAGCGATCTCGATGCTCCAGCGGCGGCCTCCCGGGTCCGGAGTCGGCCCGGCCGGGATAGCGGGACATCGTCCCCTCGATCTCGATGCGGACGAGCTCGTCGCCTATGGTTAGGGCACCGGTGAGCTCGGCGCGGGACGATGAACCTTCGGGCCAGATCAGCGCCTGGAGCGCGAATGCTGTGCGCGATTTGCCGACGGCATTGGGGCCATGGATCAGGTTGATACCCGGGCTGAGCCGATCCAGGCGATACGGGGCGTCGATGCCCTCAATGCGGTGCACGCTGGCATCCTGAATCGCGAGCGCCGTTCGCCCGCTTGGAAGACGGTCAGGCAGGTGCCCATTCATGCCGACATCTCCTTATGGGCGACCAGGCTGGCCAGCATGCGCCAGGCCTGCGCCTCCAACAACGCCCGGGCGTCGGGCTCGCCGGGTTCATCTCCCTCAGCCCGCAACGCCAGGAACGACGCATGGCGAAAGACCGCCTGGAGCTCCGACAGCGTGTCCCGGATCAGCTCCTGGTAGATCGGTGCCGGGTCGGGCTCACCAAGCGCCAGGATGAGCTTCGCGGTCTCGGCGGCGGGGTTCGAGCCACGGGCCCGCGCCTCGAGATCAATGTGTGGACGGACATCGCACGTGATCCGGTCGACCTCGATCACGAGCTTCCCGACGGGATACTGGCCGAGGTCCTCCTGGGCGCGATCGATCCAGCCGGGGATATGGCGGTATGCCTCGCTTCGCCCGGCAACGTGCAAGCGTGCGCTGACCACCTGGACGGCATCGGCGTCTGCGTGGTGCCCGAGGGCGTACAACGTATCGGTTAGCGCGCGATCGAAAGCGTCCTGGTTCGCTATACCGCTCGCGTCGATCTCCCGCCTCTCGTACCGGACCGGCGAAAGTTGAAGGTGACGGATTCCCGGCGCGCGATCAGGACCAAGCTCGACCATCCACGGGCCGTGTGGGCCTGGCTCGCCCGGATCGAGCGCGAGCGGTGATCCCGTATAGAACGCGACAGAGTGGGCTGGTCCATCGAACCGGCGCGCGGTGTGGATGTGCCCCAGCACCCAGGCATCGACTGCATGTGCCCAAAGCGATGTGAGGTCGATCGGGGCATAGCGGCTTCCGGGAACGCCCACATCACCGTGGAGAACGCCCAGCACCGGAACACCGTCATCCGGCGGGGGAGCGTAGGCGTGTATCGGCGCCTCGCCGACATGCTCGCGAGGGAACGACCAGCCGTCGACGTGCAGGAAGGGTCGGCCGTCACGCTCCACGGTGTGTCGCTCCCATTCCCCGCCCGCGCCGAGCAGGTGGAACCGACCCGTTCCCGTCACGCCGGCAAGGCGCACGAGGACATCGTGATCATGGTTGCCGGTCACCGCGACGGTCTCGATACCCGCGCGGTCGAGTCGTTCCAACCCGTCGTGCAGTGGGCCGAGCGCCTCGTAGGACTTGCTCTCCTTGTCGACGACATCTCCGCTGAGCGCCAGGAGGTCGACATCCTCCTGGATCGCCAGGTCGACGATAGAGGTCCAGATATCGGCGCTCCGGTAGGTGCCGGACACCTTGCTGGCGCGCCGCCCGATATGGATATCGCCAGTACACAGAACACGAACGGTCATACCGGTCTCCCCGGCCGCGCACAGTCGCCGGGAGCCGGATCGTTCATGAACCGGCGTCAACGTCCGTCTGTGCCCCTTTCGGCCATCTTTCGTTCCTGATGTCGTTCCCCAGTTCTACCCAGCATACGATTGTATGTATCGTCAATCAATACAATCCCTCCGAATTACCCGTTTGTTGGGCACACTGACCGGCGGCTGTGACGAATCGCACACCGGGAGGGTGCGCGGCCAAACGGATATCAAACGCTTCCGTCCCTACCCTGTGATTGTCGTCCAGGAATCGCAGGCCGGGTCACCGGCCGGAACAGGAGCCCGTCATGAAGCAGCACATCGCCCGATTCGTCTCCGTTGTCCTTCTCACCCTCGCGTTCGCGCTTGGCACACTGCCGCTCGCCTCGGCCACCAGTGACGGTGCCGCCAAGGTGGCATCATCCCCGTGCGTCACGCCGGCCTGAGGCATGACTACCCCATCCCAACCGACGGACGACAGAAGACGGCCCGGACAATGATTGTCCGGGCCGTTTCGTGTGTGGCTTTCATTCAGGCATGGAGTCGTCGACCAGGATGCGAGCGGGAACGCCTCGTCGAAGATGCGGGCGGCGCGTTCGGGGAGCCACCGCAGGCGC
>CAVUJM010000022.1:0-136209 GCA_963741795.1 uncultured Chloroflexia bacterium
GGGGCCGACCCCAAGGGTCGGTGGGTGAGCCTGCACGGCAGGCGAAAAGCGGAAGCGACCCCCCGGCCGAGCCCATGCAATGGGCGAGAAGCAGAGCGAGCCCTCGGCCCATTGACCGCAGGTCGATAACCTGGGCGAGTGGTTTCAACGGTAACCGCTCCAGGCGGCTCAGGGAATAGCCAACGCAACGAGAGAGGACCGGTCGTTTTGTCCGTTCTCTCCTCTATCATCGGTATTTCTCGTCGAATAAAAGAACGTAAAGATACGCTGACCCTACCCATTGGTGCGGTTCTGGGAAAAAGGTCTGCATAACCTTGCACACTCATACCCGGTGTGGCATAGTGCTGTGCAGGGGGATCACAGCAACGAAAAGATGCCAGGGGGCCGAACGGCCATTCTGGTGGAAGTATTGAGTTTTATCGTCCGGGCATCGCTTTGCCCGGCACCGAAACCGACCACTGATCGCGGTTTGCGCAATCTTTGGCAGGGGGGGGAAATGTGTACTTTCGAAAGCGCCGGTCAATCCACATTGCGCGAAATGCGGCGACATCCCGTCGCTGGCTTCCGGCGTTGATCGTTCTCCTCGTCGTCACCTCGATGTTCGGTCCGGTCCTGGTTATTGCCGAGGATGCTCCGGTAACCGCAAGTGACGTGCCAGCTCTCGACTCCGCGCCCCAAGATACGCCGCTCGACGCCCAGTCCGACCCGGTTATGCCGCCCGACGACGGAACGACGGATACATCCGCTTCCGCCGAAGAGACGTTTGGCAGGGACGACGGCTGATCCCGTCCTCCGAAATCACCGTCCGAGCCGGATCCCGTAATCCGTGGACGGCGAGCTAGTCGCCGTCATCTTCGAACCCGCGCCGAATCCGGACACTCACGGACCAGCGAGCAGACGACCGAAGCCCTCGACGAGCGATCCAGTGTCTCAGCCGGACTCGACAGAGGCTGAGCCAGTCGCCCCGGTCAACACCGATAGCTCTGTGGCTCGACCGACGGCGTCACGGCTCTACAGATTGCAGCATGGCGAAATCCGCCACGATCTCTCGGTAACCTACAAGCGTTACCACTCTGCGCACATCGACCACGATCTACGCTGAGCTGGTCGGTGCCACGGACGGCTGGAGCATCTCCCGCCGCTGGTTTCGCGAACCTCGATGGTGCCGCTGCAACGGGGTTCCTGGACCGAGGCCGCCACCACTGAGCCGAGCACCAACTTCTCGATTTCCATCATCGTCACCGCCCCGTCTACCGTCAGCGCCGATCATAGCGTCAGGCTGCGCGTCTGGAGCACCGCTGCGGGCGAACAAGCGGCGAAGAGATAGGCGTCGCCTGGAGCGACGTGCCGTTTGCTACCGTCACCGCTGTTTCACCGGTTCAGAGTAGGGTCTAGCTCGTTGCCCTCAGTAGCCGCCGTCTGAAGTGACGGGCACCCTTAGGCCTGGATCGGACATGGAAACAGGCCCAAATGGGGTGGTGCTTCTCTGATTGCGGGGTGAGAGTGGCAGGTCTTCACATGCCTCCTTTCACGGCCAAGAATGTCGAGCTCCTCCTGCCGGCTCTATCTGGTTGGTTGGGAGTTCAACCGAGAAGGGGCTGTCGGCGGACTTTGGGGATCACATTGTTGAACCAGGGGGGCCGAAACCTCGGGGCAAATTCCCACGATTCCGCGGCCGCTGAGGGGCAGCCGCGACCACGAGGGTTTAGGTTCGCTTGACCGTCTCATGTGGTTACGGACCCGAGTTGGCAAGACGGGAATCAATGGCACCCCGGTGCCCTATCGGGCCCGGGATCAAGGCAGCCGCTGGCGACATCACGCTTCTCCTTGCAATCAAAAATTCCGCCGACCCCTCGTAATGGTGTGACCAGACGTCTGACTGTTTACCTGCTCAACTTGACAGGTGATCACTCAAGGCTGCTGGCGTGACCATCACCGAGAGTCCAAGGTCATGGCATTAGCCGGATGGTCCGTATCTGTTCGACAACTATCCGCCGTGAACCAGGGGCCTCCCTCCCCACGTTCACGTTCAACGTGACGATCGAACCGGCATGCACGACGGCAACACCCGTCTGTCTCCCGGTTGAGACGTGGGTTCATAACTACGGTGGAGCCTCACCGGCTCGCAATCGTCCCTGTTGTCCTAACTAATCGGCGGTGATCTTTTTTCCTGTCGGTTGCCTCTTTGGTTGGTGCCCTGAGCGTTGAGCATCGGAGCGTTCTCCTTTGATCCCACTGACCTGGGACGGGAGAATCGTGGGGAACCACCACCGGCTCAACATGATTGTCTACGGTCCATCGTGAGCAGGCCTGTGATCCGACTAAGGTACGCCCTATACGACATCCGGGTGAATCGACCGGTACTGATGACGGCAACTGAACCCGCTCATTACGCGAGGTCTCAAGCGACCAAGCTGCCGTTAGCGGCCGTTAGTGGCCGGGAGCGGACCACCCGAATGGAGAGGCTCCGGTTAAGGATAGCCACTCATTGATCCTACCGGCTTTCGCAGAACAGATGCAAATATGGACCGTTGACCTTAGCTCTCACTCCGGACAACGACGTCCCCGGCCGGGCAAGTACACGATGACCATCGAGGTGACAACGGTGGTCGGTCAATCAGTACATCCCAGCGCCAGCCCGTTCGGCCCCACCGGCGGGCATGGCGTTCCGAAAAAGCAGAGGTGTGGAAGGATACGGACGGCATGGGGAACGTGGATGGAGATTGCTCCAGGGAGCCGCAACGTCGTGGTCTCTATCCGCGAAACGTCATCAAGGGGAGAGAGGGAGTGCCTATGAAGTGAGGAAGGAATCGCTGGGGAGTCCGCCGCTCGGATGAGCGGCAAGGCGGCCCGCTTTGGAGCCGCCCTACCGGAACAGTGTGGTGCCAGGAACCTGGAACGTTACATGGCCCCACAATCCGTATTGAACCACAGCCGTGGTTCGGGAGAGATCAGATGAACCTCAAGTCCAAGCTTTTCGGTACCCTCGCCGCTTCCGCTATCGCGCTCAGCATGATGGGTGGCGTCATGGCGGCTGATAGCGATTCGGAAACAATCAGCGTCCGGCTCTCGCCGGCCAATTGCTCCGTCACACTTACATCAGGGAATGGCTCGTTTGGCGAATGGAGATGGGACGGCACTAATACACAAATACTTCCAGCTCAAGCACCGTGAGCTTGTCCTCGGTGGTCACAGCCGGTCAGCCAACTGGAACGGGAGGCCAGTGCCCAGTTACGGTTACATTCCCTGGCTTGACGAAAGTAGGCGGAGCAGCCAAGATCGACACGAATCACTTTTCAGGTACGGTCTCGGGCGTTGGGGGCGGAGCTCTCAATGGTCAGGATACCTTTAGTGGTAATGTGCCGGCCGGCACATACAACGGGTCTCTGACGCTCAACAGTGTTCCCAACACGTTCGCCCCAGGTGAATATCAGGGGAACGTGACCGTCACGACCGGCGCCACGATCTAGATGAACAAGACATGAGACCTGCACCTTTTCGGTAGGCCTCTGTCAAAAAAACAACGGATGCGCTTCTGGTACATTGCCAGAGGCGCATCCGAGTTCCGTTGGGTCGTGGAAATGGCCAGTGGCGAGAAACCACAGGAGATGTTTGGGCCGTTTTGCCGGAATTAGCAACGGTCGATTCTCGGAATTTGCAAATGGGAGACCGAACGATGGTGGTCAGGATACGAGCGGGTTCACGTGCTCTTACTGCTCTCTATCTTGCTCTGTGGCGTTTCCATCGGCCTGGTCGGCGCACAAGACTCCACTCCAGTAGCTTCTCCCGCTCCGGAGCAGTCGTTTCCGAAAATCGGCATTGTTCCGGTTGGCGATTACGAAGATGGTTTTATCAAGGATGTCCCGGTCCAGCCCGGTGACGCATTGTCGTTGAAGGTGCTCGTAACGAATTTCGGAGATGTCCCAACGAATGTGCGGACATTTAAGGTGAATGCGCTCATCGGAGGCAATGGAGGGTTTCTCGCAGGACAAGAATCCGACCCTCCCCAAGGTGCGACGACCTGGATCGATTATCAAACGACGGAGTTCTTCCTTGAAGCTGGAGAGAACCAGGAGATGACGGTCGGTGTTGCCATTCCGGCGGAAGCGACGCCGGGCCAGCACGTCACCGGCTTGATGGTCCAAACGGCAGACCCAATTGCTATCCCAGGCTCCGATATCCTGACCCAAGACATCGGCTATGTGATGTCGATCAGCTTTCTTGTTGAGGGCGATCTGACCTATTCCTTCGAACTCGATCAGCCAGAAGTCGTGGAGCGCGCACTCCAGATACCAATCACCAATACTGGCAACTATCTCGTCCGCCCTGCGGGAGAGTTGACGCTCTCCGATGGCGACAAGGACGTTTTGACGGCCCCAATCCAGATGGGTTCCGTGTACGCTGGTGGCTCCACGGCGGTCGTGGTCCCTTTGCCTGAGCAGATGGCGGCAGGGGACTACACGGTGAACATGACCCTGACCGATCCGGAGTCGGGTGCGACGGGCAGGATCGAGGGAGCGACGGTGATGGTGGAAGAGCCCGAGGACCCGACCGCGGTGTCGGTCGCGAGCGGCACCATTGCACCGAACGCCGATCCAATCGCGTTCGCCAACGTCGATATCACGGTGAACAATGGTGGGCAGCAGATCCCCGCGAGCGACGTGACGCTCGAAGTGATGCGTGATGGCGAGCTAGTCGAGGAGTATCCACTGGCGACGAACCAGGTGCTGCTGAGCGGCGAGAACCAGTTCACCGATCGGTACATCCCTGCCGAGATGTGGGAGTCCGGGACGTACACGTTCAACCTGGTCGTCAGCGCGGTGGACCCGAACGGCGGGCAGGAGACGATCCTCCTCGACCAGGAGCTGGACGCGACCATCGAGGTGCCGTAGGGATCGCACCGAACGATAAGAGGTGAATGGGGCAGGTGAGATAAGTGGACGAGGGAGGGCCGGTCAATGCGACCGGCCCTCCCTCGTTGTGCCGGCTTTTGTTCGTACCGGTACGATGCTCGTCATCGGCCTGCATGGGCGACCCCACGAGGGCGATATGACCATCGCCCGTACGGCATCGCCCGTACGGGCTAGGCCGCCGTCACCTGGTAGCGGGGCTGGTCGCTGAGGCGGCGCTCCGGCTCGGGCTTGTGGTGGACGATGTCGCCGAGCGAGCTGCCGTAGCCGAGCAGGCGCAGGCCGTTGAGCACGACGATGATCGTGCTGCCCTCGTGGCCGACGACGCCGAGCGGCAGCGGGATGCCGACGATCAGCGTCGACGCCGCCAGCACGGTGATCACCGTCAGCGCGAAGCCGAGGTTCATGCGGATGATCGTCCGCATCTTCCGGCTCAGCCCGATGGAGTAGGAGAGCTTCGCCAGGTCGTCCGACATCAGCACGACGTCCGCCGTCTCCAGCGCCACGTCCGTGCCGGCCGCGCCCATCGCGACGCCGACCTGCGCCGTCGCCAGCGCCGGGGCGTCGTTCACGCCGTCGCCGACCATCGCGACGGTGCCCTTCGTCTTCAGGTTCTCGATCACGTCCAGCTTCTGCTCAGGCAGCAGTTCCGCGTAGACCTCGTCGATGCCGACGCTCTCGGCGATCGCGTTCGCGACCCGCGCGTTGTCGCCGGTGAGCATCACGACGCGCCGCACGCCACGCTGCTTCAGCGCCGCAATCGTCTCCGCCACCTTCGGCCGCAGCACGTCGGCCACGCCGATCACCGCATAGATGCCGCGCTCGTCGCCGACGTACATCGTCGACTTGCCCTCGTGCCCCAGGCGCTCGTTGTGCTCGCGCGCGGAGTCCGGCAGCTCGATGCCGAGGTGGGTCATCAGGCGCTCGTTGCCGACCGCGATCGTGTGGCCCTCGACGGTCGCCGTGATCCCGGCGCCGACATGCGACTCCAGGTCCCGCGCTTCCGGCAAGCGAGAGCCGGTCGCGCTCGGCCGCGGCGACGACCGCCGTGCCGATCGGGTGCTCGGAGAGGGCCTCGGCGGCGGCGGTGATGGCCAGCACCTGCTGCCGGGTCGCTGCCGTTCAGCGTCACGATGTCCGTCAGCTGCGGCTTGCCGATCGTCAGCGTGCCGGTCTTGTCGAAGGCGACGATATCGACGCCGCTCATCAGGTCGAGCGCGCGGCCACCCTTCACCAGCACGCCCTTGCGCGCCGCGTTGGCGAGCGCCGAGAGGGTCGCGGCCGGGGTGGAGATCACCAGCGCGCAGGGGGACATCACGACCAGCAGCGTCATGCCGCGGTAGAACGCGTCGTACGGGTCGACGCCGAAGAACATCGGCACGACCGTGACGAGCGCGGAGAACGCGATCACGAAGACGGCGTACTTGCCCTCGAACGACTCGGCGAACTCCTGCATCGCCGATTTGTCCTCGCGCGCCTCGGCGACGAGCTTCACGATGCGAGAGAGGGTGGAGTCCTGCGCGAGCTTCGTCACTCGGGCGTGCAGGGCGCCGCGACCGTTGATGGTCCCGGCGAAGATCTCGTCGTCCAAGGCCTTTTCGACCGGGATCGACTCGCCGGTGATCGCCGACTGGTCAACGGCGGAGCTGCCGGAGACGATTACGGCGTCGGCCGGGATCCGCTCGTGCGGCTGGATGACGATCGTGTCCTCCAGCGTCAGCTCCTCGACCGGGATCTCGACGAGCCGGGCGCCGCGCTGGACCCGCGCCGTGTCCGGAGCGAGGTCCATGAGCGCGCGCACGGCGTTCTTGGTGCGGTCGAGCGAGTACTCCTCCAGCGCATTCGAGGTAGAGAAGAGCGAGAGCAGGATCGCGCCTTCGGCCCAGTTGTCGGTGATCGCCGCGCCGATCGCCGCGAGCACCATCAGCAGGTCGACATTGACGTGGCCCTTGATCAGGTCCTCGATCGCCGTGCGCGTCGCCAGCGTGCCGCCGGCGAGATAGGCGAGCACATAGACGCCGACCTCGACCGACTTCGGCACGTCGACCACATGCTCCAGCGTCAGCCCGAGCACCGTGAAGAGCCATGCCAGGCCGGCGAGCACCGCCAGCTGCCACTGGCCAAACCACGCGCCGAACGAGTCGGGCTGGCCGTTGCCGGTCTCCCGCACCTCGCGGTCAATTGTTGCTGCCTCTGTCGCCATGACCACCCTTTGCTGCAAAAACCCGTCCCACAGGTCGTCGATATCCGAGTCGATTAGGTCGTAAATGAGAATGATTCTCAACTAACGAAAGTATAGCAGCGGATGCCGGGTCCTGCACCGCGTAAAGGGGCGGTTTTTGTGTCGGATCGCGTACCGGACCTGCTATTCTTTGAGAGGCATACGGCGTCGATTCGGAGGACATGGGCGTGGAAGATCGGGTCATCCAGCATGTGGAGAGCCGCGAGCAACTCGAGGTGCTCCCGGGCCCATCGTCCAGCCAGCGCGGCGGTCGGTTGCCGGCGTTTCCGGCCATGCTCCAGCAGCTCCGCGAGAGCCGGGGTCTGTCGAAGGCCGATCTCGCCAAGCGCACCGGCCTCGACCCGAGCACGATCACGCGCTTTCGAGCAGGGTGCCCGCCAGCCGGAGCGCGACACCGTGCTCCAGCTCGCGGACGCCATGGTGCTGCCGATGCGCGAGCGCGACCTGCTGCTCGCCGCGGCCGGGTTCCGCTCGGAGATCTGGGACGACCCGCTGCTGGTCGAGCTGATGCAGTTGCTCAATGAGGACGATATCCCCGAGCGGGCGCGAAACGATGCGCGCGCCGCCGTGCGGATGGCCGTATCCTTCCTTCGTCTCCAACGCCTGCAGGATTCCTGAGCCTTGCCGATCGTCCTGCGTGCCGGGTCCCCGCTCGTCCCTCTGTTCCACCCAAGGTGATGGCGATGACCGCTCCGTCATCGGTGCTTGCGTTGCTTCGGGCGTCCCTGCTCGTCATCCTGTCCAGCATCGGCACCTTTATCCCCGCGCCCTCCGCTGCGCAGGAGGCCGACCCGGAGCTGCCGACCGTCGTCATCGACGCGCTCGACGGGTTCCGCTGGTCGACCCATACCGTCGTCGCGGCGCCGGGTCAGCGCCTCGTCGTGACCAACCGGGATGTCGACCGCCACGCCTTCACCGTGGACGAGTGGGGCATCGACGAGAACCTGCCGACGCTCCTGCCCGTGGAGATCATCGTCCCGGAGGACGCGGAGATCGGATCCACCGTCGATTTCTACAGCAGCGTCGGCGATGACCGTGACGAGGGACTCGCCGGCTCGATCCAGGTCGTGACGCGCGACGAGATCCTCGCGGACGCCGATCGCGGGCTGCGCGTCGCGGCGACCATCCAGAACCGGATCACGATCGAGGTGCGTGACGACTTCACCTTCACGCCATCCACGCTGGACGTCGAGCCCGGCGCCTTCATCGAGATCCGTAACGTCGGCGTCATCGAGCATCACTTTGTCGTCGACGAGTGGGACGTCAACGAGACGATCCCCTCGGGGGATCTTGCCCTTGTCCAGGTGCCGCCGGATGCCGTGACCGGTCAATCGGTAACCTTCTACTGCTCGGTGCCCGGTCACGCGGCGCAGGGCATGAGCGGCACGCTGACGGTCGTGCCAGCGCGCACCGCGGTTGAAACGGTCCCGCGGGACGACGTGGGGAGGACGACGGCCGGCAAGGACCTGCGCCCGTTTGTCCCGAACGCCGCGTTCCTTGGGCCCGAGTGGGTCCAATTGCGCAGCGGATCATCCGAGACGCTGCTGGAGGCGGATTCGACCCTTGCCATCGACATCTTCCCGCACGAGGGGCTGGGCGCGGTCTATCTCGGTCCCGGAGGGGAGCCGGGTGACACTGATCGTGCTGCCGATGACCGGTGAGGCCCTGCCCGCGAGCCAGGTCGAGGACGCCATCGCGGGCGTGCAGAACGAGATGGTCGTCGCCTGGGACCGCGATCGCATCGGATCCGCCGCGTTCCTCGACGCTCCGCCGCCAACGGGCTGCGACGCTGCGCTGCGATCCAGCGGGATCGTGCCCGTGCTCACGTTGCCGGCCGGCGCGACGGCCTGCCAGTTGCGGACATCCGGTGTGGCGATCTTCGTCACCGTCGAGGGGAGCGTCGGCGATGCGACCGGCGTTGATGCTGCCGATGTGGTCATCGAGAACCTCCTGACGCAAACGGTAGCCGGCGCATCCGGTTCCGGGAAAGAGGCCGGACGATGAATGACACCTTGACCGTGATCTTCGATGGCCGTTGCCGCGTCTGCGCATGGACCATCCGCACGCTCGGGAACCTGGACCGCCATCATCGGCTGACGATGGTCCCGTGCCAGGGGATTGAAGGCGTCGAGCGCTTCGGCTTGACACGCGAGCGATGCGACCGGCAGGTATTCGTCGCCCGTAGCGATGGGACCCTCATCGAGGGCGGGCAGGCGGCGATGCTGATCCTTGCCACGGCGCTCGAACAGCCATGGCTCGCCCGCGTGGCGGCCTTGCCCGTCGTGCGACAGGTCGTAACGCCGGGTATATGCTGCTCGCGACGGTGCGGCGGCGCCTGCCCGGCCCGTCCGACCTGGTGCGACGAGCACCCGGGGCAGTGCATCCAGGCGTAAGCGGCCGCGTCTGTCGTCCGCGCGCGTCGAGTCTGGTTCTGGAGTTCAGGTTGGGAGAGAGCGTGGCGAAACCATACTGGGAAGGGAAACGCGTGCGCCTGCGCGCGGCGGAGCCGTCGGACGCGCAGCACCATTTCGCGATCGACCGCGAGCGCGGCGTGGACCGCAACCTTGATGCGGTGATGCCGCCAAACTCGATGGCGCGTGCCGAGAAGTGGGCCCGCGAGGCCGCCGAGCAGGGGTTCCGCGATGGAGACAGCTTCCTGTTCGAGATCGAGACGCTCGACGGTGGCGAGTATGTGGGCGCAATCGACACGCACCATTGCGACCCCCGCGCCGGCCGCTTCGAGTATGGCATCGCCCTGCGTGAGGCGCAGCGCGGCAAGGGATACGCGGCCGAGGCGATCCTGCTCGTCCTGCGCTACTACTTCCTGGAACGCCGCTACCAGAAGTGCGACGTCGGTGTCTTCGACTTCAACGAGTCCTCGATTCGCCTTCATGAACGGCTCGGGTTCGTGCTCGAAGGTCGCCGGCGGCGACATACCTTCAGTGGCGGTGCATACCACGACATGCTGCTCTACGGCATGACGGTCGAGGAGTTCCGCGAGCGCCATCCGGACTACGTGGAGATGTAGCTTCCATGGATCGGCATTGTTGACGGGCCTCCGCAATCGTGGTTCAACGGTGACAGCACGCGACGGTGCGTGCGCCAGACCCTCCATGAAAAGGATGGTTCCCAGTGACGATCAAGATCGCGATCTCCTCCTATTCGTTCCTCAACTTCGGGGGCGGCCCGGATGGGGCCAGCACGCCCTCGGTCCACCAGATGATCGACCATTGCGTCGAGTACGGCGTGGACGGTATCGAGTTCCTGAGCCAACACCTGGAGCAAAGCGGGGTGACCTCCCCGGAGCGGCTGGCCGAACTCCAGCAGTACGCGGCCATGCGCGGGATCCGGCCGGTGACGTTCGCCGCGTTCAACAACCCACTGCAGACGACGCCGCAGGCGCGTGCGGACGACCTTGCCGGCCTGATCGCGGATATCGACCGGGCGGCGGTGCTGGGAACGCCGTTCGTGCGCACGCTCGGCGGCCGGTGGAACACGATCTCCGATTTCGCCGAGCTCACCGCGAATCGGGGAGAGGAGCCGCCGATCGAGGGCTTCACCGACGAGCAGGGATTCGAGTGGACCGTTACCAGCCTGCGCTACGCCGCGCAGTATGCCGGGAGTAAGGGCATCACGCTCGTCCTGGAGAACCACTGGGGCCCGACCGGCACATCCGCCGGCACGAAGAAGATCCATGATGCCGTCGACTCGCCATGGCTGAAGTACGTGCTCGACACCGGCAACTTCTTCCATCTGGAGGACCAGTACGCCGAGATGGAGACCTTTTTCGACGATCTCGCCGTGCTCCATGCCAAGACCTACCTCGGCGGCTCGCGCGTCGGCGTTCCGCCGATCGACTACAACCGGGTGAACGCGATGCTCAAGCGGATCGATTACAACGGCTACGTCTCGATCGAGTTCGAGGGGCACGCCCATCCGCAGGACGGCATCCCGGACGGCATTGCGACGGTGCGGAAGCATCTGGTCGACGCCTGATCCCTTTCCTGAACCGGTGACCGATTCGTCACGAAAGCGGGGGTGCGACATGCATGTCGCACCCCCGCTTTCGTGTCCCTGTGGCACACGTTGTAAGTACACTCTTTACACGTCACAATACCTCCAGCATGGGCGCCAACTCGGCGCTTTCATCGATGCGGGGAGGGGAATCACCGATGCAGCCTCAGTTCGACGTCCGCGCGATCCAGGACTGGCTCCTGGATCTCTTCAGCTGGCGTGAGAAGCGCTCCGGCATGATCGCGCCGGACGAGCGCCTGCCGTGGGGACAGACGGTCCCGATGGGGCTCCAGCATGTGCTGGCCATGTTCGGCTCGACCGTGCTCGGTCCGATCCTGATGGGCTTCGACCCGAATGTGGCGATTTTCTTCTCGGGAATCGGCACGCTCCTGTTCTTCTTCATCACCGGCGGGCGCATCCCGAGCTATCTCGGCTCGAGCTTCGCGTTCATCGGCCCGGTGATCGCCGTGACGGGCGGCATGGTCGGCGCGCCGGACATCCCGAAGGCGCTTGGCGGCATCGTCATCGCTGGCCTGATCTACACGATCATCGGCTTCATCGTGCACATATACGGGTCCGAATGGATCGATAACCTGATGCCGCCGATCGTCACCGGTGGCGTCGTCGCGATCATCGGACTCAACCTCGCCGGCGCGGCGCGCGGCATGGCGCAGGACGACATGGGTCTCGCGATCCTGACGATCCTCGCGATCCTGGTCGTTGCCCTGATCGGGCAGGGGTTGATCGGGCGACTACCGATCCTGCTCGGCACCGCGATCGGATATCTCTTCGCCCTGGTCGTCGGGGGCACCTCACCGGATGGTCGCGAGATCCTGGGCTGGCGGGTCAGCGGCGTCGATCTCGGCCCGGTCGGGGACGCCTCGTTCTTCGGCCTCCCGAACTTCAAGACGCCGTCCTTTGACGGCACCGCGATCGGCCTGATCGCCCCGGTCGCCGTGGTCCTCGTCGCCGAGAACACCGGCCACATCAAGGCCGTCTCGGAGATGACCCGGCGCAACCTGATGCCGTTCCTCGGCCGCGGCTTCATTGGCGATGGTGTCGCCACGATGGTTTCCGGCTTTGGCGGCGGTACCGGCGTCACGACCTATGCCGAGAACATCGGCGTCATGGCCGTGACCCGCGTCTTCTCGACCGCGATGTTCGTCGTTTCGGCCGTCGTCGCCATCCTGCTCGGCTTCTCACCGAAGTTCGGCGCCCTCATCAGCTCGATCCCGCTCGGCGTGCTCGGTGGCGTCGCGACCGTCCTCTTCGGTCTCATCGCCGCGGCCGGTATCCGCATCTGGATCGACAACCGCGTCGACTTCTCCAAGGGCATCAACCTCTTCATCGCCGCGGTCACCCTAATCGTCGGTACGGCGGACTATACCGTCAGCATCGGAAACTTCGACCTCAACGGCATCGCCCTCGGCACCTTCGGCTCGATCATCCTCTACCAGCTCTTCCGCCTCGCGCCGGGCGCGATGGATGACGATCCGGGCGCCACGCCCGCCAGCGCCGGTGAGCCGGACCTCGGCGACCTGGGGTATGGCAAGGAGCGCCCGCGACGGGGCCGCGAGCCGGGCCGGCCGGCCCGGGAGCCGCGCCAGCCGCGTATCGAGCGCCCGCGTCCTGGTGTCCGCGAACCGCGACCTGAGCTCTATGACGAGGAGTGGCCGGAGGAGGAGCCGGAGATCCGCCGCCCGGCCAGGCGACCAGCGCAGGGGCAGGTGCCGCAGCGCCGTCCCGCGCCGCCGGAGGCGACGCGAGAGCGGCAGGAGCCGGAGATCCGCCGACCGGCGCAGCGGCCCGCTCCACAGCGCCAGGCGCCCGAGCAGCGGCAGGCGCCGGCCCAGCGACCGCCCGCTCGTCGGGAGGAGCAGGGTGCCTATGAGGACGCGCCGCAGATGCCGCCGCCGCCCCGTATCCCGCCGCCGCCAGCCCGTCGCGCCCAGCAGCGGCCCTCGCAGCCGGCTCGCCGGGAGACGCCGGAGGATGTCGAAGAGGTCGTGATCGACGACCCGTCGGCCCTGCCGCGCGCTCCACGTCGTGACGAGTACGACTTCATGCCGGAGGAGCCTCGCCAGCGCCCAGGCAGTGGCCGCCGCCCCGCTCCGGATGAGTGGGACGACGACTACGGGTACGACGACGAGACGCCACCGCCCGACGATCGACGCGGGTAGGGGAGAGAAGCAGTCGCGGGCCGGGAGCACTGCTCCCGGCCCGCGACTGTTTTCGGCCGATCCCTGCGTCGGTGCTTTAGCGTGCCTCGGTCCCGGACTCGCGAGTTGCGATTCGGACCCGGGAGCGGAAGGGCGCGCGGCCGCGGGCGTCGATATGGACCCGGAAAAGGGATCCGGCGAGCTCTCCGTTCTCCGGGCCGCGATCCTGACCGCCGCCCGACGTCGCATACGCCTCGTCGTAACCGTCCCCGGCGAAGGTCACGCTCGTAACCTTGTCGACCGGCATGTTGAATCGCTCCAGTAGCTCGCCGTCGGGGGAATAGCGGAAGATCGCGCCGCCGCCCCAGCGCGCGGACCAGATCGTCCCTTCCGTGTCGACCGCCATGCCGTCCGGCACCCCCTCGCCCTCGGGAATCTGCACCAGCACGTCGCGTTCGCCCAACTCGCCGGTCTCTCGGTCGTACGGCATGCGGAAGATGCGGCGCGAATCGGAGTCGGTGAGGTAGAAGGTCGAAAGGTCGGGGCTGAAGCCCATCCCGTTCGAGAGTGTCAGGTCGTCGAACACGAGATGGAGGCTGCCGTCGGTGTCCAGGCGGTAAAGGTGCGCCGGCGCGTCGTCCCTCAGCGCCATGGTGCCGCAGAAGACGCGGCCCTCCGGGTCGGCGATGACGTCGTTGAAGCGGCTGCCGGCCATCTCCTCGATCTTCGGCACGACCGCCTCGACCTGCCCATTGGCGAGATGGAGGATTGCTCCATCGCTCGCGAACAGGAGCAACGAGTTGTCCTGCTGGATCGTGTAGCCGCCGATCATGCCGTGATGCTCGTAAACGACGACGTTGCTGTCGTCGTCCGGGTTGTAGCGGTAGACGCGCCCAGCCGGGATATCCACCCAGAGCAGCGTCCGCGTCGTGTCGTGCCAGAGCGGCCCTTCGCCGGTCTCGCACGGCAAGTTCACGCAGAGGTCGACCGGGATATCGGCGAGGTAGTCCGTCGCGGTGCTCATGGGGCGTCCCTTCTCCATCTCGTTACGTCGCTGCTCGTATGGTGCACCACCGGCGCCGGGATGACGAGGGCCCGGGCATCCTGCACAACACCTCGCGCCCGATCATGGGCGTCCGAAACAGGGCATGCGAACGGTCCCCTCTGCATTTGTGCAGATTCCATAAAGACGTCCTCGCGATTTGTGTCCATTTCACGTTTCGCCGACAGTCGTCGCCTTCCACAATCGGGCTACGGGCCGCACCAGCGGCGCGGTTGTCCTGTTCGGCAACGGCGGCGAGGTGGTGCATCGCCGCCAGGGGAGGCACGGGTATGGAAGGGATCAGTGCAGGCGATACCGCCTGGGTGCTAATGTCCGCGGCGATGGTCATGCTGATGACGCCGGGGCTCGGGTTCTTTTACGGTGGGCTGGTCAATCGCAAGAATGTCTTGTCGACCCTCATGCATTCGTTCTTCACGCTGGCGATCGTCAGCCTGGTCTGGGTGCTGTGGGGCTATACGCTCGCGTTTGGCCCGACGATGGGCGGGATCATCGGCGGGCTCGACTTCTTCGCGCTCCACGGCATCGGGCCGGACGACGCGACCGGGACGATCCCGACGATGGCGTTCGTCGCGTTCCAGATGATGTTTGCGGCCATTACGCCGGCGCTCATCAGCGGCGCCTTTGCCGAGCGCAAGCGGTTCAAGGCGTTCGTGATCTTCACGGTGCTCTGGTCGACCTTCGTCTACGCGCCGGTCGCGCACTGGGTGTGGGGTGGCGGCTGGATCTATGATCTCGGCGCCCTCGACTTCGCGGGCGGTACGGTGATTCACATCACCTCGGGCGTCGCCGCGCTCGTGATCGCGATGATGATGGGGCGGCGCCGGCAGTTCGGAACCGACGAGGCCGAGCCGCACGACCTGACGATGACCGTTCTCGGAGCCGCGCTCCTCTGGTTCGGCTGGTTCGGCTTCAATGCCGGCAGCGCTCTGGGCGCGAACGGTCTGGCGGCACACGCCTTCGTGGTCACGAACACCGCGGCGGCCGGCGGCGCGATCGCCTGGCTGGCGACCTCATGGTGGAGGAAGGGTCACCCGAGCGTGCTCGGGGCGGCGGCTGGCGCAGTTGCTGGCCTGGTTGGCATCACCCCGGCGGCCGGGTTCGTCGGCGTGCCAGCCTCGATCGTCATCGGCCTTGGGGCGGGGCTGCTTTCCTGCCTGGCGGCGGACATGCTGAAGTCGCGCCTGCGGCTGGACGATGCGCTGGACGTCTTCGCGGTACATGGCGTCGGCGGAATCTGGGGTGCGCTGGCGACCGGTCTGTTCGCCGATGAGGCGATTGGCGGCACAGACGGGCTCTTCTTCGGCAATCCGCAGCAGTTCCTGATCCAGCTCCTGGCCGTGGTGGTGGCTGGTGTCTTCTCGGCTGTCGTGACCTTCGGGATCGGCACGATCGTCAACGCGCTCGTCGGCCTGCGTGTTCCTGAGGAGGACGAGGTGCTCGGGCTCGACTCGTCGCAGCACGGCGAGATCGCCTACCGGGTGTAGTGTCATTCATCAGCCCGGGCAGGACAGGACGATGTCGGGACCATCTGCGCATCGGTCACATCGCGGGTGGTCACCGTCCTCTGCCACGAGAGCAAGAGAGAACCCGGGCTGCAATCGCAGCCCGGGTTCTCTCTCCGTCGTAGCGATTTCCGGACGGCGCTATTCTTTGCGGCTGTGCTCGCTGATCTCGCCCTCGGCGTCGACCGTCAGGGCCACGTCAACCATACCGATGAACAGGCCGTGGTCGACGACGCCGGTGATGAGTTTCAGGGCCTGCGCCAGCGAGCCGGGATCGATCCGATCCTCGCCAGGCCAGGCGCAGTCGACGATGAAGTGGCCGCCGTCGGTGCGGAACGGCTCACCGTCCTCACCCTTGCGGAGCTCGGGGGTGAGCTGGAGCCCGGTGATCTCTTGCGCCGTGTGATACCAGCCTTCGGGGACGATCTCGACCGGCAGCGGCATGCGCTCGCCGAGGTGTTCGACCAGCTTCTCATCCGTCGCGATGATGACGTAGCGGTCGGCGCGGCGGGCGACGAGCTTCTCGAACAACAGCGCTCCGCCACGGCCCTTAACGACGCCGAGACCCGGGTCGATCTCATCCGCGCCATCGATGCAGAGGTCCAGCCGGTCGATATCGTTCAGGTTCGCCATCGGGATGCCAAGCGCCGTAGCCTGCTCGAAGGTGGCGTGCGAGGTTGGCACGGCCGTCAGGTTCAAGCCGTCGCGCACGCGCTCGCCGAGCGCATCGATCATTGCGGCGGCGGTGCTGCCGGTGCCGAGCCCGACGAGCATATCGTCCTGAACCAACGCGGCCGCTCGTTCCCCGAGCAGGGCGACGCGATCGCCGGTCTCAAGCGCCATCATCGGCCTCCAGCTTCGTTGCGGCCGGCTCGTCGATCACCCAGAGAAGGTCCCCGCTGACCGGGCGGATCACCTGCGACGGGTAGTTGTTCACGTCGATCGGACCATCAAGCACGGCGTGGAGCGTATCCGCCTTGCCGGCGCCGCCGACGAGGAAGACGACCTTCTTCGCGGCGTTCGCCAGCGTGCGTGTGAAGGTGACGCGGTCAGAGTTGAGCTTGTCGACGTAGTGGGCGAGCGTCAGGCCACGCTCGTGGTTGACGGCGGCCGTGTCCGGGAAGAGGGAAAGGGTGTGGCCGTCATCGCCCATGCCGACGAAGACAAGGTCAAACGCCGGGACGCCGTCCTCAACGCCGCTGATCTCGCGAATCAGTCGCTCGTAGCGCTCGGCGGCGACATCGGGCGTGACATCGCCCTCGGTCTCCCAGGGGTGGACGTTCTCGTCCGGGATCGGCGCTCCCTGCAGGAACCCGCGCATCGCCTCGCCTGCGTTGCTCTCCGCGTCGGCCAGCGGGACCCAGCGCTCGTCGCCCCAGAAGATTTGGAGCGCGTTCCAGTGCACGCGATCGCCGAACTCGGGGTTCGCCAGAAGCTCACCCATCTTCTTGGGGGTGGATCCGCCGGAGAGCGCGACCATCGCCTGGCGGCCCTCCGCGGCGGCCTCGGCGGACACGGTGATAAGCGTCTCCGCGGCTACGCGCGCCAGCGCATCGCCGTCGGAAACGACGAGCACCGTCCCGCGCTCCCCATAGTCGAGTGTTCGTCCCTGGTCTGGCATCGTGGTCATCTCTCCTTAGGGCAGCAGGCGGGTCGCCATGCGGATCGCGTCCTCGAACACCGGGTCGGCCCCGAATTTCTGGAGCTCATCGCCCAGCATCTCGACGGTCGATTTTCGCCGCGAGTACACCATGCGGCTCATGTAGGGCGCGAACGAGGTTTCCGACGAGGTGATCATGTCGTCCTTGTCGGTGCGCATGATCCGGAACACGCCGTCATGTTCGCCGATCGCGACGAGCTCGACGCTGCGCACCGAGAACCGCGCGTCCGGGCTCGGGTCGGGCGTGAGGCGGACCTGGATATCCCGGGCCTTGCCATCCTCGCCTCGCGAGATAAGGGGCACAGTCCAGCCGCCGGCCCTGCGGGGCTCCAGCGGCTCGATCACTTGCCAACCCAGCCGGCTCGCCAGCCAGCCGACGATCAGCAGGGCGGCCGCAAAGCCGGAGCCGTTATCGCGTCGGTGCTCCGCGTAGGCGATGTTCACCTGCGAGAGCTGGTCGAGGCAGTTCTGGACCTCCTTCGGGTCGAAGAACTGCGCGATGAGCTGGCGCCAAGGCTCGAGCCGCATCCAGGTGAAGTCACCGAGCCGCGGGTCGTCCTTGTCGTCCAACAAGGTGCGCATCTGGGCGACGGCGCGCGCGTCGTTGCCGAGGCGGGCGCTATCAACGATGAGGCGGTCGACGATGCCGACGATGTCGTTGAAGAGCGCGTTGCCGACAAAGTCACCGGTCGGCCACCAGAGGAAGGTCGGCAGCTCGGAGATGAGCAGCGGCGAGACGAGGCTCGCCAGGTAGCCGGACATCTTCGGATCGACCGTGATCGTGATGGTCTCGAAGTGGACCGGCGGGCCGCCCTTGGTCTCGCCCTCGTTCAGTCGCACATCGACGTGCCAGGTGTTGGACCGTTGGGCGCCCGGCGCGGTGACGAAGATGATGGTGCGAGATGGGAGGAAGTCGCTCAGCTGGGACACCGTGGAGGTGATCATTTGGGCGATGTCCTCGTGGTCGGCCACGGCGATGAGGTTCAGCGTGTTCGCGCGCATCAGCTCGCCGCCGCCGAAATGCGTCTCGGCGACGCGCTCACCCGGCGCGTCACCGCCGTGGCGCGGCCCGCCGATCTCTGCCCAGAGGCGGTTCAGCTCGTCGTGGATGGCCCCGGTGTCCAGCGCGTCGGTATCCCAACTCGTCTGCAGCACCGGAGCATTGGTGGAGTTCTGTGCCATATCGTGGCTCCCGGTGGTTGGTCGTGCCGGTTACGGACGTCGCCACTCGCGGCCGTCGCGGCGGATCATCTGGTCCGCCTTGCTCGGGCCCCATGTGCCGGATTCGTACGGGTACACTGGCTGGCCCTGATCGTCCCACCCGTCGAGGATGGGCTGCATGAGCGACCATGCCGTCTCGACCTCGTCGCGACGGGCGAAGAGCGTCGGGTCGCCGAGCATCGCGTCCAGCAACAGGCGCTCGTAGGCATCCGGACCGGCCTCGCCGAACGACGAGCCGTAGAGGAAGTCCATCCGCACCGGGCGCAACTGGGTCGTCGGGCCCGGCACCTTGGCGGCGAACTTCAGCGCGATGCCTTCGTCCGGCTGGATGCGCATCGAGATCACGTTCGGTGAGAGATCGACCTCGCCGACTGACTGGAACATCAGGTGCGGCACCTGCTTGAACTCGATCGCGATCTCGGAGACGCGGCGCGGCAGGCGCTTGCCGGTGCGGAGGTAGAAGGGCACGCCGGCCCATCGCCAGTTGTCGATGCCGAGCTGCATGGCGATGTAGGTCTCGGTCCGGGACCCCGGCTTGACGCCCTTCTCCTCGCGATACGACTCGACCGCGCGGCCACCGACGTAGCCCTGCTCGTACTGGCCGCGGATCGTCTTGGCGCGGACGTCCTCGCCCATCGGCGGCTCGACGGCGCGCAGCACCTTCACCTTCTCATCGCGCAGCGCGTTGCCGTTGAAGAGAGCGGGGGGCTCCATCGCGATGACGGAGAGCAGCTGCAGGATGTGGCTCTGGACCATGTCCCGCAGGGCACCCGCTTCCTCGTAGTAGCCGCCGCGGCCTTCGACGCCGATCGATTCGGCGACGGTGATCTGAACGTGGTCCACATACTGGCGGTTCCAGACCGGCTCGAAGAGCGTGTTCGCGAAGCGGAACGCGAGCACATTCTGGACGGTCTCTTTCCCGAGATAGTGATCGATACGATAGATCTGCCGCTCGGAGAAAACGGCGCCGATGTCGGCATTGAGCGCGCGGGCGCTGGCAACGTCGTGGCCGAACGGCTTCTCGATGACGATGCGGTTCCAGTTGTCGGCACGGTTGTAGTAGATGTCCTGCCGCACGCCCAGCTTCGACGCCCCAAGGTGCTTGATGATCGGGGAGTAGAAGCGCGGCGCGGTCGCGAGGTAGAAGAGTCGGTTGCCGTGCGCGCGGCGCTCTTCGTCGATCCGGTCCAGCCGGTCCTTGAGGACGGTGTAGGTATCCTCGCTCTCGAAGTCGCCCTTCACATAGAAGAGGCCCTCGGAGAAGAGTTGCCACGCTTCGTCGTTCACCGGCGCGCGGGCGCTTTCCTCAACCGCCTGCCGCATCTCCTTGCGGAAGTCGTCGTCGCTCCAGTCGCGGTGTGAGACACCGACGATGGAGAACCCCTCAGGCAGCGGATGCCCGATCGCGAGGTCGTAGAGCGATGGCATGAGCTTGCGCGCGGTCAGGTCGCCGGTGACGCCGAAGATCACCATCACGCATGGCTCGGGCACGCGGTCGAGGCGCAGACCAGCGCGAAGCGGATTCGTCTGCTTCTCGCCGAGGTGCTCGGTCAGGTCGAACTGGTGGCCGACATGGTCCGCGGAAACCGCGCTGCTATCGACCGCAAAATCATAGGTGTGCCCGCCTTGCCGAAGACGGTTCTGGTCTGACATACGTCGTCCTGCCCTGTTGTGGGTACTGTCGAACGGAGATGCACCGGCTACCGCATGGGAGCGTGGCGGCCGGCGCGCGGGGACCCTAGTCCTCCGGCATGACCTCCGGCTCCGGGTAGACCTCCATCCACTCCGTGTGGAAGGTGCCGTCCCGGTCGGTGCGCTGGTAAGTGTGGGCGCCGAAGAAGTCGCGCAGCCCCTGGATAAGGTTCGCCGGCAGCGCGGTCTGGCGAATCGAGTCGAAGTAGGTTGCGGCGGCGCTCAAGGCTGGCGCGGGGATGCCGAGGCTAATGGCGGTCCCCAGCACGCGGCGGAGCGGCGCCATGCCGCTGTTGACGTCCTCGACGAAGTAGGGCGAGAGCATGAGATTGCCCAGGTCCGGATTGTCGTCGTACGCCTTCATGATCAGGTCGAGCAGGTCAGCGCGGATGATACAGCCGGCTTTCCAGATGCGCGCGAGCTCGGAGAGCTGCAGGTTCCAGTCGTAGGTCTGCGAGGCTGCCTTGAGCAGGTTCATGCCCTGTGCGTAAGAGGCGACCTTCGCAACGTAGAGGGCATCCTCGAGGGCGGAGATCGTCGCCTCACGGTCCTGGGATGAGACCTCCGATGCTTCCGGCCCCTTCAGGACCTTGCTGGCTTCGGCGCGAGCATCCTTGAAGGAGGAGAGGCTGCGCGCGGTCACCGCCGCGTCGATGATCGGGATCGGCGTGCCGAGCTCGTAGGAGCTCTGGCTCGTCCAGCGGCCGGTGCCCTTCTGGGCGGCCTGGTCCGCGATCACATCGACCAGCGGCTTGTCGGAGAGCGGGTCAATGTAGGCGAGGACCTTCGCGGTGATCTCGACGAGAAACGAGCGGAGCTTGCCCTCGTTCCAGCGGCGGAAGACGTCGGCGATCTCCGGCGCGCTCATGCCGAGCGCGTTCCTCATGATGTCGTATGTCTCGGCGATGAGCTGCATGTCGCCGTACTCGATCCCGTTGTGGACCATCTTCACGTAGTGACCGGATCCACCCGGCCCGATGTGCGTGACGCAGGCGCCGGAATCCGACTTGGCGGCGATGGCCGTCAGCATCGGCTCCAGCTCGGCGTAGGCGTCCTTCGGGCCGCCGGGCATGAGGCTTGGTCCCCAGAGGGCACCTTCCTCACCACCGGAGACGCCCATGCCGACGAAGTTGAAGCCGGCCGCTTCCGCCTCCTGCGAGCGTCGCTCGGTGTCGGTGAACAGCGAGTTGCCGCCATCGATCACGATGTCGCCTGGCTCGAGGAACTCCTCCAGCTCCCGAAGCACGGCGTCAACCGGCGCGCCGGCCTTCACCATCAACAGGATGCGCCGCGGACGCTCCAGCGCCTGGACGAACTCCTGGATCGTCGGGACGCCGACAATCCCCGTGCCCTTGGCGCGCTCGGCGAGGAACTCCCGGGTGCGCGAGGTTGTCCGGTTGTAGACGACCGGCGCGAAGCCGTTCCGTGCCAGGTTGAGGGCAAGGTTTTCGCCCATGACCGCGAGGCCGACGACGCCGATGTGATGCTTGTCGCTGCTCATGCTCATCCCCTCCACCGGATCGCTACGCGCGCTTGCTCGCGACGCCCTCCAAAAGGTCGTCGTACGAGCTCATGAACGAGTCGATCCCCTCGGCTTCGAGCTGATGCGTGATCTCGTCCAACGACAGGCCGCAGGATGCGAGGTCGTCAAGCACCTTGTGGGCGGCGGCGTAATCCGCATCCACAGTGCGCTTGACCGTTCCGTGGTCCAGGAATGCCTGGATTGTCTTCGTGGGCGCGGTGTTGATCGTGTGCGGACCGATCAGGGAATCGACGTAGAGCACGTCGGAGTAGTCCGGGTTCTTCGTGCCGGTCGAGGCCCACAGCGGGCGCTGGACCTTCGCGCCTGCGTCCGCCAGCTCCTTGAACTCCGGCGAGAAGAAGAGCTGCTCGAACCGCTCATAGGCGAGGACCGCATTGGCGACGGCGACCTTACCCTTCAGGCTCTTGAGCGTCTCAACGTCGCCCTCGCCGGCGGCGATCTTCTGGTCGATCATCTTGTCGGCCAGCGTATCTACGCGGCTGACGAAGAACGAGGCCACCGACGCGACATTCTCGATCGGCAAGCCGTTCTCGTGGCGGGCCTTCAGCGCGTCGATATACGCGCGGGCAACGGCTTCGTAGTTTTGCAGCGAAAAGAGGAGCGTGATGTTGACGTTGATGCCCTCGGCCAGCAGCGTCTGGACCGCTGGCTTGCCTTCGACGGTGCCCGGCACCTTGATCATGAGGTTCGGGCGGTCGACGGCGTTCCAGAGGACATGCGCGTTGTCGATCGTGGCCTGGGTGTCGCGGGCGAGGCTTGGCAGGACCTCGATCGAGACGAAGCCGTCCTCGCCGCCGGTCTCGTCATAGAGCGGGCGGAAGATGTCGCATGCGTCCTGAATGTCCTTGACCGCGACTGTCTGGAAGACAGCCGCCGGCTCCGTGCCCTCGGCGAGCAGGGCTTTGATGTCGGCGTCGTAGGCGTCACCGCCGGCGATCGCCTTCTGGAAGATGGTCGGGTTCGAGGTCACGCCCCGGATGCCGATGTCGTCTATCGCCTTCTGGAGATCGCCGGACTGGATCAACTGACGTGAGATGTCGTCCAACCACACGCTCTGGCCGAGCTCGGTGAGCTTTTTGACGTTGTTGGTTGTTGCCTTGGTCTGCATGTTGGTGCTCCGTTTCATTATGCGGGGACGTCGTCGGATCAGGAATGGCCCTCGCCGCCCTTGGCTTCCTTGCCCGCGGCGTGCTGGTCCATGAAGTCCTTGTCGAGCTCATCGGCCGCATCGTTCTTGCCAAGCAGCCGCAGCGCGGTCGCCGTGACATGCTCGGTGGTGAAGCCGAAGTATTTCAGCACGGCCTTGCCGTTGCCGGACTTGCCGTAGGTCGTCATGCCGACGTGCGCGCCGTTGTCGCCGGTGTACGTCGCCCAGCCGATCTCGGCGCCGGCCTCGATCGAGACGCGTGCCGTGCCCGGCTCTCCGAGGACGGAGCGCTTGTAGTCGCTGCCCTGGCGCTCAAAGAGCTCCCAGCTCGGCATCGAGACGACGCGCGCCTGCACGCCATGCTCGGCCAGCATCGCCTTCGCGTTCACCGCGAGCTCGACCTCGGAGCCGGTCGCGAGCAGCACCACATCCGGCGTGCCGTCGGCGTCCGCGAGGATGTACGCGCCGTGGCGGACGTCGCCCTTCGCGCCGCTGCGGTCCAGGATCGCGAGGTCCTGCCGCGAGAGCAGGAGCGCCGTCGCGGACTTGCCCTCGATGGCGACGCGCCACGCCTCGGCGGTTTCGTTCGCGTCCGCCGGCCGCAGGACCGTCAGGCCCGGGATAAGGCGGAGCGACATCGTCTGCTCAATCGGCTCATGGGTCGGGCCATCCTCGCCGACCGCGATGCTGTCGTGGGTGAAGACGAAGATGGAGCGTAGGTGGCTTAGCGCCGCAAGGCGGATCGACGGGCGCAGGTAGTCGGAAAAGACGTGGAAGGTCGAGCCGAACGGGATCACGCCGCCGTGCGCGGCCATGCCGTTGACGATGGCGCCCATGCCGTGCTCGCGGATGCCGAAGTGGATGTTGCGGCCCGCGTAGCTCCAGCCGCCGCCGGTTGAGCCCTGGGTATCCATCTCGTTGAACGCCGGGTCACCAAAGTCGCCGCCGTTCTTCATGGCGGTGTTGGTCGACGGGTTGAGGTCCGCTGATCCGCCGAGGAAGGTCGGGAGCTTCTCAAAGAAGGCGTTGATCACCTCACCGGACGCCTTGCGCGTCGCGACGGCCTTGTCACCGGCGTTCCAGGTCGGGAAATCGGCGTCCCAGTCCTGCGGGAGCTCGCCGATCATCACCGCTTCGAACTCCGCGGCCAGCTCCGGGAACGCCTTGCGGTAGGCCTCGAAACGCTCGTTCCAGTCCTGCTCGGCCCGCGCGCCCTTGCCGATTGCCTCGTGGAAGTGCTCGGCGGCCTCCTCCGGCACGTAGAACGGCGGCTCTGTCGGGATGCCGAGGTTCTCCTTGGTGGCGATGACCTCGTCTGGCCCGAGGGGCGAGCCGTGGACACCGAAGGTGTCGGCCTTGTGCGGCGAGCCGTAGCCGATGACGGTGCGGGCGCAGATCAGGCTCGGCTTGTCCGTCACCGCCTGCGCGGCCTCGATCGCCTGGGCGACCTCCTCGGTGTTCATGCCGTCGATGCTCTGGACATGCCAGCCCATCGCCTCGAACCGGGCCGGGACATCCTCGGCGAGCGTGATGTTCGAGCTGGCGGCAAGGGTGATGTGGTTCTGGTCGTAGAGGTAGATCAGCTTCCCGAGGTTCAGCGTCCCGGCGACAGCGGCCGCCTCGAACGCGACGCCTTCCATGATGTCACCGTCGGAGACGATGCCGTAGGTGTAGTGATCGACGATGTTGTGCCCGTCGCGGTTATACGTCGCGGCGAGGAAGGCTTCAGCGATCGCCATACCGACACCGTTGCCCATGCCCTGGCCCAGCGGTCCGGTCGTGACCTCGACGCCCGGCGTGTCAAGCCGCTCCGGGTGCCCCGGCGTGCGGGAATTGAGCTGGCGGAACGCCTTCAGGTCATCGAGCGTGACATCGTAGCCGGTCAGGTGGAGCAGGGAGTAGAGGAGCATCGACCCGTGGCCGGCGGAGAGCACGAAGCGGTCCCGGTTTGCCCAGTGCGGGTTCTTCGGGTTGTGCTTCAGGTACTTCTGCCAAAGCGTATAGGCCATCGGCGCGGCGCCCATCGGCAGCCCCGGGTGTCCGGAGTTCGCCTGCTGGATCGCGTCCATCGACAGCGTTCGGATCGCGTTGATCGCGAGGGTCTCGACAGTCCTGGTGTCTACGGCGTTGGCCACACTGGCCTCCTTGTTCCCACGTCACTGTGCGGTGACGCACGCATGTAATCGTTGCGGTGAGACGCGCGGTCGACGCTTCAACTCGGCGCGCGCACCGCATACCGCGCACCTTGCGGGCCACGGTCAACATGCTGGCTATTATCCCACGATGCCGGGAAACACGTCTTAAAGGGAACTGATCGCGGTGGACGCCTATCGGAGGGTTTCGTAGACGCCGAGAATGATGCTGGCGATGCCGAACAGCAGCATGATGACGCCGAAGAGGACGACGCGCGAGTCCTGCCCGACCGCGCCGCGCCGCCGGCCAGTGATCTTCATCAGGAACGCATCGCCGGCGAAGACGAGCGCGCCGATGCCGACCGCGATCCACAGTGCCCCGATGAGGTTCATGCTGCTCCTGTCCGGACCCCGCCGGGTCACTGTCGAAAGACTGTCGCCAATCGCCTATGCTGTGCTCATGATACGGCCATCCACCTGCCACCGGAGCCAGCACCCCGATGAGTGACCGCCATCCGCTTCCCCCGGGCAGCATCCCGCGCTACGACTCCCCCCGGCCCATCCGCTACACACTCTCCGACCTCGAGCGCGAAACTGGCGTCCCGGCGCGGACAATCCGCTATTACATCAGCGAGGGGCTCCTGCAGCCTGCCTATGGCCGGGGCCCGAGTGCGACCTACGACCCGGACCACCTCCTGCGCCTGCAGTTGATCAACCGGCTCAAGGACGAGCGGTTGTCGCTGCGGGACATCAAGGAGCGGCTCTCGCACCTGACGCCGGAGGCCATCGCGGTGATGCTGAAGGTCCAGATGCAGCCCGAGGCGGACACCTGGCGCCGGTACGATCTGCACCCGGATCTGGAAATCTCGGTGCGGGAGCGGCCGGGTGGCGAGCGATCGCTGGCCTACGACCATGCTTTCGACCTCATCGTGGAGTACGCGCGCAGCGTGATCGAGGACCTGCAGCGTGGGGGAGAGGTGTCGTGAGCGGGGCGCAGCCGGAGAACCGCTTCTGGATCCCGGACAACCCGGACGGCAGCGGCTGGGCGGACGTCGACTGGGTCAGCGCGGTTCAGGGCAGCCGGTATCACTACCGGCATGGCGAGCCGCTGGAGGAAGCGAGGGCGCTGCGACCCCCGTTCTACAAGATCGTCACGCGATCAGAGACGGAGGCGATCCCGACGCCGCACGAGAATACCTATTACGTGCCGTCTGATGCGCTGGCGGATTTCGTGGCCGAGTTGGTCTGGAGCGGGGGATCCGAGACGATCTGGCACATCGAGCCGTGGACGGATCCGCCTGCCGAGGCGCGCGTGCGGTAAGTCGGCGTGAGCAAGGCGGATTTCTCGCCCGCCCAACACCCCGTCGTTCCGAGCGCCGAGGCGCGTGTGCGGTAGCTGGGTGGGGGCGCACGGGGAAGAGCCTTCCGCCCACACGCCCCGTCATTCCGAGCGTATGCGAGGAATCCCTGTGCGAAGCACGTCCATTGGCGCGAAGCGCCTTCCATTTTCGTTCGGGGCCCGGCGCCGTGCCCGATTATCGACCTGCGGTCGATCGGCTTCGCCGGGGGATTCGTCGGCTTCGCCTCTGAATGACGGTTGTTGTGGGGACGGCGGGTTGTCGGGCCCGGCGTCGCCGCTCAGCTACCCCTGTGACGGGTGGCGCTTGATCGGCTTCATCAGCAGCTCGATGTCCTGGTCGTGGATCTCGTAGACCCAGCCCTTCAGCGTCGCGATCGCGGGCGTCGAGATCTCCCCGTAGCGAATCTCCACATCGTGGCCCTCGACCTCGACCGTGCGCACCGCGTTGAACGCGAACGCCATGCGCGGGTTGCGGTAGACGTTTTGCGGCCCGCCGATGCTCTCGATCGCCTTTGAGACGAGCTCGAACGCCCGCTCCTCGCTCATCTCATCGCCCGGGGTGTACTGGTCGTCGCTCACCGTTTCGCTCCACTCTCGTGATGCCCCGCAGGGGGCACGTCCTGTTGCGCCCATCCTACCAGCCCCGTCCCTGTTCCCCGGCACCGTGTCCTTTGGTATCGTGCCTGCAGCCATCAAGAGCGGCGCGATCAGATCTGCACGGCCCCAGGAGGCACAGGTACATGGAACCCATTTCGCACCTTCGCGACGAAATCGACGAGATCCTTCCCGGCGTCATCGCCGACCGCCGACATCTGCACGAGAACCCGGAGCTCGGGTTCCAGGAGTTCAAGACGGCCGAGTTCGTGCGCCAGCGGCTGGAGACGCTCGGCGTCGAGGACATCCAGACCGGTATTGCGGTGACCGGCGTGACCGGTGTCATTCGCGGCACGGGCAAGGGGCCGGGCCGCAATGTGCTGGTCCGCGCCGACATGGACGCGTTGCCGATCCTTGAAGAGAACGACGTCGAGTACAAGAGCCAGACCGACGGGGTGATGCACGCGTGCGGGCACGACGCCCACACCGCGCTGCTGCTCGGCCTCGCGCGCGTCCTCACGGACCGCAAGGACGATTTCTCTGGCAGCGTGAAGCTCTGCTTCCAGCCGGCCGAGGAGCTGCCGCCGGGCGGTGGCAAGGCGATGGTCGAGGCTGGTGTGCTGAACGACCCGCCGATCGAGGCTGTCTTCGGTCTCCACATGTCGGCTGAGACACCGGCCGGTCAGATCGTCGTCGGGTCCGGCCCGCAGATGGCCGCGGCGGACGGCTTCGAGATCGTCATCCAGGGCAAGGGCGGTCACGCGGCGTACCCGAGCGAGAACATCGACCCGGTCGTGATCGGCGCGCAGATCGTTGTGGCCCTCCAGAGCCTCGTCTCCCGCGAGACGGACCCGATGGACAACGCGGTGCTGAGCACCTGCGTGTTCCAGGCCGGCGAGGCCTTCAACGTCATCCCGGACACCGCCATCCTGAAGGGCACCGTGCGCACGTTCTTGCCGGGCACGCGCGACATGATGGAGAAGCGTATCGGTGAGGTTGCCGGTCGGGATCGCGACGGCGATGGGCGGCTCCGCGAAGACGACGTACACGCGCGGCTACCCGGCGACGGTGAACGATGAAGCGATGACCGAGCTCGCGCGCGAATCCGCTGCGGCGGTCGTCGGCGCCGAGAATGTGATTGAGGGAACGCCGCGGATGGGCGCCGAGGACTTCTCGTACTTCCTCGAGCAGAAGCCGGGGTCGTACTTCTTCGTCGGCCACCGCAACGAGGAGCGCGGCATCGTCTGGGGGCACCATCATCCGAAGTTCGACATCGAGGAAGAGTCGTTCGTGGCGGGTCTCGGCACGATGGCGACCAGCGTCCTGACCTACCTCACGCGGGATTAGGCAGCGGATGATCACCACGTCCCTTCAGAACGATATCGACGAGATCCTGCCGGGCGTCATCGCGGATCGGCGGCACCTGCATGAGCACCCGGAGGTCGGCTTCCACGAGGTGGAGACCGCCGCGTTCGTTGCGCAGCGGCTGGAGGCGCTCGGGGTGGAAGATATCCGCACCGGGATCGCGCCGACGGGCGTCACCGGGCTGATCCGCGGCACCGCGGACGGCCCTGCGGCGCACGATCCTGGTACGGGCCGATATGGACGCGTTGCCGATCCATGAAGAGAACGACGTCCCGTACCGCTCGCAGGTTGACGGCGTCATGCATGCCTGTGGGCATGATGCGCATACGGCGATCCTGCTGGGTGTCGCCCGGCTCCTGATGGATCGGCGGGACGAGTTCAGCGGCGTGGTGAAGCTCTGCTTCCAGCCGGCCGAGGAGGTCCCGCCCGGCGGCGCGATCGGCATGATCGAGGCCGGTGTGCTTGAGAATCCGCCGGTCGACGCCGTGATCGGTCTCCACATGGCGTCCGCCGAGCCGACAGGCACCGTTCGCATCGGCGGCGGTCCGGCGATGGCCGGGGGCGACCTCTTCGAGGTCACTGTCCAGGGCAAGGGTGGCCACGCCGCCTCCCCGGAGCTGGCCGTCGACCCGGTCGTGATCGGCGCGCAGATCGTGGCGGCGATGCAGACGCTTGTTTCGCGCGAAACCGATCCGATGGCGACCGTCGTGGTCAGCGCGGGCGTCTTCCGCGCTGGGGACGCGTTCAACGTCATCCCGGACACGGCGACGTTCGGCGGGACGGTGCGCGCGTTCGACCCGGAGCTGCTCGAGCGCACGAATCGGCGCATCGGTGAATTGGCGTCCGGGATCGCGGAGGCGATGGGCGGCACCGCAGAAACGAAGATCATGCGCGGTTATCCGCCGACAGTGAACGACCCGGAGATGTCCGCGCTGGTCTGGGACGCCGCCGTTGAGGCGATCGGCGAGGAGAACGTCGCGCCAATCGAGCCGGCGATGGGCGGCGAGGATTTCTCGCACTTCCTCCGCGCCAAACCCGGCACGTTCTTCTTCGTCGGGAGCGGCAACGAGGCGCTCGGCACGACGTTCGGGCACCATCACCCGCGCTTCGACATCGACGAGGAAGCCCTCGCGACCGGCCTGAACGTGATGACGACGAGTGTCTTGGCGTACTTGAACGGGAACTGATCCCGTACCGCCGCACCGTGTGTGCGGCGATGAACGCGCTTCTCGCGCCGCACACAAGGTGCGGCGGTACGAAAGGGTCTTTCGCCTATGTCTACCGCAGCAACAACACTCTTCAATGATGTCGATGAGATCATGCCCGGGATCGTCGCCGATCGCCGGTGGCTCCACGAGAACCCGGAGCTGGGGTTCAAGGAAACGAAGACCGCCGAGTTCGTCCGGCAGCGGCTGGAGTCGCTCGGGCGTCGAGGACATCCAGACCGGAATCGCACAGACCGGCATCACCGCCCTCATCCGGGGCACGGCCGATGGCCCGGGGCGGACCGTCCTGCTGCGCGCGGATATGGATGCCCTGCCGCTGACCGAGGAGAACGACGTCGACTACCGCTCGCAGACGGATGGCGTCATGCACGCCTGCGGGCACGACGCCCACACGGCGATGTTGCTCGCGACGGCGCGCATCCTCATGGACCGCCGCAATGAGTTCTCCGGAGCCGTCAAGCTGCTCTTCCAGCCGTCTGAAGAGGCGAACGGGGGAGGGGCGAAGCCGATGATCGACGTCGGCGTGCTGGAAAATCCGCACGTTGATGCCGTCTTCGGCCAGCACATGGCGTCCGATCTGCCCGACCGGCGGCGTCTGGATCACCGGTGGTCCGGTGCAGGCGTCCGCCGACGAGTTCAAGATCCGCATCCAGGGCAAGGGCGGCCATGGAGCCGTCCCGCACACCGCCGTCGATCCGATCGTGATCGCGACGCAGATCGTCGGGGCGCTCCAGACGGTGGTCTCACGCCGCGTTGACCCGATGGCCTCCGCGGTCGTCAGCGTCTGCACCATCCACGCGGGGACCGCGAGCAACATCATTCCCGACACGGCCGAGCTGACCGGCACGGTCCGTACTTTCACGCCGGAGGTTCGTGACCTCGCGCAGGAGGAGCTGACACGCCTGGCGGAAAGCGTCGCCGAGGCGATGGGCGGCCGCGCGAACGTCACCTATACCCGCGGCTACCCGCCGACGGTGAACGACGAGGGTATGGCGGACCTCGTCCGAGGTGCGGCGGCCAAGGCGATCGGTGAGGAGAACGTCCATCAGATGACGCCGATCATGCCGGCCGAGGACTTCTCCTACTTCCTTCTCGAGCGCCCGGGCACCTACTTCATGCTCGGCTGCCGCAACGAAGAGAAGGGCATGGTCTGGCCGCATCACCATCCGAAGTTCGATCTCGACGAGGATTCGATGCAATACGGCGTCGCCACGATGGCGCAGGTCGTTCTCGACTACCTGACCGTCGATGAGCTGCCGACAGGAGAGACCAATGGTTGACGTCACGGCGATCCGCGCCGATATCGATGAGATCATGCCCGGCGTGGTCGCGGACCGGCGCTGGCTCCACGAAAACCCGGAGCTGGGCTTCCAGGAGGTCAAGACGGCGGAGTTCGTCCGCCAGCGCCTCGAATCGCTCGGCGTCGACGACATCCGCACCGGTATCGCGGTCACCGGGGTGACCGGCCTGATCCACGGCACCGGCACCGGGCCGAAGCGCAACGTGCTCATCCGGGCGGACATGGATGCGCTCCCCATAACCGAAGAAAACGACGTCGACTACAAGTCCCAGACGGACGGCGTGATGCATGCGTGCGGTCACGACGCCCATACCGCGATCGAGCTGGCCGTCGCCCGCTTGCTGATGGAGCGTCGCGACCAGTTCGCCGGCACGGTCAAGCTGCTCTTCCAACCCTCGGAGGAGCAGGGGACGGGTGGCGCCCTCCCGATGATCCAGGAAGGTGTGCTGAAGGACCCGCCCATCGACGCGGTGTTTGGCCTCCACATGGCGGCGGAGATCCCGGTTGGCAAGATCGAGGTCGCGTCGGGCGCGGTTGGCGCGGCGGCGGACTCGTTCAAGATCAAGGTGCAGGGTAAGGGCGGTCACGGTGCCGCCCCGCATCAGACGGTGGACCCGATCGCGATCGGCATGCAGGTCGCCAGCGCGCTGCAGACGATCGTCTCGCGCAACGCCGACCCGATGGAGCAGCTTGTCGTCAGCGTCTGCAACTTCCACTCCGGATTCGCCGACAACGTGATCCCGGACACCGCCGAGCTTGGCGGAACGGTGCGCACCTTCACGCCGGAGATGCGCGACATGGCCGAGGCCCGCCTCACGGAGATCGCCACGGGCATCGCGTCGGCGATGGGCGGCGAGGCGATCGTCAACTACCAGCGCGGGTATCCGGCGACCATCAACAACGCGGAGATGGCCGAGCTTGTGAAGGAGGCCGCGCGCGAGGTGGTGGGCGAGGAGAATGTCGCCGAGGGTGAGCCGATGATGGGGGCGGAGGACTTCTCCTACTTCCTGATCGAGAAGCCGGGCGCGTTCTTCAACGTCGGGCATCGCAACGAGGAGAAGGGCATCACCTGGCCGCATCACCACCCGCGCTTCGACGTCGATGAGGAGGCGCTCGGGCATGGCGTGGCGACGATGACGAACGTCGTCTTGACGTACCTGAACAGAGAATAGCGATCGTACCGCCGCACCTTGTGTGCGGCGGCGGATGGCGCGATTGACGCCGCACACAAGGTGCGGCGGTACGAAGAGGTTCATGCGAATGGCATCAGCAACGATTCGAGAGGACATCGACGAGATCATGCCGGGCATCGTCGCGGATCGACGATGGCTGCACGAGAACCCGGAGCTCGGCTTCCAGGAGGTCAAGACGGCCGAGTTCGTGAAACAGCGGCTGGAGTCGCTCGGTGTCGAGGACATCCAGACCGGGATCGCCGTGACGGGCGTCACGGGACTGATCCGGGGCACAAAGGAGGGGCCGGGCCGTAACGTGCTGGTCCGCGCCGACATGGACGCCCTGCCGATGCAGGAAGAGAACGACGTCGAGTACAAGAGCCACGTCGACGGCGTGATGCACTCATGCGGCCATGACGCGCATACTGCGATCCTTATGGCGGTCACCCGCATGCTGATGGACCGCCGGGACCAGTTCAGCGGCACGGTGAAGGTCCTGTTCCAGCCGTCGGAAGAGCAGGGCACCGGTGGCGCGAAGCCGATGATCGAGGCCGGCGTGCTGAACGATCCGCCGATCGACGCCGTCTTCGGGCTGCACATGGCGTCCGGCTTCCCGACCGGCGAGATCCGGGTCGGCACCGGGCCGATCATGGCCGCCGCCGACTCCTACAAGATCCGCATCCAGGGGAAGGGCGGCCATGCGGCGCGTCCACAACTCGCCGTTGACCCGGTCCTGATCGGGATGTACATCGGTGTCGGTCTGCAGACGATCGTCTCGCGCAATGCGGACCCGATGGACGCGCTCGTCATCAGCAACTGCATGTTCCATGCGGGTGACGCCGGCAACATCATCCCGGACAAGGCGTACATGGAGGGCACCGTCCGCACCTTCACGCCGGAGATGCGTGACCTCGCCGAGGAGCGGCTGAAGGAGATCGCGACCAGCACGGCGAAGATGATGGGCGGCGAGGCGACGGTCGAGTACAACCGCGGCTACCCGGCGACCGTCAATGACGCGGAGATGAGCGATCTCGTGCGCGAGGCGGCGGCGGAGATCGTCGGCGAGGAGAACGTGAAGGATCGCCCGCCCGCCATGGGCGCCGAGGACTTCTCCTACTTCCTGCTGGAGAAGCCGGGCTGCTTCTTCAACGTCGGCAGCCGTAACGAGGAGCGCGGCATCACCTGGGGCCACCATCATCCCCGGTTCGACATCGACGAGGAATCGCTCGGCCACGGCGCCGGGACCATGACGAACGTCGTGCTGAAATACCTGAACCGCGACTAGTCCCGTACACCCGCCCCTTGTGGGCGGGTCGCTGTGCCTCTAGAACCCGCCCACAAGGGGCGGGTGTACGAAAGGAAACCCATCCATGGCAACCGCAACGATCCGCGCCGATATCGACGAGATCCTGCCAGGCGTTGTCGCCGATCGGCGGCACCTGCACCAAAACCCCGAGCTGGCGTTCGAGGAGTACGAGACGGCGAAGTTCGTCGCCGAGCGACTCCAGCAGCTCGGCGTCGAGGACATCAAGACGGGCGTCGGCAAGACCGGCGTGACCGGCCTCGTCAAGGGCATGAAGGGTGACGGCAAGGTCGTCATGCTTCGTGCCGATATGGACGCCCTGCCAATCCTCGAGGAGGTCGAGGCGGAGTACACCAGCCAGACCGCCGGGAAGATGCACGCCTGCGGACATGACGCCCACACGGCGATGCTGCTCGGCGTCGCGCGCATCCTCATGGATCACCGCGACGACTTCAAGGGCACTGTGAAGTTGCTCTTCCAGCCGGCCGAGGAGGTTCCGCCCGGTGGCGCCCAGGCCATGATCAAGGATGGCGCGCTGCAGGACCCGAAGGTTGACGCCAGCCTGGGCCTGCACGTCGCGGCCGACATGCCGGCCGGCCAAATTGGCGTGCGCGTCGGGCCCGGCTCGGCCGGTTCCGACCGCTTCCGCATCACGATCCAGGGCAAGGGCGGCCACGCCGCGCGGCCGCAGAACGCCGTCGACCCCGTGGTGATCGGATCGAACATCGTGCTGGCGCTGCAATCGCTCGTCTCGCGCGAGACCGACCCGATGGATTCGGCCGTGATCTCGACGACCGCGTTCATCGCCGGCGAGGCGTTCAACGTGATCCCCGACACCGCCGAGCTGCGCGGTACGGTCCGCACCATCTCGGAGGAGACCCGCACGCGCATCGAGAGTCGCCTGCCGGAGGTTGTCACGGGCATCGCGGAGGCGATGGGCGCCGAGGTGAAGATCGACTACATCAAGGGCTACCCGAGCGTCCAAAACGACGAGGCGATGGCCGATATCGTCCGCCGCGCCGCGGTCGAGGCATGTGGCGAGGATCAGGTGATCGAGAGCGAGCTGGGCATGGGTGGCGAGGACTTCTCGTACTTCTCGCTGGAAGTCCCGAGCTGCTTCTTCCGCTGCGGCACCCGGAACGAGGATCGCGGGATCGTCTGGGGCCATCACCACCCGAAGTTCGACGTCGAGGAAGAGGGGTTCGTGAACGGCATGGCGACCATGGCCAACGCCGCGATCACCTACCTCAACGAGAACTAGTCGTGCCCGATGGGGAGGCCACGCGGCCTCCCCATCGCCATCGTTTCGTCGACCCGGACCCCGGCCGAGACCATGGAATGGTCGAGAAGCGGGAGCGAGCCTTTGTGTCCGGGTTTTTCTGCGCCATCCAGAAGGGCGCGCGGTTGGCCGGCAACCGCGAAGCGTCTCCACCCTTGCGCTCCCCGGGCAATGCGATGCGCTGCAGCGCTTCTCCGGCCCAGGGCTACCAACGCCAATACTTGCGCCGGTAGCGCCGACCCGCAGTGGTCGGCGAAGTTACAGCCAGAACCAATACTCCGTCAACGAGCGTCCCTCTCCCGCGTCACGACATCGCCCCCGTGCGCCAAACTGTGGGAGCGCTCCCAAATTCCCCTTTACAACGCACCACCCGTGGATATAGTATTCAGGAACACCCGTGGGAACGCTCCCACAAGCGAAGAGGTCTTTTGTCGACAGATCGTGGAACGCGTTAGTCGCCACGAACGCGCACAGGGAAGGGGCCCCACTGGTGGGATCCGGCCGGTCGATGAAACTGAACGACATCGCGAGGCTCGCCGGAGTCTCTCGGTCGACCGTTTCCCGCGTGATCAACGATGACCCACGGGTGAGCGACGCTGTCCGCGAACGCGTCAAGCAGACCATCGCCGAGGTCGGCTACCAGCCGAACGCCGCCGCCCGCGCCCTCGCGTCGCGGCGCACCGGCATCATCGGCCTGGTCATCCCCGAAGACTTCGCCACCGTCCATTCCGATCCATGGTTTCCGCCCCTCATCCAGGCCTGCCTCGATGCGGCCAAGGCGAGGGGCATCAGCGTCATGCTGCTCATGGAATCGGTCGAGGACCCGGCGTCCGTCCACCGCCTCATGCAGCGCTTCGTGCGCGCGCGGACGGTCGATGGCCTCCTGCTCTCCAACAGCCTGATGGACGACAAGCTCGTGCCGCAGCTGCAGGAGATCGGGTTTCCGTACGTCCTGGTCGGGCGTCCGGTGGTAGCGGGGCGGAACTTCGTGGATGTCATGAACCGCTCGTCGTCGACGGCGATCACCCGGCACATGCTGGATCACGGCCGGACGCGTCCCGCCATGATCAACGGCCCGGACGAGGTGATCCCGGCGATGGACCGGCGGCTTGGCTTCGAAGACGCGCTGCGCGAGGCGGGAATCGATCCGGCGACCGTGCCGGTGATCTCGGTGGAGTTCTCCCGGCCCGGGGCATATACCGCGGCGATGGAGCTCCTGTCGCGCGATCCGCGGCCGGATTGCATCTTCGCCGCAAGTGACAGTATCGCGATCGCCGTGATGGACGCCGCGGATCGACTCGGCATCCGTATTCCGGAGGAGCTTGGGCTCGTCGGTTTCGACGACATCATGCCCGAGCGCAACAAGCGGCTTGGCCTGACGACCGTCAGCCAGCCGGTGCGACGTATGGCCACCGAAGCCGTGCGCCTCCTCGATGACCTGATCCAAAACCGTGTCATGCCTCCACTGGAGGTTTGGCTCGAACCGACGCTCTCGCTCCGCCATACGTGCGGATGCGACCCGATCGGTGGCGTCATCGTGGACGCCGTGGAACGAAAGGAGGACGTTGCCGCCCCGGCCTGACAGCGTCGTTTGCATGGTGGGACGGCAAGACGGGTTGTGGTTTCGAGAAGTGGACGCGTTTGGCGCAACTATCTGAGCTGGATGCTCAAGGAGTGCATTTCATGCCTAAGTCCAGGATTGCCTCGATCGTTCGTGATTTCGAGCAGGGGAAGATATCCCGCCGCGAGCTCGGCAAGCGCTTTGCCGTGCTCGGCGCCGGAGCAACCGTGACCTCGATGGCCGTGGCGACCGGTTCCGCGACCCTCTTCGCGCGCAACGCCGTCGCGCTGCAGGCGAACGAAGAGAACTACCTTACCTGCAACAACGAGCAGCAGGCGACGTACATCCGCAACTTCAATCCCCTCGGCCCGGCCGGTGGTTCCATTCGCTGGATGTCCCAGTTCGGCATCTATGAGAACCTGTTCGTCTTCAACACCCTGAAGAACGAGCCGGTGCCGTGGCTTGCCACGAGCTGGGGCTTCAACGAGGACAGCACGGTCCTCACTGTGAAGCTGCGTGAAGGCGTCAAGTGGAACGACGGCGAAGACTTCAACGCCGACGACGTCGTCTTCACCTGGAAGCTCCTGCAGGGCAACGATTCGCTCGCCGGCAACGGCGGCCGCGTCGCCCTCAACTACATCGACGACATCGTCAAGGTTGACGACTACACCGTCCAGTTCCTCTATGGCGAGGTCAACACAACCTCCGTCTACGAGGTCGGCTCGCAGGTCATCGTCGCTGAGCACATCTGGAAGGATGTCGACGATCCGGTAACGTTTGCGAACGAGGAGCCGGTTGGCACTGGCCCGTGGATGGTCGACCGCTTCGAGGCGCAGATCTACACGCTGAAGGCGAATCCGGACTACTGGCAGGAGGGCCGCCCGTACATCCAGGGCCTCCGCATGCCGGCCTTCCCGAGCAACGACTCGATCCAGCTTGCCTGGCTCAACGGCGAGATCGACTGGGGCGGAAGCTTCATTCCGGACATCGAGGCCATTTACGTGTCGAAGGATCCGGAGCACTTCGGGTACTTCTTCCCGGCCGTCGGCGCCACCGTGGCCTTGTACATGAACACCGAGGTCGCCCCGTTCGACGACGTGAACGTGCGCAAGGCGATCAGCATGGCGATCAACCGCGAGGAGATCGTCAACATCGCGATGTACGACTACACGCATCCGGCCGACACCACCGGCCTCTCCGACGCCTTCGACAGCATCAAGGATGAGGAAGCGGCGAACGCCGGCTGGTGCGACTTCAACCTGGACGAGGCGAACCGCCTACTCGACGAGGCGGGCCTGACCCGCGACGGCGATTGGCGCACCGGCCCGGACGGCGAGAAGATGTCGTACGAGCTGAACGTGGTCTCCGGTTGGTCCGACTGGGTCCAGAGCTGCGAGCTCATGGCTGGCCAGCTCAAGGAGGTCGGCATCGAAGCCATCGTCACGCCGTACGACTTCACGCCATGGAACGAACGCCTTAACGCCGGTGACTTCACCATGACCATCGGCTGGGGCTTCCAGGGCCCGACGCCCTTGAACCACTTCCGCGCCCTGATGTCGAGCATTTCCTACTTCCCGGTCGGCGACAATCGCGCGACCGAGAACTGGATTCGATTCAAGGACGACAAGATCGACGAGCTGATCGCCGAGGTGACGAAGATCTCCGACACCGAGGAGCAGAACGCGATCTGGGTGGAGATGCAGAAGCGCTTCGCCGAGCTCGCACCATGCGCGCCGCTCTTCCCGGGCCCGATGTGGGGTGAGTACAACACCCAGCGCTTCGAGGGCTTCCCGAACGACGACAACCCGTACTCCGCGCTGTCGCCGTGGCTGCAGGAGCTCTCGATCATGACCACCAGCTTCTACCCGGCCGGCCAGCAGCCGGATGGCTGGGAGCCGGCGCACCCGGAAGGTGATGGCAACATGCCGATGGAGGCGGATTCCTACACTCCGTCGGCATCGCCCGCCGCGACGCCCGCGTCGTAGCACACTCGTGAGGAGCGCCGCTTCGGCGCTCCTCACACTCTCCCGGAACCTTCGATCTCGGAAACGGATACGCCGTGTCTTACATCCTGCGTCGCCTGTTCTTCTATTTGATCGCTGCCTGGGCTTCCCTCACCTTCAACTTCTTCCTGCCAAGGATGATGCCCGGTGATCCCGGGAGCGTGCTTATGGCCAAGCTTCGTGGCCAGGGTGACATCCGTCCGGAGACGATCGAGGCCATGATGCGGGCGTATGGCGTCTCCGATGATCCACTGATCGTTCAATATTTCGACTATATGCGAAACATATTCAGGGGCGAGTTGGGTGTCTCGACCTCGTGGTTTCCGGCGCCAGTCACGCAAGTAATCGGCACGGGCTTCATCTGGACGATTGTCCTGATGAGCACCGCACTGCTCCTCAGCTTCGGTATCGGCAGCGTGCTGGGCGTCATCGGCGCCTGGAAGCGCGGCTCGTGGATGGACAACATCACGCCGCCGATCTTCGTGTTCCTTGGCTCGCTCCCGTACTTCTGGATCGCTCCGCTCATCTTGTTTGCTTTCGCATTCAACCTGCAGCTCTTCCCGCCGCGACACGCCTATAACACCGACCTGTCACCGGAATTCTCATGGGCGTTCATCTCCAGCGTGATCGGGCACATGATCCTGCCCGTGCTCTCGATCCTGATCGTCTCGATCGGCGGTTGGCTGCTCGGGATGCGCAACACGATGATCGCCGTCCTCTCGGAGGACTACGTGACGATGGCGGAGGCCAAGGGGCTCACCAGCAATCGGGTGATGTTCCGCTACGGCGCGCGCAACGCCTTGCTCCCGGTGATGACGTCGTTTGGCATGAGCCTCGGCTTCCTGCTCAGCGGCTCCCTCTTCACGGAGATGATCTTTGCCTACCCCGGAATGGGGTACCTGCTCATCAACTCGGTGCGCAACCTTGACTATCCGTTGATGCAAGGCCTGTTCCTGATGATTACCCTCGCCGTGCTGTTGGCGAACCTGATCGTCGACCTGCTGTATGCCCGGCTCGATCCGCGCATTCGCGCCAGCTAGGGGGAGGGCACGATGAGCTCCAATGTGACGACCATCACCGCCTCCGCCGAGGCTGACGAAGAGAACCAGACCCCGGCACCAAACACGCCGAAGCCCGTCCGTCGCTCGAAGCGGGCGTCGGGTTTCTTCGGACTGCTGACGCAAAACCGCAAGGCGACGCTCGGCACGATCATCATCGTCTTCTACCTGACGCTGGCCGTGATTGGCCCATGGATCGCCCCGTATGACGCCACCGAGATCGTCGGCCGGCGCCATACGCCGCCCTCCGCCGATCACTGGTTCGGCACGGACGGTTCGGGCAAGGACGTGCTCTCGCAGACGATCGTCGGAGCGCGTCTGTCGCTCGCGACCGGTCTGCTCGTCGGCCTGATCGTGACGATCGTGGGCATCATCGTCGGCATGTCCGCCGGCTACTTCCGCGGGAAAGTTGACGATATCCTGACCACGCTCACGAACATCGTCCTCATTATCCCGGGCCTGCCGCTGTTGCTCGTGCTTGCCGCGTTCCTGCCGGCTGGATTCTGGTCGATCGTCTTCGTGCTCTCCGTCACCGGTTGGGCATATGGCGCGCGCGTGTTGCGCTCGCAAACGATGTCGTTGCGCGAGAAGGACTTCGTGGCCTCGGCGGTGGTCGCCGGGGAGAGCAAACCGCGCATCATCCTTCGCGAGATCCTGCCGAACATGATGTCGATCGTCGTCGCCGGCTTCCTCGGCGCCGTCAACTACGCCATCGGCGCGCAGGCCGGCCTCGAGTTCCTTGGGCTCGGCAACCCCAGCAACGTGAGCTGGGGCACGAACCTGTACTGGGCGCAGAACAACGGCGCGCTGCTGTTGGGGGCGTGGTGGACGCTGATCCCGTCCGGCCTGAGCATCGCGCTCGTGGCCTTCGGGTTCTCGATGATCAACTACGCCATCGACGAGGTTACCAACCCGCGCCTGCGCTCGCAGCGCCAGACGGCGGAGATCCTCAAGGGCCAGCCGCGGCGAATCCGCGACTCCCGCTCGACGCCGGTGATCCATGAGGATGCGGAGAATTGAAATGACGACGACGAACGGCAAGACGGACCAGGCGGCAGCGCCGGCCCGCGGAGCGGGAGGTCCTGCTCCGGATCGAGAACCTGAAAGTGGAATACCTCGCCGGGCGTGGCTCGGTGCGCGCCGTCGATGGCGTGACCTTCACGGTGGGCAAGGGCGAGGTCATCGGACTCGCCGGCGAGTCTGGCTGCGGCAAATCGACGGTCGCCCAGGCGATCATGCGCATCCTGCAACCGCCAGCCATCATCACCGGCGGATCGGTGGTGTTCGATGGCAAGGACGTCCTGGCGATGTCCGACCGCGAGCTGCGCAAGTTCCGTTGGGACGGGGTCTCGATGGTCTTCCAGAGCGCGATGAACTCGCTCAACCCGGTCTCCACGATCGGCGACCAGATCATCGACGGGATCCAGGCGCATCGGAAGGTCTCCGACCGCGAGGCGCGCGAAATGGCCTCCGAGCTGCTGGAGATCGTCGGCATCGAGCGCGAGCGTATCGATAGCTATCCGCACCAGCTCTCCGGCGGAATGCGCCAGCGGGCGGTTATCGCGATCGCGTTGGCCCTGCAGCCACCGCTGATGATCATGGACGAGCCGACGACGGCGCTCGACGTGGTGGTCCAGCGCGAGATTCTCGCGAAGATCACCGAGCTGCGCGAGAAGTTCGGCTTTTCCATCATCTTCATCACGCACGACATGTCGCTGCTGGTCGAGATTTCCGATCGCATCGCGATCATGTACGCCGGACAGATCGTCGAGATGGCGCATGCGCGAGAGCTCTTCGAGACGCCGCTGCATCCGTACACCGACGGCCTGATGGGTTCGTTCCCGGCGCTGACCGGGCCGCGCCGCAAGCTGGAGGGCATTCCCGGCTCGCCGCCGGATCTCATCTCGCCGCCGTCAGGCTGCCGGTTCCACCCGAGGTGCCCGAAGCGCATGCTGATCTGCGACCAGGTCGAGCCGATCCTCGGGGAAGAGCGGCCGGCGCACCAGGTCCGGTGCTTCCTGCATGAGGCGTCCCGTCCCGAGCACTACGATCCGGCCCTGCTCGAGCCACACCCGCAGGCGATCCTGCGCGACAAGGTGCGCTCCGGCCATGACCCCGAAAGGAGCGTCTCGTGATCGAGACCCCCGTCAAGCAAGACCTCGTCATGGATGTCCGGAACCTGACGAAGCATTTTCCGATCGGTGGTCCCGGTGATCGCCGGAAGGTCCATGCGGTAGAGGACGCCACGTTCGTCATCCCGCGCCGCGAGATCGTGACGCTCGTTGGCGAATCCGGCTCCGGCAAGAGCACGACGGCTCGGCTCATCGCCCGGCTGATCGAGCCGACATCAGGCGAGATCATCTACAACGGCAAGAACGTCCTCGAGACCGAATCTCGCGGCGCGTCGCTGGAGTACCGCAGCGATGTCCAGATGGTCTTCCAGGATCCGTTCGGGTCACTGAACCCGGCGCATACGATCGAGTACATCCTCGAGCGGCCGCTGAAGATCCATAAGAAGACGCACGGCAAGCAAGCGACGCGGGAGCGGATCTACGAGCTGCTGGACACGGTCGGCCTCGGCCCGGCCCAGGAGGTGGCCGCGAAGTTCCCGTACGAGCTGTCGGGTGGGCAGCGCCAGCGCGTCGCCTTTGCCCGCGCGCTCTCCGTCGAGCCGAAGGTGATGCTGGCCGATGAGCCGGTGTCGATGCTGGACGTGTCGATTCGCGTCGGCGTGCTGAACCTCATGAAGCGGCTTGCGGACGACCAGGGACTTTCGTTCCTCTACATCACGCACGACATCGCGAGCGCTCGCTACATCAGCAACCATACGAACGTGATGTACGCCGGTCGAATGGTCGAGGGCGCGCCGAGCGACGAGCTCGTCCACGAGCCGGCACATCCGTACACGAAGCTGCTGCTCTCGGCGGTGCCGAACCCGCACGCGGGCCTGCGCACCGAGGATATCCCCGCACGCGGCGAGATTCCATCGCTGATCGACCCGCCACCCGGCTGCCCGTTCGCTCCGCGCTGCCCGTTCGTGATGAAGCGTTGCCGGGAGGTGATGCCGCCGGCCTACACCATCGGCGCCGAGCACTGGGTGCGGTGCTACCTCTATGACGACGAGCCGAACAAGGCGGAGGTCTAGGCCGTCATCGTTCTCGTTACAAAACCGGAAAAGCGCGATACGCTGACGCCGTCGGCGATCTCGACCGGACACCGTGTGCCGGTCAACGCATAGGAAAAGGATGCCTGAAGTGATCAATGTTGGGATCATCGGATGTGGCGACGTCGCCACCCATTCATACATGCCGGGCCTGAACGCCCTCAGCGACCGCGCCAATGTCGTCGCGGTGTTCGATATCGTCGACCGGCGGGTCGATGACGCCAGGAAGTTCCACCCGGACGCGACCGGATACACCGACTACGACGCCTTCCTGCAGCACGGCAGCGATGGCTCCGGCGAGAAGATGGACCTCGTCTTCAACCTGACACCCGCGCCGCTGCATCGGGAGATCACCGCGAAGGCGCTTGAGGCAGGCTATCACGTCTATTCCGAGAAGCCGATCGCCTCGACCATCGAGGATGCCCATGAGCTCGTCCGCATCGCCGACGAGAGGGGCCTCCAGTTCTTCACCGCGCCGGCCATGATGGTCACCGCGCGCTTCATGTGGATCAAGGACATGCTCGGCGAGGGCAAGATCGGCCGCCCGTACTTCATCAAGGGCGCACCAGGCACGGCATGGGCCCCGCCTCGTGGCGGACCTACTCTGGTGACCCGCGCGTGTTCTACACGCCGAAGGTCGGCCCGCTGATCGACCTCGGCGTCTACCAGCTCCACGCCATGACCGGCCTCTTCGGCGCGGCCAAACGCGTGTCGGCCGTTGGCGGCGTGATGAACGCCCAGCGCACGTTGCTGCAGCCGCACTGGTTCGGTGAAAAGATCGACGTCCAGGCGCCGGACCTGTACTCGATCAACCTCGATTTCGGCAACAACACCTACGCGCACCTGTACAACAGCTTCGCGACCCCGGCCTCGAAGGCGCCGATGTTCGAGATCTTCGGCGACATGGGAACGATCACGATCGGCGCCCATCAGTGGTACGACGGGAACGGCGGCATCGATCTCTACACCCGCGATGAGTCGGAAGCGGGGAGCGATGAGGGCTGGCAGAACGACCTTGCCGTGCCGACCCCGATCGAGACGAAGGGCATTCTTGAGAGCGGCATCCGCCACGCGCTGGACGTGCTCGCGAACGGCGGCCCGAACATCCTGAGCGCCGCGCACGCGACACACGTGCTCGAGCTTATGCTGGCCGCCGGCACGTCGCTCGAGACCGGCGAGACGGTCGAGATCGCGTCGACGTTCTAGCGCCCGTTGGACTCGTACCGCCGCACTTCGTGTCCGGCGACATGCCGTCGGACAAGATACGGCAGTACGACAGGCGCAACCCGGGAGGGAATGACTATGAAACGTGACCAGATTGGCGTCCAGCTCTATACGCTCCGCGAGATGGCGGCGAAGGACCTCAACGCCACCCTGCGCGAGGTCGCCACGATGGGCTATGCCGGCGTCGAGTTCGCCGGGTTCCAGGGCCACTCCGCCACTGACGTGCGCAAGATGCTCGATGAGTACGGCCTGAAGGCGTTCTCGGCGCACATCCCGATTGCCGCGTTCGATGGCGACATCGAGCAGGTGGTCAGCGATCTCCAGACTATCGGCGCGCCGTGGGGCGTGGTGCCTTTCGTCAGCCCGGAAGACCGTTCGCCGGCGTTCTTCGCCGACCTGGGCGACAAGATGAACAGCTACGGCAGCCGGCTCCATGAGGCCGGGCTGAAGCTGGCCTATCACAACCACGACTTCGAGTTCACGATGACTGCCGAGGACGGGCGGACGATCTTCGACACGCTTGTCTCGATCACCGACCCGGCGCTCGTCTCGTTCGAGCTGGACCTGTTCTGGGCGGCGGTTGGCGGCTACGAGCCGGACGGCGTCATGCGCCAGCATCCGGATCGCATCAAGCTCGTCCACCTGAAAGATGGCAAGGAGCTCGCGCGCGGCAAGGACCTGCCGTTCGGTGAAGGCGCGCTCGACTGGGGCGCGATTCTCTCCGCGGCGCGCGACCTCGGCGTCGAGTATTACATCACCGAGCAGGACAACCCGAACCCGGAGAACCCGCTTGGCGACGTCGAGACGGCCCTGCGCAACGCCGAGCGCCGCGCCGACGCCTAATCACGGCGGAGATCCTCGGACGACGGGCCTGCGAACCGTAGGGGTCGACCTCGTGTCGACCCGATCGACCGCAGGTCGATAACCGGGTGCTGCGTCCCGAAAGGCCGCAACGACGCGGCACCGCGAGTGGAGAGTGGTCATGAGCACCGAGCGACTGGCGTTTCCGGACGGATTCCTGTGGGGCGCGGCGACCGCGGCCTACCAGGTCGAAGGCGCCGCCAACGAGGGCGGACGAAGCCCGTCGATCTGGGATACGTGGAGCCACATCCCCGGCAACACCGCGAACGGTGACACCGGCGACATTGCCATCGACCACTACCACCGCTGGCGCGACGACATCGAGATCATGAAGGAGCTTGGGCTGAAGGCCTACCGCTTCTCGATCTCGTGGTCGCGCGTCCTCCCAAACGGGCGCGGCGAGGTCAACCAGGAGGGGATGCAGTTCTACAGCGACCTGGTCGATGGCCTCCTGGAGGCGGGGATCGAGCCATGGGTCACGATGTTCCATTGGGACCTGCCGCAGGTCCTCGATGACGAGGGCGGGTGGGCGAACCGGCAGATGCTGGATGCGTGGGACGAGTACGTCGAGGCGATCACCTCGGCGCTCGGCGACCGCGTCAAGCACTGGATTACCCTCAACGAGCCGTGGGTCATCGCCCACATGGGCTACAACTGGGGGACGAACGCGCCGGGCCGCAAGGACCTCAAGGAAGCGCTCGCCGTCTCCCATAGCCTCAACCTTGCCCATGGCCGCGCGGTGAACATCGTCCGCAAGAACGTGCCGGACGCAAAGGTCGGTATCACGCTCAATCTCTGGTACATCTACGGCGAGACGGATAGCCCGGAGGATCAGGAGGCGGTCCGGAAGTCCGACCTCTTCAACAACCGGTGGTTCCTCGACCCGGTGATGAAGGGCTCCTACCCGGAGGATATGGTCCAGGCGTTCGGCGACGCCATGCCGAAGATCGAGCCGGGTGACATGGAGCTTGCCTCCGTGCCGACCGACTTCCTGGGCATCAACTCCTACAATCCGCAGTACGTGAAGCACGATCCGAGCGCTGATAATGGCGTGGGATTTGCGGAGAGAGACGTCGAGAAGACCGCCATGGATTGGCCGGTCGATCCCCAGGGGTTCCAGGACCTGCTTGAGCGGGTCCAGCGGGATTACACCCCGAACGCTATCTACGTGACCGAGAACGGCTCGGCGTGGGACGACGAGGTCGTGGACGGGGAAATCCATGACGAGCGCCGCATCGCCTATCTGAAGGGGCACCTGAACGCCGCGCATCGCGCGATCGCGAACGGGACGTCCCTGAAGGGCTACTTCTGCTGGTCGCTGTTCGACAACTTTGAATGGGCCCTCGGGTATGCCAAGCGGTTCGGCATCGTCTACGTTGACTACTCGACGCAGGAGCGGATCATCAAGGACAGCGCCCGCTACTACGCGGACGTGATCGCGCATAACAGCGTCGAGGCGGAGTAGGTCCGCCCCCAACATTGCTCACTGACCAGTATGGGAAGGGTGAAGGCGCCGGAGCGGCTGGGCTCCGGCGCCTTCGTGTCTGCCGGTCGTTCTACGCGCCAACCTGGCCGTCGATCGACTCGCGAATGAGGTCCATGTGGCCGAGATGCCGGGCGACTTCCTCGATCATGTGCAGCATGATCCAGCGCAGCTGCATCGGCGGCCGATGGCGCCGTCCCGTCGCCGCAACCGTGTCGAGGGTATGCGCGGAGATGACCTGATTCGAGTGGGCGTATTCTTCGCGGTATGCGGTGATCACGTCGTCGATCGACGCGCCTCGCGGTGCGTCCCAGTACAGCGAGGCGTCGTCCCGATAGCCGATCGCCGTCACGTCCTCGCCACGGAAGACCGTCCGGAACCAGACGCGCTCGACGTAGGTGAGATGCGTCACGATGCCGATCAACGTGAGTGACGACGGCCCGAGCGTGCGGCGGGCATCCTCCTCGCTCACGCCCTGCAGCTTGCAGATCGCCGTCTGCCGCTGGAAGTCGAGGTAGGCGAGGAGCATGTCGCTTCTCGTCGCCGTGGTACGGCGGATAGATCCGGTCGCAGTCGTCCATCTTCCAGTCCTTTGCCGGGTTGACCTAATCGGCCGCGCAGGCGTCCCACAGACCGACGTTGTTTGCGTCGGCGATGTCCTGCGCCTCCTGCAGGATGTCGTCGTAGAGGTCGTCTGGCGGGTAGGAGCGCGCCCGGGCGTAGCCACCGAGCACCAGCACTTCGGAGAGCAGGTATACATCGCCGGTGTCTTCATCAACGATGAAGATGTGGCGCAGATAGCGGTCGTTCGGGTCCTTGTTCGAGATGTCCTGCTGGATGTAGACCTCGGTGCCCTTCGGAAGCAGCGTCTTGAGGAACTCGGCCGCTTCCGGCCCGAAGCACTCCTCGCGCTTGTACCCTTCGATCTCCGGCGCCTGGATGCCGATGACGCGGTATTCCTCCCACCAATCGTCGTTCGGCTTCGTGAGCTTCAGCGAGTCGCCGTCATGGACGGAGTCGACGACCATCTTCACGGCGTCGTCCGGCAGCTCCCACGGCACCGCGCCGAAGTAGTCGAAATCGTCCGGTATCGGCGCCGGCGTGCTCTTGCTGTCCGCCGCGCAGGCGGAGGCGATGCCCGAGAGCGCGATCAGCATCGTCATGATGAGCAGGAGGCCACGTTTCATCTGCGTCCCTTCGTCATTATGGAGCGGTTGTGCTGTCGCTACAGTACCCGAGCCATCGCCGCGCCGTCGATACCGATGGCCGCGCGGCACATGCTAGGATAGGAACACACCGCGCCAGGGGTGCCCGTACGGGCTGAGATCACACCCTTGGAACCTGAACCGGTTTGGACCGGCGGAGGGAGGCGCGCATCGGAGAGCCGAACCCCTTTGGCCCCGCCGCGTATCCCTCCAGATGGGAACGCGGCGTTTGTGGTTCATCGGGAGGTGGCATGCCGACACACGATCCGTTCAGGCTGAAGCGATCGTTCTTCCTCTTTACCGATCCAGACCTTCCAGCCTCGCGAGGCGACCGACCTGGCGTTCGCGGGAATCCGGGGCGGGGCGACCCATGTCGTCGTGCGGCGACCGAACGATACGCCGGCGAGGGTCTTCCAGATGGCGACAAACCTGCGCCCGTCGGAGTCACTGGGCCACCGGTGGAAGATGCTCGTCCATGACCGGGTCGATGTCGCGGTCGCGACGTTCGCCCAGGGCGCGGTCCTGCGGCTGAACGGCATCCCGGGCGGTCCCGCGAAGAGCATGCTGCTCGGCGAGGACCGGATGATGGGCGTCAGCGTCCACACGATCGGTCAGGGCCGCTCCGCACGGCTCCAGTACGCCGACTTCCTGATCTTCGGCCATGTCTACGAGACGGAATCGCACCCGGGTGAACCCGGCGCGGGCCTCGACGCCCTCGCGGACATCGTGGAGGACAGCCCTGTCCCCGTGATCGCGATCGGCGGCATCACGGCCGATCGGGTCGACGACGTCCTCGCCACCGGGGCGTCCGGCGTCGCCGTGATCCGCGCCGTCAGCCGGGCCGGCGATCCCGAAGCCGCGGCCCGCGAGATTCGCGATGCCGTCGATGCCGCCGACTATCCGCATCTGCGTTAAGGAGAGATCATGACCCTCACCGTGAACAACGAAACCGCTCCAGATCGACCATGAAACGCTCACCATCGAAGCATTCCTGCAGGAGCGCGGCATCCCTGCTGCCTCCATCGTCATCGCGGTCAACGACGACGTGGTGGCGCGGAGCGAGTGGGCTCAACGATCGCTGCGCGACGGTGACAGCGTGGATATCGTCCAGGCGGTCTCCGGTGGCGACCATGATGCGCTGACGATCGCGGGACAGGCGTTCTCGTCGCGCCTCTTCCTCGGCACCGGCAAGTACCCGGACAACGACACCATGGTGCGGGCGCTGGACGCCTCGGGCACCGGGATGGTGACCGTCGCGATCCGCTTTATGAACCTCGACGGCGGCAACGGCGGCGGCTCGATCCTGGAGCAGCTCGACCTCTCGCGCTACCGTCTCCTGCCGAACACGGCCGGGGCGTACACGGTCAAGGACGCCGTGAAGATGGCGCGGCTTGCCCGGGCGGCGACCGGGACGGAATGGATCAAGCTGGAGGTCATCGGCGACCAGCGCACGCTCTGGCCGGACGTCTCCGCGACGATCGAGGCGACGAAGATCCTGGTCGACGAAGGGCTTCGTGGTGCTGCCATACACCAGCCCGGACCTCGTCGCGGCCTTGCGGCTGCAGGAGGCCGGCGCGGCGACCGTCATGCCGCTGGCGTCGCCGATCGGCTCCGGCGCCGGCATGCAGGACTGGAAGAGTATCGAGCGCATCGTTCGCGCGGTGAGCGTGCCGGTCGTCGTCGACGCGGGGATCGGTGTGCCATCCGACGCCGCGCTGGCGATGGAGCTAGGTGCGGATGCGGTGCTGGTGAACACGGCGGTCGCGAAGGCGGCTGATCCGGTCGCGATGGCGCGCGGCATGCGCCTTGGCGTGGAGGCCGGACGGCTTGCGCACCTCGCCGGCAGGATGCCGATCAGCGAGGGGGCGAACCCGTCCAGCCCGACGACCGGCGTGCCGGTGGCCACGGCCATCGAGTAGCGGCCGGGTAGGGTATAACGGACGAACGCGCCGGGCGATCGACGCTCGCGCAGAAACACCGACATGACAGGAGCAGTGCATGCCGAAATCAAACGTGACGATCGACCACTCCCTGGGCAAGGACGAGGCGCTGCAGCGCCTGCACGGCATGCTGGGGCAGATCAAGGAGAACTACGGCAGCCAGATCTCTGACATGCAGGAGAACTGGAACGACAACGGCGGCACGATGTCGTTCAAGGCGATGGGTTTCACCATCGGCTCCGACGTTGCCGTGACGGACGACAAGGTCTCCATCGATGTCGACCTCCCGTGGGCGGCGAAGATGTTCCAGGGCACCATCGAGACCACGATCCGTGAGCGCGCCGAGCGACTGCTGCAGTCGTAACAGCCTTCGGCGGGATCAAAGGGAAGCGCACTCGCGCTTCCCTTTCTCGTGCCTGTTCCCCGCAGCGACGTCCTCCGGTAGACTGCCGGGAGGCAATCGCGAAACGTGACAGAGGACAATCCCCACATGGTTGACGATACCCATACAGAAGCCCTGAAAGTGCCGGAAGAGCAGCAGAACGGCGTCCCGGACCCGGTCGTGCGCCAGCATACGGTGACGGTCGGCGGCAAGGCGCTCGAATACACCACCACAACCGGCCTGATGCCGATCCGCGACGACAAGGGCGAGCTGAAGGCGAAGCTGTTCTACACCGCCTACACCCTGAACGGCGTCGAGGATACCGGCAGCCGCCCGCTAACCATCACCTACAACGGTGGCCCGGGCTCGGCGTCGGTCTGGCTTCACATGGGCGGGCTCGCGCCGAAACGCGTCGAGATGCTGCCGGACGGGAGCATGCCGAAGCCACCGTTCAAACTGGTGGAGAACGAATACACCTGGCTGGAAGACACCGACCTCGTCTTCGTCGACCCGGTCGACACCGGATACAGCCGCGCGGTGAACGACGACGCGGGCAAGGAAGCCAAGGACGTCAAGGGCGACATCTCCAGCATCGGCGAGTTCATCCGCCTGTATCTCGCCCGAAACGCGCGGTGGACATCGCCACTCTTCCTCTGCGGCGAGAGCTATGGCACCTTCCGCTCCGCCGGGCTCGCCGGCTACCTCGTTGAGCGCGGCGTCGCCTTCAACGGCATCATCCTGATCAGCTCGAGCATCCTGAACATGCAGACGGCGCGGTTCACGCTCGGCAACGACCTGCCATACCAGCTCTTCCTGCCGACCTACGCGGCGACAGCCTGGTACCACAACCGCGTGCCGAAGGACCTCAAGAAGAAGGACATTCGCGCCTTCCTCGACGAGGTCGAGCAGTGGGTCGAAGAGGCCTACGTGCCGGCGTTGTCGCTGGGCGACCGCCTGCCGGAGAAGCGCCGCGAGCAGGTGCTGGACGCGCTCGTCCGCTACACCGGCCTGCGCCGCGAGTACATCGACCAGTCGAACCTGCGCATCAACATCCACCAGTTCACCAAGGAGCTGGCGCGTGACGAGATGCGTTCCGTCGGTCGACTGGACAGCCGTTTCAAGGGTATGGACAAGGACGGTGTCTCCGAGACGCCCGAGTTCGATCCGAGCCTCGCCGCCATTCGGCCGCCGTTCACCTCCGTGCTGAACACGTACTTCCGCACCGAGCTCGGCTACGAGAGCGATGTCGAGTACCACATCCTGCGCGGGCTCGACTGGAACTGGGGCAACGCGGTGCAGGGGTATGCCGACACCAGCGACGACCTGCGCGCGGCGTTCGCGAAGAACCCGTACATGCATCTCTTCGTCGCGTCCGGCTACTACGACCTCGCGACGCCGTACTACGCGACGCTGTACACGTTGAGCCACATGAACCTCGATGCGGACGTGAAGCCGAACATCCGCATGGAGGAGTACCCGACGGGTCACATGGTCTACATCGACTACGACGCGATGGTCCAGCTCAAGGACCACGTCTCGTCGTTCATCCGCGACGCGATCGCGCAGTAGGGAGGGACGGAGTCGTGACGGAGCATCAGCCCGCGTGGACGCGTCTCGGGTCACTTCCGTTCGCGGCGGCGGTGCTGGTGCTCCTGAACGGGCTCTACATCGCGCTCGTCGCGTTCGGCAACATCACCGATTTCGATACGAACCGCCCATTCGTGCAGCATGTGCTGGCGATGGACACGACGAACTTCGGCGCCGAACCGGGCACGAACCTCGATCCGGACGTGATGTGGCGCGCGATCGAGAATCGCACGCTGCAGGACGCGGCGTACATCGGCGTGATCGCCTGGGAGACGTTGACGGCGATCGTCCTGCTCGGCTCGCTCGTCTTCTGGGCGCGCGGTGGGCGTGACGGTTTCATGCGCGCCCGGGCAGCATCGACCATCGGCTTGCTGATGCTGATCGCGCTGTTCATGGGCGGGTTCATCGCGATCGGCGGCGAGTGGTTCCAGATGTGGAAGTCGCAGGCGTGGAACGGTCTTGACCCGGCGTTCCGCAACGCGATGCTGGCGCTCGGAGCGCTGATCGTCGTCCAGATGGTGCCCGCGCGGGAACATACGACTGCGTAGACCCGCACCTTGTGTGCGGGTGGCGGGGACCCCGGAGACAAGCTCCGGGGCTACGCGAGGTCGGTGATCATTCGAGCGGGTCTCCGCCGAACGCGCGGATCGCCTCGTCGCGGAGTTCGACCATCGCGTCGCTGAACTCGACCGGGTACTCGTGGTCCGGCGTCAGCGCCTTCATCCACTCCGGGATCGCGTGGATGTTCTCCAGCGCAGCCGCGCGGATCTGGTGGATGTCCGGCATGTCACGGACGAGCTTGCCCTCCATGATCCATGGCGTGAGCAGCGTGCGACTTCCGACCGGGGCTGGCTCGTCGTCCAGCGCGATGACGTCGCGCTCGTAGTCGCCGATGCGGTAGGCCATTTTGCGGCCCGGCCAGGTGCTCTTGCTCCCGGCGACCTTCAGGCGCGCGCTCAGGCCACTCTCGTCCTCGAACCAGGCGAGTTTGTAGACCGCGCCGATCACGCCGCCGACCGTCCCGCTCTCGATCGTGCCCAGCCCGACGCCGAGGTTGCCGCCGACGCCGAAACCGTCGATCGGCGCGCCGGTCGCGAGAAGCTCCTCGATGCGGTATTCGTCGATGTCGCCGCTGACGAGAATCTTCACGGCCTGCATGCCAGCCTCGTCGAGCTTGCGGCGCACCATGAACGCGTACCCGGCGAGATCACCGCTGTCGAGCCGCACGGCGGAGAGGGTATGGCCGCGCCCTTCGGCTTCCTTCGCCGCGATGATCGCGTGTTCGATGCCCCGCTCGACGTCATAGGTGTCCAGTAGCAAAGTGAACGAGGGGAAGGTCTCGGCGACGGTCCGGAAGGCGGTCAGCTCGTCCGGGAACGCCTGCACGATGGCGTGCGGGATCGTCCCGGAGGAGGGGATGTCGAAATCCTTCGCCGCGGCGACGAACGAGGTACTGTTCGCCCCGCCGATGTAGCCGGAGCGCGCCGCGATGAACGGCGCGTGGGCACGGCGGAACGCAAAGTCGCTGACCGCGCGTCCCCTGGCGGCGAGCGTCAGGCGTGCGGCCTTGGTCGCCAGCAACGTCGAGATGCCGACGGTGCGGAGCAGGCCGGACTCGATCAGCATCGCCTCGGCAAAAGGTGCGGTGACTCGCATGAACGGCTCGTAGGGGAAGGCGATCTCGCCCTCGTCCATCGCCATGATCTCGCCGGTGAAGTTCAGGTTCGAGAGGTAGTGCAGGAAGTCGGTCTCGTAGCCCTTGATGGTCGCGAGCCAGTCGAGGTCTTCCTGCGTGTAGGTGAACCGGCGCAGGTAGTCGAGCGTCGGCTGGAGACCGGTGAAGAGCATGAAGGCACCGGCGAACGGTGCGCGGCGGGTGAACAGGTCGAACGTCGCGAGCCCGTTGTGCCCGCTCTTCCAGGCGAGATAGGCGGCGTCGACGTGGTAGAGGTCGGTGAACAGCGCGGTGCCCTGCGCGGCGTCGGCCGAGACGAGGATGTCGTCCGACTCGGTCTCCGTGCCGGGGCGCGCGTGAATCAGCCCCTGATCCTCGTAATCCGTCATGCGTTGGCTACTCCCTGGGAGGTCGTCGCGCCGTCGGAGGTGATTTCGCGGACGACGCGTATTCCGTTACTGGCCATGTGATAGAGGAACACGTCGTGGAAGAAGTCTCCCGGGTGGGCGGCGCCTATCTCCGCGGCTGACTCGGGGATGTCGAAGGTCTGGACCACGTTCTCCGCGACGATCACCTCGACGTCCTGCAGGTTCAGGGCGTTGGCGCGCATGCGCAGGTGCATGGCGAGCTGGTAGACACAGAGGTCCGTGCAGTCGCCGACCACAATCGCGCGGTTGATATGGCGGTTCTTGTCCCACCAGGCGTCGAAGCCGGTCTCGATCGCCGGGTTCAGGGAGTTTTTCTCGATGAGGACCATGGAATCGGAGAACGGGAGTTCTCTGAGCTCGGGGATGGTCGTCGATTCATGGTCGTCACGCAATGCGTGTGGAGGATACGCCTGGAACTCGGGCGTGAGCGGATGGTGGGTATCTTCCAGCAGCACGAAGTCCCGAATGCCATGGTCCCATCCCCGCGTGAAGAGGTCGACGACGTTGTCGACGATCCCGAGGACGCGAGGCGAGGCGAGGGGGCCGGTATGGACGAACCCATTGATGAGGTCGGCCGAGAAGAACGCGGCCCGTTCTGGCTGCGGGGCGATCTCGCGGAACGGGACTGCTGGCAGAGTGTGCAACCACTCCTGGACGAACGCGGGTGTCTGGGTATCGCTCAACGTATCCTCCTCCGGGCTCGCCACGCGCGGCGTGCCCCCGACAAGCGCCATCATAGGGCGTATTCTCGCACGGGCGGTTCCTCCGCTTCGTGTCTTGACCCCCCTGCTACAGTGTTGGTGGTCATACCGGCTGATCGCGGCCGGCCAGGATTGGAACGGATCTGTGGTACTCCCCATCATCGGCGCCCGGGACTATATCGAGCCACGCGGGTACTTCATCCACGAATGCCCGGTGTGCCAGGTCGACCGCGTCTTCTCTGTCTATGACACCAAGCGCAAGCTGACGCTGTACTTCATCCCGACGCTCAACGTGCGCTCGCAGCACGTCATGGAGTGCACAACGTGCCACGGTCGCTGGGGCATCCCGGACGACGTCCGCGATACGGTGAATCGCCAGTTGATGTCGCAGGAGCAGGTCGCCGATCGCCTGCACCGTGGACGCACGCCGGAGGTGCCCCCGCAGCCACCGCGCGCGCGGACGTACTATCAGGTCCTCCAGGTTGACCAGGAAGCCGAGCGAGATGTGATCGAGGCGGCATTCAAGCGGCTGGCCTTCCGGTACCATCCCGACCGCGCGACGACCCCGGATGCACCGGCGAAGATGCGGGAGATTCTCGAGGCGCGCGATATCCTGCTCGACGAGGTGCGTCGCGCCGCCTACGACCGCTCCCTTGGCATCATCCGGCGCGTCGAGGCGCTGCGCCCGGAAGAGGTCTGACGGCTCCCGCACACGCCGACGGATACGCGAGAACCCGGCCAGGCAGGCCGGGTTCTACGCTTTCAGGATAAAGGCGGGGATCCCGTGACGCGGGTCTCGCGATTCCTCAACGTCCGGCCCGAAGAGGTCGACGCATTCGGCAAGTGCCCGCATGACGTCGGACGCGGCTTCCTCAACATGCTCGGCCCATTCGGCCGGCAAGCGGGCGGCGCTGATCTCTGCCTCGTACTCGTCGCGGTCCAGCTCGGTGACCGTGCCGTCGAGATCCAGCCAGAGGTCCAGCTCCAGGTCGATGTCGCTGTAGTAGTTCTCGCGAACTTCCTGCAGCGGGAGGGAGAAGTTGACGTAGTAGCCGATCGTGCGCGCGTCCTCGGAGATGAAGCGCAGGAGCGAGAACCAGCGATCAGGGAAGAACCACTGCTCGGCGGCCGCCCGGCGCACCGTCTCGACACCCTGGCGGGTCCGGATCGTCGCCTCGCGCGGGCGGTAGAAAGAGAACTCGTGGCGAAGGATCTGGCGGACAGCGTCACCGGTCGGGACCGTGATCCATCCGCCGGAGATCTCATACTCCCAGCAGGCCCCTCGTAGCTTCTGTTTGCGGTAGAACAACCGCCCCGGCCTCGCCGGTCGGCCGTTCGTGTTGGTGTCCATGATGGTTACGATTTGCCACGCCGCACACGTCTGTCCTGGCGCTCCTGCTGCGAGCCGAGTGGCGCCTTCGCAGGCAGGCCCACTCGCCGCGGGAAACCACCCGGCGTGGGATTGTCTTTCCGAACCAGTACCAGCCGGGTTTCAACTAATGATCCCACTACCGGCAAGAACGATGCCTCAACAATCGTCCCGCCCAGCTTCCCGGCAGCCTTGCGCGCAACGGTCATCTCATCGTCGATATCCGGGCCCCTTCGGGAGCACCAGCCAGCCCTTCATGCGCACGAAGGGAAGCCCGAGCTCCAGCAGGGCGGAGAGGGATGTGACGGCGCGGGCGGTGACGAGGTCGAAGGAGCTGCGCCACTCGATGTCGTGGGCCAGCTCTTCGGCGCGGCCTTGCACCGCGGTTGCGTTCTCCAGCCCCAGCTCGTCGATGCACTCGCGCAGGAACGCGACCTTCTTGCCGGTCGCGTCGAGGAGCGTGAAGGTGTATTCCGGGATGGCGATCGCGAGCACGATGCCCGGGATGCCGCCGCCGCTGCCGAGGTCCATGATCCGCCCCTCGGGTTTACCCACGAGCTCGCGGACGCGGTCGCGGATGCGGAGGCTCTCGAGGATAAGGCGTCGCTCGATGCCCTCGAAATCACGCACGGCCGTGAGGTTCACGACCTTGTTGCGGTCATAGAGCATGTCGCGGTACAGCACAAGCTGCTCGACTTGTCGGTCGGTCAGGTCGGGCACAAGAGGTCGCGTCAGCTCCGCGAACGCGGCAACATCCCGCGCGGCGGTATCCGGCGTGGTTTCAGGTGTGCTGTAATCCATGGTGTCCGATCAGTTACTGACGCCGCTCGGCGTTCGTCGTTCCTCGTCGGTGTTCGTCTCGTGGGTGCGCTGCCCGAGCAAGCCCCGCGCCGCGTCCACGATGCCGTCCACGCCGATCCCGGCGATCTCGCGCAGGCGCTCCTGCGAGGCTTGCTCGAAGAAGCGATCCGGCACGCCCAGCACCCGCGTCGGGATGAACCGGCCATGCGCCGAGAGCGTCTCAAGCACGCCAGAGCCGAACCCGCCCATCGCCACGTTCTCCTCGACCGTGACGATCGCGCCGACTTCATCGGCCAGCCGCAGCACCATCTCCTCGTCGAGCGGCTTGGCGAAGCGCGCGTTGACGACCGTCGCCTGGATGCCGTGCTCGGAGAGCCGGGCCGCGGCCTTCTGGGCGTACCCGACCATCGAGCCGATGGCGAGGATCGCGATGTCGCCGCCCTCGCGCAGCGTCTCGCTCTTGCCGATCGGCAACTCGGTCATCGGGGCCGACGTATCGACGCCAACCGCCGCGCCGCGCGGGAAGCGGATGGCGACCGGGCCGTCCGTGTGCTCGATGGCGGTCTTCATCATGTCGCGCAGCTCGCGCTCGTCCTTGGGCGCCATGATCGTCATGTTCGGGATGGCGCGCAGGTAGCTCATGTCGAAGACGCCGTGGTGCGTGCGGCCGTCGTCGCCGGCGAACCCGCCGCGGTCGAGCGCGAACACGACTGGCAGGCGCTGGATCGCCACATCGTGGATGATCTGGTCGAACGCGCGCTGCAGGAAGGTCGAGTAGATCCCGACGATCGGTCGCAGCCCGGCGGTGGCCAGGCCGGCGGCGAACGTGACGGCGTGCTGCTCGGCGATGCCGACGTCGAAGAAGCGTTCCGGGAAGACCGCGCCGAACTTGCCGAGCGACGTGCCGGAAGGCATGGCGGCGGTAATGGCGTAGATGCGGTCATCGGAACGGGCCAGCTCGATGGCCGCTTGAGCGAAGACGTCCTGGTACTTCGGCGCGGGCTTGGGGGCGTCCGGTGAGGCAGGCGCGGATGGCGCGCTCACGGCGTGGCTGCGCTCGAGATCGTCCGCGGCCGGGTCGTAGCCCTTGCCCTTCTCCGTATGGATATGGACCAGCACCGGGTTGTTGCTGTCAGCTGCGTCACTCAGGGCATCGACCAGCGCGCTGATGTCGTGGCCCTTCACCGGGCCCACATAGGTGAACCCGAGCTCCTCGAAGAGCGCCTTGTGATAGATGAACTCCTTCATGGAGTCCTTCATGCGCTTCCCGAGCTCGACGAACTTGGCGCCCTGCGGGAGCTTCTCGACGAGGTCGGCGAGGTCGTCCTTCGCGCGGTTGTACATCGGGTCGGTGCGAAGCTTGTTGAGGTACTTGCTCATCGCGCCGACGTTCGGGGCGATCGACATCTCGTTGTCGTTGAGGATGACGATCAGCGGGTAATCGAGATGGCCGGCGTTGTTGAGGGCCTCGAAGGCCATGCCGCCGGTCAGCGCCCCGTCACCGATAATCGCGACGGCGTGGCCACGCTGCGCCTGTTGCGGTTTGCGCTGCTCGGCGACGCACATACCGAGCGCGGCGGAGATGGACGTCGAGGCATGGCCGGCGCCAAAAGCGTCATGCTCGCTCTCGTCGCGGCTCAGGAAGCCGGACATGCCGCCTTCCTTGCGGAGGGTTGCGAAGCGGTCCTTGCGGCCCGTCAGCAACTTGTGCGCGTAGGCCTGGTGCCCAACGTCCCAGACGATCTTGTCCTTCGGGGAGTCGAAGACGTAGTGGAGGGCAATCGCCAGCTCAACGGTGCCGAGGCTGGCCCCGAGGTGGCCGCCGGTGCGCGTCACGGATCCGATCAGCATGGCGCGGATGTCGTCAGCGAGCTGGCGCAACTCGCGCTGGCTCAGCTTCTTGACATCGTCTGGGGTCGACACCCGGGACAGAACCTCGCCATAGGGCGTGGACGGTGTGGAGGACGATTGAGGCGAGATCTTGCCATTGCTGGCTGCCATAGTGCTCTTCCTTAAGCTGCGTGGCCCCGTGAGAATCATCGTTCGGGAACGGGTTGACGAGGATGACTCTGCAGGAGAATGACCGGCGAGAGACATGTCTGGCTTCGTGCAGGTTCCCTGCCGCCGGATGTACCTGCCGCGACAGGCCGCGCCCGGTCGCTCGTGTCGAGCCGGAGCGGGCGGTGACGGTGACGGGAACGTCTCGGGAAAGTATACGTCCCATCGGGTGATGGACGCAGCGAAAGGTGCCGTCGTCGGGCGGGTTACGCGTCCCCGGGAGGGGTGCCTCCCCGCGTGGCGATCCAGCGGGTGCGGTCGAGCTCCATCGCGATGACATCCAGCCGCGTCTTGCCGGTCCATTCAACGGTGCGGCCGGTCTCCACGAAACCCACCTTCTCATAGGAGCGACGGGCGCGCGGGTTGTGCTCGAAGACCTCGAGCTTGATGCGCTCCAACCCGAGGGTCTCGAATACTTCCTCGGCCACCAGGCGGGTGGCGTCCGTGCCGAAGCCGTGTCCCCAGGCCTGCTTCTCGCCGATCACGATGCGGAAGAGGCATGACGACGCGTCGAAGTCGATCTGCGTGACGGCCGTGGTGCCGATGAGGTTGCCGCTGCCGCGATCGTGGATGGCCCAGGCGGTGCCGTTGGCGGAGGCGGGGAGGACGATCGACATGAAGTAGCCACGCGCCTGGTTGGCGGTGAGTGGGCGCAGGTCGTGGCGCAGGAGCGTCGCGATGTCGGCGTCCATGTACCAGCGCATGAAGTCGTTTACGTCGGTTGCTTCGTGGCGGCGCAGCTCCGCGATCTCCCCGGTGCGCACCACGCGGGGATCGCGCCCATCGTCGGGTGAGCGGAAGTGGTCGAGCGCGCGGCGGAACATTGGGCCTCCAGGGACGCTTTTTCGGAGAGAGGTGACGTGATTCGACAGATAGAACAGCAAAAATCGGGCCGGGACCGAAGTCCCAGGCCCGATTCTACCGCCTGGCCTCACCGGGGTGAGGGTCGACGATGTGGAGTCTAGTAGTCGTAGCGCGGCGAGGAAGCCTTCCGATTCTGGAAGCACTCGCGGCAATACACCGGCTTGCCCGGGGTCGGGTTGAACGGGACTTCCGTCTCGCGCCCGCACTCGGAGCACACGGCCGGGTAGAGCTGGCGCGGAGCGCCGCTGTTGTACCCGCCGCCACCGCCACCGCTGTTGGAGCGGCCGTAGCCACCGCCACCACCGGAGGAGTAGCCGCTGTCGCTGTAGCCGCCGCCACCACCGGAGGAGTAGCCGCTATCACCGTAGCCGCCGCCCGCGTTTCGCTGCTGCTTGCGCGCCGAACGGCACGAAGGGCATCGCTGAGGATCCGAGAACCCCCGCTGGGTGTAGAAATCCTGCTCACCTGCAGTGAACGTGAATTCTTGCCCACAATCGCGGCAGGTTAGCGTTCGATCACTCATGTTTCCGCCTGAACCTCTCTCGTCGGGCTCGATCCCGACACAAAATGAGAATAACCATCGAGTCGCACCCGAACAGACGGAACACGAGAGAGCACGGCGATCTGGACAATCTGGCCCTTTCGAGCGCTACCTATGGGAGACGTCTCGGTACGCGCAGTATAGCAGCCTTTTTATGAATTTGGCTATAGCTGGGCGTTTTGTATTTTGGTGGCCGATCGGTGGGTTCGTCGTACGGACCAAGGCACCGGCGAGCGTGCCGATCACGGCGTTGTATACAGTCCGGAAAGGGCCACCGAGCGTGGTACGATCAGTTCCGGTACTGCGAGTTTCAGGGGACCTTCGGACCAGCGGCACCCGATGGACGCGGTGCATCCGAATCTCACACCTGGCCAGCAAAGGAGCAATGCGGGCGATGAATGTTCACGAGTATCAGGCGGCAGAACTTCTCGCGAAGCACGGCGTGCCGGTAAACCCCGGCAAGGTCGCCACCACCCCGGACGAGGCCGAGCAGATTGCCCGGGAGTTTGGCGGTGTTGTGGTCGTCAAGGCCCAGGTCCACACCGGCGGGCGCGGCAAGGCTGGCGGCGTCAAGGTGGTGAAGAGCCCGGAGGATGCGCGCGCGGCCGCCGAGGCGATCCTTGGCATGGACATCAAGGGCCACACCGTCAACAAGGTGCTCATTGCCAAAGGCGCGGACATCGCCAAAGAGTTCTACATCAGCGTGGTGATGAACCGCCCGGCCCGCAAGATCATGATCATGGCCAGCGCCGAGGGTGGTGTTGAGATCGAGCAGGTCGCCGCCGAGTCGCCGGAGAAGCTCGTCCAGCGCGACGCCGATCCGCTGGTCGGCTTCCGCGACTACCAGGCGAAGGAGGTTGCCTTCGAGCTTGGCATCGAGCCGTCGATGGTCAACGGCTTCGCGAAGCTGGCGTCGCAGCTCTACACCACCTTTATGGAAGAGGACGCCACGCTGGTCGAGGTTAACCCGCTGATCATCACCGGTGACGGCCAGTGGCAGGCGCTCGACTCCAAGATGAGCTTCGACGACAACGCCCTCTACCGCCACGCCGATACCGAGGCCCTGCGCGACATGGCCGAGGAGAACGAGACCGAGATCGATGCCAAGAGCAGCGGTATCTCGTTCGTGAAGCTGGACGGCAACATCGGCTGCATCGTCAACGGCGCCGGCCTCTCGATGGCGACGCTCGACGCCGTGCAGCTGGCGGGCGGCGAGCCGGCGAACTTCCTCGATGTCGGCGGTGGGGCGAACGAGGAGCAGGTGACCAAGGCGTTCACCCTCGTGCTTGCCGACCCGAACGTGAAGGCCATCCTCATCAACATCTACGGCGGCATCACCCGCGGCGACGTGGTCGCGCGCGGCATCGTCGCGGCGATGAAGAACGTCGAGGTGAAGGTGCCGCTGGTGGTCCGCCTCTCCGGCACGAACGCCGAGGAGGGCAAGGCCCTGCTGGCCGAGCACGGCATCACGGCCGGCGACAGCATGGACGAGGCGGCGGCGCAGGTCGTCGCGGCGGCGAACGGCAACGCATAACAGGTCGGGCAGCGACGGCGATCGCCGTTTCCACGCATGAGGAGATACCAGTGAGCATTTTGGTCGGCAACGATACCCGCCTGCTCGTCCAGGGCATTACCGGTCGGGAAGGATCCTTCCACACGCAGCAGATGGTCGAGTACGGCACCAACGTGGTCGCCGGCGTGACCCCCGGCAAGGCCGGGCAGGAGGTCCACGGCGTGCCGGTGTTCAACACCGTCGAGGACGCCGTGAAGGAGACCGGCGCGAACACGTCGGTCATCTACGTCCCGGCCCGGTTCTCGGTCGACGCCATCTATGAGGCGGTCGACAACGGCATCAAGGTGGTGGTCTGCATCACCGAAGGCGTGCCGGTGAACGATATGGTGCCGGTGTACCACCACGTGAAGCAGAAGGGCGCGGTGCTGATCGGCCCGAACTGCCCGGGCGTCACCTCGCCGGGCGAGGCCAAGGTCGGCATCATCCCGGGCTTCATCCATGAGCCGGGCCGCGTCGGCGTTGTCTCCCGATCGGGCACGCTGACCTACGAGGTCGTCGACGCCCTGACGAAGGCCGGACTCGGCCAGTCGTCCGTCGTCGGTATCGGTGGTGACCCGATCATCGGCACCTCGTTCGTCGATGTGCTGCGGATGTTCCAGGACGACCCGGATACCGACGCGATCGTCATGATCGGCGAGATCGGCGGCGACGACGAAGAGACGGCGGCCGAGTTCATCAAGGCGAACGTGACCAAGCCGATGGCCGGATTCATCGCCGGGCGCACGGCGCCTCCGGGCAAGCGCATGGGCCACGCCGGCGCGATCATCTCCGGCGGCGCGGGCACGGCGCAGGGCAAGATCGAGGCGCTTGAGGCGGCCGGCGTCGCGGTTGCGAGCCGCATGTCCGAGATTCCGGAGCTGCTGAAGGCGAAGCTGGGCGCGTAAGCCCGGTTTCCGATCGCACGCACGGTGGCGCCCGCCCGGCAGATGCTGGACGGGCGCCGCTGCCGTTAAGGAGGCAAGGTCATGGCGCGGGAAGACGGGTTCACGGACGGCATCGTCGAGGTGGTGCTGGGCGACATCACCCGGCAGCGCGTCGACGCGATCGTGAACGCTGCGAACGAGTCGCTGCTCGGCGGCGGTGGCGTTGACGGGGCAATCCACCGCGCGGCGGGCCCTCGCTTGCTGGAGGCGACGCGCAAGATCGGCGGCTGCCCGACGGGCGAGGCGCGGATCACGCCGGGGTTCGATCTCCCCGCCTCATACGTGATCCACACGGTCGGGCCGATCTGGCGGGGTGGCGCGCGTGGCGAGGACCAGCTCCTGGCGAGCTGTTATCGCAACGCCATGCGCCTGGCGCATGAGAACGGCGTTCGCTCAATCGCCTTTCCGTCGATCAGCACCGGCATCTATGGCTACCCGGTGCACCTTGCGGCGGATATCGCCTGGTTCGAGCTGCATGAGGCCGCTATGCGGTACCCGGAGATCGAGACCATCCGCGTGGTCGCCTTCAGCCGGGAGACGCTGGAGGCGTACCGCGAGGCCCGCGACGCGCAGGACTGAGCGGGTTATTCGACGGACAATCCTTCGGTCATGATGCGGCGGACGGCCGGGCTCTCGAACTCGCTGCGCAGCAGGTCGTAGAGAATGTCGTCCCAGTAGCGGCCGTCGAACCAGCGCGCCTCGCGGCGGCGGCCGATCTCGCGGAAGCCGGCTTTGACGTACGCCTTCTGCCCGGCGATGTTCCAGCCGAAAGTGACCAGATGGATGCTGTTCAGACCGAGGATGTGGAAGCCGATGTCGCACATCAGGCGCACGGCCTCGGTCCCGAGACCGCGGCCCCGGGCGTTGCCCTCGCCGATCATGATGCCGAGCTCGGCGGAGCGATTAACCCGGTCAATGCCGTGAAGGTCGACGTTGCCGATTGGCCGGAAGCCGGGCAGCTCGTAGATCGTGTAGAGGGCGATGTCGTTTCGTCGCGTGACGCCCTCGTACCAGGCGATCTCCTCGTCCAGCGTCATCGCGGAGTTGCCCGCGAGCAGGAAGCGATTGGTGTGCGGATTGGTGATCCAGGCATGATAGACCGGGATCAGGTCGCGCCGGAGGGGGCCAAGGGCGATCTTCTCGCCCTCGACGGTGATGATCGGGCGAACGTCGGTCATGCGGCGGCCATGTCGTCGAGAATGCGTTGCAGGTAGGCGATGCCGCTCAAGGCGAGGGCCTCGTTGTCGTTGCGGAAACGCGCCTCGTCGAACGTTTCGCTTCCCTCCGTGACCATCGCCACGACGACGACGCTGCCGACCGGGACCGCGATCCACTCGATGTGGAATTCGAGCGCGTTCACGACGGTTGTCGAGGAGACGAGGATGGCGGGCGCGTCGTTGACCGTGATCATCTCCACCGTGCCGGCCTGGGCATCCGTTCCGAGCGCCTGCTGCAGCTGGTCACCGAGATCGCTCATCTGCGCTTCGTCCACCGGGGCGTCGAAGAGCAGGTAGGTCAGCGTGCCAGAGGTGAACGCCGTCTTCGGACCGCGCGCGGCGGGTGAGGCCGTGGCGCGCGCGGGGGTGCCGCTGGCCGCGACCGGCGTGTATTTCACGGTGTAGAAGACGGAGCCGTTGAGGTTCGGGAAGGTGTTGTCGAACCGTGCGCGCTGCTCCGGCAGCATCTCGTCGCTCAGGGTCTTGGCGCCCGCGAAACCCGCCGGAAGGATGTCGTCCGGGATAGGTGTGTTCAGCCGCATCAGCAGCCGTTCGGGGTCGGCGGCCGCGACCTGCTCGCCAACCGCGGTAACGTCGACCGCATCCTGGGCCTCCGCGAGGGAGGGGACCACACGAGCATGATGGCGAGGGCAATGATGGCGAGATGCTTCATGTACCGGTCCTCCTGGGAACGAATCCCCCAATCGGGCCCGAGGCAACGCCTGCGCGGCTGGTGAGCGGGGACGGTCTCTCGCCATCTTACCGTACGTTCATGTCGCGGCGCGCGGTTCTGCAATCATAGCGGCGATGGGGCATCCATAGTCATATCGTGTGGAGGACGCGAACCCGTACAATGCGTGATCCAGAGCATTCCCGTTGTCAGGTGCTGCCGCTCCGGAGGGCCGGAGCCTGGAAAGGATCACGGTCGATGGCTGAAGCATCAACAATTTTCTGTCCCGCGTGTGGGAGCCGCAACGATCCGGACGCGCGCTTTTGCGACAACTGCGGACGGAACCTGGAGGACGTGCAGGCGACGGTGGCGGACACCGCCCGCGTCTCGATCGGGGACGAGAAGGACACGCAAGGACGACTGCTGGCCGACGATCGGCAACCGGTCGGCGACGATCCGGAGGAATATCCGGGCGGCGAGCGGGTGCTGTGGGAGGGACGCCCGAGCAAGCTCTGGTCGCCCCGGCTTGCCCTGACGCAGCGCTATAAGCTCACCAGCCAGCGCCTGATCATGACGTACGGTTTCATCGGCCGGCGGACCGAGGAGATCGACCTCTACCGCGTCAACGACGTCGGCGTGAAGCAGCATCCGCTGGAGCGCATTACTCGCATGGGCGACGTGTATATCGCTTCCGCCGATACCAGCTCGCCGATCCGCCATCTGCACAACGTCGCCACGCCCGACCGGGTGAAGGACCTCGTCCGCGAGGCCGCGCGGATCGAGCGCCAGCGCCGGCGCGTGCTGCTGCGCGAGGAGTTCTAGACCAGCCCGGGCCGAATTCGGGCAATTCCGGTATCTTTGACCCGACATGGCCCGACCCGGGCGACGCACGAGCAGCGAAAGGACCCGTGTATGACCAGCGAGCTCCACATCAATGAAACCCTGACCTCCCCGGATGTCGACCTGACCGGCAAGCGCATGCTGATCACCGGGTCGTCGCGCGGCGTCGGCGCCGAGGCGGCCCGCATCGCCGCCGAGCGGGGTGCCGCGGTGGCGGTCAACTACCGCAGCAAGGCCCGACGTGCCGAGCAGGTCGCCGACAAGATCCGCGCGGCGGGTGGCACGGCGGTGATCGTCGAGGCGGACATGACGGACCGCGCATCGGTCGACGCGATGTTCGAGTCGGTGAAGGAGCAGCTCGGCGGGCTGGATATCCTCGTCCTGAACGCGAGCGGTGGGCTGGAGAAGGATGCGCCCGAGAACTACGGCATGGTCCTGAACCGCGATTCGCAGGTCTACGCCGCGAAGAAGGCGCTGGAGTACCTCCAGCCCGGGGGCGTGATCGTGTTCGTGACCAGCCACCTCGCGCACTTCCACGGCGAGAAGCCCGTGCCGGACGTGTACGAGGTCGTGGCTGCCAGCAAGAAGGCTGGCGAGGATGAGCTGCGCAAGATGCTGCCGGACTTCGAGAAAGCCGGCGTGCGCTTCGCGGTTGCCAGTGGGGACCTGATCGACGGCACGATTACGCCGAAACTGCTGGACCGCATCCGTCCCGGGATCATCGAGGGGCGACGCGCCGAGGCGGGCTGGCTCCCGACGACGGAGGACTTCGCGGCATCGATCGTCCTCGCCGCGGGCCGCAACGATCTCGAGCAGGGCACGACCGTCTACGTCGGCAGCACGGACTGGGGCTCGTCGCTTTCCTGACCCAGGCACCGACCTTGTCGCAACGGCCCTCGGGACCATCCCGGGGGCCGTTTTGCGCGTTCGCGTACATCGTCAGGGCGTGGGTTGGCAAAATGTATCGTAATGCGATATACATGGAGATGGTGATGCGCGAACAGCTCTCCCACGACCAGTACCGGGCCCTGTCCGATTTTCGGTTTCTTGTCCGGCGCTTCCAGCATTTCAGCGACCAGGCCGCTCGCGAGGCGGGGCTCCAGCCCCAGCAGCATCAGATGCTTCTCGCGATCAAGGCGGCCAACGGCGAGACCTGCACGATCGGCTATGTCGCCGAGCGGTTGCTGGTCCAGCACCACACCGCCGTCGAGCTGGTCGCGCGGACTGAGGGGCGCGGGCTCGTCTCCCGCCAACGCGGCGAGGACGACCGGCGCCAGGTGTTTGTGCGGCTGACCCCGGCAGGGGAGGCGGCGCTGGCCGACCTGACCTCGACGCATCACCGCGAACTTCAGACTGCCGCTCCCGAGCTGATCCAGAGCCTTCACCGCATCCTCGACATGGAGGGCGGCGAAGGCTAACCACCATGTGGCGCTCCGGGGGTGGACCAACACCCCGGAGGACTCTACGTGGCCCAAACGCTTGCACCCCGCCGCCTTGGCGACGCTGACCCAACCCCAACGGTCGATCACGATCTGGGGGATTACACCGCGACGTCGCGCATGCTGCTGCTCGCCGGTCTCGCGGTGGTGATCGGCGCGGTCAGCGCGGGTCTCGCCTGGGCCCTGCTGCGGCTGATCGACTTCTTCACCAATCTCTTCTACTTCCATGAGTTGTCGTTCGCGGAGCGGATCCCGGCAGAGGCCACGCTTGGCTGGCTCGCCGTCTTCGTGCCGATCATCGGCGGGCTGATCCTCGGCGTGATGGCGCGGTTCGGCTCGGAGCGCATCCGTGGGCACGGCATCCCGGAGGCGATCGAGGCCATCATGATCAACGGGAGTCGCGTCGGGGGCCGCGTGGCGGTGCTCAAGCCGATCTCGTCGGCGATCTCGATCGGTTCCGGCGGGCCGTTCGGCGCCGAGGGTCCGATCATCATGACCGGTGGCGCGGCCGGCTCGCTGCTCGCCCAGTTCTTCCGCTTCTCAAGCTCCGAGCGCAAGACCCTCATGATCGCCGGCGCGGCGAGCGGCATGGCGGCGGTGTTCTCCGCGCCGGTGGCCGCCCTCGCGCTGGCCGTCGAGCTCCTGCTGTTTGAGTTCAAGCCCCGCAGCCTCTTCCCGGTGGCGGTCGCGAGCATCGTCGCGGCCGTCCTGCGGCGTCCGCTGTTGGGCGACGGCCCGATCTTCCCGGTTGCGCAGCACATGGCGGCGCTGGACGGGAAGCTGCTGCTGTTCTGTGTGGTGGCTGGACTGGCCGCGGGCATCCTGGCCCTCGCGCTGACGCGCATGGTCTATCTCGCCGAGGACGCCTTCGCCCTGCTGCCGATTCACTGGATGTGGTGGCCGGCGATCGGCGGCGTGGCGATCGGCATCGGCGGGCTGATCTTCCCGGAGGCGCTCGGCGTCGGGTACGGCGTCATCGGACGACTCTTGCAGGGCGACGCCTCGCTGTACTCATCCTCGGCGTGCTGCTCGTGAAATCGACGATCTGGGCAATCCCGCTCGGTGCCGGGACCTCCGGAGGCGTGCTCGCCCCGCTGCTGATGATGGGGGCCGCCCTTGGCGCGCTGGAAGGCAAGATTTTCCCGGACTACGGACCAGGATTCTGGGCGCTGATCGGGATGTGCGCGATCCTCGGTGGCACGATGCGGGTCCCGTTCACGGCGCTGCTGTTCACTCTTGAACTGACGCACGATGTCGGGATGCTGGCGCCTCTGCTGGTGGCGACGGTGATCGCGTATGGCCTGACGGTGCTCGCGATGCCGCGTTCGATCCTCACCGAGAAGATCAGCCGGCGGGGCTACCACGTGACGCGCGAGTACAGCGTCGATCCGCTGGAGGTGCTGACGGTCCGTGAAGTAATGCGTACGAGCGTCGTTGCGCTCCCGGTGGGTCTGGATATTGATACGCTGCGGGAGATCGCTGGCCGGAACGAGGGCGTTCGCGCGCAGCACCTGTACCCGGTGCTGGACGATGACGAGCGGCTGGTTTCGGTCGTCACCCGGCGTGAGCTGCGCGAGCGCCTGCATGATCCGTCCGTGGCGGGTTCGCCGCGTCCGCTGGAAGCCCTGTCGGCGCGCGAGCCGGAGGTGGCGTATCCTGGCGAGCGCCTGCGGGATGTCGTGGCGCGCATGGCGGACACCGGGCTGACGGCGTTCCCGGTCGTGGACCGCGACGATTCTTCACGCCTGGCCGGACTTGTCGGGATGCAGGACCTATTCCGGGCGCGGGAGCGTCAGCTCACCGAGGAGCGACATCGCGAGCGTTGGCTGCGCATCCGCCTTTTCCGCGGTGGGGCGTCGGCGGACGAGCGCGCCGCCTGAGGGGCGCTCGTCCTGCCTGGTTCGCTATGCGGGGCCGCTGGTCCAACCCTTGATCGACATCGTCGCCGGCTGGCCGGCGCCGTTGCACGGCGGGTAGGAGATGCCGTTGTCGTCATAGCCCACATCGATGTTGCCGGTGTTGCCGGGCAGCTCCGCCGTGACGGACGCAGGGTTGCCGGTGTCGCCGCACCAGTTGGAGAAGCGGAGCGGGGCATATGCCCGCTCACCGGGGGCGAGGACGATCGCGACAGGCGGTGAGCCTTCCTCGGACGTCGAGCGCAGGGTGTTGCCTTCGGTGTCGACCAACGTTACGCGCGGCGATCCGCCGAGCGCCACAGCGCGGCTGCTCTGGTTCGTCGCGACGATCGCGCCCTCGCGGCTTCCGGCGGCCCCTTGCCACGGGCCAAACGCCAGCCTGAGGTCGTCGAGCGTCGCCAGCGGCGGTGTCCCGCTCGGCGGATCCGTTGGCGTGTTGTCCCCGGCGAGGATCTTCATCGTGCCGGCTTCTGTGCCGACCGTGTACTGGCCCGTGTAGCCGACGATGTTGCCGTCGTTGTGCCACGAGATGAGCTCCACGCCGACGATGACGGTTCCGCCGTTGCCAGCCGTTTCTCCGGTTGTCTTGCACTGGACGAATGCGGTGTTCCCGTATCCCCGGGTGAAGCGCTGCTCGCTTTGCTGGGTCTGCCACTTCTGGCCGAGCAGCGCGTACGCGTCGGGGTACTGATAGGCGTCGACCAGCTCGTAGAAGCGCTGGACAAGGGCCGAGGCCTCCGACGGCGTTTGTTGCGCGGCGGCATGGCCCAGCCCGGGCAGCAGCGCGATCGCGGCGGCGCCGAGGACCGTGCGTCGGGACAGGCGTTTTGTGGTCAGCAGGGTGGTGAAGTCATGCGAACGGTCGGTCATGCGTGCGCCTTTCGTGAACGACGTCCGCGCCGGGCGGCGATGTGTCGTCTCTCGGAGCAGACCGAAGAGGTCGAATGGGTCCCACGGGAATTGGAGCGCACGAGCCTTTGGATCGGTTTCGCCCGAACATGCCGAGTCGGAGACCTGTCGCCATCAGTGATGAACGTCGGCATCCTCGGGCGTCGCGAGCCGATCGCGGACGACCTCGGCGGCAATCGGGCATTCGAAGCAGCGACGCGGCGTGCAGAGCTCGCGGTCGAGATGGAGCAGGCCCTGATGGCCGCGCTCCCCGAGCCGTCGTATCCCGGGCCCGCCGGTCACCTGCGCCAGCGCGCGTTTTGCCGGTCGCGTCCACTCCGCGTGCTTCAGGCCGATCCAGGCCTGCCTGGCGGCGTCTTCCAGCTCGGCATCATCCGTGTGGGCGGCCCAGGCCAACGCGAAGGGGATCAGCACGCTCGCCGCCATCGCGGTTGCCCGGCCAGCGCCGAGGCCCGGATGCCCCGGGCGCGTGGTGAGATCGCGAATCCACGTTTCCGGAGCGTGACCGCTGCGGAACGCCCCGATCAATGGCTCGATCGGGCGACCGCCGGTACGCGAGAGCAGCGCAGCCGCCTGCATGATCCGCGCAACGGGGTGGTTTGCAGGGCGCACGCGAGCTACCTGCCAGGCGTTCGCCGGGACCATGTCGTCCGCGAACGCCGCGCCGGTGGATGCCCATGCGCGTTCGATGACGTACTGGTCCTCCGGCAGGATGCCGCCCATGTGGGCGTCCGTCGGTGCCAACGGCAGGAAGCCACCCATGCCGAGCAGCGTGCCGACTAACCATGGTGATGGCTCGCCAGCAGCTCTGAGACGGGGGTCTTCGAGCAATCCGTTGCGGATCACAACGTCCGCGAGTTGGCGCATCGGGCCCCGGTTCTCGCTATACCCGAGCGCGTCGAACATCATGCGGACGAGCACGGCGTTCGGGTCGCCCTCGGCGATGTCGGCCTCTATGGCGGGCAGGCGGTTCGCGAGGCGGGTATCGCCGAGCCGGTGCAGGGCGCGGCGGATGCGGGCGGGGTCGCGCGCGGCGAGGTCGTCGGCGCAGACGGTACCTCCCAGCTCCGCCCAGGCATCAGGCAGGCGGCGGTCGATTGCGAAGAGCACGTCGTCGGCGATCGTCAACAGCGCGACCGGGACGACCGCGCCGTCCTCGCGACGCGTCTCCGGCAGGTCGTTGATCGAGACGATGTGCAGGACGACGTTGTTGTAGCGGGGGTCGATATGGTGCCCGTGGGCGACCCAGTCGCTCGCGCGGGTATGCAGCTCGATGTCGCCGGTCTTCAGGCCGCCGTCGGCGAAATGGAGGGAGGCGTTGGCGAAGTCCGGCCCGAAGCCGTTGCTCCAGGTGCCATGGAAGACGATGTCGACCGGCTCGCCAGTGGTGGTGATGACTTGCGAGATCAGCCGGGCGTTCCACGCGGCGCTCATGGCCAGCTCGCGGGGGCGTGATAGTCGTTGTGGTGCTGGGGCAGGTTCAACGGGCTGGTGCACGAGCTGCTTACTCCGCGCGCGAAACCGTTATCGTCTAGTCGGGCTCTTGCGGCATGATACCAGAGTTTCGTCTGGCGAAGAAACGGTGTTGCCGCCCTGTCAGCGGGCAACGCAAAGGCGGGGCCGCATCGCTGCGGGCCCCGCCTCTGCGCCGAAAGAGGTATCGGTTAGGACGTCGGGCTGGCCACCGGGGAGCTCATTGGCGATGCGCTTGGGCTCGCCAGCTCCTGGGCTTCGTCCGCGGTGAAGACGCCGACGGTGATATCGGGCTCGTCGTCCATCTCCGGGCCGAAGGCGATCCGACCCTCGTACCCGGACTCGTCGACCTGCGGGAGGTCAACGAACAGGAACCCCTGGTCGTCCATCTCGCCCTCGATCTCGCCGCACGCAGCGACCTCCGCATCGCTGCCCTCACCGTGCTGGATGGCGACGATATGCGAGCCGTCGTTCAGGTCGTCCACGGTGACGTCCGACGGCAGGTCCGTGGCGGCGGTATAGAGCTCGTGCGGCAAGGCATCGTTCATCTGGTTGAGTGTCTGCCACTGGGCGGCGAGATCCTCGTTCTGGTCATCGCTCTTGAGCGTGCCGATCTCGACGACCACGCTGGCGTTCGCCACATCGTCACACGTACCGTCGTAGATATTCGCGGTAAATTCTTCGTCCTGCGCCATCGCGCCGGGGGCGGCCAGCGCGCTTGCGGCCAGGAAGAGGGTGCCGGCAGCGAGCCGGGTGATACGGGAGTTCATCGTGGAAAGGTCCTTTCGCGGTGACCGTTCAGGAGTGGGGGACCGTGCATCAGGCGAGACACGTTCGGTCTCGCCTGATGCTGGCCGTACGCCGGGATGGTCCGACGTGAGCTGTGCACCGTCGCGTCCGCTCGCCTATTCGGCAACGATGCGGCCGGTGAAGGCGGTCTCTGGCTGCCCTGAAAGGGCGCTGCGGAATGCGTGCTCGCCGGCCGGGAGGCGAAGCGTCAGTGTTCGGCGCTCCCCCGGCTCGACGGTCGCCGACTCGACGGATGCGCCGTCGACGTCGAAGCTACGCGCCACGCTCCCCGTGTTATGGACGGCGACCGTGATATCGGCTCCCGCCGGCACGTAGATCTCCGCGCGGTCGAACCCGTCGTCCGTCGCGGAGAGGACGACTTCCAGCTCACCGTGGAGGCCCACCGCGGCGCGGGTGGCGTTCGGGTCTGCCTGGGCCTCTCCAGATGGCGTCGCCTGTGACTTCGGTGTCGCCATGGGGGTCGGCTCCGTGCCGCCGCCGGGGCCCAGCTGGAACGAATACATCTGATTGGCCGGCTCTGGCTTGCCGTTCGGGAACTGGGCTTCCGTGCCAGTGACCGGGTAGCCGGCGGAGACGATCAGCTCGTCGCCCACGAGCACCAGGGGCGCGTTCACGCCGGCGCTGAGCTGGTAGTTCCAGACTTCCTCGCCGGTCTCACGGTTGAATGCGCGCAAGACGCCGTCAATGCCGGAGCAGAACAGCAGGTCGTTCGCGATCACGATCGCGCCGATCGGCATCGTTGGCACTTCGGTGTCCCAAAGGATCTCACCGTTAGTGGCGTCGATAGCGATCACCTCGCCCCAGGCGTCCTCCATCGTTCGGGGGCCCTTTCCGGTCCCTGTGGCGGTGTGGTACGTCGGGCTGTTCGTCACCAGCGTGTAGAACACGCCGTCGGCGAAGGCCGGAGGAACCTCGATGCCGCCGAGGGAGCCGGGATACACCTCGACCACATCGTCCATCGGGAGCTCCTGAAGATCGTCATTCTGATGCTTGCCGACCTCCGTCCACCACATGACGTTGCCGGTTTCGGCGTTGACGGCGATCACGTCGGCCGACTTCCCGGCGCCGATCGCGATGCGCTTCTGCTCGCCGTTGATCTCGACATCAGCGAGGATCGGCGCGCACTGGTAGTCCAGGTCGAACAGATCGAACGGCTTGGCCACGACGTGCCAGCGAACCGAAGCTGTTGTCGGGTCGAGCGACATCATGGTGTTGGCATAGAGGTTCTCGCCAGGACGGCTGGACGCCGAGGGGTACTCCTCCGTGCCCGGCCATGGCGCGGCATTGCCGTTTCCAAAGTAGACGTTGTTGTTCTCGTCGAACGTCGGCGGGTACCAGAGACCGGCGCCCATGTTCTGGCGCGCATTGCCCCAAAGATTATCGGCGGAGAGGTCGAAGTACCAGATCGTCTCGCCGGTGCGGGCGTCCAGGGCGTGCAGGATCCCGCGGGCGCCCCAGTTACCGCGCGTGGATTGCGGGACGACGGAGATATACACCACGCCATCATGGACGGCCGGGGCCATGCGGATGGCCTCTTCCGGGAAGTTGGTCAGGCGCACACGCCAAACTTCCTCGCCGGTATCCTGGGTCAGGGCGACCATCTCGCATGTTTGGCCGAGTGAGCCGAAGACCATGCCGTATCCGACCGCGAGCCCGTTTGGTCCGCCGGAGGTGATGTCGTACGTGGTCGACCACTTCTGCTCACCGCTCTTGCGGTCGACGGCGTAAAAGTTGGACTGCATGTCCTCGAAGAAGATGGTGTCGCCGATGACGATCGGCGAGCCGGTGATCGGGCCGAAGCCGGACGTGGTAGTCAACTCCATCGTCCACTGTGGCCCCAGCTCCATGACATTGCCGGAGTCGATCGTGCTGTTCGCCGCGCGGCGGTGTCCGAGATTGTTCTGGTAGACAACGGGCCAGTCGTTGGCGTACTCATCTAGCTCCGGGATAGCGCCGCCGGGCAACGGCGCCGGAGTCGCCTCCGAGTCGCCCTGCGCGAAGGCCTTCGGGGCTACTGTGAAGCCGGCGGTTGAGAAAGCCGCGGCCGTGCCGACAAATTTGCGACGTGTAAGCTCCTGGATAGTCAAGGTGGGTCCCTTTCTCGCGCGTTTAGCGCACGCTGGGAGCTGACGTCGCCAGTTCCCGGAGATGTGGAATGGGTGGACATATAGTCCGCTCCGATGACCGCAGGACATGTGCCAGGCTGAGTACATAACCCCCCATGGTTCTTATGGCCAATATGGAGAGTCAAGAGGCGCCGACGTCGCGCAGTTGGCCCGTGCATGGTAATCACCCATGCAGAAGGGCCATGCCACATTTCCATGGCATGGCCCCCTCCGGGATCTGTCGGTTGTGGACGATGTGTGCGGTGGTGACCGATCCCGACTAGTTCTGAAACCCGTCCTGCTCCGCGACGGGCGTGCCGTGCAGCTGGTTCTTCTTCCAGCTGTCGACGGCGGCCTGGGCGGTGCCGAGGGCGAGCGTGGCGCAGCGGACGCGGCTCTTGACGGCGTCCTCGCCGATCTCCTCGATCATCGTGTTCTTGCCGAGCGCCTTGACCTCATCGACGGTCATGCCCTCGATCATCTCGGTGATAATCGAGCCACCGGCCTGCGAGATGGTGCAGCCCTCGCCCTCGAACGAGGCGTCCTCGATCACGCCGTCATCGTTGATCTTCAGGTAGACCGTGATCAGGTCGCCGCAGCCCGGGTTCCCGCCGCCAAGCTGGACGGACGCGTCTTCCATCCGGTGCTTGTGGCGGGGGTTCTCGTAGTGGTCGAGGATGATCTCGATGTAGTCCTGTCGGTCGAGCACGGTGCGTGTTCCCCTGTGATGCGTGTCTAGCCGGGTTCGTTACCGGTCGCGTTGGGGACGCCGACGAGGCTGCCCCATTCCGTCCACGAGCCGTCGTAGTTGCGAACGTCGTCGTAGCCGAGCAGGTACTTCAGCACGAACCAGGTGTGGCTCGAGCGCTCACCGATGCGACAGTAGGCGATGATCGAGCGGTCGCCGGTGATGCCCTGCTCTGCGTATAGCCGACGCAATTCCTCTGCCGGCCTGAAGGTGCCGTCGTCGTTTGCCGCGGTGCCCCACGGCACGTTCACCGCGCCCCTGACGTGGCCGGCGCGCATGGCGCCCTCCTGCGGATACCCGATGGCGTGCAGCAACTCGCCGGTGTACTCCGCGTTCGAGCGGACGTCGACGATTGCCGGGTCCTGGGTCTGCAGGTGCTTCAGGACATCTTCGCGGAACGCGCGGATCGAGCCGTCCGGCTCCCTGGCGACGTACTCCGTCGGCGCTACCTCCGGCACCTGGCGCGTGAAGGGGCGGCTCTCGGTCTCCCACTTGCTGCGCCCGCCGTCCATGACGCGGACATCGTCATGGCCGTAGTACTTGAACAGCCAGAAGCCGTACGTGGCGTACCAGTTGTTCTTGTCGCCGTAGAAGACCACCGTCGTGTCGCGGGTGATACCTCGCTCGCTGGCCAGCCGCTCGAACCCCGCCTTGTCGACGAAGTCGCGGACGACCGGCTGCTGCATCTGGGTTTCCCAGTCGAGCTTGAGTGATCCCGGAATGTGGCCGAGCTCGTACAGCATGATGTCCTCGTCGGACTCCAACACGCGCACGTTCGGGTCATCGATGTGATCGGCGACCCACTGGGTCGTGACGAGCACCTCGGGATGGGCGTAGGCCGCGAATGCGGGATTGGACTCCGGCTGAACGGATGAGCTCATATGGTCTCCTGCACAAATGCGTGTCCCGCGAATCGGTTCGCCGGAATGGCGTTGTCGCCGCGGGGCATGACTTCCCGAATTATACCCATGGTGACAAGCGGCTTACGCATTGTCCGGCAGATTATCACGGCGTTCGTGCGCCTGCAGGAACGCCGCCACCCGCTGGTGGGCCTCGCAAGGACCGTCATCGCGAGAGAGATCAATCCGCACCAGACGCGGGTTCTTGCGCCACCACGTTTCCTGGTGACGAACCAGCCGTGCACTGTCGAACCGGATGCGTTCGATCGCCTCGTCGGCGGTCGCCTCGCCGCGGATATGGGGCATGGCCTGGCGATAGCCGATGCTGGAGAACGCCGGGCTCTCCGGGTCAGCGCCGGCGGCGATGAGCGACCGGATCTCGTCGAACAGCCCGTCGCGCGCCTGGATGACCGCGCGTTCAGCGATCCGCTGGCGAAGCTCATCGCGCGGACGCCACAGCTCCAGTTCAAGTGTGTGGTAACGAGGCGGCCCCTTGGACTGCTGCTCCGTGATCGGCCGCCCTGTCTTCTCCCAGACCTCCAGCGCGCGGATGATGCGGCGCAGGTTGCCGGCGTTGCGCTCGGCCGCCTCAGGGTCAACCGCCCGGAGGCGTTCGAGGAGATGGTCCGCTCCGTGCACTTCTGCTTCGGCCTGGAGACGCTGCGCGCAATTCGGGGTCCGGCTCCACGCGCGGGATGTGCCACCCTTCGACGACGGCATTGACATATTGCGGCGTGCCACCCACGAGGAACGGCACCTTGCCGCGGGCGAGGATGTCGTCGATCGCGGTGTAGGCGAGGTCCTGGAAGACGGCGAGCGAGACGGGGTCGTTCGGGTCGAGGATGTCGACCAGGTGATGAGGCACACGCGCCATCTCGTCGCGAGTCGGCTTGGCCGTGCCGATATCCATGCCCCGGTAGAAGAGGCGGGAATCGGCGTTGACGATCTCGCCGCCAAACGCCTCGGCCAGCTCGATCGCGAGCTGCGTCTTGCCGACGGCGGTCGGCCCGACGATCACCACGAGCGGGGAAAGGTTGGGAATGGGCGAAACGGAGGGTTGGGTCGACATCGTTCTTACAACGTAGAATAGGCGGAGCATCGCGGATGCGGTGCGCCTGGACGGGTCTTCACGCTGGCAGTCAGCCCATCATACCCTCTCGCACAGGCCCCCGTTACCGTCCTCATCCACTGGAGCCATTTCCCTTGATTCGAGTATTTGTCCAGGCCGTCAAGATCCTCAGCATCCTGGCGCTGACGGTTGCGATCGCCGGTGGGAGCGTCTGGTTCTTCGACTACTGGACCGAGCGCAGCGCCTCCGAGATGGAGGGGCGACCCGTCACGATCGAGATCGCGCAGGACGATGACGGCGGGACCGTCGCCGAGAAGCTGACCGATGCCGGGCTCGTCCGTTACGGCTTCTACTTCGAGCAGCGGCTGCGCTTCGGTGGCGCCGAGCTCCGCCCGGGGACCTACACCCTGCGCGTGGGCATGAGCGTGCCTGAGATCCTGCAGGTGGTGACCGTCCCGGACGAGACCACAACCGATGACTCAGGCGATGCGGCGACCAGTGCGACGAACCAGCCTGGCTTCCAGGTGACCTTCATCGAGGGCCAGCGCATCGAGCAGAACGCGCAGGTGGTGGAGGAGGCCGGGCTGGAGAACGGCGCCGCCGACTACATCGCCGCGGCGCGGGATGTCGACCAGTTCCGCAGCAACTACGCCTTCCTCGAGTCCGTGCCGGAGCGGCGGCACCCTGGAGGGGTTCCTCTTCCCGAGCACCTACAACATCGGCGAGGGCGCGACAGCGGTCGATGTCATCCACTACCAGCTTTCGACGTTCGAGTCGCAGGCCGCGCCGGAGCTCCAGGCGGAAGCGGACCGGATGGGGATGTCGCTGTACGAGGTCGTGACGCTCGCCTCGATCGTGGAGCGCGAGGCGGCCATCCCTGAGGAGCGGCCGATTATCGCCGCGGTCTACCTGAACCGTATGGACGAGGGCATGCCGCTGCAGGCGGACCCGTCGAATCAGTATGGCGTCGGCACGCCGGACGAATGGTGGCCACGGCTCGACACGCAGCTGCTGGAGCAGTCAAAGTCCACACCATACGACACGTACGATCAGGAAGGCTTGCCGCCGACACCGATCGCCAATCCCGGCTATGCAGCCTTGCAGGCGGTTATCCAGCCGGCGGACGTCACGTTCCTCTACTTCGTGACCAAGGGCGACGATTCCGGCGCGCACGTCTTCTCCAACACGCTGGAAGAGCACAACGCCAACATCTGCAACGAGCATCCGGACTGGGAGCAATGCGGTGGTGGCTCGCTGATCGACGGTGAGACCATCGCCGACCGCGTCCGCCGCACGGCGGGCGTTGCCTGATCGGAGGAGGGGATGCCATGCGTCGTGCCGGTGTGATTGGCGATCCGGTTGAGCACTCGTTGTCGCCGGCGATGCACAACGCGGCGATGCGTGACCTCGGTATCGATGCGCGGTACGAGCTGTGGGGCACCGCGCTGGCGGATCTGCCGCGCCGGATCGCCTCGCTTCGCGAACCGGACGTCCTTGGCGCGAACGTCACGGTCCCGCATAAGCAGGCGGTCATGCCGTTGATCGACGAGATCAGTGAAACCGCTCGCCGCATTGGCGCGGTCAATACCCTCATCCCTCACGGTACGCGACTGTTGGGCGAGAACACCGACGCGTACGGGTTTCGTCGCTCGGTCGAGATTGTCTCCCCCGATCGGCGCATCGAACGGGCGGTCATCCTTGGCGCAGGCGGTGCCTCGCGGGCGGTGATCGTCGCCCTGCAGGAGATGGGCGCCCGGGAGATCACGCTGGCCAACCGGACGCCGGCAAAGGCTTCTGCTCTGGCGGCGGAGTTCGGCATCGACGGCGTCGCGTGGGAGGATGTCGCGACCGGTGCGTTCCCGTCAGCCGACATCCTGGTCAACGCGACCGCGCTCGGCTGGCACGACGAGATGCCGGTGCCGGCGTCATCGCTGGATGCGTTGCCGGAGAGTGCGCTGGTCATGGACCTGACGTACCGGCTCACGCCCCTGCTGCGTGCCGCGGAAGCGCGCGGCCTGCGGACGCTGGATGGCCTCGGAATGCTGATCCATCAGGGCGCGCGGGCGCTGGAGCTGTGGACGGGTATGCAGGCACCCGTCGATGTCATGCGCGACGCCGTCCTCGCCGAGCAGGCACGCCGATCCTGATCCGCTTGTCACGGGTAATACACGAGAGGAGGGGCCCGGCATATTTGCCGGACCCCTCTCTCGTTCTCTTCTTCGTTGTGTCGGGCGCCTACGGAGCGGCTTCGATGAAGTCCGACGTCACCCAGCCGCTGATACCCGGATCGTCGACCGACGTAACCGGATACCAGGTGTAGCCGTCGGCGTCGACCGGGTCGCCGGTGACCTCGAACTGCGTGCCGGCTGTGAAGGCGTCGACGATGTCACCGCCAAGGTTGCCCTCGGCGCGGATTCGCACGCCGTCCTCGGTGATCTGCACCGTGTCGCCGTCCTTGAAGGTGCGATTGCTGGTCGCGGTGCCGTCTGCCGTATCGCTGGCCGCGGCCGTCGGGGTTGGCTCCGCCGCCGGCTCGGTCAGGCCGTCGAGGAAGTCGCTGGCCATCCAGCCGCTGCTGCCACCGTCGGCAACCTGGATCTCGTACCAGGTGTAGCCCTCGCCCTCGACCGGGCCGCCAATGACCTCGACCTCGACGCCAGAGGAGACCTGGTCGACCACGTCGGCTGTCGTGTTGGCCTCCGCGCGCATGTTCACGTTGTCAGCGTTCACCGTCGCGGTCTGCCCGATGGCGCCGTTCGCCTGAGGAGTGGACTGCACGTCCCCAGTCTCCGGACCGCCCGTCGCATCGCCCGTGGCGCCGGTCCCATTGGTGAAGGTGAGTTGTGCCGGATCGCGGTCCATCGGCTCCTGGAAGTCCATCTCCAGGGTCAGCATGCGCATCTCGCCGGATTCGTTCTGCCGCGGGGTCGCCTCGACGCCGGCCGGGAAGAAGGCCGCGTCGCCCGGCTCGAGGATGAACTCCTCGCCGGTGACCGCATTCGGCTGCAGGGAGGCGAGCTCGCTGCGGCTGACCTGGACGAGGCCGTTGTTGACGATGAACGAGAAGTTGCCCTCGATCGCCGAGTACATCGCGATGCCGTCGATCGCGGGCAGATCGGCGCCGGCCGGGAGCGTCACGTCATTGACGGAAACCTCGACCGGAGCGTCCGGCATCTCCTGGATCAGGCCGTCACCAAGCACGACGAACGAGACGCCGGCGAAGTCCTGGGATGTCGGCTGGCCGTCGGTGTAGGTAATGCTCTGCGGGAACGCCGTCCCGACCGGGAGCATGACGGCGGAGAGCATCTCGACCGTCTCGTCGCCCTCGTTGATGTAGTACATGCCGACTTCGGGCGGAAACATGATCCAGTCGCCCGACTCCAGCACCACATCGTCACCCGACGAGGTTTCGGTCGTGCCGTCCGCGCGTGTAACCTGGGCGTCGCCCTCGGTGCGCACCGTCAGCGCGCCCTTTTCAATCAAGTCGAACTCGGGGCCGGGATGGGTGTGCATCGGGGTGGATGCGCCCGGCTCGAGCGAGATCCGCAACATGCGCACGGTCATCGGCGCTGGCGGGAACTCCTCGAAGGTGCTCTGCATCAGCGTCGTGACGTCGGCCTGCTGGGCGGCGCTGGGAGTGGCCGCCGGTGACGCCTGGGGCGAGGCATCTTGCGCCCATGTGGCCGGCGCGATCACCGTGCTGGCGCCGAGCATCGCGGCCACCACGAGCGCGCGGCCCCGCGAGAGGAACGTCGGTGTGTCGCGGTGGGAAGGTGCAGTCAGACGCATGGTGCTCCTCGTCAACTGTGGGTGTCGCGCGCCGTCCTCGGGGAGACGGTCACGCATCTGCGGGATCCGACGTGGCGACGTCGGGCTTTGGTCAGGGGCGGCGTAATCGAGATCGTGCAACCTGCTGTGATCGGTCTCCGGATGATCCACTTCCTATGATCTTACTTCATACGACGCGCGCGGGCGGGTCCCGTTTCGCCTATTGCAGCAGCCACGCCACGATCAGCGCGATGCCCGCGCCGGTTGCTGCGCAGAGGGCATTGACGGTGTCGTTGTTCATCCAGGCAAGACCGGCGCGGTGCACCGTTGGTGTGCCGCAGCGATGGACGCGTTGTTCCGTTTCCTTCTCGCAAGCGGGGCACCACCGGCGCTCCTGCACTGTCGCGCCGAGCACGGAATCGACGAGTGAGCCGGCGAATCCGCCGAGCGTGATGCCGAGTCCTCCGGCGAGCCATCCGATGTTGCCCGGGAGTAGTGACCACCGCCATCCGATAGCGGCGAGGAGGCCGATAAGCGCGCCGCCCGCCAGCGCGCCTCCGAGTCCACGCGCGCTGACCGCGCCGGAGGTTCCGGCCGGAACGCGGCGTCCGGTGGTGATGAGGCGAGGCGGCGTGCGGCTGCCGCGGCCAATCTCGGTGCTCCATGTGTCGGCGTTCGCGGCGGCGATGCTCCCAGCAAGCACGGCGATCCAGCTGGCCGCGCCGGTGAGCCCGTAGAGGATCGCCGCGATGAGCGCGATGCCTCCATTGGCGAGCACCTGCACGGCGTCACGCTCCTCGCCCCGGTCCTGCTCCTGTGCTGTCTCGCGCCGGCCCGCATGGGACAGCCCGCTGGAGGACACGAAGAACGCGACGAGCAGCAATCCGGCCCACCATCCGGCCGTACCCACGAGAACGGTGCCCAGCACGAGGGCCGTCGCCATGCCATCTACGCTCAGCGAACGCCGACGGCGAGCGGCCAGCACCACGACGCCCGCGGCGGCAAAGGCGAGCGTCCAGTGGGCGAGGGGGTGAGGCATACGGCGGGGCGTCCTTCCGGGAGGCACGAGTCGTTGCGAGGATGGTACGGCACCGCGCGGGCTCCGGTCGCCTCGGTGTGGCAAGCGAGACAACGCGCGGGGTACGATTGGGGCGCGCCGAACGTGCGCGTTGACCCTCTAGCTCAACGGCAGAGCAACGGACTTTTAATCCGCAGGTTCCGGGTTCGAATCCCGGGGGGGTCACCATCCACGGACATCTGAATCACGCATGCGGGATCGCCGGGCGCTGCCCCGGATCGTTCGCGTGCCTGGCATAGAGGAAATTGACGCCTCCGTTTTTGTATGATGGAGGCCCTAGACAACCCCGAAGGCCGCGACTCCGCGAAATCGAGCCCCCATGCTGCCCTCCCCTGTGGTCCACTCGTCCCGGCGCTTTCCCCAGCCGCGAACGCCGTTCATTGGCCGTTCGATCGCGACCTCGGACGTGCTGTCGCTCCTGATGGAGGCCAGCAGGTCCGTGGTCACGATTACCGGGCCCGGCGGCGTCGGCAAGACGCGCCTTGCGCTGCGTATCGGCGCAATCGCCCGGGACCATTTTCGCGACGGCGCTATTATGGTGCCGCTCGCTCCTGCGCGCGGCGAGGGAGCGGTCCTGCGGGCGGTGGGCCAGGCATTGGGTCTTCACGAAACGCGTGATGTCCTGCTGCTCGACCGCGTGGTGGACGAGCTTGGATCGCTGGACGTGTTGCTCTTGCTTGACAACTTCGAGCACCTGCTTCGCGACGCGCCGGATGTCGAACGGCTGGTGCAGGAGCTTCCCGCACTCCGGTTGCTGGTCACCAGTCAGGCTCCTCTGAACGTGTCCGGAGAACAGGTCTACACGTTGGCTCCGCTGGACCTGCCGCTCGCTCCGGACGGAAAGCTTGACTGTCTCGACGACGTCGAGTCGGTCAACCTGTTCGTCGATCGGGCTCGGGCCGTCCAGCCAGATTTTGCCCTGACTCCGGACAACGCAGCGGACGTCGCAGAAATCTGTCGCAGGCTTGATGGGCTTCCTCTCGCTATCGAACTTGCGGCCGCGCGGATCGGGATCCTGCCGCCAGGTGCGCTACGGGAACGGCTTTCGTCATCCTTCTTCGAGACCCTTCGTCGCGGGCAGGACGGTCTTCCCGAGCGTCACCGGGCGCTGGATGCCACGATTGGCTGGAGCTTCGAGCTGCTCGATGCTGCCGAGCAGGAGCTCATCCAGCGGCTCGCGGTGTTCGCGGGTGGGTTTCCGCTGTCCGCGGTAGAGACGATCCGCGACGGAATGGAGCATCATGACCGGGATGGCGTCGAGCTGCTTTCGTCCCTGGTCGAGAAGAACCTGGTCCGGCTGCTGGGCGCGGTCGACGGCGAACCACGATACGCAATGCTTGAGACGATCCGCCTCTTCTCACGCGATCGCCTTCGGGCCGAAGGGCATGAGGAGGACGCGCGCCGTCGTCACGCCCGGTGGTGCCTGACGCGGATCGCGCAGTCACCGGTGGGCCTGGGGCAGGTCGAACATTCAGCGTGGGTCGAAAGCATCACCGCTGAGCACGAGAACATCCGGGCCGCGTTGGGCTGGTCGGTGGCGAACGAGCCGGAACTGGCCCTGGAGCTGTCCAACGCCCTGTGGTTGTTTTGGTATGTGCAGGGCTATCTCGTCGAGGGCCAGCGCTGGATGGAGCAGGCCGTGGGTGCCGCGATCCACGCGCCGCCTGAGCTGAAGGCACTCGCGCTCAACAACCTCGGCAACCTTCAGTATGAGCTGGGACAGCTCGACAGGGCGGAGCGGGCCTATACCGAAAGCAAGGCCCTGCGTGAAGCGGCTCGCGACGAGGTCGGCGTCGCGGACATCCTGAACAATCTTGGAATGTTGGCCACGGCCCGGGGCGATACCGCACGCGCTCACCGGGTGCTGATGCAGAGTCTCGAGCGAGCACCGGAGATTGGATGACCGCGCCGGTGTCGCGCCGACCCTGAACAATCTGGGTGACGTCGCGATCGCCCTTGGTGACAGCGACGCGGCGTGGCGATGGAACGAGGAGGCGCTGCAGCTCAGCCTGGACCTCGGGAGCGCCCGGCGTGCAGCTCACTCGACGCTGAACCTGGGCGTTGCGTTGCGGTGTCGCGGCGAGGAGCGGGCCGCTATCCCGCTCCTCCAGCGCGGTTTGGAGATGTTCCAGGATGCGCGTGACCAATCTGGAGTCGCGATCGCGTTCCAGCAACTGGCGCGAGCGGAGCTCCGATGCGGCGATGCCGAAGCGGGGTGCCATCATCTCGAGAGAGCTCTCGTGCTGCATCGGCGGGTGCTCGATCGGCGCGGATTGGTCCTCTGCCTTGAATCCGCCGCGGTAGTGGCCGGACGCAGGGGCCAGCACGCCTCCTGCTCGACCCTGATCGGCGCCGCTGATCGGTTTCGCGGGCAGATGCGGCCGGTACAGCCGCCCATGGACCGGCAGGACGTTGAGGAGACGGTGTCCCGTGCGAGATCCGTGATGGGCGAAGCCGCGTTTGAGAGTGCGCGCGTCGCCGGAAGCACGCTTGCCCCTGAGCGTGCCATCGCGCTCGCGATGACCGTTCTCGAGGCGCCGCCCACAGCCGAGAGCCTGCTGACCCGGCGGGAGCTGGAGGTCTTGCGCCTCGTGGCGCGCGGAGCATCGAACCAGGAAATCGCCGACGACCTGTTCATCAGCCTCCGCACCGTGAAAGCCCACATGACCAACATCCTCGCCAAGCTCGACCTGACATCGCGATCCGCGGCGGTCGCATACGCCTATCAGAACGATCTCGCCTGATCAGGCCCGATATTGGACCTGGGTACGATGTGCCCGGCCGCCCAAATCACCATCATGGGAACCATGCACCACAACGGGGCCCAGCGGTTGTTGCCTGTGATTCGAGGAGCGTTCCATGTCCTTCACACGATCTCATCGCCCTGCGGCGCGTTCGACGCATACGTTGGCGATGTTGTTCGGGATTCTGACGATCTGTTTTTCCTTCTTGAGCCCCATCGTGTCGCTCCATCTGGCGAGCGCGGCGCAGGGTTTGACGACCCGGCAGGACCCGGTCGAGTGCGACGCGGGCTTCGTGCTGGACCCGGCCACGGGCCAATGCATTGCCGAAGAAGCTCCGACGCGGGTGCAGACGGAGCAGCCAGCCTGCGATGAGGGGGAGGAGCGTGACCCGGCGACGGGTGAGTGCATGCCGGCCAGCGGAGGCATCAACGACCTCCAGGCCGAGCCGACAAAGGTGCCGGAGATCGGCGAGCCGCCACAGCAGCTGCCGTCGGCCGTGCACGTCACGTTGTACGAGTGCCCGCCGCAGGCCGACCCGCTCGCGCCGTGGGAGCAACTCACTGCCGAGTGCGCGAGCCCCTCTACGACGCCCCTGACGATGACACATGTCCAGGATGGTGGATCCGGGACGCCGCAAGAGGTCGCTGGCGCGGCATCGTGGATGGATCTCGCCGCCGGCGGTCATTCGCTCTCCGCTACCTTGCCGATCGGCTATGCGGCCTTCACCGTCTGGTGCGGTCCGTACATCGAGGGCGAGACATTGGCGACACTCGAGATGATGCCGATCGCGGGCGGCACGACGGTGAGCCACCAACTGCTCAACGGAGAGAGCCTGTACTGCGACTGGTTCATGATCCAGTCGCCGGCCACGACCGGGTACGTCCAGATCCACAACCGTCTTTGCCCGGATGGATTCGTCCTGGACGAGACGGTCACGATCACCGATCTGCAGGACCAATGCGTCGACCTTGGGGTCGGGACCTCGTTCTCGAGTCGTCGGCGAGGATGTCGAGCTTGCGAGCGCCGCCACGGACGCGTCGGGAACCGCTCAGCTCGGCGAAGTGCCCACGGGCGACATTGCCGTCGTCCAGGTTGCGCCTGAGGGATACGGCCTCTCCGCGGTCTACTGCTTTGCGGATTACGCCTTCCAGCCGCTGGAGCACACGTATACCGAGGAGGATCGGCAGACCGTCGCGAATGGAGCGACGGTGACGTGGTCGCTCGAAGCGGACGACCTGCTGGAGTGCTACTGGTACAACGCGCCAGCTGGCGGAATCGGCGACCTGGTGGCCGAAGGCGGTCAGGATCCGATGGAGGGTAGCGTGCTCATTGTTGAGAAGCACCGTTGCCCGCTCGGTGTCGTCGAGGATGCCGATCTGGAGGACTACCAGGAGATCTGCACGCAGGAGCATGACGGCATCGAGTTCACGGTGACACACGAGGGCGGATCGTTCCCGGACACGACCATCAACGGCGAGGTCTCGTGGGCGAGGTATCCCGGAAGGGGATTACCAGCTCCAGGAGACGATCCCGGTCGGGTACAAGGATCCGCTGGTCTTCTGCGCCTTCTCGGTGATCCCGGATGGCGGACTCGGCCTGGTGGAGCGGATGGACGCGACGGGAGGCCTGGTCGAGCTTCTGATGCCGGGAAGCGGATACGAGACGACCTGCCAGGTCTTCAACATCCCGGACGAGACGGCGAATACGCTGACAGTGCGCAAGACCGTTTGCCCGGAGGGTTTCGACGGTGATGAGAACGATGCGGCCATGCAGTGCACGGCGCCAATGGACGGCGTCACGTTCCTGCTTGGCGATGAAGAGGCGACCACGGGCGACGCGGGCCCCGGCACGGCCGTGTTCATGGACGTCCCCGCCGGGGACTACGAGCACTCGGAGATCGTTCCGGACGGCACGGGCAAGGTGATCTACGACGGGTGCTACCTGAACGGAGCGCCTGCCATCACCATCGTCCTCCAGGGCGATCCACCGGTATCGCTCATCTCCTTCGGGGAGGGGGATCACTGGGAGTGCCGGTGGTACAACGTCCCGGAAGTCTCCTTTGACGTCGTGATCCATAAGCAGGTCTGTGCGCCAAACGTCGAGTTCGTGCCCGCGAATGCCATCCCCGACTTCGCGACGATTGATGCGCTGTGCCCGGAAGAGATGGACGGCATCCCGTTCACCATCGATCACGCGGAAGGCACCGACACGTCGCAGACCGTTGATGGCACCGTGACCTTCGCGGATGTCCCGGCCGGCGAGTTCAGCCTGAGCGAGGAAGTGCCGTCCGGATTCCTTCAGCCCTTGTGGTACTGCAGCTTCGCCCCGGCGGGCGGCGGCGCCCTGCCGGCCCCAGAGTTCGTGGTGACACCGGGCGGCGTGTTGACGGACAAGCTCACCGATCCAGCGGGCGGCACCTATGTGTGCTTCGTCTTCAACGTCCCGGATGACAACCGTATCGTGACCGTCTGGAAATGGGCCTGCCCGGCCGGTCTTGAAGCGGAGTCGGAAGACTTCCAGGACTGGGCTGACACGTGTGCGAACCATCCTCCGTCCATCGACTTCACCGTCACCGATGCTGACGGAGACGTGACCAAGCCCCTTGCCGGTATGGCGTGGTGGGCGCCTGTGGCCGCCGGGGATGTCGTGATCACCGAGCACACACCGCCCGGATATCAGGCCCCAATCGTGTTCTGCGGCCTCGAGGCGTACAGCGGTGACGGGGCCGCCTTCGCCGAAGGCATGACGATGATGGCGGTCGACGGCAGCTCGGTCTCGCGTACGTTGGATCACGAGTTCTTCTCATGGGAGTGCCACTTCTTCAATATCCCGCACGATTCGGGGGACATCACGATTCGGAAATTCGACTGCCCGACTGACCTGCCGGCGCCGTACGATCCCTATGCGCCGGGTGCGGATCCGCAGAACGACTGCGCGCTCGCGTCGGCGGCCTACGATTTCGTCCTGGCGCCGCCAGTTGGTCCGGACATGGTGCAGACGACCGGCGACGTGGTCCCGAGCGGCGTGTACTTCGCCGACCTGGCGCCTGGCGACTACGTCGTGACGGAGGACGTTCCACCCGGCGTCCATAGCGTCTTCATCTGGAATTGCACGGGCAGCAACATCCCGGCGGTCCATCCGACGCCGCTAAGCGTCGGGCCGGTGTTCGCCGTGACGGTCGCGGAGGGTGATCAAATCGTCTGCAACTGGTTCAACGTCTACCCGCCGGACGATGGCTCGGTGACGGTTCACAAATACCTCTGCTCGACACCCGTCTTTGTCAGCGAGATCGATTGCGAGACCTACGAGTTCGGCGTGGCGTTCGAGCTCATCCGTTCGGTCGATGATGCATCGTATGGCGTGACAGTTACGGATGCCACCGGGACGGCGACGTGGTGGCCGGTTGAACCGGGTGTCGTGCAGCTCGTGGAGCTGGAGGGCGAGGCCTGCCATATCGAGATGTCGCAGGACGACGGGAACGGCAACCCCATGGTCGACATGGGCGAGCAGACGGTGATCGACGTCTACAACTGCAGCGACGATCCATCGACGCCCGGCGGCAAGATTCCGCAGGAGTACCCCAATACAGGCGTCCCGTCGAGCTTCGGCCAGTCGGCGCCCCTGATGCAGGACGCAACGCCTCGGAGCGGGACGGACGATGACGCCTACTTCGTGGTGCGGTGCCTCGAAGATGTCGCGACGCCGGTGCCCGGTACGGAGCAATGTCCCCGCGGCGCCGTGCCGGAGCACATCGACATCGATGCGATCGGCGTGGATCACGACGTGGAGATCCTGGAAGTGATCGACGGCGTGATGCAGGCGCCCACCGGACCGGACGTCGCGTCCTGGTACAAGGAAACCGGACGGCTCGGCGAACGCAACAACACCGTCATCGCCGGTCACCTGAACTACTGGGGCGTGCCGGAAGGGATCTTCTTCTCACTCCATTCCTTGCAGGCAGGCGACCAGGTGCAGATCGTCGGGAACGACGGGCGTACCTACGTTTACGAGGTCGAATGGACGCGGATGGAAAGCAATCTCGTTCCGCCCGCCGCGGAGATCGTCGGGGCGACCGAGGAGCCGAGCCTGACCTTGATCACCTGCGGCGGAAGCTGGAACGCGGCGATCAGCGAATACGACCAGCGCACGGTGGTCCGCGCCGTCCTCGTCGACGTGGTGCCTGGCGGGCAGGAACCCTCCAACAACTGACGTTCAAAGCATGGTCCTGAAGGGCATGGTTCGGTGGTCGCCGGGCCATGTCCTTCGGGTTCCGGGCTGCCGGCGGCATCCTGTGCGCACCCAGTGCCAGAATTGCCCGAACTACCGGGCTTTTTCCCGGATATTCTGGTACACATAGCTCAGTCAGAGTGTGTGGTAAGCGGCTTGATGCCCTATGGGCGGAGCCGCGTTTTTCTTGGAGTGGAGAACGCTCGGATCATGGCACAGGTGATCGTCGTCGGTGGTGGAGTGATCGGTCTCTCGGCGGCATGGGAGCTCGCGCGGCGTGGCGTGGAGGTGATGGTCCTCGATGCGCGCCAGCCGGGCACGGCGGCGTCCGCGGTCAACGCCGGATGGGTCTCACCATCGCTCGCGGGTCCGGTTCCGGTTCCCGGGTTGGTCAAGACGTCGCTCAAATGGATGCTGAACCCGGAGAGCCCGCTCTTCATCAAGCCCCGGCTTGATCCGTCGTTCCTGAAGTGGCTGTATCGCTTCTGGCGCTCCTGCCAGGCGGACAAGTACGAAGCGGGCCTTGAGGCGACCGCGATGCTCGGCCAGCGCACCATGGAGATCATGGACGACTGGGTTGCGCAGGGCGTCGACTTCGAAATGCACAACGATGGGTTGCTGTTCGCCTACCGGACGCTTTCCGAGATGGAACACGACCTGAAGGCGTTCGACGCGGTGACGCCCTATGGCTACGCCCAGCCAACCCCGATGTACGGTGACGACCTGCGCCATGCCGAGCCGGTCCTCGGGCCGCAGATGCTCGGCGGATTCCACGTTCGCGAAGAGCGCACCGTACAGCCGGTTAGTCTCGTCCAGGGCTTGCTGAAGAAGCTCGACGAGATCGGCGTGACCGTGAAGGCGGGGGCGCCGGTGGTCGATATCGACACCGTTCGCGGGAAGGTGGTCGCCGTGCGCACGCCGACCGAGCGCATCGAGGCGGACTCCGTGTTACTCGCGGCAGGCGCGTGGACGCGCCGAATCGCGAAGATGGCCGGCGCCAACATCCCGATCGAGGCGGGCAAGGGCTACGGGCTCGATTTCCGCCCGGCGCCGGTGACGCCGAAGAGCTCGATCTACCTGCACGAGGACCGCGTCGCGGTTTCGCCCTTTGACCATGGGCTACGCCTTTCAGGCACGATGGAGCTCTCGGGCCTCAACGAGCAATTCACGCAGCGCCGGATCAACGCGATCCACAAGGCCGGAAAGCGGCTGCTGCAGGGCTTCCCGCAGGACGCGAAGCCGACACAGGTCTGGACCGGCATGCGACCGATGGCGCCGGACGGCCTGCCGGTGCTTGGGGCTGTCCCGGGGTTCGGCAACTTCTACGTTGCCTCCGGGCACGCGATGCTGGGCGTGACGCTCGCCGCGGTGACCGGCGTGCAGATGGCCGAGCTGATCACCAGCGGTCGGCCGTCCGAGGTGCTCAAACCGTTCCAGGCAGATCGCTTCAAGGGCGTGCTCTAGGCAGTCGCCGCGTAAGGACAGTTGTGGGGAGGTGTATCGGCGAACGGACGCTTGACGGGGCGAGTCATGATGCTTACCATAAATCAGGGCCCACACCCAAATCGATCGCCACAGCGAGACGAAAGTGAGCAGCATATGCGTACGATCGTGTTTCTCGCCATAGGGCTTTTGTCGTTGTTTCGTTCTCTCCGCTTCGGCCGAGTGCTCTGGGTATCAGGCATCGCTGCACTCGTCACCGCCCCGGGCATGCTGGCCGCGCAGGAGGCTACGCCCGGGGCGTCACCGGTCCCCATCCCCACAGTCGGGACGACCGAGCTCATCTTTACGACGGATGGGTCGGCCGGGGAGTTCACCGAGGGCGTGACGGTCGCCGGGGATGGCACCGTGTATGTCAGCGTGTCGCCACTCGGCGAGCTGGTCCGTGTCGGTGAAGGGGGCGCCCGCGAGGCCGTCGGGCAGGTCCCCGGTTTGCAGCCGGGCGACCTTGGCTTGCTCGGCATCGCGGCTCATGTGGATGGCAGCATCTACGGGGCAGTCTTTTCATCTAACCCGGACGCCAATGGTGTCTGGCGCTTCGGCCCTGCGGGCGGCGGGGTCGAGCGAGTGCCGGGCACCGAGCAGATCACCATGCCGAATTCGATCGCATTCGACTCTGATGGCGTCATATATGTGACGGACACCATCGCGGGTGCCGTTTGGACGGTGGCGCCCGACGGTAACGTGGAACTCTGGTTCGAACACCAGATACTTTTCGGAACAGGTGATCTCGGATTCGGTTTTCCGGTCGGCGCGAACGGCATCGTCATCGACGGAGACCGTGGCGTCGTGCAGGTCGCAGTGACTGAGCAGGGAACCATCGTCACCATTCCCGTCATGGACGACGGGTCGGCCGGCGAGGCAGCGTCCTTACGCGATTCGATGGCATGGGTATGCCGGACGGAGTTGCGATGGATGGGGACGGAACCATCTACGTGGCGCAGCCCGCGATCAACACGATCTCCCGCGTGTCATCGGACGGCACGGTCGATGTACTGGCATCCGGCGGGAACCTGGATGGCCCGGCCAGTGTGTCGGTCAGCGCCGACGGGGAGGCTGTGTATATTGCGAACTTCTCGGCGGCGCTGGCAGGTTTGGTCCCGCCGAACGGGGCCGGTCCCGGCGTGGTGATGATCCCGTTGGAAGATTGATGTCCGTGGCGACCGTGGGCCCTCGCAATGCCCGCCTTCTGCACCTTGAGGTGGCTGTGGACTCCGCGCGCCGCCTCGTCGCGGTGCATGAGATACGACGGTCGGTAGCGGTCGTAGTACGTCACCAGCAGCGTGATGAGCAGCAGGAAGAACAGCGTGCTTTCCAGGGCGGGCGAGGAGATCTCCATCGGCAAGACCCAGAGGAACGTGAAGGTCAGCCCGACGTTCATCACCGAGGTCACGATGAACTGCTGCATCGTCGACCGCCACCCATCACCGCGGCCCTGCAACCACTCCGAGGCAAACGCGTTCGCGACGGCGAGGATGGTCACGGCCAACGCGAGTTGGGCCGGCGTCGCGGTCACGTGCGGGAGGATCTGGGCGAAGACCAGCGACACCAGCGAGATGAGCGCCACCTTCTCGAACAGCTCTCGGCGTACCAGCCCGCCAGTCAGCATCGATTGCTGCTTCACGGCGTAGACCGGGTCCTGCATGGGGTCCACCGCCGCGAACGAGAGCGGCACATCCGGCGGTGGCAGGCGATGAAGGATCAGCCAGCGGATGGCCGCGAGAAGCACGACGGCGAGCGCGACCAGGAGCGCGATGAGCCACGGATGGGCCAGGAGAAGGTCCGATGTATCGCGCTGGGCGACGTGGAGCCAGTACTCCTGCGGCAGCTTGATGACCACCCAGATGCCGGCGATCACGACGAGGATGTCCTTCCGGGAAAGGCGTTCCGGGTTCCACCGCAAGGCGATCAGGTGATAGAAGACGAAGAAGTACTCGAAGGTGTTTGGGAACACGAGCAGCATCCAGCGGATGCCCGTGAGCTCGAAGGCGAGTGAGCCGAGCAGGCGAATGTAGATCAGGATGCGCGCCGCCACGACGGCATCGACGTTCGTCCAGTTCCGCATCGTCGAGAGATAGGCGATCGTGAGGTAGTAGACATCGAGCGCCTTGTCGTAACTCTGGTAGTTTGTGACATCGAGGTTCGTCACGCCGGTGAAGATGCCGAGATCGAGCCCGTCAAGCGTCGCGGAGGCGATGATGGCGGGAAGCGGATAGCGCGGGATGGCGAGCGGGACGAGCAGGCGCAATCCCACGATGATCAGGAAGACGACGGTGTCGCTGAAGTCGATCATGCGGAGCACCCCGTGGATCGCGTGTCGGAGGTCTCGTCCCAAGTATGCGGGACCGCGCGACCCGGCGCACGGAACCGGGCTGAAACACCCGGAAACCCGGTCCAGTCATGCCCATTCGCGTACAATAAGGGCGTGAAACGTACGTTGACGATTCCTCCCGGACCGGGCCTGTCGGCCCCTCCCGGCTCCCGGCGAACGCCGGCGCGCAGGGCGGGATGCGCGGACCGGTGGTGAGGCTGGCTGAAAGGACGGGAAGATGAACGACGAGCGATCAGGACAGGACGAGCGGTTGACCGCGAAGGAAGAGCAGGAGCTCTCCCGCATCGAGGAACTGCTGCGACACGAGGAATACACCCCGGAGGAGGCCGCCGAGGTCCTCAACATGCGCCAGCGGACGGTGTTCGCCGCCGTGTATGGTGGGGAGCTGAAGGCGAAGATGGCTGGCAACGATATCGTCTCCATCTCGCGGACCGATCTCGTCGACTGGCTGCGCCGCCGCCAGTAGGGCGACGTCCACAACACGCGTCTGACCGAGTCGGAGCCGTCGCATTGCGGCGGCTCTTGTGCGTTCGGGGATACGACCCGACCGGCGTACGGTATCGTGAAAGATCGTCACAAAGTTGTGGCAGTGGCGAACCGCCAGGACGGCAAACATCAGAGCCCCGGCCAGATCGGCCGGGGCTCGTCTGCTGTCGCTGTCGCGAGGGGTGTTATGCCCTGCTTGGCGCGTAGGTGTCCGTTGGAACGTGATCGTCCTGCTTGCGGCGGTTCCACGGGGTGCCCAGCATCGGGAGGAGGTAGCGGTCCAGGCCGTAGTGCCCAGCGACCTTCCAGCCGAGGATGATGAAGACGGTGAAGGCGAACATCCAGGGGTTCGAGCTCACGGTACCGGCGAGCATGAAGGACATGTTCAGCAGCGTACCGAAGAAGGCGGCGATACCGACCAGACCACCAAGCAGGAGTCCGACACCGATCAGCGTCTCGCCCCAGGCCACCAGCGGGCCGAACCAGGACGTCCAGTTGTTGTCGACCATGTACTTCAGGAAGTCAGCGTACCAGCCGAAGACAGCCTTGGTCGCGCCAGTCTCCGGATTCGGGGTGTAGGCGCCCATGAGGAAGCCCTTCATGGAAGCACCGCGCTCAACCTGCTCACCGGCGGCGTTCGTGCCGCTGACGGCCCAACCAGCGTCCTGGGTCTTGTGCCAACCGGCCTGCAGCCAGTGGATGCCGAGCAGGAAGCGAAGGGGCAACCAGCCTACCGACAGCCAGGTGTTGCCTGAAAGGGCCCGCCACCACGCCGGATCGCCAACCTGGCCATCGGTGTGGGGATTGCGCTCCGGCTCGACCTCGATCTCACGATCGCCGAGCTGCATGGCGGAGTAAATGCCAAGCGCCGGGATCAGGATCAGGGCCAACCAGCGGAGCCATGAACCGTCGAAGAGATACTCACCATCGAAGAGCCCCGTCGTGAACGGCTTCTCGTCGACCGCGTACTCGAGCAGAATGTAGAAGAGCGTCGCGATCACTGTCAGCGCAATGATCTTGGTCTTTGTGATAAGCATCGGGGTCCTCCCTGGTCTCCCGAAACCGAAAGCTCCATTGCTTCCGGACTAATCCTCCCGAACCCTGTTACCTGCCGTTGCAGGCTCACCACTGATCGGGATTCCTGCACGCACATGGTGCCAAATTTCACATGACAGATACGTGTCATTGCCCCGGGCGACATGTCAAAAACGTAACAGTTTTCGTTGCATCTCCACGTCCCGGTTTTGCGGCCATCCAATGGGATAGGAACGCCTTAACGGCGGGATAGGGGCGGCGGAATTTCGGGGTGGTGCATACGCAATTTTGCATGTGTGGCACACCGATTGCATAACTGGGCGGCGTGGAGGCGACGCCACTGCAGTGCCAATCGAGGTTTAGCCAGGAGATTCACCATGACGTATCGCGACCCGTTGTACGACGCTAATGCACCAGCAACCGAGGGAACGCTCGATGACGAAATGGAGCAGATGACGTCGGAGTCCAAGACCGACCACGCCAAGTCCAAGGCCGGGGATATGAAGGAGAAGGGCAAGGAGGCGACGAACAAGGCCAAGCAGAAGGGCGAGAAGGCCGCTCACCAGGCTGAGGAGAAGGGCAAGGAAGCCGCGGACCAGGCGAAGGCCAAGGCTGACCAGATGAGCCACACCGCCCACGAGAAGGCGGACCAGGGCGTCGACAAGGCCTCCGAGGGCCTCTCGTCAGCCGCGGACAAGCTTCGCGAGCAGGGCCAGGCCCAGGGCGGTCAGGCTGGCCAGGTGGCCTCGACGGCCGCGGACAAGCTCGAATCCGCGAGCGGGTACTTGCGTGAGCACGACACGAACCAGATGGTGACCGACCTCGAGGCGCTCGTTCGCCGGCGCCCGATGGAGTCCGTGCTTGCCGCAGCGGGAATCGGCCTGTTGCTCTCCCGGATCGTGAAGTAAAGCATCTACGCTGACCTAAAAGGGAGCACGGCCAAGACATGGACACGAACAGAAACTACCCCGGACGAGCCCGGGGCAGTACCCCGCCCGATCGAGGGGTGGTGGGGGAGCGCGTCGACGAGGCGCGACAAACACTGAATCAGGGAGCTGACACCCTCGGGGCGACCGTTGGGAGCATCATCGAGGACCTGCAGGAGATCATTCGGGGCGAGGTTCAGCTGGCGAAGACCGAGCTGAAGGAAGACGCCACCGCACTGGGTAAGGCTGCCGGCATGATCGGCGCGGGGGTCTTTTTCGGCCTCGTCGGGTTCATCTTCCTCATGCTCGCGGTTACCTACCTGCTTGCCGAGTGGATGGACATGTGGATCGCCGCCGGCATTGTGGCCGTGGTTCTCCTGATCGTGGCAGCCATTCTCGCCATGACAGGCAAGGGCCAGATGTCCAAAGCCAACATGAAGCCAGAGCAGACGATCGAATCAGTCAAGGAGGACAAGGAATGGGCCAGTCGTCAGATCAACTCCGTCAAGAAATAGACCAGCACCGCCACGACGCCGAGCGCAAGATCGACGACCTGCAGGGGCAGGTCCAGGGCACGACCGAAGACCTCCGCGCCCAGGCGCGTGGGACCGTCGAGGACGTGCGCGAGCAGGTGCAGGGCACCGTCGAGGATACCGTTCACAAGGTCACCGAGAACGTCGATATCGAGCAGTTCATCCAGGAGCGGCCACTGGTGTCACTCGGCGCCGCCCTGATCGGCGGGTTCGTGGTCGGTGGGATGCTCGGCGGCGGTGACGGCAGTCGCGGGTCCTCGCGCTCGCACGACTACTCCGGTAGCAGTGCCGGTGGCTCAGGAGGCGGATCTGCTGCTGGAGCGGCGCACTCCCTGCAGCACGCCTACAAGAGCTCGGGGCTCGAGGACACGGTGAACAGCGGTATCGCGGCGCTGATGGGCAGCCTGACCGACCAGGTCAAGCACTCGATGGACCGCAACATGCCCGGCTTCTCCCAGCGCATGAACACGGCGCAGCACACCGAAGGGTGGGGTGCTCGACAAGACGCGCACCGTCCAGTCGTAGCCGCACAACACACGAGAGATTGCGAAGGGCGCCCACTGGGGTGCCCTTCCTGTTTGTGCCACTCCGGTGAAACGCGCGTCGGGGCGCACCCCGCTGGAGATGGACGAGCGCAGCAAGAACCCCGGTCCTCAAGGACCGGGGTTCTTGCTCATCTCTCTATTCCATGATCTGATCCCGAATCAGGACGCCGGAGTGGCGGGAATATTCTCCGCGACCGAGGAGTCAAAGAGGTAGGCCGTGACCTCGGTCTGACCGTCGCTCTCCTGGAGGACTGCGATGCCCATGACGGTGCTCGGCTCAACCGGTGCCAGGGCGACGACCAAGGTGCCGTTGCTGATCGCGCCTGCCACGTTGCCGCATGCAATCACCGACGGATCCGCGTCACTGGTGTGGACGACGATTGCGTGCCCCTCGTCGCCCAACGTTCGCAAGTCGCTGTCGACGGTACCACTCGCCGCGTAGACAACGGCCCGCACGCCTTCCTCGCCGCCGATCGTCTCCGGTTCGCCACCGCCAGGGACACCGAATGTGACGGCGTTGCCCAGGTCATAGGCGGCCTCGCTGGAGAGGTCTCCGCAGCTGCCGCCATAGACCGCCACCGGGAACCCTTCGGGCGGACCACCAGGAGTAGCTGGTGGCGTGGCGTCCTGCGCGAGCGCGTTGCCGCGGAGCAGTAACGCAGACGTGAGGGCCGAGGTGCCGAGGGTCATGGTGCGACGGTTCATCTTGATTGGGCTGGTCATAAACGGTTCCTTTCAAGGTGTTCACACTGAGGTGCCTGGCCGGCAGATGCCGACACGAAAACGTCGCACCCGGTGTGCCAAGAAGATTCCATATGGTTGATATGTCAACCATGAAGGGCGTTGTGGCAGGGACTTGAGATCGTTCGCACACACGAAAGAGGGGACCCGAAGGCCCCCTCCGATAACGAAACCTCTGCTGTTTTCGCGTCAGGATCCGGCGGTGAAGATCTCCAGCGTCGTCACCGTGCCGGGGAGCGTTTGGACCTCGGCCGAAATGAGGATCGGGTCCCCAACACGCTCCAGCAGCTCCATGCGGTAGATGCCAGGGAGCACCCACACATAGTCACCGTGCTCGAACTGGTCTTGCCAGATCAGCGTGCCGGAGATGTCCGTCACCGTGTAGATCTCGCCGGCGCCCTGCGGGAACTGGAGGATCGAGCCACGGATCCACGTCGTCTCGCCGGCCTGGATCGCGACGGTGACGCGGCTTTCCTGGCCGCTCGGGTTCGTCCAGTACGCCTCGCACCGGCCGACGTTGATCTCGATACGGTTGGAATCGGTCATCGAATAGGTCGTGACGGCGCCCTCCGGGTTGGAGTCGGTCGCGCCCTCCCGGCAATCCACGGTCGCCTTCGGCCAGACGCCGCCGATCTCCTCGATCTCCAGGAACCCGGTCTGCACGACCACCTGCAGCTCTTCGAGAACGGTGAACAGCGCGTTGTTGAGCTCATCCGCGTTCGCCGCGCTGAGGTTCAGCCCTCCGCCGGCGTCGGCGATGCACTGTAGCGTGCCCTGTTCTTCCTGCGTCAGGCCGAAGCCGACGACGTAGGTCGTAACGTTCACATCGCCCTCGGCCAGCGCCGCTGCCGCCTCGCAGGCGTTGCCGCCACATGTCTCGAGGCCGTCGGTGACAAGCACGATCGCGTTGACCTCACCCTCGGCGGGCGCTTCGAAGTCGTTCGCGGCTTCCTGCAGCGCGAGGGTGATCGGCGTCCAGCCGACCGGCTGGTAGCTCTCGATCGCCGCCCGGAGGAGGTCCTTGTCGGTGCCGGCGACCGGCACGATCAGTTCTGTGGACTGGCAGCTCTCCGCGCGGTCCGCTTCCTGGTTGCTGCCCTTATGGCCATAGACGCGGAAACCGACGTTGATCCCGTCCGTCTCCGGGATGGCGTCGACCACATCGTTCAGCACGTTCTTGGCCGCTTCGATACGCGTCACGCCCGGCGAAACCTCCTGCGCCATGGAGCCGGAAGAGTCGAAGACGAGCTCAACATTGACCTTGCGCGGGGGCGGATCGGCCTGGTCTTGTGCGAAGGCAATGGTCGGATTCGTCACCAGGACGAGCATCAGCATCATGGCGACCCGGACCACGGACAAGGGTGTCGTCAAACGTGCGCGCATGGAATCTCTCCCTCCAAAGCTGCAGCGGTCGTATGGTTGACGGCCGCACGCGGGACGCGTTGTCCGTGGTGCGGATATCAGATATCGGAGCGGTGTAACACTTGCCCGCGAGTCGTGCATGTTTCGTGCCAGTATGCCGGGCCATGCATGATGGCGTGATAGTTGCAGGAGGTCCGCTACACAAAGGTTCACGACCCGACGACACCGGCGACCAGCGACTTCGGCACGACGCCACCATCACATAGGGGAGAGACGATGCGGATCCAGCGAACCGGGCCGTTCCTGGCGACCTTCACGATGATCCTTGCCTTGCTTGCCGGCGCATGGGCGCCTTCGCTTGCCGCGCAAGGTGGTGCCATCCAGCCACTGGAGCCGACCGGGGCCCCGGTGGAATTGGTCGTCGAGGGCCAGCGGTACTTGCGCGACCTCGACGTGCCGGCCGATCTCAACCCCATGGAGCAACGCACCGCCGACAGTGGCGAGACCGTTTACGCCAAGCCGGGGGAGAGCGATCCGCTCGGCGCGATCTACCTTCCGCTCGAGGATGGCTCCGGCGCGTCGACGCGCTATTACCCGGAGCTTCTGGGCCAGCCGGATGCCACCTGCCCGGTCGAGCTCGCGGACATGGGCACGCTCAGCGGCAACGGCCAGACGTATGTCGCCGCCGGCCCGGAAACCGATTACACGCCGGACGCCCTGCAGCAGGCCGGCACCACCAACGACAACAACGCCATTTATGGCATCCCGGGCGATGACCAGCTCCGGATCATCTTCGTCGCCCAGAACAGTGGCCAGGGACCAAATTCCCTCGTTCGCTATGTCCTGCAAGGTGCCGATGGCGTCCCGGCCGGGCTTCCCGACCCGATGACCTTCGGCGGTCAGGAGTTCACGCCGGCACCGGGCGCGGTGAGCAGCCTCGACGGCCTCGTCCGCGTGGGGTGCGCGGGGCCGTTCCCGGCCTTTGCCGCCTCGCCGGATCAGCCGTTCGACGTCATCGCGCTCGACGTTGGCGGTACGCCGGTGGCGTTCCAGGCGACGGGCGGTGGCGCCCCCGAGGAGGTTTCCACGCCGCCTTCGACCCCGGCCTCCACACCGATCCCGACACAGGAGGCGACCGCCGTCCCGACCGAGGAAGCAACGCCGGAGCCGACACCGAGCCGACCCAGGAACCGACACCGGAGCCGACCGCGACGCCGGAGCCCACCCGGAGCCGACCGCGACCCCGACGACCGAGCCGACACCGGAGCCCACGGCCGAGCCAACACAAGCACCAACGGAAGAACCCACGGCCGAGCCGACAGCAGAATCCACGCAGGAGCCCACCGCGGAACCGACGCAGGAACCAACTGCTGAGCCGACGACCGAACCAACCGAGGCACCGACGCAGGAACCGACGGCTGAGGCGACCGACTGCGGCGCCTACGGAGGAACCGACAGCCGAACCGACCTTGACCCCGACCGCCGAGCCAACCGTGGCGCCGGATGCCGACCTCGGCGAGGAGCCGGCCGCGCTGCCAACGGAAGTCCCGCCGACGCAGGAGCCCGGGCAACCCACGCCGACGCCTATCCCGCCGCGCCCAACCCCGACGCCGCGCCCGCTGCAGCCGCAGGCGGTTGTGCCGACGCTGCCGCCGGACGTTCCGTCGCCGGCCGCTGGCCAGTCCGACGTGATCGCGTGCGCCGGCGCGACGGGCGAGCTGGACGACAACGGCGTGCCAGAGCGGCTGCCGCGCAATCTCCAGTACGGTGGACAGGCCTACCGCTACACGGGCAAGGTCGCCTTCGCCGACGCCGGCGAGGTGAGCGCCACGGGCTGTGTCGGCGCGTTCGTGCTCTACCTGCCGGCGGATGCTGGTGACACCCATATCTACCTTGGGCTGATGAACGATGAGGAGTCGCTCTTCGCCTTCGAGCGCACGGCGTCGCTCTCCGTCGGGACCCAGTCGCAGCAGGATCAGCAGCCACGCTCGCTGAACCTCGAGGCGCGCGAGGATACGCCGGCCGTGCGCTACCGTGCCGCCGATCCATGGCAGCGGTCCGTCTACTCGAGCCTGAGCCTCGAGATCTACGTCGCCGACCCTGAGGCCGGAACGCCGGATCGCTTCTACGGCTATTCCGTCGGCAACGACGTCTTCGGCGAGTACGTCGTCGAGGGTGACGCCGAGGCGGCCTCGCAGGAGGTTATCGACCGCGCCGAGTCGCTGGGCGTGCATGCCACGCTGACGATCGACGGCCAGCGCTACGTCCTCGTCGCGCTGTGGACGCCGTTCGGCACGACGACGAACGGGTGGTTGACGCTCTACGGTGTCGATGGCGAGTCCTCGCCGTCCCGCTTGCTGGGCATCGATCCGCGCCGCCAGGACCTCGCGGTCTTCGACGCCGAGCAGTAGCTCGCACCAAAGCGAGCACCGGGCAGCGGCCGCGTCCCTTCAATCGGGGCACGGCCGCTGCTCGTGTATGGCGTCCATGCTATCGTCATGGCAGCTTTTGGCGTGCGTGACGAGCAGGAGAGATGCGGGTGAGGCGGCGTGGGTGTTTGATGGGCGTCGGTGGGATATTCATCGCGCTGGTGCTGTGTTGCGTGTTCGGCTACTTTGTGGCGCTGCCACGCTTCCATAACCAGATCGAGGAGGAGCTCACCACGGTGCTCTCCACCGAGGTCGCCGATGTGTTCGACCGCGAGGCCGCCGGCGTTGGCAATGTCGGGCCCGGCGAATACCGCATTTCGCTCTCCGACCTCGAGCGGCAGGTCACGGGCGGCAGCGACAACCTCCAGGTCGAGGGCATGTCGCTTCGCGGCGAGGGGAGCGAGATCGTGCTTGCCTTCTCGGTACGCGACGCCAGCTCCGAGTTCCGGTATACGCCGGAGGTCTCGCCCGAGGGCTACCTCGAGATGGGCAACGTCCGCGGCGACGGCGGCATCGTCGAGCGCCTGCTCGCGCCGGAGAGCATCGGCAACGCCGTCGAGAACGCCGTCAACAGCTACCTCCAGGCCAACGGCCTGTATCTGGAAGATGTCGCTGTCAGCGGTGACGACCTGGTGCTCACGCTCGGCGAGCGATAGGCCGCCAGGCGCGGGTGCTATGCTTTCGCGCAGAAACGACCGCGGCGCGGGCCGATACGATTCGAGGACCACGAGTGAGCCAGCAGGACGAGACTCCACGTAGCGACGAGCCGACCATCGAGGAGGCTCCGCCCGAGACGCCGATCATCGCCGCACCGGAGGGGCAGACCGCCGCCGAAGGCCCGACGATCGGCACCGGTACCTCGCTCGCCCTCGGTTGCGTGGCCGGAACCGTCCTGCTGATCGTCATCGGCCTGCTCTATATCCTCATCGCAACCATCTTCTAGCCAGACGGACCGAATGAGTGATTGCGCCGCACCCCGGAGCGGCGTCCCCGCGATGCCGCCTCGTGACCGGGCCACGGGTGGCAACCTGTTATACTTGGGTCGAACGGGGAGACGATATTCCGTCGGTTTTGCATGCGCATCCCTCATGGGAACCGCGTTTGGATGAGCCGGGAATCGTTTCCACCAGACCTGGACCGCGATCCGACCGACTGTCCAACGTCCGCCGGGCTCTCGTGGCCATCCTCATCCTGAATCTCCCGGTGACCGCTGCGAAATTCGGATATGGCACGTGGTCTGGCTTTGTGGCCATGCGCGCCGATGGGCTGCCGTCCTTTCCGGGCGGACTTGCCGCCATGGTGGCGCTGGTTACCGTGGCGATCGCCGCACGTCCCCGGACGATGACCGTCCTGGGGATGCGATGTGTGCGGGTCGCCAAGGAGTGCGGCGATCGCCGCCTTCCGGCGGTGCACAGTGCGCCGGACGCCGGGCAAGGTTTGCGCCGCGATGATGTGCCGGTGTTCAATGCCGGCTGGTATGGCGTCATCCTTGCGACGATGACGGCAACGCAGGCGACCGCCGTGAGGCGAAGACGCCGACGCCGGACGACAGGACCCGATCCTGGTCGCCGGCCTGAACAAGACGAGTTTTGAGTGAGAACGCCCCGGGATGGTGCACACCCCCGCCGGGCGATAGCAGAGAGTGCATCCAGGAGACTATTCGTTTGGATAACAACGACAACAACAACAGGCAAAACCAGGGCGGAAACCGCCGTCGCCGGCGACGTCCCGCGTCGAACGCGGCCCGTGATGAGATTCTGCAAGCGCAGATCGAGCATGGCCGGCAGCTGGAGCGCGAGCAGCGCCAGCCGGACGCTCAGGCGCAGCCGCAATCGCAGGCGCAAGGGAGCGGCGAGGGAACCTCGAGCTCCTCGCGTCGCCGTCGCCGTCGTCGGTCAAAGCCGGCGGGCGAGGGTCAGCAGCAGGACCAGAACCAGAACCAGCAGCAAGGCCAGCAGTCCCAGCAACAGCAGCAGCAGGCGCAGCCGGACGGGGAGGGGCAGAAGCCTCGATCCGGTGGCCGGCGCGGTGGTCGTGGCGGCCGGGGCCGTCAGGGCGGCCAGGAAGGCCAGCGCAAGGAGCAGCAGGACGGCGGCCAGCAGCCGTCGCAGCCGTCATCGCGCGGTCGACGAGGCGGCGGAGGCGGCGGTGGTGAGGGCCAGCGCCCGCCGAAGGGCGAGCAGCAGGAGCGCGGTGGCGGCGGAAATCGCAATCGCCGCGTACGCCGGCCCCGTCGCGACGAGGAGGGCGTGGAGCGGCGAACACCCAGCAACCGCCACGGTGCCGCCCAGCACGGCAACGCCGTCGTCGGGCCGATCGGCGATGACACGCTGCGGGTGATCCCGCTCGGCGGCGTCGGCGAGGTCGGCAAGAACATGACGGCCGTCGAGTGCGGCAACGACATCATCCTGCTCGACGCGGGTGGCAAATTCCCCGAGGAAGAGCAGCGCGGGATCGACCTGCTCATTCCCGACGTCAGCTACATCCTGGAGCGGCTGCGCAACTTCCGCGGCATCCTCCTGACGCACGGTCACGAGGACCACATCGGGGGCCTGCCCTACATCATTCCGCAGATCCTCGACAAGCGAGGGCAAGAGCGACGAGAAGGTGCCGATCTACGGCACGCCGCTCGCCCTCGGGTTCGTCGACCGCAAGCTCTCCGAGGCGCGGCTTGACGATAAGGTGGAGCTGATCCCGGTCCACAGCGGCTCGAAGGTGAAGCTGGGCGACTCGATTGAGGCGGAGTTCATCCACGTCACGCACTCGATCCCGGACGCCTGCTCGATCGCGGTCCACACACCGGTCGGCACGATCGTCGATACCGGCGACTTCAAGTTCGACCCGACGCCCGTCATGGGCGGGCCGACCGACGTGAAGCTCTTCGAGAAGCTGGGCAAGAACGGGGTGCTCGCCCTGTTCTCCGACACCGTTCGCGTCGAGGTGGCGGGCAGCACGCCGTCCGAGAAGGTCGTGTTCGACAAGTTCGACGAGGAGATCGGCTCCGCCAAGGGTCAGGTCGTGATCGCCACGTTCGCCTCGAACGTCAGCCGCGTCCTGATGGCGCTCCACGCCGCCGAGAAGTACGGCCGCAAGGTCGCCGTCGCGGGCCGCTCGATGGATCAGAACTCCCGGGTGGCGCTCGACCTCGGCTATCTCGATCCGCCGGAAGGCCTCTTCGTCTCGCTGGAAGAGCTCCTTCGCATGCCGAAGGAGAAGCGGGTCATCGTCGGCACCGGCAGCCAGGGCGAGGCGGCTGCCGCTCTCGCGCGCATCGCCGCCGGCGAGCACCCGAAGATCCGCGTCGGCCATGGCGACAAGATCATCGTCTCCGCGACGCCGATCCCGGGCAACGAGACGACCGTCTCCGACACGCTCAACAACCTGTTCCGGCTCGGCGTGGACGTCGTCTACAGCGCGCTCGATCGCGGCGTGCACGTCTCCGGTCACGCGGGCCGCGACGAGCTGCGGCGCATGATCGACCTGCTCAAGCCGACCTATGCGGTGCCGGTCCACGGTGAGTTCCGGCACATGGCGCTCTACCGGGAGCTGTGCGTCGAGGCGGGCATCCCCCGCGACCACGTCATGCTGCCGGAGATTGGCGGCGTCATCGAGTTCACGAAGAAGGGCGCGGGCCAGAAGGGCCGCGTGAAGGCCGGCACCGTCCTCGTCGATCGCCTGGGCGACCGCGGGAACGGGCAGACGGTCCTGCGCACGCGCGGCGATCTGACCGACGACGGCTTCGTGGTCGTGACGCTCATTGTTGACCGCTCCAACGGCGAGCTGATCGCCGGGCCGTACCTGATCGGGAAGGGCCTTGCCAAGGAGCTCAACAACGGCGCGCTGAAGGAGGCCGAGAACGAGCTCAAGCGCATGCTCGGTCGCCGCAAGGAGGGCGCGCCGCAGCTCGGCTACGCCATCCAGCGCATCAAGGAGACCGTCGGCAAGGCGCTCTACCGCCGCTCGCGCACCCGCCCGCTGATCCTGCCGATCGTGACCGAGCTGTAGGCGGCAGCAAAATCACCACCCGTAGGGGTCGACCGCGTGTCTCTGTTCCGACAATGGGGTGTCGTGTAGGCTGGGCGGATCGCTGGTCTCGTCCGGAGGGTTCCCGCCATGGCCTCACCCCGCACCGCGTCCGTGGACGCCATCGAATCCTGGCTTCGCGCCGTCGTCCCCGCCACCCTGCGGCCCCCGCGCCCGCGGCCGCCCGGAAGTTCTGCCCGGCGTCCTGCTGTGGACCGGCCTGCTGGTCTGCCTGCTGCGCCGCACCGCCAGCCAGCAGGCGCTGTGGCGGTCTGCTCAGCCAGAGCGGCCTGTGGCACTTCCCCCGCATTCCCGTCACCGCCGAAGCGGTCCGCATCCGCCTGGAACGTAGCGGTCCCGCCGTCCTCCAGCAGCTGTTTCTCGACGTGACCAACGAACTGGCGGTGGCCTGGCCGGGCGATGCCACCCTGGCCCCCTTTGCCACCGGGGTCTACGCCCTCGATGAGACGCACCCTCGATGCGGTCGCCCGCACGCGGCCGACCCTGCGCGCGCGTGCCGGTCGGCGACGACCGGCTGCTGCCCGGCAAGCTGCTGTACCGCCTTCGATCTGCGCACCCAGCGCTTTGCCACCGTCCAGACCACCGCCGTGCCCCGCCAGAATGAACGGGTCGCCGCCCGCGACCTGCTGGCCACCCTGCCACCGGGCAGTCTCATCCTGGCTGATCTGGGCTACTTCGGGTTCCGCTGGTTCGACGACCTGACCGACGGCGGCTACCACTTTGTCAGCAAATGCCGGCAGAAAACCAGTGTGGCGGTCGTCCACGTGCTGGCCGCTGGCCACACCCCAACCGGCCCGGTGCGCGATGAGCTGGTCTGGCTGGGGACGCATCGGGCCGACCGCGCCAAGCACCTGGTGCGCCGGATCACGGTGCCGGTCGGGCGGACCGCCCACGTCTACCTAACCAATGTGCTCGACCCGGCCACCCTGCCGATCGCCGACGTGGTGCGGCTGTATGCCCGGCGCTGGGATATCGAGACCGCCTTCAAGACGGTCAAGCGCGATCTCGGGTTGTCCCTGCTCTGGTCGGCCCGGTGTGACCTGCTCCTGATCCAGGTCTGGGGCGTGCTGCTGCTGGCCCAGATCGCCAGCGCGCTGCGGGCGGATGCGCATCAGGCCGGTCGCGTGTTCGACGTGTCGCTGACATTGCTGCTCAGGAGCTGCGCTGGGCGGGCCGGACCGGGACTCGGTGGGGTGGTTTGTGGCGGAGGGCGCGCTCTGGGCTACATCCGGCCCTCGCGCCGCATCCGCTGGCAGGTGCCGACGATCCCGCTCGACCAGCTCACGCTGCCCCCACCTGAGCTGGTGACTGAACGGGACGGACGCTATGCTGGATGCTGCTGCGGCCGTTGTGGCACCGATCGCCGCCTTGTATGATTTTGTCGGTACAGATGACCGCGTGTCGACCCACGAACGAGGCAAACAGAAGAGGGAGGCGCACACCGCGCCTCCCTCGTCGCGTCTCCGGGGGGACTGGACGCCCCGCCGCGTTCGGCGACACTGGTCCCATACGCCGATGCCACCCCGGAGCGTGCCATGCCAGACGACCGATTTGCCGCCGACCCTCATCGTCCCCGCTACCACTTCACGCCCCCGGCGAACTGGATGAACGACCCGAACGGGCTCATCCAGTACAAGGGCCGCTACCATCTCTTCTACCAGCACAACCCCTTCGGCAGCCTCTGGGGCAACATGCACTGGGGCCACGCCACAAGCACCGACCTGGTGCACTGGCAGCACCTGCCGATCGCCCTCGCGCCGGATCCCGACGGCCCGGACGCCGACGGCTGCTACTCCGGCGTCGCTGTTGTGCACGACAACATCCCGACGCTGGTCTACACCGGCGTGCGCAAGCCGGACGAGCTGGCTTGCATCGCGACGAGCGACGATGACGACCTCCGGCACTGGACGAAGGACCCCGGCAACCCCGTCATCCCCGGTACGCCACCGGGCGTGCCAACGACGATCTTCCGCGATCACACCCTCTGGCGAGAGGGCGACGACTGGCTGATGGGCGTTGGCGCGGGCATTGAAGGCGAGGGTGGCGCCGTGCTGCTCTACCGCTCGCGGGATGTGCGGGATTGGGAGTATCTTCACCCGCTCATCACCGAGCCGGCCGCGCTGAACGATGGCGGGGAGCTGCTCTCGACCGGCTGGGAGTGCCCGGACGTCTTCTTCATCGATGGCAACCCCGTGCTCGTCGCCTGCGAGTGGGATATCGACCCCATCGCGGTCAGCTACTGGACCGGCCACTATGCGGACCGTCGCCTGCACGCCGACCACAAGGGCACGGTCGACGCCGGGCCGAGCTTCTACGCGCCGCAGAGTTTCGCGGACGAGCATGGGCGACGCATCATGATCGGCTGGCTGCGGGAGCGCCGGGCCGACGAGGCGCTGCTCGCCGCCGGCTGGGCCGGGGCGATGTCCCTGCCGCGTACCGTGACGATGCTGGACGACGGCTCGCTGGCGTTCGCGCCGGTCGAGGAGGTTGCCCTGCTGCGCGGGCGGCACATCGAGCGCCCGCTGCGGCCAGGTGTGATCGACCTGGACGGCATCCCGGGCGACGCCTGCGAGATCACCGTCCGCACGGACGGCGCGCCGACCGGCCCGATCGCGCTGGAGGTGCTGCGGTCACCGGATGGCGCCGAGCGGACGCTGATTCGCCTCGACCCCGCCGGGGGCACGCTGGTGGTGGACACGACGAACGCCAGCACGGATGCGCTGGCGTTCGGTGAGGTGGTGCGTTCGATTGTGCCAAATGCGGATCAACGCCCGCTCACGATGCGCGTCTTCGTTGACCGGTCGATCGTCGAGGTCTAATGCGAACGATCGCGTCGCGGTGTCGGCCCGGGCATATCCCGCGTTCGAAGGCCCGCGCGGGATCGCGGTGGCCGAAGCGGACGCCGGACCCGGCGCCATCGACATCTGGGCGATGGGCTAACCCTACCAGCCGTGCGAGGTGTCGTGCGCCCAGCGCTCCGCCCACGTCGAGAGGGCGGTGATCGCGTCGTTGAGCTCGAGGCCCTTCTCCGTCAGGCGGTACTCGATCCGCACCGGGGTCTCCGGGTGGACGATCCGCTCGACGATGTTGGACGCCTCCAGCTCCTTCAGGCGCTCCGACAGGAGCCGGTCACTCAGGCCGGGAACGGCGTGAATGATATCGGTGAAGCGGGTCGCGCCCAGGAGCATCGCGCTCAGGATCGCGCCCGTCCAGCGACGCCCGACAAGCTCCACGGCGGCGTGGTATTTGGGGCAGACATGGACGTCATTTCCCGCTGTTTTCGTAACCATATGACGCTCTTCTCGCGTAACGTGACAATACGTCGTGCTCTTCTTCCGATTATAGATGATAAGTCGCTTTTGCGCATGCCCTTTTTGGATGCAATGCACAATCCGCCTGGAGCGGATATCAGGGTGGTTGACGGCCCTGTCGTCTCGCCCCCAGTGGGCGATATGGGCGCCAAAGCGACACCTGCCCCGGGCACAGGGCCCGGGCTACCTGTCCACCATGCTGCAATCAGTTTATGCGAGCGTGCGGCCGGGAACGCATCCCGCAGGCGGGTGAGCGGATCGTTGCTGTCGCCTGGCCACGGCAGCTCCTGCCGCGCGTACGTCTCGCGCGAGAGCATCGTCCGCGCCAGCTCGCTGTCCGCCTCGGTCATCGGGTTCTCGCGGCTGATCTGCGTCAGGTGCTGCATCAGCACGTCGTGCTTCTGGTCGTACTTCGAGGACACGTCGATCCAGTGCGTGATCCCCGCTTCGGGGATGCCCATCTGATCCAGCTGCTCCGGGCTCATCGCGTTGAACGGGCTCTCCGGGTTCGTCGCCGACGCCTTGATGCGCTCGCGCGAGGACGCCGCATGGTAGAGCGCGTCGATCCGCCACGGCTCGCCAAGCCCCGGCTGGTCGTCCTCCGCCGCCGCGATCACGGCCGCGTCGGCCACCGCGCCGATCCGGATATGGTCCGGGTGGCCGTAAACGCCATCGGGGCCGAAGGTCACCACCACGCGCGGCCGCAGGGCGCGGATATGCCCCACGACGTGCGCGACCGCTTCCTCCATCGGCGCCTGGACCAGCGCGCGCGGGTCCTCGTTCTCCGGCGTGCCGTCCATGCCGGAATCGCGGTACGCCAGCAGCCGCAGCTCGGTCAGCTTCGCCCGCTCCATCGCGCGGCGCAGCTCCTGCTCGCGCACGGCGGCCAGCGTCTGCCGGGTCGCAAGGCGTGGGTCGCGGATCTCCCCGACCTCCCCGCGTGTGGCGCAGACCAGCCCGGTCGTCATCCCGGCGTCATAGGCGAGCAGCATCGATCCCGCGCTCCCGAACGATTCGTCGTCGGGATGGGCCAGCACCCACAGGATATCGATGCCGGCGGGTGTGTCGTTCGTTGTTTGTGCGGACATGTCGTGAGGCGCTCCATGGTGACGGTCAAACGGCCAATGCTGCCGTTAAGCGTGCACCATGACGCGGTCGGGTGCACGTCCCGCCCGAAGGCGATAATGCATATCGCCCCGACGCACGTCATCGCCCCATCGCCCTCCAACCCGCTACAATCGATGCACAGGATCAACCTTATCAACAACTTTCGCCCCGAGGCCGGAGACCGCATGGACGTCGTCGCCTTCCAGCAAAAATGGATCGGTGCCTCCAACCTCAAGGAGAAATCCGCCTCGCAGTCGCATTTCAACGACCTCTGCGACCTCCTCGGCGTGCCGAAACCCCTCGACGCCGACCACGTCGGTGACACATACACCTTCGAAAAGGGCGCCGGCATCATCGGCGGAGGCGACGGCTGGGCCGACGTCTGGTACAAGGGCCACTTCGCCTGGGAGTACAAGGGGAGGGGCAAGGACCTCGACGCCGCCTACAAGCAGCTCCTCGGCTACAAGGACGACCTCCAGAACCCGCCCCTGATGATCGTCTCCGACCTCAACATCATCCGCATCCACACCAACTTCACGAACAAGATCAAGCGGGTGGTACGAGTTCGATCTCGCCAGCCTCAATAAGCCCGGCGTCCTCACGAAACTGAAGAAGGTCTGGACCGAGCCGGACTCCTTCGATACCGGGCATCACGATCCAGGAGCGTCACCGAGGAAGCCGCCGCCCGCTTCAGCCAGATCGCCCTCGGCCTCCACACGCGCGGCGAGGACCCCGCCGCCTCCGCCCACTTCATCATGCAGATGGTCTTCTGCCTCTTCGCCGAGGACATCCGCCTCCTGCCAGACCGCCTCTTCTCCCAGATGATCGCCGCCGACCGCGCGGACCCCGACCAGTTCCAAACCGACGCCCGCGAGCTGCTGCACGCCATGAACACCGGCGGCCGCGTCGCCTACAAGCGCATCCCGCACGTCAACGGCGGCCTCTTCGCCACCGTGAACGTCCCGCGCCTCACGGCCGACGAGATCGGGCTGCTGCACGAGACCGCCGCCCTCGACTGGTCGTCCATCGAGCCGGCCATCTTCGGCACGCTCTTCGAGCGCTCGCTGGATCCCGCCAAGCGGTGCCAGCTCGGCGCCCACTACACCGGCCGCGCCGACATCGAACGCGTCGTCGAGCCCGTCGTCATGGCCCCGCTCCGCCGCCGCTGGGACGAGATCCGCGCCAAAACCAACCCGATATCGCCATCCGTAGGGGTCGACCGCGTGTCGACCCAGGAAGATCGTCATTCCGAGGTAAGCGAAGCGGCGAGGAATCCCCGTGCGAAGCACGTCAAATCGTCGCGAAGCGACACCAGAAAGCGCAACGCCCTCCTCAAGGACGTCGACGCCTTCCTCACCGACCTCCGCGCCGTCCGCGTCCTCGATCCCGCCTGCGGCTCCGGCAATTTCCTCTATGTCGCCCTGAAACACCTCCTCACGCTCGAGAAGGAGGTCCTCACCTGGCGCGCCACCGTCGCCTCCACGCCCCTCGGCTATCCCCAGGTCTCGCCCCGGCAGGTCATGGGCATCGAGATCAACGAATACGCGCAGGAGCTCGCCCAGGTCGCCATCTGGATCGGCTACATCCAGTGGATGATCGACAACGGCTTCGGCTGGAACGAGCCCGTCCTCGAACCGCTGGAGAACATCCGCCTGCAGGATGCCCTGCTGACCTTCCACGACGACGGCACCGTCACTGAGACCGAGTGGCCAGAGGCGGATTTCATCATCGGGAACCCGCCGTTCTTAGGCGGGAACGAGCTGCGCAGCGAGCTTGGGGACGATATCCGGATACTCTGTACGGTGTTTGGAGGATCGAGTGCCTGCAACGCCGATCTTGTCTGCTACTTCTTTGAAAAGGCGCGTGTTCAGATCGCGGCGGAAAGCAGACGTGCGGGGCTCTTGGCGACCAACTCCATTCGCGGAGGAGTGAATGTGAGTCCTAAAGCGGATCAAGGAGACCGGAGAAATCTTCCTGGCTTGGTCGGATGAGCCTTGGGTACTCGATGGCGCTGCCGTAAGAATATCCATCGTCGGCTTCGACAACGGCGAAGATGAAGGAAAGGGCTCTAAACGGGTCCCTGTAGCGGAGATACATGCTGACCTAACGGCGACTCGGATATCTCCAGGCAGTTCTCCTCTCGGAGAACGCTGGGATGACCTTCAGAGGAAGCAGCAAAGAAGGACCATTCGAGGTGACCGGGGCACTGCTCACGAATGGTGTGCTCTGCCACTAAACCCAAATGGAAGCGCGAACCGAGACGTAGTGCGCCATGGGTGAACGGTATGGACGTGACACACCGGCCGCGGAACATGTGGATCATAGATTTCGGCGCTCAAATGAGAAACAGAAGCGGCCCTCTATGAAGCGCCTTTCGAATATGTGCAACACGTAAGCCCACGCGGGAACAGTCAGACGAGAGCTCTATAGCATCGATGGTGGCTTCATAGAGGCCACGTCCCGCAATGCGTGATCTGGCAATCTGGGGGGCTTCATCGGTATGTCGCTCCATGAGTGGCCAAGCACCGACTGTTCCTATGGATCAATGGAGACGTGCCCGACAACAGTAGTCGGATTCGCCCGAGACGACGACTATTTCTTCGGCGTCCTGCACTCCCGCGCGCACGAGGTCTGGTCGCTCGGATGGGAACATGGATGGGGAAGGGAAACGATCCCGCGCTACACCCCGACCCCCTGCTTCGAGACCTTCCCGCTCCCGTGGTCGCCCGGCCAGGAGCCGGTCGACGACCCGCGCGTGGTCGCCATCGGCGGGGCCGCGAAGGAGCTGAACGAGCTGCGCGAGCGCTGGCTGAACCCGGAGGGCGCCACCGAGGCCGAGCTGAAGAAGCGCACCCTCACCAACCTCTACAACCAGCGCCCGACCTGGCTCCAGCATGCCCACGCCGCCCTCGACCGCGCCGTCTGGGACGCCTATGGCTGGCCCGAAGACGAGGCTCCCGCCGACGTCAAGGAGGACGTCATCCTCTCCCGCCTCCTGGCCTTGAACGGGGAGCGGGCGGGGAAGGGATCGACGCCACGACAACGGCCCAGGCGCTTTACCCGGGCCGTTGGTTTGGATGACCCTTCTCCGGACGTCTAGTTCTGCTGCGGTCGACCGGTCAACGGTCGGCACTCCCCGGCAACCTCCACCTTCGAGATCACCTGGAGGACCGTGTCTTCGTGTGTCGAGGAGACCACGTCTCCCGACGTGCGGGTCCAGTCAGACTCCACGATATCGATCCGGTACGTCTCATCTCCTCGACAATCGTCGTTGTGACGAGCTGTGTCGCCTTCCGATGGGACCAGCCAAGGTTGCATGAGCGTTCCTCCTGCTCCACGCGCTCCCGCGTGCCGCTGTCGATCAGCCAGGTACACGTGAACACCGCGTCATCCCCGGGAAGGCAGTTGGTGTAGAGCCAGGGGCTGTAATCCTGCCCTTCGGTAGGCGCGGTGATCTGTGTCTGCGCCGAGGTTGCCGGCACCATAGCGTTGCCGAGCGTCATGAGGAAAAGCAACACGGCGACGAAATGCGACCAGTTGCGACGAGTCATGTCCGATCCTCCCATCACTGGAGTTGATGCCGGTGGCCCTATGCGCAGCGACGTGCACCTCGCGCCAGACCTGCCTTTATCACGCTCACCCGGGAGGAACCGGGCATCCACTGATCGACGTATTTGCTCGCCATTCCCGCCGGCAGTTTTGCACGAATGACGTATCCCACCGCACCGGATGCACCTGATCAGGCGGGCAATCGACCGCGCCGCGTACGCTGCCGGCCGGACGCGTGACCGACGGTACCGTCCTACCGCTGATGTCGGCCCCGCCGCGTCCCGTCTGCCCCAAGGTACGCAGGGGCCGCTACCGTGTTGACGTCCCGGGCTTGCCGGAGAGTCGCCCCCAGGCCGATACCCCCGGCTGCGTCATGCGCCACTGCCGGTTGCGGGCGGAGTGCCATCATCCGGCATGCCGGAACGCATCATCGGCTGGTCGAACGTGGACTCCACGGTGGCGGCCGGGAAGAAACCCACACCCTTCACCGTCTCCTGGCCGATGTTGAGGATGCCGTGCCGCACCATCGGCGGCATCCGGACGATCTCCCCGGTTGATAACGTCGCCCGCTCGTCTTCCAGACTCACCTCGACCGTGCCGGCCATGATCAGGACGATTTCCTCGATGGGGTGCGTGTGTGTTCCCATCGAGTGACCAGGCTCGATTTCAAAATACGCGACTGCGGAGCTTTCGGACCCGGTCGCGGCGCTGAGCGGGAAGGCGCTCCGGAAATGCATGGCCGGGTCATGCTCATACCAAGCATCATGCAGCTCAGTCGTGCTGAGGTCAAAGGTCTGCATCATCGGTCTCCCCGGTCCTGCGATTGTCCTGGCCTGGAGCGAGGACCGATGAAAGCACCCGCGTAGGGGTCGACCGCCGTAGCTACGACCGTGTCGACGTCCTGAGCTTGCCAAAGGATCGACCGAAGGTCGATATCCGGGCGCCCGGTTTCAATGAGAACCGCTTTAGAGTCTGCCAAACCGAGCGTACCCTGGCCATTGAATGACAGAGCGGGAGGAACGTCAAGCCGGGCCAACCCCTACCGTTCGCATCCGGATTGCACCAATCGACGACCCGTTGCCCGCGTAGGTTTCGCCCGCCTGGTTGCGCACCTTCGGATCACCGCGCCTCCTCGGACTCGTCCTGAAGGATACGCAGCTGGCACTCTAACTCCCACACGGACCGTTCGATGGACGCAAGCGCCGCGAGAGCCGCGTCGGGCGACAGCGGAACGTTTCGCAGGATTCGTCGCTGCAAGATCTGTGATCGGCCTAGGATTGCGGCCAGTGGGCTGCGCAACGCATCAAGCGCCACCCCGGACACAAGATATCGGGGATTCGCGCTGGAGGCAGCCTCGCCGGCCGCATCGATTGGCTTCATCGTTCGGTCCCTTCGTGCAGCGTTCGGTCAACGTGTTTCGGCGTGAGGTAACTGCCGCCATTCCGGCGCCGTTGTGCAGGTCACTCGTGCCCGGGTAGCAGTTCCGGTGCATCGATCACCCTGTGCTCCGTCGCAGCCCGGACCGCCTGGATAAGGTCGTCGATAGTGAATGGCTTGAGGACCACGCGCACACCCAGCAGGGAGAGATGCTCCCTCAGTGCATCGACCTCGGCCACCGCGCCGGTGCAGAGAATCACTGGTATTCCGCTCGTCCTTGGATCCATGGTCATCAGGGTCAGAATGGTCGATTCGTTGTCAGAGGTGGACCACATGTAGTCGATCGTGATGACATCGGGCTTGAGGGCGGCGATGGCGTCGAGGTCTCGGTCCACCGCTCTCAGGGTGGAGACGCGGAACCCTTCCTCTTCCAGCAGATCACGGAGGAGGCTGAGAATCTCCCGTGAATGGTCGATACAGAGAATGTGAGGCTGGTGGCCGTCGGGGTTCATGGCATGGCCTCTCAGGGATTGCGACGACCGGACCGGGTCGATCCGGGACGGTGCAGTCGCTCCCTCAAAGGCGGCTACGAAGGGAGGTCCTGGCCAAGGTGCCAGACGGAGGTCCAGGAGCCAGCTTAAGCGCTCGGAGGAACCTGAGACGCACAGTATACACTCCGCGCGCGAGGTTATGTCTCTCCAGCGATCCGATCGGGCCCGGATCCGACGTTGGCCGCACGCGCACCACGATATCGGGGAGAACGCGACTTGGCGCAACAGAGCATGCCCCACGAGCGCTGAACGGGAGTTTGTCCACAGCCCGCAAACGTCATCGGGACTCATGAGGCGAACGTCATCGAGGTCATCATCCGAGGGCTAGATCCGGCCCTGATACCGCGCCAGCTCGGCCTGCGTCGTCGCCAATTGCTCTTCAAGCTCGGCCAGCATTGTCCGGTCGGCCTCGATATCATCGCCAGCGCCGCCACGCTCGATCTCCGCGGAGAGGTCCGTGATCCGCTGCTGGAGCTGGCGAACGTGCGTCTGCAGGTCCGTTACCGTGTGGGCCCTGGTCTCGCGCTTCAACTGCGCGCTGTCCCGGATCTGCTGTGGGGTCTCGCGCCGTAATGATGCGAGGCGCGCCTTTGCCCGCGCTCGGAGATGTGCCAGCATCACGTCGTGTCCTGTCCGGTAGGTTAGGCGGCGGAGCGACCGCCATCGATCTCATACATCAGCGCGATGCCTTCCGCGCGCGCCGCTTCCCACGTCGACCCGTGGGCCTCATCGGTGGTCACCCGGACAAAGCCATACACCGTCAGGGCCGTCCAGCGCGCGTCATCGACGCCGGGCTCGAACCGCCGCAGGTACACGGCGACACACGCGGGCGGAGAGCCGTACGACATCCGGGATGCGTTCTTGACGAATCGCCATCCCCGAGCCTTCAGTGACGCCGGGATGTCGGCCAGCATCCGCTCGGTGTCGGCATTCATCTGTTGTACTTCTCGCGAGCCCATGCGCCATGCTCGGATGACGCCCGAAGATCGAGCCCCGTCTCTCCGGAGCGCTTTGCCTCCAACGCCCGTTCCGCCTCGTGCAGTTCCTCGAGGCGCTCCCGTTCTTCCAGCACCGCGTCCGACCGGTCTTCGGCCTGGGTGCTGAACCGGTGGACCGTATGTCCAGGCTGGTACAACCCGCCGGCCTCCAGGCGCTCGGCCTCGCTCGGGGTGACGTAGGCGAAACCATGGTCCACGCGTCTGGCGTCGAGCCGCTTCTTGAGCAGGGCCATATATCCCGCATTCTGTTCGGCAATGTGATAGGGCACCGCAGGCGGGTCGTTGTCGTGGTCGTACCAGAACATCCCGCAGGCGAAGCACGTGGTGGACATCCGCCCGAACTCGTCGGTGGTGGTCTTCCTCGTCGCCGGCAGGTGCGGACAGAGACCCTTCAGGGCGCGGTCGATGTGGGCCGCGACGAGGGCGAGGTCCACGTTGGGGTGGCCGTCGCCCGGGCGATAGATGGCATCCCTCGCGGCCATCAGGTGGTCACGAGTCTCCTTCGTTATCATATTGTCACCTCCCGGGTGCACCATGAGTATACCGCACGGGCAATATCGCCGGTGGTCGAAACGGGGCCGATCCGTTCGCGCGCTATGCCGTTGCCGGCGCACGCCCTATCGGTCATCGAGGCGCGAGAAGCGACCGCTTCCTCCTCGCGCATTGGAGCTTGCCCCGCATCGCGCGGGCTCACCAAAACGGGCCCACGAGGGGCCCGTTTTCGCTCATTGTGGCGACGGGAGGCTAGCGGGGACCTTGCCCAATCAGCCCTTCGGCGATGAACAGCGTCACCATCGTGCCGCCATTGTCCGCCGGCGACAGCCACGCCACCCCGGCATACCCGGAGCTGCCGACTTCCTGCATCGCGATCACGAGGCCCGGAGGGGCATCGCTGCGCAGGTGCAGCCGAACCTGACCCTCGATCTGCCCGCAGGCGACGATCGTGTCCAGTTTGTCCGCGCCGGCATGAACGACGATCACATGGTCGCTCGCCAGCATGTCGCTGATGGAGGCGTCGACCGTGGTCACGCTCGTCAGGACGACGTTGGCGTGCACCATCGCCGGCTCGGCGGGAGGCGTCGCGGCGCTTTCGGCCGGGGCGAGCTGGACATCCTCGAGCGGCATTACCACGTCATCAGGGGCGTCGCAGGTCCCGGCGTGAATCATCGCCGGGAGAACGGTGCTCTCCGCCGATGGGGTCGCGTCCTGAGCCAGGGCGAGGGCTCCGCCGCCGAAGAGAAGCGCCAGTGTGAGGAAAAGGGTCCCGATACGAACGCGTAGCATGACGTTACCCTCCTTGAACGGCCCGTCGTTGGACCATTCCCTTTCATCAACTCACCCTGAGGGTAGCTTCATGGGATGTGAGGAATATTAGAAATCGGGAAGTGTTACGAAAGAGAAGTGGCGGACGGAGCGTTATCTTCTCACCCCTTCTCCCGATTTTGCCTAATCCTGAGTGGATAGGTCGTGCATGAAACTGACACATGAATCGGCTCGCGGCAGACGAAATTGGTACACGAACCTGGATATCGTGAATCTATGATCGGCTGGCGCGCCGCAAACTCGCGCCCCGGCAGCGAATCCGCCCCACGCGCCATACGCGCACCTTCGGGACGGACGCCGGATGTGGCCGATGCGGACCTTCCCGGAGAGGATCGCCTATGGGAGATCGAAGGTTCTGCGTGTATCGGTCTTCGTGACCGCTGTTCCCCTGGTGACCGGGCTACCCTGAAAGGAAAAGCCATGCGCACCGTCCGACCTTCGCCACACTCTCGGTTGTTTTCAGTGCTCTTTGCGTTCTTTCTAGCGCTCGCTCTTCTCCCCGTTAGCGTCTCCGGGCAAGCCGGCCCGCCGGACGGACGTGGAGGAGGGGGAGATGACGGCGAAGAGGAAGTCGCAGCCAATAGCCTCTCTATGCCAGTGGTGTACTTCAACACGGACGGCACTGCGGTGACGGCCACATCGTTCGTGCCTGACACTGATGCTGTCACCACCTGCGTCGAGCAGGACGCTGTCAGCGTGTGTTACGTGGTCCAGGGGACCGACACATGGTCGGCGAGCACGGCCGCGTATACGGGAACGGAGCTTCCAGCCGACACATATGTGGACTGGGGTGACAACCTGACGCAGTCCTGGGCCGATGGGCAGTTCATTCGCCTTGAGGCCGCCGTCTATGTCCCGCTGGACGATCCCCTGCTGGGGTTCCTGATGGTCGATGTTCTCGGCCCGGATTCGCCCCTCTCTGAGGATCAGCAGGCGGCGCTCCTGGCGGACCTCGATCTCCCGCTATCCACCAAGGAGCTCTGGGCAGTCGAGGACGGTGATCCCTCCGACGCGGACATCGACCCCGTGCCGATGCTCTTCAGCTTTGTGACGGACGCCGAGGGCAAGACCACCTTCCAGTACGACCCCGACGGCACGCCGTACGCGATGGTGGACTTCGGCGACGAGGCGACGTTCCACCTCCTGAGTGAGGATGGGACGCAGTACGAGCTGGCCATCGCCCCCGAGATCAACCAGTCCGGCAAGTTCATCTATGGTGGACAGCTGGATCCTGACGGTGCGGCCACCGACCTGTCGGCAGGCAGTTACGAGTTCTGGATTGACTTCGGCGACTTCTCGACCGCTTCCGAGGCCAATCCCGTGCTGACGATCGTGACGACCCGGGGCGGCGGACGCCCGGATAGCGCGCCCACCCCACCGAGCGGCGGCGGCCAAGGCGGCAGCGGCGGCGGCCAGGGTGGCCCGCCGAATAACGAAGCCGTCGACGACTCCGGCCAGGGTGGTGGCAACGCCCCAACTGATCCCGGCCAAGGCGGTGGCGGCAACGTCCCGACCGATCCCGGCCAGGGTGGCTCAGACAACTCCGGCGGCAACCCGCCGGCGAACCCGGACCCCGATGACGCCGTGACTCCGCCGGCCGATGGCGGCCAGGGTGGCTCCGGTCAACAGGGCGGATCTGGCGGCTCCGGTGGTTCGGGAGGCTCAGGTGGCTCGGGTGGCAACGGAACCGTTCCGGATAACGATGGTGACGGCCTCGCCAACAACGCCGACAACTGCGTCGAGGTTGCCAACCCCGACCAGGCCGATCGCGATGGCGACGGCATCGGTGACGTATGCGACCCCGAGCCGGACGTCCCCGGCGAGCCGGTTGAAGAAGATGGACCACCCGAAGATCACGGTGGCGGAGCTCCGGAAGGCAGCGGCCCCGGCTCCGAGCATGAAGGCGAGCACGATGTGACGCCGACTGTTGAGAGCGGATCATAACTGATGATGGGCGAGGGCCGCCCTCGCCCCGGTTGGCCCCGTCGGCGTCACTGACCCGACGGGGTCACCCCGCTTACGCGCGACGAGGAAGCCTCGAACGAAGGGGTTCCGACATGGCACAACCCATACGACCGGGCACACGGCTCGGTCATATCCTGACAATCGTCTTGCTCGCCCTTGCCTTCATGCCAACCTCGCAGCGCGTGGCAGCGGAGGATCTCCCCTCCAATAACCTCACCATCCCGGTCGTTTGGGCGGACGGCGAGGCGACCGCGCTTCCTTTGCCCGGCGACGCCCTCGTGGACGCCGACGGTGATGGCGTGCTGGACCCGGTACTCGCCGGCCAGTCGTTCATGACCGACGGCGAGGCCAGCGGCCCGTGGTACGTCCAGCAGGACCCGAACAACACCTGGCGTGCCCAGACAGGGGCAGGCCCGGCCGAGATCTACGCGATCGAGTGGAACGAGGAGCTCCAGGCCGCGTTCGAGGTCGGGGCCAGCATCCCGATCGAGACGGCGCTCTGGACCCGCTCCGACCTGGTCGGGTTCACCACCGCGCCGATGCCGGACATCAGCAACCCGCAGGTGTGGGGCATCAGTGGTGAGGCGATGGCCTACGGTGGCGCGAGCGTGTACTCGCCAGGCGTCATCGTCACGATCCGGCAGGTCGCCGATGCGTTCGACAATCCGGTCGAAATCGTCGTGTTCGGCCCGCAGGCATACCCCGCGCACGTGAACAACGAGGGCGAGGTCGTCTACGCCATGACCTGGGACACCACGGGCCTGCCGGCCGGTGTGTACGAGATCGTGGCCGAGGTCCAGACACCGGCGATCACGTTCTTCGACGTCTGGATGGACCACGGACGCGTCGACGAGACCGCCATGACGACGGCGCACGACATCCTGCTCACCGCTCCGCCGATCGCGGATCAGGTCGTGGTGCTGGAGATCGTCGCGGCCGCGCCGGACGTCCCGCTGGACGAGCTGGACGCTGCGCCGGTCAGCGCCGATGCCCCGGTTCAGGACGAGGCTCCGCAAGCGCCTCCGGTTGTTCCGCCCGTGGTGCCCCAGCCGACAGACGAGCCCGATGACGGTGTTGGCCCGGTGCCGACGCCGGACGAGCACGAGGGCGACTGTGAAGGCGGTTCGGGCGGCGAAGGCGGCCATGAGGACGGTGGCTGCTCCGGTGGCGGATCCGGCAACGAGGGTGGCGGCGGAAGCGGCGGCCACGAAGAGGTGGCGGCGCACCGGCGGCGAAGAGGACGAAGGCGGCTGTGGCGGCTCCGGTGGGTCCGGCGGGCACATGGGTGCCGGCGCTGATTACGACGGGGACGGCGTGCGCAACCGCATCGACAACTGCATCTACCATCCCAACCCGGACCAGGCCGACCGTAACGGCGACGGCCTGGGCGACGCCTGCGCCTACCAAACCTACGACCCCGAAGGCAACTACAATCCGTTGCCGTGCGGCAAGCCGCGCGACGAGGCGGGTGGCGGTTGCGGAGGCGGAAGCGGCGACCACGAGGGTGGCGGCGGAGACGGTGAGCACAGCGGTGGCGGTGGAGGCGGCCATGAGGCGGTCGATACCGACGGCGACGGCGTGACCGACGACGTCGACAACTGCGTTGCGGTGGCGAACCCCGGCCAGAAGGACACCGACGGCGACGGCGTGGGCGACGCCTGCCTGCCTGGCCACGTGCCCGGAAGGGGCGAGGACACGACTCACGCCACGACGGAGGAGGCCGTCCAGGTGTTTGCCCAGCAGGCGCAGGAGGTCCCCGCGCTTGTCACGGGCGACCAGCCCTCCGAGCCAACCGGCGAACCGCCGACGTTGCCGGAGGCCGGCACAACCGAGGTCGCGACAACCGGTACTCCGGCTGACCCGCAGGGTGCCCAGACCGGCGCTCCCGTCGAGCCACCCATGGCTGCCACGGGTGAGCAGGGCGGGCTCGCTCCTGACCAGCAGGCCAGTGATCCGCCGACCGAGGTCACGGCCGAGCCGGTGACCGCTAAGGAGCCTCCAGCCGACCCGGTCGAGGACGTGTCCGAGATCCCGGTGGAGCCGGTGGTCGAGGCGCCGGTCCAGGAGCCAGCGGCTCCCGCGCCGGCTGCACCGGCCAGCAACCAGCGCCAGTACCAGTCCCAACCGGCGCAGGAGCCGGTGGTCGACGAGACATCGACGGAGACAACGGGCAACTGACGCCCTGGCGGACATGATGTCCGGGAAGGAGGGTTCCGGCGCACCCGCGCCGGAACCCTTCATTGTGGCGCCCGCCGGTTGCGCCGGAGCGTTCCCTCCGGGGGGCGCCCGTCTGGTTGCACGTCGCTGCTATTCACACGCAAGGGACGGGAGATCTGGATGAGCGGATCGCTGTGAAAGCTGACAGGAATCGTCTGGAATAAGGTTGATATACCTCGACGCGAGAGATGGATGCATATGTTATGGAAAGCTGAATTACGATGGAAACAGATGACCAGGCTGAGGTCCCGATAGGGCGGACGAAGGGGCCTGGAGAAAGGACGAGGCATGCCGGGCTGAGCTCATAGACTGCCCGGATACGGCTGGACAGTCTCGACCCCCGAACGGATGCATTCCTCCTCAATGGAGAAAGGGGGATCTCGATGAAAAACAGCATTCGTTATCCGTTCGCTCGTTACATTGTCGTATTCTTGCTGGCTCTCGCGCTGATTCCTGCCTCCGTGGCTGCTTCGCCCTAATGGGCATCAGGGGCCGGCTTTCCTGGAGCAGGAAACCGCCGCGAACCAGCTTTCCTTACCCGGTCATCTTCGTTGACGGTGACCACGACCGGCGGATTGCCGCCGTCCAATGCGGCGTATGCGGAATTGAATGGCGCCTCCTGGACCGGTATCGCGACGGACGCCGATGGTGTTACTCTGCCCGAAGGACACGTGGTACTTGCAGAAGGATCCAAACAACGTCTGGAAGGCGGACATCACGACCGGTGCCGCGGACGTGGGCTGGATCACGTGGGGCCGACAACCTGAACCAAAGCGTGGCGCGTGGGCGCGAAGATCCGCGTCGAGACCAGCTTCTGGACCGCGTCGACCATGACCGGGTACAAGATGGGTCATGTTTCCGGTACCGGCATCGACGAGGTCTGGGGCACCATCGGCGTCCATGTTTGCCAAGCTCGCCGGCCACCGCTGTACTCCCCAAACGTGCCGCTGGCATTCGGGATGCCGGCGGGCATCACATGACGGCTACCCGATCACATACACGCCGGATCAACATGCATGGCAAGGTCATCTACGGCGCCCAGTGGGATACCACGGGCCTGGCTGGCGGTACCTACACTCTGGTCGTGACGGTCTCCGGTAGCATGCCACTCACCGGAACGATCAATCACGGCTCCATCGATAGCTCGACCACGACGTCGCATTCACTGACCCTGCTGGGTGGCGGCGGTGGCGGTCGGTGGCGGCGGCAAGCCCGAGAATCCCGGTGGTGGTGGCCGACCGAGTGATCCCGGCGGTGGCGGTGGCAAGCCTGAAGACCCCGGCGGCGGGGGTAGTGGCGGCGGTTCACTACCTGACATCGACGGTGACGGCATCACCAACAGCGAGGACAACTGCGTCGACACCTACAATCCCGAGCAGTACAACTGGGATGGTGATGAGGCGGGTGACGTCTGTGATGACTCCGATCTGGACGGTCTGACCGACTACGACGAGATGTTCGTCTACCTGACGGATCGCTCCGTTCTCGACACTGACGGCGACGTCCTGAGTGATGGCGACGAGGTTCTCGTCTACGGCACCGATCCGCTGATACGGCCTCGGACGCGACGTGATACAAGGACGGTGTTGAATCGCTGAGGGCACCAATCCGCTCGACCCCGAAAGCTTCCCGGGTGCTGGCCCCGTTGACACGGACGGCGACGGCGTTGCGGACGACGTCGATCTGTGTCCCGGCTTCGATGATGCCGTGGATGTGGACATGGACGGAATCCCGGATGGCTGCGACGACTCCGTCGTTGTCGATTCTGACGCCGACGGCTTGACGGATGCCGATGAACTGAACGTTTACGGCACGGATCCGACCCAGTTCGACACCGACCGTGACGGGCTGGGAGACGGAGCCGAAGTCCATGGACAGAACGGTTTCGTCACTGATCCGACAAAGGCTGATACCGACGGCGACGGCCGGAGCGATGGCAAGGAATATCAGCAGGGTACCAACCCGACCGTTCCGGATAATCCGGGTGGTGGGAAGAAGTGACCCGAGAGCGTTCTGCTGACTGCAGCCGAGTATGATCGCCTTGCCGAAAACCCCCGCAACTGCATCGGGGGTCCCACGTTCCAACCGACGGTCTGTGAAGGATCGGCCCTCACCGATCCTGTGAAGTCAGCGAGAACCGGTTGACCTGATCGCCTGCTCCAGCCGCTCAACGCGATGCCGGGCACCGGCATACGCCTCATGACGCGCGGCATCCGGCGCATGCAGCTCCATGCCGGAGCCCGGGTCGAGGCGTATGGAGTCCAGCGCGCCAATGGCTTGCAACGCGCAGATCGCCGCGCCCCGGGCTGACGCCTCGGCCCCCGGGTCCAGCGCGAACAGCGGGTGGTCCAGCGCGTCGGCAATGATCTGCAGCCACAGCGGTGAGCCGAGCGCGGCTCCACCGCCGGCGAAGATGTCGTGCTCCGGCGCGGCGTGCGGCCGGAGCCCGTCGTAGATCGCCGCGAACCGGTACGCCGTCGCTTCGAGGAACGCCCGGAACAGGTCGCCGGCGGTCGTATCCAGCCGCAGGCCGCTGATCGTCCCGCCGAAGCGGTCATCCCACGATGGCGAGCGCTCCCCGGCGAGCAGCGGCAGCACGGTCAGGCCGTGCGCATCCGGTTCGATCCGCGTGGCCTCCGCCATCAAGGCGTCGAAGTCCCGGTCACCGGCCATATCGGCCAGCCAGGTCATGATGTTGCCGCCGTTGCTCAGTGCCCCGCCGATCACGATCGAGTGGCGATCCAGCCGGTAGCGCCACAGCTCCGGAGCGACCGGAACATCGTCCGCCGCGTCCACGATGATCCGCATCGCGCCGGACGTCCCGATCGTCAACGCGATCCGGTCGGCCCCCACGCAGGACGAGCCAACGTTGGCCGTCGCGCCGTCCCCGATCGCCGGGAACCATGTCGCGTTCGCCAGCGCCGGCCACCGGTCCCGCCACGCCGGCAGCAGGGGAGGGAGGGGCTCGTCCCGGTCGACGATGGGCGGCAGCTGCTCGCGGCGGATGCCGGCGAGCGCCAGCATCGGCTCGCTCCAGTCCGCCGTCGCGGCGTCCATCAGGCCCGTGCCGGATGCGAGCGAGATGGATGTCCGCAGCACGCCGTGGAGCCGCAGCGACAGGTAATCCGCGAACGAGACCCACCGGGCCACATCTCCGAAGGCGCCACCCTGCGTGCGCAGCAGCCATCGGAGCTTCGCCGGCCAGTAGCTGGAGTGGAGGCGGCAGCCGGTGAGGCGATGAATCGCGTCGCTGTCGTGCGCGTCCGCCAGGGCCCGAGCGTCCGCGCTGGACCGGGTATCTGCCCACATGTACACCGGCGTGGCCGGCCGCATCGTCGCGTCGAGCCCGAGAAGCGCGTGCCAAAACGTCGTCACCCCGACGGCCGAGATCCGCACCGCGTGGTCACCGCAGGTGTGCAGCACATGGTCCACACAGCGGGCCACGAGGTCGGCCAGGGCGTCAGCGTCGGCGATCGAACCGCCGTCCGGCGTGGTGCCGAGGGCGTAGGTAATCTGGCGTTCGGTCCCCGGCACCTGGCGACCGAGGGCGTCGAACACCAGCGCGCGAACGGAGGAGGAGCCAACATCGATGGCGAGCGCGAGGGGCGTGGCAGCGGCATCCAGGTTGACGGTCGTCAAGGTATCCTCCGGCCCTGAAGTGGTGTACCGTAATGCGAGTATGGCCAGATGATCGCACGAATCCGGGGTGCAATGAGGGTGAACAGGAACGACCTGAAGGTGGTGGGGTTGGCCGGCGGCGTGGGCGGGGCGAAGTTCCTGCAAGGCCTCGCCGGTGTCGTCGCGAACGACAACCTGACAGCTGTGGTCAACACCGCGGACGATTTTGAGCTATACGGTCTGTCCATCAGCCCCGATGTCGACACCGTCATGTACACGCTGGCCGGCATCGCGAACCCGGCCACCGGCTGGGGTATCGAAGGGCGACACGCGGCACACGCTGGACGGCATCGCCGCCTATGGCGAGGATCCCTGGTTCCTCCTAGGCGATCGCGACTTTGCCACCCACATCACCCGCACCCACTGGCTGCGGGAGGGCGCGACGCTCTCCGAGGTGACGGACCGCATGGCCACGGCGCTCGGCATCGGCTTGCGCCTCATGCCGATGTCCGACGAACCGGTGCGGACGCTAGTGAAGGTCGAGGAAGGCTGGCTCGGGTTCCAGGACTACTTCGTCGGCCGCCGCCATGCCGACCCGGTGCATGACGTCGCCTTTGACGGCATCGATGCGGCCATACCGGCGCCCGGCGTAAAAGACGCCATCCTGCAGGCGGACCTCGTCTTCTTCTGCCCGTCGAACCCCATCGTCAGCATCGGCCCGATCCTCGCTGTGCCGGGCATGCATGAGGCGGTGGCCGAGTCAAAGGCGCCGGTCGTCTGTATCAGCCCGATCGTCGGTGGCAAGGCGCTGAAGGGCCCGGCCGCGGGCATGCTGGAGCAGCAGGGGCATGAGGTCTCCGCGTTCGGCGTTGCCGAGTTCTATGGCGACCTCGTGGACATCATGGTGATCGACGAGCAGGACGCGGCGCTCGCGCCAGCGATCGAGCGGCTTGGCAAGCGCGTGATCGTGCTCCAGACGATCATGGGTGACCGCGATGACCGCATCCGCTTCGCCAACGACGTGCTGGCCGCCCTCGCATGAGCCGCGTCGTTGCCCTGATCCCCGTTCGCGGATCGTCCTCCGCCAAGACACGCCTTTCGTCGCTCTTCCGCGAGGAGGAACGCCTCGCGCTCGTCTGGTCCATGTTGCGGCGCGTGACCGGCGAGATCGCGGCGTCTGGCGTGGTGGACCGTACCGTGGTCATTACCCGGGATCCCGAGGCGGTCGAGGCACGGCTCGCAGGAGACAACGCGAGGACAATCCTGCCGCAATCGGACGATGGCGACCTGAACGCCGCACTCCAGCAGGGGCGAGACTGGGCGCGGGAGCAGGGGTATGATGTGGTGCTGGTCTTGCCGGGCGACCTCCCGCTGGTGACGGCGGACGACATCCGGGCCATGATTGAGGCACCGGGACCGCTTGTGGTCGCGACCGACCGCGCGGAGGACGGCACGAACGCGCTGCGTATCGATCTGGATGCGTGGACCGGCGAGCCGTTCCGGTTCTGCATGGGACCGGGGAGCGCGGGGCACCACATCGCGCGGGCGCGTGAGAGCGGCAACCACGTAACGACGCTCTTCCGGCCGGGCATCGCCCACGATCTCGACACACCGCGCGACTGGGCGGATTTGCCATCCCAGCCGCCAGCGCGCGCTGCTCCAGGACATCCACGACTCGCTGACCGCAGCGGGCAATGTGACATGAGGGACGCATGAGTATTCAGGAGACGGGCACCGCTGCCCGCGATGGCGACGCTGCCGTGCACATCCTCCCGGTCGACGGCCTGCCGGAGGTCCAGCCGGGCGACGACCTTGCCACCATGTTGGGCGACGCGCTGGTGTCGTCGGCAGGCGGCCTCTCCGAGGGCGATATCGTCGTCGTCACCCACAAGGTCGTCAGCAAGTCCGAGGGACGCTTGGTCGATCTCGCGACGGTGACTCCTTCGCCGTTTGCTCGCAAATGGGCTGAGCAGTGGGGCAAGGACGCGCGGCAGGTGGAGGTTGTGCTGGGCCAGGCGCGCAAGATCGTTCGCATGCACCGGGGCCTGATCATTGCGGAGACGCACCATGGGCTCACCTGCGCGAACGCGGGCGTCGATGCCTCGAACGCCGGCGAGGAGACCGTGGTGCTGCTCCCGGAGGACCCGGATAGCAGCGCGGAGCGACTTCGTAAGGTGCTGACGCGCCGCTTCTTCCCGGATGCGACGGACGGTGATCGTCCGATCGCGGTCATCATTACCGATTCGTTCGGTCGGGCGTGGCGCAACGGCATCGTGAATATCGCCATCGGTGTTGCCGGTATCAACCCGTTCGTGGACTATCGGGGGGAGTATGACCCTGCCGGCTACGAGCTGCGGGCGACCGTGCTCGCTATTGCCGACGAGCTTGCCGGCGCGGCGGAGCTGGTGATGCACAAGATCCACCGGCGACCGGTCGCGGTGGTCCGCGGGCTACGAGCGGCAAGGTGACCAAACGGCCGGCACGGCGAGCGACCTGATCATGCCGGAAGAGCGAAACCTGTTCCCGTAGTCCGCTGCGGGATCGTATGAGATGAGGAAAGAGGATCGCATGGGACAGTTGGGATACGCGGCGTCATTTGAGCAGTTCCACCCGAACGATTTGCTGGAGTACTGCAAACAGGCGGAAAAGGCGGGCTTCGAGGTCGTCACCGCCAGTGACCACTTCCATCCCTGGGTGCCGTCGCAGGGGCAGTCGGCATTCGTGTGGTCGTGGCTTGGCGCGCTGGGCCAGGCGACGAACCTGCGCTTCCTGACCGGCGTGACGCCGCCGGGCTGGCGTTACCATCCGGCCGTGCTCGCGCAGGCCGCCGCCACGCTGGAGGCGATGTACCCGGGCCGCTTCGCGCTCGGCCTTGGCGCCGGTGAGGCGCTCAACGAGCATATCGTTGGCGACTACTGGCCAGAGGCGCCGATCCGCCTGGAGCGGCTGGTCGAGGCGATCGAGATCATCGAGAAGCTGTTCGCCGGCAAGGTTGTCAAGCACAACGGCAAGCACTTTAAGGTCGAGAGCGCGAAGCTCTACACCCTGCCGGATAGCCCGCCACCGATCTACGTCGCGACCTCCGGCCCGATCATGGCCGGCCGCACCGGCAAGCTGACCGACGGCATCATCACCGTTGGCGCGGCGGACGAGAAGCTGAAGATGCTGATGGAGCGCTTCGAGAAGGGCGCGCGCGAGGCCGGCAAGGACCCGTCCACGATGCCGCGCATGCTCCAGATCAAGGTCAGCTATGCCTCGACGAACGAGGAGGCCGTCGAATCGGCCGTGCGCGACTGGCCGAACGGCGGCATGAACTTCCCGAAGGCCGACATCCGCAACCCGGAGGACTTCGAGGCGATGTCCAAGCTGGTGCGCCCGGAGAACTTCAAGAACCGCGTGCTGATGTCCGCCGATCTCGACGAGCACGTCGACTACATCCAGCACTTCATCGATCTTGGCTTCAAGGAGATCCACGTCCACAACGTAAACCGCTCGCAAGAGGCCTTCATCGAGGCGTACGGCAAGCACGTGCTGCCGAAGTTGAAGTGGTAGACAGCGGCAGATAAGCAGGAACGCGGAAGCGGGAGGGTTCCATCCCTCCCGCTTCTGTACGCGCGAAGGTAGGGGACCGGGATGTCGGGAGAGAGCGAACAGCAGGCGAAGGGCGACGCGTACGCGGTGCTGCGGTTCCGCGATTTCCGCTTCCTGCTCGTCGCGAACTTCCTGGCCTCGCTCGCCCAGGCGATGATCAGTGTCACGGTCGGCTGGGAACTGTGGCAGCGCACAGGGTCACCACTCGCGCTCGGCCTCGTTGGTCTTGTCCAGGTGGTGCCGAACATCCTTGTCTCGCTGCCGGCCGGGTCACTACGTCGATCGTACGGACCAGCAGCGTCTCGCCGTCATCGCGACCGTGGTTGTCGCGCTAGCTTCCGCCGCCCTCGCAGGGCTCGCGTTCGCGGATGGGCCGATTCCCCTCACGTATGCCAGCCTGTTCGTCATCGGCATCGCACGGGCATTCCGTAGCCCAACCCAGAGCGCGCTGGTCGCGGCGATCATCCCGTCCGGGTTCTTCGGCAATGCGGCGGCCTGGAGCGGAAGCGCGAGCCAGACCGCGTCGATCATCGGGCCGGCCGCCGGCGGGCTCGGCGTAGCCGTTGCCGGTGCGCCGGGGCCGGTCTATGTCGCGGCAGCCCTGATGCTCGTGATGGCGGCGTATGGGCTGGCGATGATGCAACCGCGACCGATTGAGCGCAGCACCGAGAATGTGTCGCTGGACTCTCTACTCTCCGGTCTCCGCTTCATCCGCAGCAAGAAGGAGCTGCTGGCCGGGATGACGCTCGACCTCGTCGCCGTGCTCTTCGGCGGCGCGACGGCGTTGCTGCCAATCTTCGCTGAGGACGTGCTGGGTGTTGGCGCGACGGGGCTTGGCTTCCTGCGCGCGGCGCCGGCGGCAGGGGCGGTGCTGACGTCGTTCGTGATCGCGCACCGTGGACCGTTCGAAAAAGCCGGTCCAACCTTGCTGCTGACCGTCGCCGGCTTCGGCGCGTCGACGATCCTCTTCGGCGCCTCGCGCTCGATGGGCCTCTCCCTGGCGACGTTGGCGTTTATCGGGGCATTCGACGCGGTAAGCATGGTGATCCGACACACGATGACGTTGACCTATACACCGGACAACATGCGTGGCCGGGTCGGGGCGGTGAACTATGTGTTCATCGGGATGTCGAATGAGCTGGGCGAATTCCAGTCTGGCGTCGTTGCTGCGCTGATCGGCGCGACTGGCGCGGTGATGCTGGGTGGCGTTGGCACGCTGGTCGTCGTCCCGCTGATTGCCCTGGCATGGCCCGAAATCCGACGCCTTGGCCAGATCAAGGCGGATCCGCCGGCGTAGCGCCCGTCGTCAGGCGACGGCGGCCGGGAACCGGGTGCGCTCGGCGAGGATCGGCTCCTCCAGGCGACCCTGGAGGTTCAGCAGCTCCTCACCGTACCCGACCGCTTCGTCGTAGGTCATCTGGGAGATGACCACCCGCTGCACGATGCCATCCGCATCGATGAAGATGTGCGTGGGGAAGTTGTTCACCTGCCAATCCGCGTGCATCTTCTGCATCTGGGCGGCGAGCTCCGGGTTCTTCTCCGGGTCGATGTATGACGACAGGTACGAAGGGTCGATATAGACCGGGAACGTCGCCCCGACCTGATTTCGGTAGGCGATCGCCTTGGCGGGATCCTCGCGCATCGAGATCGAGACGATGTTGAGTCCCTGCGGCGTCAGCGTCTCATACGCGTGCTGGATGTCCGGCATCTCGCTGCGGCACGGCGGACACCACGAGCCCCAAAAGTTGATCCAAACTGGTTGCCCGCGCAACTGCGAGAGGATCATCGGCTGCCCGTCCTCGCGCAGCGTGACGAGCTCCGGAGCCGGCTCGCCAACCTTCGGCAGGAGTTGCGCATTGGATCCGCCGCTGCCGATCGTCGACCAACCCTGGCGATCGCCGATGATCCATGCCGCGGCGATGATGGCGAGCGCGACGGCGGCGGCGAGCGCCAGCCGGGTCCAGCGCGAGGCTTTGGACGGCGCCGACGTCGTGGCCTGCCCGTCCGTTGATTCGATGGTTGTCGAGTCCATTCCCGTTCCGGCTATCTAGACGCCACCGTAGGCGTGCAGGCCACCCAGGAAGTAGTTCGCGTAGTAGGTGAAGATCGTCGCGGCGAAACCGAAGAGCAGCACGTAAGCGCTGCGGCGACCGCGCCATCCGCGAAGCGAGCGAGTGTGCAAGTAGACGCCGTAGACGAGCCACGTGAAGAGCGCGGCGGTCTCCTTCGGGTCCCACTGCCAGTAGACGCCCCAGGCGTCATGCGCCCAGACAGAACCGAGGATGAGTCCGAGGGTGAACATCGGGAAGCCGAAGGTAATGGCGCGGAAGGCGATGTCGTCCAGCATCTCGGCGCTTGGGAGCCAGACCGGCTGCCACCGCTCGGCGACGATGAACATGACCGCCGCGGCGAACGAGACCGCGAAGGTCGCGTAGGCGAGGTTGAAACTTCCGACGTGGAACGCCATGATCCCGTTCGCCTGGAGCGCCGGGATGAGCGGGTTGACCTCGCGCATGCTGGGATCGAGCGACCAGACGTAGAGCGACATGCCAGCGGCGATGGTCATCACGACGGCGCCGAGCTGGCGGACGCCATAGAGGCGCTCGAAGACGAGATACATGAGGCTGATCGAGAACAGGAAGACCAGCGAGTACTCGTACATGTTCGACAGCGGGAAGTGGCCGGCCGCGATCCAGCGCGTGACGACGGCGACACCGGCGAAGAACATGCCGAACCACGTCAGCATGGTGCCCCAGCGCGCGAAGCCGATCGGCCCCGCTTCCTGGCGGATTTCGTTACTGGTGATGGTGTGGCCGGTCGTTGTGGCCATGGTCTGTCGCAGTACGCGGACGCGCCCGACGGTGAACACGATGTAGGCAAGGGCCGCCGTGATGATCGACATCGAGGCCGCGGCGAAGGCATAGAACGAAAACCGGACGAGTCCATCCATAGGAACGATGCTCCAGGATAAGGGGGCGGACGGGGAAAGAGGCGAATCGCTCGCCCCATTCTACCGTGTGTACGTCGATCAGGTCGTTTTGGCCCTCAGGCCGTCGTAATCGGAGGCGTTCGCCGGGAGCTGCATCTCGGGCTTAACGCCCAACGAATCGTTCAGCTTCTCGACCAGCTCGAAGAAGTCGCGTTTGCCGCTCCAGTCTCGCTTCGAGAGGGGAGCGAGGCGGACTACCGTGCCGGATTCTTCCCGGGCGATAATGCCACGCACGCGCCGGTGCGGGAAGTAGAACGTGATCATCAGCCCGCCAAGCAGCCAGAACACGGCGATGATAAAGATCGGGATCGCCGGGTTGTAGCCGACTTGCAGGACGGTGAATCGGGATTCGCGCTCGAACGTGACCGTATAGCCACCGACCCGTTGCGGCTCTCCCTGCGCAAGAACCACACCGTCATCACCCGTACCGGACACGGTCGTGCTGTCGCCGAGCGGCTCGACCGACACCCAAAGCTGGCCGCTCTGGAGGTTCATGGTGTCGAGCTCCGGTTGGCTCGCCGGATCGGCATCGGGTGCGATGAGGATGAGCTGGACGCCCTCACCGGGCAGGCGGATGATGCCGGCCGGCGCGTCCGGGTTGTCGGCTTTGGTGAACAGCCCGAGGTCGGTCGCGTCGCTGTAGACGACGTTGCCGCCGCTGTCGAGCACGGTCATCTGGGCGGCGTTGCCGAAGCTCGACTGGTAGAACGTCGCGCTCCGGTAGCTGAGCGGGTGGTTGACGCGGATCGAGCCCGTCTTCACCGGCTCCCCGTTCTCGTAGACCGTCACGTCGCTGCGATAGTCGATCGGGACGCCGACTGCCGCCCAGTCGTCACGGAAGCGGTTCAGCTCGACCGACAGGCCGGTGCCGTGACCGACGTTGCGCCGGCTGCCCTCCGGAATGACGAACTCGTTGTCACGGAAGCCGTAGACAGACGCGACGATGCCGCCGACGAGGATCAGGATCAGGCCGAGGTGGAACGGGAACGTCCCGAGTTTGGAGAAGCGGTTCTTGTCGGCATAGAGATGTGTCTCATCGCCGACCTTCTCGGTCAGGAGGCGGTACCGCTTGCCCTTCAGCGTGCCCTCGATGGTGCGGAACGCCTCATCGGCCGTGGTCGTGGTCGTGTAGACGGCGTTGGTCTCCGCGCCGCGCAGGAAGCCGTGCGTGGTCGTGATCTTCGGGTGGGTGATGACGGCCCAGATGCCCGGAACGCGGTTCAGCGTGCAGATCACGATCGCGACGGCGATGATCGCCAGCGTCGCGGCGAAGATGAACGAGCGGTAGACGTCCCAGGCGTACCAGCGGTCGACCACCGGCTGTAGGGCGGGAATGCCGTCAGCGATCCACTGCGGCACGGAGCTTCCGCGCAGCGTCCCGATCAGTACGAGGAGCGTCAGGAACGAGATCTCGTAGATCGCGTTGCGCACCGACGTAAAGAAGCGCCAGATCTTGTCGACGACGATCTCGATCGTCGAGCGGGAGCGCTTGTTCGGATTCGACTGCAGGGTGACGTCCGCCATAGGGTGTCCGATCCAGGTAATGGGAGCGTGATGGGCGATGGCGCGGGAAAGGACGTGCCCGCGGTGCGGGGCGCTAGAGCTCTGGCTCGTACGGCGTCCACGGCGCGTTGCGGATGATCTCCGTGAACAGGTTCTCGTAGATACCGAGGACCATGATAACGCCAACGCCGATCATGACGGCGCCGCTGACGGTGGTAATCATATGCAGGTGCCGGTTCATCTTGCGGATGATGTTCGGGAGCGAGCTGAACGCCAGGGCAAACCCAAGGAACGGCACGGCGAGACCAAGCGAGTAGATCGCCAGCAGCATGGTGGCCCGCTCGATACTCCCCTGGCCGGCCGCCATCGTCAGGATGGCGCCGAGGATCGGGCCCATGCACGGGCTCCAGCCGGCCCCGAACGTGACCCCGATGATGAAGGAGGAGCCGACGGTTCCCGGGCTCCCGCCGTCGAGCTGCATGTGGGCATCGCGGTAGAGGAACGGGATACGGAAGATGCCGAGCTGGTGCAGGCCGAGCACGACGAGCAGCAGCCCGCCGATGCGCACGAGCCACAGCTTGTTCTGCGAGAAGAAGTCGAGCCCGCTGGCGAACGCCCCGACCGCGCCGAACGACGCGCCGAGGAGGATGAAGACGAGCGAGAACCCGACAACGTAAGCCGCCGCGTTGCGCATGATGACGCTGCGCGCGGTCCGCTCGGATTCGGCGGCGGAGACGCCGGCGATATGAGTGAGATAGATCGGGATCAGCGGCAGCACGCAAGGCGAGGTGATCGAGAACACACCCGCGATGAACGCGGCCAGGATCGAGACGTCGGTCGACATATCGGGAAGAGGCCCACCTGTTGAATGAACGTGACGCGCTCTTTCCAAAGATGACGCCACGACGGAGCCCGTCCGCGAGGCGGGGCAGGCTATCGGCAATTGTGCCAGATCGGGTGCGGTAATGTTATGCAGGAACGGATCGGATGCCCGATCTCTCCCGGCCCACTGGCGCGCGCAGGACATTCCCGGATGCCCAACTCCCTCAGGGACAAGCTGTATCGCTCGGACGCGATCGTGCTCGGCCGCCTGGATTACGGCGAGGCGGACAGGATCCTCGTCCTCTTTACGCCAACGATGGGCAAGCTGGATGTTATCGCGAAGGGTGCCCGCAAGACGCAGAGCCGCCTCGGTCCCGGGCTCGATCTCTTCTCCAACGCCACCCTTGAGCTGGCGCGTGGCCGCGAGCTGGACGTCGTCCGCTCCGTCGTGCCGATCCGCCGCTTCGACCGCCTGCGCACCGACCTCGAGTCATACGGGCACGCCTCATACTACGCCGAGCTCGTGCGGGCCTTCACGCAGCCGCGCGAGGAACATTCCGGGATCTACGACCTGCTGGTCAGCACGTTGATCCTGATGAATGACGGGCTCGACGTCTGGATGCTGACGCGCCACTTTGAGATGGCGCTGCTTGGCATCCTCGGCTACCGGCCCGAGCTGTTCGAGTGCGTCAACTGCCATCGCCCAATCGAGGCGCAGGTCAACGCCTTCTCGGCGAGCATGGGCGGAATGCTCTGTGAGGACTGTCGGAACGAGGATCCCGGCTCCGTCCCGGTGTCGATCAACGCCCAGAAGTACCTGCGCGTGCTCCAGCGAGACGGGCTGTCCGTCGCCGCGCGGCTGAAGCCGAGCCTGGAGGAGAAGCAGGAGATCCAGTACCTGACCGCGCTCTATATCCGCCATGTTGCCGAGCGGGAGTTCCAGAGCTTGCGCGTGCTGCAAGATCTCCAGGCGGCGACCTTCGTGCCCGCTCGCCCATAAGGGCTCATTCGTCGCCGGGAAGAAGATCCGGGCGCCAGCGCGCCGTACGTTTCGCGGCCTGCTCTCGCCGCCACGCGTCGATCTTCGCGTGGTTGCCGCTGAGCAGCACGTCCGGCACGGTCATGCCCCGGTATTCCGCCGGACGGGTGTAGTGCGGATATTCGACGCCCGCGCCGGCGAGGTCGGAGTGCGATTCGTCGAGGATGCTCGCCTCGGTGATGACGCCAGGCACCAGCCGGATCACGGAGTCCGCGATGACCATCGCCGCGAGCTCGCCGCCGGTTAGCACGTAGTCGCCGATCGACAGCTCGTCGGCGTCCAGAAGCTCCGAGACCCGCTCGTCGATGCCCTCGTAGTGACCACAGATGAGCGCGATGCGCCGCTTGCCGGAGAGCTCGTGCGCGATGCCCTGCGTGTAGCGGCGGCCCCCGGCCGACATGATCGCGATATGGGTTTCCGGCAGGTCGTCGCCCAGCACGGCCTCGACCGCCTCGACGATCGGCGGCGCCTTCATCACCATCCCGGCTCCGCCGCCGTAAGGGGTGTCATCCGCGGTGCGGTGCCGGTCGTAGGTCCAGTCGCGGATGTCGTGAACGGCGATGTCGATCAACCCCTTCGCCTGCGCTCGCTTGATGATGCTTTCGCCGAAGACGCCCTCGAACATGCCAGGGAAGAGGGTGAAGATGTCGATCCGCAGGGCTGGCGTCGTCTCCTCCGTCATCGGCCGATCTCCAGTGCACGGATGACCCATGGAGCGACCTCGGTCATGGAGGTGACGGTGTGATCCGGCTGGACGTCGATCGGGCGGTCGACAAGCGTGTCGGCGTTTCCGTTCCGGAACCAGACGGCGCGCATCCCGGCGTCTTTCGCCGACCAGACGTCCCACTTCTCGGAATCGCCGACGTGGATGCTGTGCGCGACGTCGCTCCCTGCCAGTCGCATTGCGGCACGGTAAATCTCAGGGTCGGACTTGTAGTAGCCGCTGCTGGCCGAGGTGATGATGAAGCCGAGATCCTCCGCTACGCCGAACCGTTCCAGCGTCCATTCGAGGAAGGGGTGGTAGACCGCGCTGGAGACAATGCCGATCGTGATCCCTTGCGTGGCAAGTTCGCGGATCCCCTCAACCGCGCCGGGGATCGGCGTGGCGTGTTCGGCGGCGGCGTGCATCAGGCGCGCGACGGTCTCGTCCACCTCATCGCGGTCCAGCCCAATGTCGAAGCTGGTGGCGACGCGGAGGACGCCCTCGACGGCGTCGACTTCCTTGCCGGACGCCATGACGGCCTTCCGGAGCTCGCGGTACGTCGCCACGATCGCGTCGGGCGCGTGCCGTTCGAGTGCGTCGGGCGCGAGCTGCTCGATAGTGCGTAGCGGAAGATCGCGGATCTCGAGGAAGAACCACTCGTCGCAGTTGGCGATGGTGTTGTGAAAATCGTAGGTGACAAGCGAGGTCACGCGGCGCCTCCGGTCGTGCCGGGCGAGTGCCCGAACCATCGCGAATTCGACCCCGAAAGGCTCCGCGCGGCAGCGGTCCTGTCGATGGGTGACAATAGAGCCCAGAGGGTTCGGGTTAGGGACTGAGGAGTGGGGATGCGCCCGGAAACGCACATCACGGTGGACGTCGGGTTCGCGAAGACGGAGAAATACGCCAGCCGCGAGAGCGGTGACACGGTGGAGCTGATCGAACGGCCCGGCGGCGGGTTTTCGATGGTCATGATCGACGGGCAAGGTTCCGGCAAGGCGGCAAAGACGCTGAGCCTGCTCTTGTCGGCGAAGGCGGTCGGGCTGATCAAGGACGGCGTGCGCGATGGCGCCGTGGCCCGAGCGACGCATGACCATCTTTTCGCCTTCCGCCACGGCCAGGTGAGCGCGACGTTTGACCTGCTCTCCGTCGATATGAAAACCAAGACGATCGTCGTCACGCGCAATGCCGAGGCGCCGCTGTTGCTCGTCCAGGGCGGCGAGGCGCGAGTGGTGCCCGTCTCATCCGGCCCGATCGGGCGTTACCAGTGGACGCGGCCGGAGGTGATGCAGATCCCGCTCGAGCCGGGCGTGACGATCGCGATGTTTACCGACGGCATACCGCATTCCGGGCGTCGGGGCCAGCTCGCGGATGTCGACTTCCAGACGTTGGCCCACACAACGATGCTGGCTGATCGGAC
>CAVUJM010000023.1:0-20107 GCA_963741795.1 uncultured Chloroflexia bacterium
CATTGTCACGGAAGCCGTAGACAGACGCGACGATGCCGCCGACGAGGATCAGGATCAGGCCGAGGTGGAACGGGAACGTCCCGAGTTTGGAGAAGCGGTTCTTGTCGGCATAGAGATGTGTCTCATCGCCGACCTTCTCGGTCAGGAGGCGGTACCGCTTGCCCTTCAGCGTGCCCTCGATGGTGCGGAACGCCTCATCGGCCGTGGTCGTGGTCGTGTAGACGGCGTTGGTCTCCGCGCCGCGCAGGAAGCCGTGTGTGGTCGTGAGCTTGGGGTGGGTGATGACGGCCCAGATACCCGGAACGCGGTTCAGCGTGCAGATCACGATCGCGACGGCGATGATCGCCAGCGTCGCGGCAAAGACGAACGAACGGTAGACGTCCCAGGCGTACCAGCGATCGACCACCGGCTGTAGGGCGGGAATGCCGTCAGCGATCCACTGCGGCACGGAGCTTCCGCGCAGCGTCCCGATCAGTACGAGGAGCGTCAGGAACGAGATCTCGTAGATCGCGTTGCGCACCGACGTAAAGAAGCGCCAGATCTTGTCGACGACGATCTCGATCGTCGAGCGGGAGCGCTTGTTCGGATTCGACTGCAGGGTGACGTCCGCCATAGGGTGTCCGATCCAGGTAATGGGAGCGTGATGGGCGATGGCGCGGGAAAGGACGTGCCCGCGGTGCGGGGCGCTAGAGCTCTGGCTCGTACGGCGTCCACGGCGCGTTGCGGATGATCTCCGTGAACAGGTTCTCGTAGATACCGAGGACCATGATAACGCCAACGCCGATCATGACGGCGCCGCTGACGGTGGTAATCATATGCAGGTGCCGGTTCATCTTGCGGATGATGTTCGGGAGCGAGCTGAAGGCCAGGGCAAACCCAAGGAACGGCACGGCCAGACCAAGCGAGTAGATCGCCAGCAGCATGGTGGCCCGCTCGATACTCCCCTGGCCGGCCGCCATCGTCAGGATGGCGCCGAGGATCGGGCCCATGCACGGGCTCCAGCCGGCCCCGAACGTGACCCCGATGATGAAGGAGGAGCCGACGGTTCCCGGGCTCCCGCCGTCGAGCTGCATGTGGGCATCGCGGTAGAGGAACGGGATACGGAAGATGCCGAGCTGGTGCAGGCCGAGCACGACGAGCAGCAGCCCGCCGATGCGCACGAGCCACAGCTTGTTCTGCGAGAAGAAGTCGAGCCCGCTGGCGAACGCCCCGACCGCGCCGAACGACGCGCCGAGAAGGATGAAGACGAGCGAGAACCCGACAACGTAAGCCGCCGCGTTGCGCATGATGACGCTGCGCGCGGTCCGCTCGGATTCGGCGGCGGAGACGCCGGCGATATGAGTGAGATAGATCGGGATCAGCGGCAGCACGCAAGGCGAGGTGATCGAGAACACACCCGCGATGAACGCGGCCAGGATCGAGACGTCGGTCGACATATCGGGAAGAGGCCCACCTGTTAATGAACGTGACGCGCTCTTTCCAGAGATGACGCCACGACGGAGCCCGTCCGCGAGGCGGGGCAGGCTATCGGCAATTGTGCCAGATCGGGTGCGGTAATGTTATGCAGGAACGGATCGGATGCCCGATCTCTCCCGGCCCACTGGCGCGCGCAGGACATTCCCGGATGCCCAACTCCCTCAGGGACAAGCTGTATCGCTCGGACGCGATCGTGCTCGGCCGCCTGGATTACGGCGAGGCGGACAGGATTCTCGTCCTCTTTACGCCAACGATGGGCAAGCTGGATGTTATCGCGAAGGGTGCCCGCAAGACGCAGAGCCGCCTCGGTCCCGGGCTCGATCTCTTCTCCAACGCCACCCTGGAGCTGGCGCGTGGCCGCGAGCTGGACGTCGTCCGGTCCGTCGTGCCGATCCGCCGCTTCGACCGCCTGCGCACCGACCTCGAGTCATACGGGCACGCCTCATACTACGCCGAGCTCGTGCGGGCCTTCACGCAACCGCGCGAGGAGCATTCCGGGATCTACGACCTGCTGGTCAGCACGTTGATCCTGATGAATGACGGGCTCGACGTCTGGATGCTGACGCGCCACTTTGAGATGGCGCTGCTTGGCATCCTCGGCTACCGGCCCGAGCTGTTCGAGTGCGTCAACTGCCATCGCCCAATCGCGGCGCAGGTCAACGCCTTCTCGGCGAGCTTGGGCGGAATGCTCTGTGAGGACTGTCGGAACGAGGACCCCGGCTCCGTCCCGGCGTCGATCAACGCCCAGAAGTACCTGCGAGTGCTCCAACGAGACGGACTGTCCGTCGCCGCGCGGCTGAAGCCGAGCCTGGAGGAGAAGCAGGAGATCCAGTACCTGACCGCGCTCTATATCCGCCATGTTGCCGAGCGGGAGTTCCAGAGCTTGCGCGTCCTGCAGGATCTCCAGGCGGCGACCTTCGTGCCCGCTCGGCCGTAAGGGCTCATTCGTCGCCGGGGAGAAGATCCGGGCGCCAGCGCGCCGTACGTTTCGCGGCCTGCTCTCGCCGCCACGCGTCGATCTTCGCGTGGTTGCCGCTGAGCAGCACGTCCGGCACGGTCATGCCCCGGTATTCCGCCGGACGGGTGTAGTGCGGATATTCGACGCCCGCGCCGGCGAGGTCGGAGTGCGATTCGTCGAGGATGCTCGCCTCGGTGATGACGCCAGGCACCAGCCGGATCACGGAGTCCGCGATGACCATCGCCGCGAGCTCGCCGCCGGTTAGCACGTAATCGCCGATCGACAGCTCGTCGGCGTCCAGAAGCTCCGAGACCCGCTCGTCGATGCCCTCGTAGTGACCACAGATGAGCGCGATGCGCCGCTTGCCGGAGAGCTCGTGCGCGATGCCCTGCGTGTAGCGGCGGCCCCCGGCCGACATGATCGCGATATGGGTTTCCGGCAGGTCGTCGCCCAGCACGGCCTCGACCGCCTCGACGATCGGCGGCGCCTTCATCACCATCCCGGCTCCGCCGCCGTAAGGGGTGTCATCCGCGGTGCGGTGCCGGTCGTAGGTCCAGTCGCGGATGTCGTGAACGGCGATGTCGATCAACCCCTTCGCCTGCGCTCGCTTGATGATGCTTTCGCCGAAGACGCCCTCGAACATGCCAGGGAAGAGGGTGAAGATGTCGATCCGCAGGGCTGGCGTCGTCTCCTCCGTCATCGGCCGATCTCCAGCGCGCGGATGACCCATGGAGCGACCTCGGTCATGGAGGTGACGGTGTGATCCGGCTGGACGTCGATCGGGCGGTCGACAAGCGTGTCGGCGTTTCCGTTCCGGAACCAGACGGCCCGCATCCCGGCCTCCTTCGCCGACCAGACGTCCCACTTCTCGGAATCGCCGACGTGGATGCTGTGCGCGACGTCGCTCCCTGCCTGTCGCATCGCGGCGCGGTAAATCTCAGGGTCGGACTTGTAGTAGCCGCTGCTGGCCGAGGTGATGATGAAGCCGAGATCCTCCGCTACGCCGAACCGTTCCAGCGTCCATTCGAGGAAGGGGTGGTAGACCGCGCTGGAGACGATGCCGATCGTGATCCCTTGCGTGGCAAGTTCGCGGATCCCCTCAACCGCGCCCGGGATCGGCGTGGCGTGTTCGGCGGCGGCGTGCATCAGGCGCGCGACGGTCTCGTCCACCTCATCGCGGTCCAGCCCAATGTCGAAGCTGGTGGCGACGCGGAGGACGCCCTCGACGGCGTCGACTTCCTTGCCGGACGCCATGACGGCCTTCCGGAGCTCGCGGTACGTCGCCACGATCGCGTCGGGCGCGTGCCGTTCGAGTGCGTCGGGCGCGAGCTGCTCGATAGTGCGTAGCGGAAGATCGCGGATCTCGAGGAAGAACCACTCGTCGCAGTTGGCGATGGTGTTGTGAAAATCGTAGGTGACAAGCGAGGTCACGCGGCGCCTCCGGTCGTGCCGGGCGAGTGCCCGAACCATCGCGAATTCTACCCCGAAAGGCTCCGCGCGGCAGCGGTCCTTTCGATGGGTGACAATAGAGCCCAGAGGGTTCGGGTTAGGGACTGAGGAGTGGGGATGCGCCCGGAAACGCACATCACGGTGGACGTCGGGTTCGCGAAGACGGAGAAATACGCCAGCCGCGAGAGCGGTGACACGGTGGAGCTGATCGAACGGCCCGGCGGCGGGTTTTCGATGGTCATGATCGACGGGCAAGGTTCCGGCAAGGCGGCAAAGACGCTGAGCCTGCTCTTGTCGGCGAAGGCGGTCGGGCTGATCAAGGACGGCGTGCGCGATGGCGCCGTGGCCCGAGCGACGCATGACCATCTTTTCGCCTTCCGCCACGGCCAGGTGAGCGCGACGTTTGATCTGCTCTCCGTCGATATGAAAACGAAGACGATCGTCGTCACGCGCAATGCCGAGGCGCCGCTGTTGCTCGTCCAGGGCGGCGAGGCGCGAGTGGTGCCGGTCTCATCCGGCCCGATCGGGCGTTACCAGTGGACGCGGCCGGAAGTGATGCAGATCCCGCTCGAGCCGGGCGTGACGATCGCGATGTTTACCGACGGCATACCGCATTCCGGGCGTCGGGGCCAGCTCGCGGATGTCGACTTCCAGACGTTGGCCCACACAACGATGCTGGCTGATCGGACGGCGACGGAGGTTGCGGATGAGATCCTCGCGCACGCGTTGGAGCGCGATACTGACCGGCCCGGCGACGACATGGCCGTCGTCGTGCTGACGATCCGGGAGGATGACGCCGCGATTCCGATCCGGCGGCTGAGCGCGCAGTTCCCGGTGCGCTGACGACCTTCGCGGTGGAGGCACGGGCTGATGAGTGATCGACCGCTCCACGACGATGCGCAGGCAAACGGCGATTCGCGACGGATCGCCGTTGTCGGCCCATGCGCGTCCGGGAAGACGACGCTCGTCGACGCACTTGTTGCGCGCGGATACAGCGCCTATGCCGTCGGACAGGAGCACAGCATCATTCGCGACCTTTGGAAGCGGCGGGACCCTGATCTGCTGATCGCGCTCGATCTCGACCTCGAAGTCGTGCGGCAACGCCGGTCACCGACCTGGCCAGCGGAGATCTACGCCGTTCAGCACGAGCGGTTGCAGCCGGCGTTCGAGGCGGCGGACCTCTTTATCGACACGGGCGAGCACGATATCGGGAGCACGGTGCGTCTGGCGTTGGAGTTGTTGGAATCGAAGGAGTAGCGGACGGGTGAATATCGACCTTCGGTCGATGTCTCGGACACATGGTCCGAGATCTACGCAGGGTCGCGATTGCGTATGTCTCGGACCATGTGTCCGAGATCTTCCTGTGGCCGAATTTAGTTCAGTGAAAACATCCCGCCCGGGTGGTTGAGGGCGAGGCCCGCGGCGCCGGCGCGGAGCAGGAGGGCAAGCTCGCGCTCGACGAGATAGGACAGCTCGCTCAGCCGCTCGACGGCGGTCTTCGCCTGCAACAGGCGCTGGCGCTCCCATGTATGGAGCGGGAGACGTGACGTGAGGTCATACGAGGCGCGAACCGGGTCTTCGGGGATCGTCATGGCGACAAAGTGGCGCCCGGTGAGCCGCGCGATCCCGCCGGCATAGCGGTGGAACTGGGCGCCGACGATCCGCAGCAGCGTGTCCGCCTCGGTCGGGTCGCCGAGCTCTTCCTCGATCCATTCCACCGTCGCCACCGTGTACGGGAGTGACTCGTCAATCTCCACAATCCGGAACCGGCGCTCGCCCTTCGCGACAACGTCCCAGCGGCCATCGTCCCGCTGCTCGCGCTCCAGAAGGAGGGCCGCGGTGCCGACGTCGTGCGACGGGAAGTTGCTCTGCGGCTGCCGAGCCGACTGGACCAGCGCGACGCCGAAGGGGAAGGTGTCGTCGCCATGCTCGTGCATCATCTGCCGGTAGCGCGGCTCGAAGATGTGCAGCGGGATCGGCATGCCGGGGAAGAGAACGGTTCCGAGCGGGAAAAGGGGGATCTGGGTGGACATGGGGCTCTCTCGATGGCGGGGATAGACGTCGGACGGCAACGTGCCCCCTATTGTACCTACCGGGCGCCGGACCACAGCCGGGTAGTATCATCCTCCGCATGGATACGGGCGTTCTGGATCACCATCTCGATCGACGACGGCTGATGGCGACCGCCATCGGGACTACCGGCATGCTGGCCTGGCCCCGCGGTGCGGCGGCCCAGGCGGAGCCGTGGCGTCCACGGGATGGATTGCGCCTTGCCGGGCCGGTCGGCGGGCTCGAAACGCTCGATCCGGCGCTGTCGCGCGACCTGCAGACGAACACCATCGTTCGTCACATCTGCCGCGGGCTCGTCGGCTACGATGAGAATCTCTTGCCCATCCCGGAGCTTGCGGAGCGCATCGACGTCTCGCCGGACCAGACGACCTATACGTTCTCGCTCCGCGACGACGCGCGCTTCCACGACGGCCGCGCCATCGATGCGGAGGACGTTGCATGGTCATATTCCCGCGCGCTCCACCCGTCGACCTCGGAGGCCGCCGGTCTGCCGCTGGCTGGAGTCACGTTCCTCGGCGACATCGCCGGCTCGGCCGATGTGATCGAAGGACGATCCGAGTCCATGTCGGGAATCGAGGCCGTCGATGAGCGCACCGTGCGGGTCACGCTCGAAGGACCGTCCACCACGTTCCTGATGCGGCTGGCATCCGTGCCGGCGTCGATCCTCGATCGCAGGATGGACACGAGCGACCCGCAATGGTGGCTCGCGCTGAACGGCTCCGGGCCATACCGGGTGGCATCGATGGAGCCGCAGACCGAGCTTGTGCTGCGGGCGGTGGACAGCTGGCGCGGTGAGAAGATCCCGGTCACGGACGTTCGCATACGGCTCGGAATCTCCGCCAGCGCGCCCGAGAACCTGCTGCAGAATGGCGAGCTGGACCTGCTCGACGACGCCTGGGCACCCCTGGTTCCGCTGCTGATGGACCCGGCGACTGGCCTGGATGGATATCAGGTGTTCGAGACGCCGCAGTTCGCACTTTCTTACGTCGCCTTCGGGGGCCGGGAGGAGCCGCTCGACGATCCCCATATTCGTCGCGCGATCCAGAGCGGGTTCGACGTTGGGGCGTATGTCGACGCGGCGCTCGGCGATATCGTGATGACGCCGGAGGGGGTGATCCCGAGCGGCGTGCTGGGCCGCGCCTGGAGGGCGGATCTTCCGGCGTTCGATCTCGACGCTGCCCGCCGGGAGATTGCTGCCTCTCGCTACGGCGACGCCGCGAGCGTCCCGCCGATCCGTATCTTCGCTGCCGACGCCGCGCCAGTGGAGGCGATGCGCGATGTGCTCGCCCGTGACCTGGGGCTGAGAATCGAAGCTGTCCAGGTGAACTGGGCCGACTTTTTATCTGGCCTGAGTGATCGGGCTTGGGATGCATACTCGGTGTTCTGGGGCATGGATTATCCGGACCCGGAAGCGCTCTTACGGATGCTGTGGGCATCATCGAGCGTCGACAACTACACGGGGTACCATAACGACGCCTATGACGCCGTGCTGGATGCGTCTCGCCAGGAGGCGGACGACGCGGCACGGCAGGATCTCTACATGGAAGCACAGCAAATGTTGATCGACGATGTCGCGGTGATCCCGCTGTATGTGCCGCGACGATATACCATCGCGCGGCCCGGGTTCTCACATGTGCCGGTGACTGCGATCGGGCTGCTTGGCCTGGAGAAGGTGCGATGATCCCGGGGCGGTTCGCCCGCGGTCGACGCAAGTTGCCGGATGACGTCGTGCAGGTCCTGACCCCGGCTGATATACCCCGCCTGCGCACCGGAGGCCATCCGCGCTTGCGTCCGGGCGATGCCGAGTCGCTGGTGATCCAGGCGCCGGGCCTGTCCCAGTGGCACCCGGCGAGTGGGGAGTTCCTGCTCGTGACCCCATGGCGGCATCGCCGCGACATTCCCAGCGTGAACGTGCTTCATGCCTTTGAGCATGAGGACGAGTTGCTCGAGGCGGCAATCGATGCCGCACGGGAGCAGGGGAAAGCGGCATTCGTGCTGCTCGACGCCTTCGAGATCCGTCGCCCCCGTTTTTACGAGCGGAATTCGTTCGACAAGCTTGAGTCGATCCTCACGTACGAGCATCGCTCGCCGGAGGATCTGCTCGTCGGCGCACCGCCGCCACAGATGGAGTTTGAGCCGTGGTTCGGTGGAGAAGACGAGGCCATCGAGGTGCTCATGGCGCTCGACGCGGCGGCGTTTCCCTGGTTGTGGCGCAACTGTCGCGAGGAGTTCCTGGCGTACGCCCGAATGCCCTTCGTCGAGATCTGGATCGGCCGGATCGATGGCCGGGCTGTGGCGTACTTCGGGATCACGCATTTCCGGGGCTGGTCGCATCTTGACCGGATCGCCGTCATCCCGCATGGTCAGGGACAAGGACTTGGCCGCGAGACGCTGCGAGCGGCTGTTTCGCGGATGCTGAATGCTGGCGCCGACCGCATTGGCCTGAGTACGCAGAAGAACAACGCGCGGTCCCGGCGGATGTACGAGCTTTCGGGGTTCGTCGAGACGCCAGACCTAAACTACGACGTCTACGGCATCCTCTTTGATGAGGGGCGCCGGCGGATGCGCGCCATGGAAGGGCAGGAAACCGGGGACGATGGGGAGTAGCTTCGGAAAGATCTTCCGCCTTACGACGTGGGGCGAGTCGCACGGCCCCGCGCTCGGCGTCGTGATCGAGGGCGTGCCTGCGGGCCTGCCGTTGACCGTCGATGAGATCCAGCACGAGCTGGATCGACGTCGCGTCGGCCAGAGCAAGGTGACGACGCCACGCGGCGAGCGCGACCGCGCCGAGATCCTCTCCGGCGTGTATGAGGACATCACCACCGGCGCGCCGATCTCTCTGATCACCTACAACGCTGACGCCGACTCATCGAAGTACGACAACCTGCGCGAGGTGTTCCGCCCGGGCCACGCCGATTACACCTACTGGCGCAAATACGGGCACCGCGACCATCGCGGGGGTGGCCGCTCGTCGGCGCGCGAGACCTGGGGCCGCGTCGCGGCCGGGGCGATCGCGAAGAAGATCCTCGCGACGGCGGGCGCCGAGGTCTTCGGCTTCGCCAGCGAGATCGGCGGTATCCGGAACGAGACGTTCGACCGCGACCAGATCGAGCAGAACATCGTGCGCGCGCCGGACCCCGTCGCGGCGGAAAAGATGATCGACGCGATCATGGCGGCCAAGGAGGCGAAGGACAGCCTCGGCGGCGTCGTGGAAGCCCGGGCGGTCAACGTCCCGGTTGGGCTTGGCGAGCCGACGTTCGACAAGCTCGATGCGCTGATCGGGCAGGCGATGCTCAGCATCCCGGCAACGAAGGGTGTTGAGATCGGTCGGGGGTTCGACCTGGCACGCTCGCGCGGGTCGGAGAGCAACGACCCGTTCCTGATCGAGGACGGGAAGGTGCGGATCGGCAACAACAATGCCGGCGGCACCCTGGGCGGCATCTCGACCGGCGAGGACGTTATCGTCCGTGTGGCGGTGAAGCCGACGTCGTCCATCGAGCAGGAGCAGGACACGATCAACAAGAACCTGCAGCCGGAGAAGATCACCGTCTACGGCCGACATGATCCTTCGGTGGTGCCCCGCGCGGTGCCGGTCGTCGAGGCGATGCTGGCGATCGTGCTGGCGGATCTGCTGCTGCAGAACCGCTCGGCGCGGATCGATTGGCCATAGGCGACCGATCGGCAGACCTGCCTGCCGCGAAGAGGCAATACCTAGGGGCGATGCTCGGAACCTTCTAGATCGCGATGATGCCGCGCTCAAGGGCGACGGTGACGGCGGCGGTGCGATCGTTGACGTCGAGCTTGCGGAAGACGTGGATCAGGTGCGTCTTCACGGTGGCCTGGCTGATATGCATCGCCGCGGCAATCTCCTTGTTGCTGTGACCCTTCGCGACAAGCCGGATAACGTCCGTCTCGCGTGCGCTGAGCGATTCGCTGGCGGGCTTTCGCATCTGGCCCATCAACCGCGTCGCGACCGAAGGCGTGAGCCACGATTCCCCACGTGAGACTGCCCGGATCGCCTGGACAAGCTCGTCGCGCGAGGCGTCCTTGAGTAGGTAGCCGTTCGCGCCCGACTCGATCGCGCGGACGATATCCGCGTCCGTGTCGTAGGTGGTGATGACGAGAATTCCGCGGTGATCCCCGGATTCCCGCAGGCGAGAGACGGTCGACGGGCCATCGAGCCGGGGCATTCGCAGATCCATGAGCACCACGTCCGGATCAAGCTCCCGGATACCGGAAATGGCGGCCAGTCCGTCGCCCGCCTCGCCCACGACCGCGATATCTTCCACATCGGCCAGCATCCCGGCGATACCGGTCCGCACGATGGCGTGATCGTCGACGAGGTACACGCTGATCGGTCTCGTGTTATCCATGGGTGCCTCCCCCATCTGTGCTCGCTAGCGGGAATGACACGGCCAGCGACGTGCCCTCGCCGGGGGACGATTCGATCGACCACGTCCCACCAGCGCCCTCGACTCGTTGGCGCATCGTGAGGAGTCCCATCTGGTGCCCGTTCGAGGGCTGGGGAGCGCTGCCGAGGTCGAATCCGGCGCCGTCGTCCTGGATGTCGAGGATCACCTCGTCGTCCAACCAGTTGAGGGAGACCGTCACGGCGCAGGAACCCGCGTGCTTCCGGATATTCTGCAGCGACTCCTGCAGCGCCCGCAGGAAGATCGTCTCCTGGAGTCGGTCGATCTGCCCCATCGTGCCAACCTCCTCGAAGAGGACCGTGTTTCCGGAGGTCCGCGCGAAGCCGGTGATGACGTGCCGCAGCGCCTCCGAGATCGTCCGTCCCTCCAGCACCTGCGGCTGGAGCGCCGCCACCATCGCGCGGGCATCGCTGATTCCCTGGCGTGCCGCCTCCCGTGCCGCGCGGATGTGTTCCCACGCGGCGCCGGGGTTGACTGCCACGCGCGACTCGGCGGCCTCCAGGTTGGTCACGATGCTGGTGAAATGCTGGGCGACGGTATCGTGGATCTCCCCGGCCAGCCGTTGGCGCTCGGTCATCATGCCGGACTCCCGCTCCCGGGCCGCCAACGCGTCCTGGGCGGCCTGGAGCTCGTTCAGGAGATGCTGGCGGCGATCTGCCTCGCGACCAAGGCCCTCCATGAAGGCGGCCATCATCCCGGCGACCAGCAGTCCGATCACTCCGCCGAGCACCTGCGGCAACGAGATGGAGATCTCGCTCGGCGACAGGCTGGTCGCGTCGCTGAAAGCGATCTGGATCAGGATGGTCAGGACCACGGCGTAGAGCATGGCCGTCTTGATCCGGAAGTAGGCGAACCCTTGCCAGTAGGCGCCGAAGATCAGGAGCCCGAACCCGTCGTAGAGCCGGATGGCTGTCGCGAGCAGCGGCAGCATCACGATGAAATAGAGCAGGGCGTCGCCATTGGTGTCGATGTGCTCCCATCGCCCGCGGAACCACATCCATCCCGCGAGGAACAGCGCGATCATGACGCTGATGATGCGTGCTGGCGTGGAGATCGCGTCGGCGGTCAGCGCGCCGACGATGCCCAGGAGGGTGAAGCCGGTGAACGCGTACTGGAACCACCGGACCCAGCTGAACCAGCCTTCGTCGATAGCATTGGACGAGGCGCCGAGTCCTGGCCGGATCAGGGCCGTGCCGCCCAGCAATCGCCCTAGCCTTCCCATCGGAACATCCTGCTGGAGAACGCGGCAGCGACGGCGCCCATCGCTGTCAACGCCGCCAGCGCTGTCCAGTCCACCGAGCCGGTCGTCCACGGGTCGTGGATGGCCTCGACCATTTGGGTCATGGGCAACCATGACGTCCAGGTTCGAAGGGAATCGGGGAACATCTCTCGCGGGAGCATCGCGCCGGCCAGGAACAGCTGGGGGAAGTAGATCACGTTGCCGATCACCTGCGCGGTGCGCGAGGTCGGTGCCGTGCCGCCAATCAGGAAGCCGATGGCGGCGAAGGCCCCGTAGCTCACCAGCGCGCTGAGGATGACGCCTGTCGCGTTCTCCGGCATCCGCAGCCCGTACAAGACACGCCCGCCCGCGAGGAGCAGCGTCAGGCCCAGCGCGGTCATCACGAGGTTGACCAGACCATGGGCGGCGATAATCGTGGCGGGCTGGAGCGGCGTTGCGCGCATGCGGCGGAAGATCCTGTACTGGCGGTAGGAGGACACGACGATCGGTATGCTGAGCATGGTCACGGTGCCGACCACCATCGCGACATAGCCCTGCACGCTCACATCCATCGCTCCCCAGCCATCGAGATCGAGACTTGCCTCGTTGCCGAAGATCGATCCGAACATCACCAGGATCATGAGCGGAAAGATGAGCGTGAAGAAGGTCGCCATGGGCTCCCGAAGCGTCAACTTGAACTCAGTGTAGGTCAGCGTGGCCAAGGATCTCATGCGACATGCTCCGTGGTGCCCCGCGTCATGCGCAGGAAGACGTCTTCGAGCGAGTTGCGCTCTTCGCGCAGGTCGGTCGGATTGATCCCGGCGCGCGCCAACTCGCCTGCAACGTTCGCCATCAGAAATCCCGTGCCGGTCACGGTGACGCGCGGGCCGTCAATTTCGACCGAGCCAAACGGGGTCAGCGAGGGCAGGCGATCGATCTCCGGGTTGGTGAACGACACGATCCGACGATCACCGGTTCCGCCCGTCAGCGTCTCCGGGCTGCCTTGCGCCACGATCCGCCCGTGGTCGATGATGGCGATCCGGTCGCAGAGCGCTTCGGCCTCATCCATGAAGTGCGTGACCAGGAGCACGGTCGTTCCGCTCGCGCGGATCGCCCTTACGAGCTCCCAGCTCTGTCGGCGCGCCTGGGGATCGAGGCCGGTCGTCAGTTCGTCCAGGACCACCAGCCTGGGGCTGTTCAGGAGAGCGAGACAGATGAAGAGGCGCTGCTTTTGGCCGCCGCTCAGCTTGTCGAACCGCGATTCCAGCTTGTCCTGCAAGCCCCATTGCTCGGCCAGCGGCCGCCACGGTCGAGGCGACCGGTAGAACGATGCGTAAAGCTCCAGCGCTTCGCGGACGCGGATCATCGCGGGCAGCTCCGCTTCCTGGAATTGCACCCCGACCAGCTCCCGAAGCTCGCGCTCCTGCCTGATCGGGTCGAGGCCCAGCGTCCTGACCTCTCCCGTATCCGCGGGGAGCATCCCGGTGATGAGGTTAACGAGCGTCGTCTTGCCGGCACCGTTCGGGCCGATGAGCCCGAAAATCTCTCCCGCCTCGATCTCCAGCATCACATCGTCGAGGGCGGTGAGGCTCCCGAACCGCTTGCCGGCGTTTCGTATCTGTACTGCTGATGTCATTATCTGCCTGCTCCTTTCTCCGTCTATCCCAGTCTGGCGTTCGGTTGCGGTGTGGACGACGGCAGCCTGGATGAATTGCCGGTCAACCATTCGGTTGATAGGCTGGGTTCCATCTGGCGTGATCGGTCTGGAGGAAATCTCATGGGTACAAACGGTGTGGTCGGTGAGCGCGAGAGCGTCCCGGTCTACGGGAACTTCATCAACGGCGAGTGGGTCGCTTCCGAGGCGACCTTCGAGAACCGCAATCCCGCGCGATGGTCCGAGGTCATCGGGCACTTCGCGCAGGGCACGGCGGCAGACGCCGACAAGGCGATTGCAGCAGCGGAGGGGGCGGCCGAGGCGTGGGGCCGGACATCGGCTATCACGCGCGCGAACATCCTCTACAAGGCGAGCGAGATCCTCATGGCGCGCGCCAGCGAAGTCGGGCGGGACCTGACCCGTGAGGAGGGCAAAACGCTCAAGGAGGGCATCGGAGAGACGATGCGGGCCGCGCAAATCCTCCGTTATCACGCGGGTGAGGCGCAGCAGCCGGTCGGCGAGCACTACCCGAGCGCGAACCCGACGACGATGCTCTACACCATCCGCGAGCCGCTCGGCGTCGTCGGCGTGATCACGCCGTGGAACTTCCCGATCGCCATCCCGGCGTGGAAGATCGCCCCGGCCCTCGCCTTCGGCAACACTGTCGTCTTCAAGCCGGCATCGGCGACGCCGCTCTGCGCGGTGCATTTCGTTGCCGCGCTGGAGGAGGCCGGGCTGCCGAAGGGCGTGCTCAACCTCGTGACCGGGCCGGCCGGAGAGGTGGGCGACCCGATCGTCAAGGACGACCGCGTGGTGGCGATCTCCTTCACCGGTTCCGGCGATGTGGGCGAGGGCATCCGCAGGATCGCCTCAGCGCGTGGGGCCAAGATCCAGCTCGAGCTGGGCGGGAAGAACCCGGCGATCGTGCTTGCGGACGCCGACCTCGATCATGCCGTCGGGCAAGTACTGAACGGCGCGATGATGAGTAGCGGCCAGAAATGCACCGCGACGAGCCGCGCGATCGTCGACCGCCGTATCGTCGGCGACATCACTTCGCGACTGGAGGCGCGCATCGAGGCCATGGTCGTTGGCGATCCGCTGCACGACGCGACGACGATGGGCCCGCTGATCGACGCCAAGGCTGCCGAGCGCGTAGCCGGCGAGGTGGAGCGCGCGAAGGCCGAAGGCGTTTCCCTGCTGACCGGCGGCGAGCGCCCTTCGTCACTGCCGGACGGTCATTTCGTCACGCCGGCGCTGTTCGCCGACGTCGACCCGGCGTCGCGCCTCGGGCAGGAGGAGATGTTCGGCCCGATCCTCGGGATCATCCCGGTCGACGATGTCGACGAGGCGATCGCCGTCGCCAATAGCGTCCGCTACGGCCTCTCGGCGTCGCTTTTCACGCGCGATCTGGGCCGCGCGATGCAGTTCGTGCGCGAGATCAAGGCCGGCATCGTCCATGTGAACTCCGAGACGGCCGGAGCGGAGCCCCAGGTGCCATTTGGAGGCTATAAGGCGTCCAGCTCCTACTCCCGCGAGCAGGGCAAGACGGCCCGGGAGTTCTACACGCAGGTCAAGACCGTCTATCTCGATCCACCGCCGGTCTCGTAATCGGCCGTGGCGCGGAAATCGCGAGGTTGACTATGTACGTCGACCATCATCCGTCACGGGGGATGGTCTAGCCTATCAGGAGGGAATTCATGGCGATTACCGACCGCAGCGCACGAACGATCTGGGAAGGCGATCTCGAGACCGGCGAGGGCCGCGTGAGCTCCGGCATCGGCACGTTCAAGGACGTGAAGATGTCGCTCCCGTCCCGTATCGGCGAGCCGAACGGCTACTCCAGCCCGGAGGACATGCTGGCCGCGGCGCACTCTGGCTGCCTGGCGATGAACCTCTCCGGCGTGCTCGCGAAGAACGGCACCCCGGCGGAGACGCTGGACGTCGAGTCGACGGTAGGTGTTGGCCCGAAGGACGGCGGCGGGCTTGAGGTGAAGCACGCGAACGTGGTCATCAAGGGCAAGGTGCCGGGCACTGAGCGCGGACGAGTTCCGCAAGCTCGCCGAGCAGGCGGAGCAGACCTGTCCGGTCGCGACTCTCTTCCGCGGCAACACCGAGATGAAGGTCGACATCCAGTTCGAGGGATAGGCCTTAACTCAGGCATGAACGGTAGCGGCCCGGGGATCATTTCCCGGGCCGTTGCCGTTGCTGGTCGCAATGACATTCGTACCGCCGGAGCCCGGCCGAGCCCGTAAGGGCGAGAAGCGCAAGTGGGCCTTTGTCTCCGGCCCAAATCGCCGCACACAAGGTGCGGCGGTACGAATTGAAACCTTGGCCTAATACCGTGCGATGCGGGTGTGGTAGGCGAGGGTGATGAGCGCGTTGCCCCAGATATAGACCCAGAACCAGGTTGGCATCGACGCCGGCGTCCACTTCCGTTCGTGCCGCATTTCGTAGGCCACCACCTGCGCCACAGCCGGGACCGGCCAGACCCAGTACCACGGGTGCGAGTTCACCGGGATAAACGACAGGATCAGGAAGATGAACAGCCAGCCGTAGAGCAGGGTCGGCGTCCACCACGGCAGGCCATCCGGCGTGAGCGGGTCCTCGCCAGGGTCGCTCGAGACCTGCGGCGCGTGCCAGAGCCGCCACCCCATCCAGACCACGACGGCGATCGACAAGGCGATCGTGGCGACCTGGAGGGTGGGGCGCGTGACCGCCGTCCAACCGCCGGACACCGCATCGGGGAAGAGCAGCCCAAGCAGCGACTGGATGCCACGCCAGACCGGGTGCGTGTAGAGCCGCGACGGCTCGGCCAGCATCTCGTCGATCGTCTCCGGGCCATCCCAGTACGGCAGGAACGCCCCGACGATCACCGCGGCGATCGCGATGCCGTCGAGGATCCAGTTGCCAAAGATCCGCTTCGTCCACCCCTGCGGCTTCTTGCGGTCGATGAGCCGCATGATGCCGAGCACTCCGAACAGGGGCAGGGTGATGAACTTGATCATCACGGAGACCGCGACGAGGATGATGCCCGCGCGCAATGCCGCCATGCCGCCAAGGACGACGACCGCAAGGCCGATCGTCGCGATCAGGACCGTATGCGGGTCGTTGTGGACCTGTCCCGAGCTCTCGAGGATCATGTTCGGCTGCCAGGAGACGAGCACGCCGGCCGCAACCGCGAGCGTCTGGTTGCCGCCGCTGAGCCGCTTGGCGAACCAGTAGATCACCACCCCAAGGGCGAGCGCGAAGACGCCTGAAAGCGCCTTCTGGACGAGCGTCGCGGTGATCGGATCCGGCCCGACGAAGCTCATCACGATGCGGTTGTAGTTCACCCAATGCGGGCCGTAGACGGTCCCGATGTCGATCCAGAAGTTGAACGGGATCAGGGGGTGATCCGGCCAGTCCATCAGCTCGCTGGTGAACGGGTTAAGCCCATGCGCCGCGAAATCGCCGACCGCCTCGTAGAAGAAGACGTCGGAGTTCGACGGGATGATCAGGATGCCCTGGAGGATGTGGGCGCCGATCGGGCCGATCATCCACTTCCACATCGAGGGGTTCTTTGAGCGCATCACAACGACGAAGGCGGCGACCTGCGCGATGAACGCGGAGAGCATCGCGGCGCGGAAGCCCCAGGCGATGACGCCGGTGGGGAGCTGGTAGCGCGGGATGACTGGCTCCAGCCAGTTCTGCCAAAGCGCGACGCGCTCAACGGCGCCCCAGTTCTCGACGATGTTCATCGTGCCCCGGATGGAGTCGCGAGAGGAGCCGAGCAGCATCAGGGCCATGACGATGCTGGATATCCAGAGAATGGCGGTGAGCTGACCGATGGTCAGGGCGCCGAGGCGCTCGGCGACGGCGATGCTCCAACGGCGAAAACGCCCACCTTGGTTGGCGGGCATGGTCTGGGGTTCGGTGGAGGTGGCGGGTGCCGTCATGTCCCTCGGCTTCCGGAGTGTTGTGCAGGTTGCGGTGCTGCAGGCGGATAGGCGCACGCCTGCCGCAGGTGTTGTATCACGTCGGCGCCCGGACGACGTCACATCAGTGCGTCCGCCCTCTGTCCGGACATCGCATTCAGGGCGACCTGATTAGCCTTCAGCTTCTTGCTTCAACTCGAAGAGCACGCGGATCGCGTCGAGCGGTGTCAGGGATTCGACCTCCAGCTCGCGCAGGCGCTGGACCACCGGGCTCGGCGCGTCGAAGAAGGTGAGCTGCATCTTAGGGGCGGCGGATGGCACCGGCTGGCGCATTGCCTCCCGGCGTCCCGAGCGGTTCTGCGACCCCGGCTCTGCGCCTCCAGGTCGGCCAGGATCTCCTCGGCGCGGCGGACGACGGCCTGCGGGATGCCGGCCAGACGGGCGACATGGATGCCGTAGCTCTGGTCGGCGCCGCCCGGCACGACCTGCGCAGGAAGACGACGCGGTCGCCGTCCTCCAGCACGTCCATCCGGTAGTTCGTGACGCGGGGCAGGACGTCGGCCAGCTCGGTCAGCTCGTGGTAGTGCGTGGCGAAGAGCGTCTGGCAGCCGAGCGTGGCGCGTTGTGGATGTACTCGACGATGGCGCGGGCGATGGCGAGGCCGTCGTAGGTGCTGGTGCCGCGCCCGATCTCGTCGAGCACGACGAGCGACTGCGGCGTGGCGTGGTGGAGGATGTTCGCCATCTCCAGCATCTCGACCATGAAGGTCGCTTGCCCGGTCGCGATGTCGTCCTGCGCGCCGATGCGCGTGAAGATGCGGTCGACGATGCCGATCGAGGCGCGTGCGGCCGGAACGAACGAGCCGATCTGCGCCATCAGCACGATCAGCGCGACCTGCCGCAGCCAGCTCGACTTGCCGGCCATGTTCGGCCCGGTCAGGATGACGACCTGGTCGCGGTCGGTGTCGAGGCGCGTGTCGTTCGGCACGTACTCGCCGGCGGGCAGCGCCGCCTCCAGCACCGGGTGCCGGCCGGCCTCGATGTCGATCGCGTCGTCGTAGCGAGGTCGGGCCGGACGTAGTCATGGTCGATCGCGACCTCGGCGAGGTCGGCCGTGACGTCGATATAGGCGATCGCCGCCGCCGCGCGCAGGAGCCGCTCGGATAGCCGGCCAGCTGCTGCATCAGCTTGCGATACTGGTCGGCCTCCAGCTCGCCAGCGTGTCCTCGGCGGTGAGCACGAGAGTCTCGTACTCCTTCAACTGCGGCGTGAAGTAGCGGGTCGCGTTCGCCAGCGTCTGCTTGGGGATGTAGTCGTCCGGGAGCGGCGAGCCACTGACGCCACGCGACATCCGCTCGCGCTCGGCGTTCGCGAGGGCGGCCTGCGTGATCTCCAGGTAGTAGCCGAAGACCTTGTTGTAGCCGACCTTGAGCGTCTTGATGCCGGTGCGCTCGCGCTCGGTGCGTTCGAGGTTGGCGATCCACTCGCGTGCCTCCCGCGCCCGGGCGCGATGGCCGTCCAGCTCGCTGGCGTAGCCGGACCGGAAGACTGGCGCCTTGCCGAGCACGGCCGGCGGCTCGTCGACGATCGCGCTGGCGAGCAGGTCCGCCACGGCGCTCGCGTCCGGCAGGGACGGCGTGCCGGGGAGGTCGCGCACCAACGGTTCGAGATCCGGCAACGCCTGGAGCGCCCCGCGGAGCATGCCGAGATCGCGCGGGGTCGCGATCCCGGTCATGATGCGGTTGGCAAGGCGCTCGATATCGCCGATCTTCCCGAGCAGCTCGCGGGCTCGGCGCGCTCGCCGGGGTGCTTCGTGAACCACTCGACGCCGTCGAGGCGGCTGTTGAGCGCCTCGACATCGAGCAGCGGCTGGCCGATCCACTTCCGGAGCATGCGCGCGCCCATCGGCGTGCGCGTGTGGTCGAGAACGGCGATCAGGCTGAGCTTGCGGTCGCCGCGCTGGCTCTCCGTCAGCTCGAGGTTGCGGCGCGTCTGGGCGTCGAGCGTCATGAACCCGCTGGTCGAGTAGGTCTCAAGCGAGGTGATCTGGTCGAGGCCGCTGAGCTGGGTTTCTTCGAGATATTGCAGGAGACCGCCGGCGGCGCGGATCGCGAGCGGCTTTGCCGGTCGCGCCGAAGCCGTCCAGCGACTCGACGCCGAAGTGGCGCATCAGGCGCTCGGCCGCGCGGTCGACCGTCCAGCGCCAGGCGTCGGTGCGGCTGAGGCTGGCTCTTCCGGGAACCAGGCGGCCTGAGGGAGGGCGAGGCGTCGTTGAAGTCGGTCGGGACGACGATCTCGGCGGCGCGAGGCGGAGCAACTCGCGTCCCAGCGCGAGCAGGGCCTCCTCCTGGCTCCCTCATGATCTCGGTCGTCAGGAACTCGCCGGTCGTGATGTCGGCGTGGGCGATCCCGGCGCGGTTGCCCTCGATGACGATGGCGGCGATGTAGTTGTTGGTCCGGGCGTCGAGCATCGCCGGATCGAGGACGGTGCCGGGCGTGACGACGCGGGTGACGTCCCGCTCGACCAGCTTCTTGCCCTTCGTCGGCTTCCCGATCTGCTCGCAGATCGCGACCTTGTGCCCTGCGGCGATGAGCCGGGCGATGTAGCCATCGGCGGCGTGGTAGGGGATGCCCGCCAGCGGCACGCGGAGGCCCTTGCCCGCTTCGCGCCTGGTCAGGACGATGTCCAGCACGTCGGCGGCGATTTCGGCGTCGCCGTCGAACGTCTCGTAGAAGTCGCCCAGCCGGAACAACAGGATGTGTCAGGATAGCGCGACTTGATCTGGAGATATTGCCGCCGCATCGGCGCGACGTCATTGATGTCGGTGCGGCTTGCGTCGGTCTGGGCCGTGGTCATGGGTGGGCAGGGCTCCCGGAATGGCGCATCGTTGCTGGTCATGCTTCCGACAAGAATAGCGTGTGAAGAGTGTACGGTCAC